>NZ_JBLUPS010000012.1:0-194513 GCF_048068035.1 Pseudomonas sp. NY11955
GATCCCATCCCGAACTCAGCAGTGAAACGATGCATCGCCGATGGTAGTGTGGGGTTTCCCCATGTGAGAGTAGGTCATCGTCAAGATTCATTTCGCAAAACCCCTATCTGCACATGCAGGTAGGGGTTTTGTCTTTGTGGCGCCAAAAACAAGCACCACGCGATCCCTGTAGGAGCAGCCTTGTGCTGCGAAGAGGCCCGTATAGCCGACACATCACTGTCAGCCGTACGGGCCTCTTCGCAGCACAAGGCTGCTCCTACAAGCGTGGCGGCATGTGCTAGGGTGCACACTTTTGCTTCTCAGGATTCTCACCCATGCTCCCCGCACTCAGCGAAAAAGAACTCGACCGCCTCGAAGACCTGCTGATCACCTACGGTAACGACTACTCGGTACTTAACCTGTCCGAACTCAATGGGTTCTTTACCGCACTGGCCAGCTCCCCGGTCACCGTGACCCCGGAGCATTGGTTGCCAGCGGTGGCGGGTGGCAAGGTGCCGAAGTTCAAGAAACCTGCGCATGAAGAGGCCTACACGGCACTGATGCTGCGCTATGCCAGCCAGGTGGCAGAAGAACTGAATGATGACGTTGGCCAGTTCGAGCCGCTGTTCGAGGAAAGCGAGAGTGAGCAAGGCACTGTGGTCGTAATGGAAGAGTGGTGCTTTGGCTACATGCGCGGTACCCAGATTGCCGGCTGGGGCGAGTTGCCACCGGAGCAGGACCGGTTGCTCAAGGCCATTTCGCTGCATGGGCTGGAAGATAACTTCGAGCTGTTGGACCAAATGAGCGACGAGGATATCCAGGCCTGCGTGCCGCAGGTGGTCGAGGCAGCGCGCGGGCTGTTCCGATACTTCAAAAAAACGCACTGATCTGACAGTTGCTTGGCTAGTGCCCACCTGAAGGCGCCTGCGCCAGAGGATGGAAACCATTATTCCGCTCGGCGAAATTATGGTTTCCCCTGCGCGCTGATTCTGCTGCCAGCCGATCCAGTGCAGGATGTGCTCCATCAGCCCACCCCGGTGCTGACCAGGAGCCCAGCCCATGTCGAACCCGATCAAACTCTATAATTTCCCCAAGTCTGGCCATGCCCATCGCATCGAATTGATGCTTTCGCTGCTGAACCTGCCGACCGAGCTGGTGTTCGTCGACCTGGCCAAAGGCGCGCACAAGCAGCCGGAATTCCTCGCCCTGAACCCGTTCGGCCAAGTCCCGGTCATTGATGACAACGGCACGGTAATCGCCGATTCCAATGCCATCCTCGTCTACCTGGCGAAAAAGTATGACAACGGTACTTGGTTGCCCGAAGAGCCAGCAGCTGCCGCCCGTGTGCAACGCTGGTTGTCGGTCGCTGCCGGCCCGCTGGCCTTTGGCCCTGCCGCAGCCCGACTGGTCACGGTGTTCGGGGCCTCATTCAATACCGACGAAGTGATTGCCCGGGCCCACACGCTGCTCAAGGTGATCGATGCGGAGCTGGCCAACAGGTCATTCCTGGCGGGTGACACAGCCACCATCGCTGATATTGCCAACTACTCGTACATCGCTCACGCGCCAGAAGGCAACGTGTCGCTGGAGCCCTATGCCAATGTGCGCAACTGGTTGGCACGGATCGAGACACTGCCGGGCTTCGTGCCGATGCCACGCACTGTGATCGGGCTGCAGACCAGCGCCTGATACCCCGCAATCGCGAGGAACGCCACCATGCAACAGCCCCCGGACCACCGCCCCTCGCCCTGGCATGCGGGCGAGAAAGCTCTACAGGAAAAGGTCGGTGTAGCAGAGCGCATGGAGGCGTTCGGGCAAAAGGTCATTCGTGACCACATGCCCGACCAGCACCGTATTTTCTATCACCAGTTGCCGTTCATGGTCGCCGCCAGTGTGGACGCCCAAGGTCGGCCTTGGGCCACCCTGTTGGAGGGGCCGGAGGGCTTTGTAAGCTCGCCCGACCCGCGAGTACTGACGATCGACGCCACGTTGCCTGCAGATGACCCAGCTACCCCCGGTTTGGCCGCTGGGCAGGCGGTCGGCCTGTTGGGCATCGAGCTGCACACCCGTAGGCGCAATCGTATCAACGGGCAAATCAGCCAAGCTGCACAAGGGCAGTTGCAAGTGGCCGTGGGGCAGTCGTTCGGCAATTGCCCGCAGTACATTCAGCTGCGTGACTACACGCGTGTCGACGAACCTAGCCAGGGGCGCGTTGATGCGACAACACTGGATGCGACGACAGCGAGCATGATCCAAGGCGCCGATACCTTCTTTGTCGCCAGCTATGTCGAGCACGGAAACGACCAGCGCTCGGTGGATGTCTCCCACCGGGGAGGCCGGCCAGGGTTCATCAAGGTCGAAGGCAGCCTTCTGACCATTCCCGACTATGCCGGCAACCTGCACTTCAACACCTTGGGCAACCTGCTGGTCAACCCGCAGGCAGGCTTGCTGTTCATCGACTTCAGCAACGGCAACGTGCTGCAGCTGTACGGGCGTGCCGAGGTACTGTTAGACAGCCCTGCCATCCAGGCTTTTGAGGGCGCCGAGCGGTTATGGACGCTACAGGTCGAGCAAGTGGTGTGGCGCCCGGCTGCGGTTTCCTTGCGTTGGGCGTTCAAGGCGTACGCCCCGACCAGCCTGATGACCGGCACCTGGGCCGAGGCCGACGCGCGCCTGGAGCAACGCCAGCAACAGCGCCAATGGCAGGCCTGGCGTGTGTTGCGGGTGGAACAGGAAAGCCGCGATATTCGTTCGTTCTATCTTGAGCCTCCGGCGGGCAGCCGTGTGGCTTTTGCGCCAGGCCAGCATCTTCCGGTGAACGTGCAGCGCGATGGCGAGGCCGCGCTGATCCGCACCTACAGCCTGTCCAGCGCACCCTCCGATGGCTACATGCGTATCAGCGTCAAGGCCCAGGGGCCAGTCTCGCGGTACTTGCATGAGCGGGTCGTGGCCGGGGACGTGCTGAACGTGCGCCCACCGATGGGCAGCTTCACACTCGACCAGCAAAGCAAGCGGCCACTGGTGCTGATTGGCGCGGGTGTGGGTATCACGCCGCTGCTGGCCATGTTGCGCGAGCAGTTGAGTACGGGGCAGGCGCGGCGAATTCATTTGTTCCATGGCGCACGCAGCCTGGGCGACCTGCCGTTTCAGCAGGAGCTGGCGAGTTTGCAGCGCAAGGCCGCAGGCCTGTTGCGCGTGCACCGTGCCCTGAGCCAGCCGGAAGGCCACGCGCTGGTCGGTCGTGATTTCGAGTTTGTCGGCCGGCTGGGTGTCGAACAGGTCAAGGCAGCGCTGGCGTTGGACGACTACGACTTCTACCTGTGCGGCCCGGGTAGTTTTACTCAGGAATTGTATGAAGGCCTGCGCGCAGTGAACGTACCAGATGCGCGGATTCACGCCGAGGCCTTTGGCCCCTCGACGCTGCGGCGGCACACGGATGCTGGCCAGCCCGCTGTGCAACAGCCACCCGCTGCGAACCAGCCAGTGCCGGTATATTTTGCGGCTTCGGCGAAGGAGGCGCGCTGGTCGCCTGGTAGCGGTTCGTTGCTGGAGCTGGCCGAGGCGCGTGGGTTGGCGCCGGAGTTCAGTTGCCGGGGCGGCTCGTGCGGAACCTGCAAGACCAGATTGGTCAGTGGCCAGGTACATTACCCAAACCCACCGGCAGAGCTGCCGGAGGCGGGATCGGTGCTGATCTGTTGTGCTGTGCCGGCACATCTGGAAGAGGGCGCGCAGGCACTGGTGCTGGATATCTGACAAACCTTCCCCGGCGATTGGGCCGGGACAGGCAGCACAAAACCGTCGGATATCCGATAATCTCCGCACCCCCGCTGCCAGGAGCCCGCATGGACCAGATCCACCTGATGAAGGTGTTCGTTGCCGTTGGCGAACTGGAAAGCTTCGCCGCTGCCGCTCGCCGCCTGGACATCTCACCGGCTGCCGTCACCCGTGCCGTCAGTGCCCTGGAAGACCAGCTCGGGGTCAAGCTGCTGCTGCGCACCACCCGCAGCGTACGCCTGACCGAGGCAGGCGGCCGTTATCTGGAGGACACCCGGCATATCCTCGCCAGTATCCATGAGGCCAATGAAGCCGCCGCCGGTATCAACGCTACTCCAAAGGGCGACCTTGCGGTGACCGCACCGATCCTGTTCGGCAAGAAGTTCGTCATGCCATGCATCGTTCGCTACCTGCAGCAGTACCCGGAAGTCGATGTTTCCGCCTACTTCCTGGACCGTGTGGTGAACATGGTGGAGGAGGGTATGGACGTAGCCGTGCGCATTGGCCCATTGCCCGATTCCGGGTTGAAGGCGCTGCGGGTCGGCAGGGTGAGGCGCATGCTGTGCGCCTCGCCTGACTATCTGGCGCGTCATGGTGTGCCCAAACACCCGTCGGACTTGGCTGGGCACGCGGTGATCGGTACCACCAACCTGTCGCCGCGGGCCGGCTGGCGCTTCGGGCTGACCGAAGAGCCGACCCTGGTGCGCATGAAACCGCGCTTGACGGTAACCAGCAATGACGGGGCAATCGCCGCGGCCAGCGGTGGGCTGGGGATTGCTCGGTTGTTGTCTTACCAAGTGGCAGACGAGCTGGCCAGCGGGCAACTCCAGGTGATCCTGGCCGAGTATGAAGAAGCGCCCTGGCCCATTCATGTATTGCACCGCGAGAGCAAGTACGGTTCGGCCAAGGTCAGGGCCTTCATCGACATGCTGGCGCAGGCGCTGCGAGCCCAGCAACTGGATTGAGATCGTACAACAACGTTTAAAACCTTCGAAAATAATAAATGTTGTACGACGACCTATGACATGGCAATCTTTCGCCTGAAACAATTTGTCGCAAATAGCCCTTGCTGGCCATTGCGCCAATCACCCGCAACTCTAAAAACAAAAATTCAGGTGAACCATGAAGATGAAAGGCATCCGTTGGTGGATGGTCAGCCTTGTCACGGCCGGGCTCGTCGTCAACTACCTCGCCCGCAATACCCTTTCGGTGGCTGCCCCCACCCTGATGACCGACCTGTCCATCAGTACCGAGCAATACGCCAAGATCGTCGCCGCCTGGCAGATCTGTTACGCCCTCATGCAGCCGGTGGCCGGCTGGTTCATCGACTTCATCGGCACCAAGCTTGGCTTTGCCGTGTTCGCCATGGCCTGGTCGCTGGCCTGTGCCGGTGCGGCACTGGCCAGCGGTTGGCAAAGCATGGCGTTCATGCGTGGGCTACTGGGCATGACCGAGGCCGCAGGCTTGCCTGCAGGGGTCAAGGCTACTACCGAGTGGTTCCCGGCCAAGGAGCGTTCGGTGGCCATCGGCTGGTTCAACATCGGTTCTTCGCTCGGCGCCTTGCTGGCACCACCGCTGGTGGTGTGGGCGATCCTGCACAGCGGCTGGCAATTGGCGTTCGTCATCGTGGGCGCTTCAGGCATTGTCTGGACCCTGCTGTGGATGCTGCTGTACAAGCACCCACGTGACCAGAAGCGCCTGAGTGACGAAGAACGGGACTACATCCTTGCTGGGCAGGAAGCGCATTTCAAACAGGACACCCGCGAAAAGGGCGCATGGAAACGCATCTTCAAAACCCGCAACTTCTACGCCATCGCATCGGCGCGAATCCTTTCCGAGCCGGCCTGGCAAACCTTCAATGCCTGGATTCCGCTGTACCTGATGACCGAGCGGCACATGAACATCAAGGAAGTGGCGATGTTCGCCTGGTTGCCGTTCCTGGCTGCCGATATCGGCTGTGTGCTGGGCGGTTATCTCAGCCCGCTGTTCCACCGCTACTTCAAGGTGTCGCTGTTCACCTCGCGCAAGATGGTGCTGGTGTTCGGTGCCAGCTGCATGATTGGCCCGGCTTGCATCGGCCTGGTGGAAAGCCCGTACACGGCGATCCTGTTGCTGTGCATCGGTGGCTTTGCCCATCAGACGCTGTCGGGGGCGTTGTACTCGATCACTTCCGACTCGTTCAGCAAGGACCAGGTGGCCACGGCAACCGGGATGGGTGGCATGTGCGGGTACCTGGGCGCGGCAGTGTTCACCCTGGTGTTCGGGGTGCTGGTCACGCAGATTGGCTATAGCCCGCTGTTCGTGGTGCTGGCCGCCTTCGATATCGTGGCGGCGGTGTTGGTGTGGAAGGTGGCGCGGGAGGTGCGGGGTGAGGCTTCGCTCAGGGCGATGGAGAACCCGACCGAGGCACTTGCATAAGGCTGAGACGTTGGGGCCGCTTTGCGGCCCATTCGCAGCACAAGGCTGCTCCTACAGCGACTGATACTGCATCCTGAACCCCAGGCTCATCGCTTCCCCTCGCTGCAACAACCGCAACCCCGGCCGCCCCGGCAGGTGATGTGCATTGATCGGGTGGCTAACCGGCTCAAAGCAGAAAAAACCTTGGCCCTGCGGGCAGAACAGCAAGAAGTGCTCAGCTCCACTGGCACTGCACGTCAGTCGATAACCCGCGCTGGGCTGTTCGATCACACATTCCCCCGGCCAACCACTGAAGGCATGGTCAACGCCTGTCTCGGGCAAACGCCCAAGGGTATTGAAACACCATTGCTCAGGCACCTTGGCCTGGTAGGACGGCAACTGCCCATCCTCGGCCAGCCATACCTTGCGCGCCGTGGCGTACAGCTTGGTGTCGGGGTAGCGCGGAAAGTACGGGTGTAAACCCAGACCAAACCAGGTGGCTGGCTCTTCCAGGTGCGTCACATGCAGGTCCAGGTTCAGGCAGCCTTCATGCAGGTGCACATCCAGCGTGGCCTGGTAGGCAAATGGCACGGCACTGTCCAGTGTCAGCCGTGCACGCCGTTCACTGTGGTGCTCTACCTGCCAGGGCTGCTGCCAGGCACTTCCATGAATCGGGTAAGGGTCATGCTCGGTATTCGCTGCCAGTGGCTGCCACCCCTCGGGCCGGGCAAAGCCACCCTCGGCAATGCGGTTGGACCAGGGTGCCAACGGGTAGCAGGCCAGGCGGCGTGGGGTGCCACTGGCCAGCGCGGCTGGGTCGGAATGGCGCAGCAGCGCCTGCCCGGTTGCCTTCACCTGCCAGTTGACCAGGCTGGCGCCCAGTGCCGGGGCCAGGCTCAGGCGGGTCAGGCGGTCCTGCAGGTGCAGTTCGGTCACGGCCATTCAAGGCTCCTTTCAAATCAACAATCAACTGGTCCGGCGGTAAGTGAGCAGCACGATGCCGCACACCACCACGGCGCCACCGAGCAATTGCAGGGTGCTCAGGTGCTGGTCGAGCAAGGCCCAGCCCAGCAGCAGGGTGGCGATGGGCTCAACGTTCATCACTGGCGCGTTCTGGGCCATGTTCAGCTTTGGTACGCAGACGAACAGCAAGGTAAAGGCCAGGCCATACAGCACCACCAGGCTGGCCAGGGCTGCCCAGCCACTGCTGCTTCCCGGCAGCGACAACCCGGATGGCATCACGCCGCTTGCACCTGCTACCAGCATGCTGCTGAACACAATCAGCAAGGTCAGCAAGCTGCGCACGGGCCCGCGCACGGCAGCCAGTTTGTGGTCGGTGATCCACAAGGCGCAGGCGAAGGCGCAGGCGGCGCCGAAGGCCAGGCTGATACCCGTCGCCCAGTGCGGGTTGGCCGTGCCACTGTCGGCCAGGCGTGCTGGCACATCCAGTGCCAGCACCAGGCCGCACAGGATCAGGCCCATGAACAGCACGGTGCGGCCGGTGGGGCGTGCGCCACCCAGCGCCCAAGTGAGCAGCGCCAGCAGCATCGGAAAGGTGTTGCCCACCAGCAGTGCCAGGGCCACCGGAATGCGTGCTACCGCCGAGTACAGGCACAGGCTCTGGGTGGCGATCAGCAGGCCAAGCAGCAGTTGCCAGTGTCGGGTGCCGGTGGGCAGGGCCAGTGCCTGACGTTGCCATAACAGCAAGCAGGCCAGCACCAGCAAGGTGATACCTGACCGGCAGAGGATGGCCAGCAGCACACCGGTGCCGTCGTCGAAGGCGATGCGTGCGGCGATGTGGTTGCCGGCGAATGAGCAGGCCAGCAGGGCCAGCAGGGCGATTGCCAGTTTGCGCGGGAAAAGGGGAGCAGCAGAGGAGGGGACAGCCATATGCAGGATCCATTTGCAGATAGAGCCAGGGGGCCGCGATGAGCAGCCCCCGAATTTACTTACAGCACCACGCTAGGCAGCCACAGCGAAATGGCCGGGATGTAGGTCACTGCCATCAGCACCATGAACAGTGCCAGGTAGAATGGCAGCAGCGCCTTGACCGTCGACTCGATGCTGACCTTGCCGATGGCCGAGCCGACGAACAGCACCGCGCCCACGGGTGGCGTGATCAGCCCGATCCCCAGGTTCACCAGCATGATCATGCCGAAATGCACTGGGTCCACACCGATACCGGTGATCACCGGCAACAGGATCGGCGTAAGGATCAGGATCAGCGGCGCCATGTCCATCACTGTGCCCAGCAGCAACAGCATGAAGTTGATGCACATCAGGATCACGTAGCGGTTATCCGACAGGGTCAGGAATGCCGTGGTGATCTTCGACGGGATCTGCATCAGCGTCATCACGTAGCCGAAGCTGGCTGCAAAGCCGATCAGGATCATCACGATCGAGATGGTGCGCACCGTGCGGTGCATCAGCTTGGGCAGGTCGCGCCACTTGTAGTCGCGGTAGATGAACATGGTCACGAAGAACGACCACACCACGGCCACTGCTGCCGATTCGGTCGCCGTGAACACGCCCGACAAAATGCCGCCAAGAATGATCACCATGGCCATCAGGCCCCACAGCGCTTCACCGGCGATCTTCAGCGCCTGGCGCATCGGGATCACTTCGCCCTTGGGGTAGTTGCGCTTCTTGGCGAAGAGCAGGCACAGGCCCATCATCACCGCGCTCAGCAGCAAGCCCGGCATGACACCCGCCATGAACAGCGAGGCAATGGATACCGAGCCGCCCGCCGCCAGGGAGTACAGCACCGAGTTGTGGCTAGGCGGGGTCAGCAGCGCTTGTACCGAGCCGCTGACGGTCACCGCGGTGGAGAACTCGCGCGGGTAACCCTTGCGCTCCATTTCCGGGATCAGTACCGAGCCCACCGAGGCGGTGTCGGCCACCGACGAGCCGGAAATCGCGCCGAAGAAGGTCGAGGCCATGATGTTGACCAGCGACAGCCCGCCGCGCACGAAGCCCACCAGCACCCCGGCAAATGCCACCAGCCGCCGTGACATGCCGCCTTCGGCCATGATCGCACCGGCCAGCACGAAGAACGGAATGGCCAGCAGCGAGAACTTGTTAACCCCACTGGCCACCTGGATCATCATCGCCTGCAGCGGGATATCGATCCACCAGGCACCAATCAGCGCCGACAGGCCCAGGGCGTAAGCTACCGGCATGCCCAACAGGATGAGCGCAATGAAACTGCCCAACAGAATGAACGCATCCATTTATGCCGCTCCTTCGTTTTCTTCCAGTTGGTCGAAGCGCACCACCTTGCGGTGGTTCTGATCGCCCAGCAGGAGTTTTTCCAGCACGAATACCAGGGTCAGCACGCCACCGATCGGGATCGGCGCGTAGGTCATGCCCACCCGCACGCCCGGCAGGGATGCCAGAAATTGGTTCCAGGTGGTGATGCACAGTTTGGTGCCGTAGTAGGTCATGAATGCGCACACCAGAATCATCAGCACTTGCACCAGTAGCGCCACCAACTGGCGCTGCAGGGGAGGCAGGCGGTCGGTGATCATTGCCACGGCCATGTGTGCACCGGCGCGGTAGCTGGCGGCGGCGCCGACGAAGGTGAACACCACCATCAGCAGAATGGCCACCGGCTCCGGCCAGCTGGCGCCGGTACCGAGCACGTAGCGGGCGAAGATGCCCCAGGGGATGATCAGCGACATGGCCAGGATCGACAGGCCAGCGACCCAGATGCAGGTGCGGTACAGCGTGTCGTTCACACGCAGAAACAGGTTTTTCATGGGCATCACCAAAGCGGCAGGGCGGCGAGCACCGCGCTGCCGAGGTCGTTCGGGAAGGGGCGCGGTTACTGGACGGCGTCGATACGCTTCATCAGGTCGGCGTATTGCGCGCCGTATTTTTCGCGTACCGGAGCGGTGGCGTCATAGAACGGCTTCTTGTCCACGCTGATGAACTCCACGCCGGCGGCCTTGAGCTTCTCCTCGCTGGCGGCGGACTTGGCGTCCCACAGCACGCGCTCTTCCATCTGCGCTTCACGCGCGACCTTCTTTACCAGCGACTGCTGCTCGGGGCTGAGCTTGTTCCAGGTGGTCTTGGACATCACGACCGGCTCGGGCAGGATCAGGTGACCAGTGAGGGTGTAGTACTTGGCGTTCTGGTAGTGGTTGTGCTCGAGCAGCGTCGGCGGATTGTTCTCGGCGCCATCGATCACGCCGGTCTGCAGGGCGCTGAAAATTTCCCCGGTGTCCATGGCGATGCCGTTGCCGCCCATGGCGTTCATCATGTCGATGAACAGCGGGTTGCCCTGCACGCGAATCTTCATGCCCTTGAGGTCGTCCAGGCTGCGCACCGGCTTTTTCGTGTAGATGCTGCGCGAGCCGCCATCCATCCAGGCCAGGGCCACCAGGTTGAAATCGGAGTTGGTGATCTTGTCGAGAATTTCCTGGCCGATTTCGCCGTCGATGATCTTGCGCATGTGCTCATGGTCGCGGAACACGAACGGCATGTTGAACACGTTCACATCCGGCACCACCGGGCCGACGATGCCCAAGCTGACGCGGGTCATCTGCACTGCACCGATCTGCGCCTGCTCGATCACTTCCTTTTCCGAGCCCAGCACACCGCCGGCGAACATCTTGAAGGTGATGTCGCCATTGCTGGCTTCCTCCAGCTTTTTACCCATGTTCTGCTCGGCAACCACGGTCGGATAGCCCGCCGGGTGGATTTCGGCGAACTTGATGTCCAGTGCCGAGGCGGGCATGGACAGGCTGAAGGCGAAGGGGAGTACGGCAAGAAGCAGCTTGCGTTTGAATGTCATGATGAAACTCCGTGGTTTTTATTATCTGGTTTCGTGTGTGCAAGTGTGGGTGCGGCAAGGGGCGCTCAGCCCCGGTAGGCAGGCTCCTCCAGGCCCTTGGTGCCAGGGTTGAGGGCAAACACCCCGCCAGCCAATGGCTGGTCGCTGAGGTCTGTGCCCGTGGGGCGGATCGAGGTGACGTACAGGGTGTCCAGGCTGGCACCGCCGAAGGCGCACATCGCCGGCTTTTTCACCGGCACGCCGAGCGAGCGGTCCAGGCGGCCGTCGGGGGTGAAACGGTGTATTAGCCCAGCGTCGTTGCCGCAGATCCAGTAGCAGCCGTCCTGGTCGATGGCCGCGCCATCGGGGCGCCCAGGGTAGCCGCGCATGTCGACGAACAGCCGCTTGTTGTGCGGCGTGCCGCTGTCGATGTCGTAGTCGAAGGCCCAGACCTTTTGCACGTTGGGGTGCGAGTCGGACAGGTACATGCGGGTGCCGTCGGGGCTGAAGGCCAGGCCGTTGGGCACGATCATGCCGTCTTGCTGCAGGTGCAGCTGGCCTTCTCCATCATGGCGATACAGCGCGCCCACGTGGGCCCCTTGCTGCATGTCCAGCAGCATGCTGCCGGCCCAGAAACGGCCCTGGCGGTCGCAGCGTCCATCGTTGAAGCGCATGCCGCCCTGGGCGTGCTGCACGCTGCTGAGCAGGCGGCTATCAAGGCTGCCGTCGGCCTTGGCCAGGACGTGGAAGATGCCGCTTTCCATGCCCGCCACCCAGCCCTGACCGCTGCGGGCGATGCAGGCCAGCATCTCGTCGCCCTGCCAGCACTGGTGCTTGCCATCGGCCGCCTGCCAACGGTGCAGTTGGCGGGCGGGAATATCGACCCAGTACAGGGCCTGTTCAGCGGGGTGCCACACGGGGCTTTCGCCAGTGCCGTTGCGGGCGTCGACGATCAATTCGCAGTTCATGGCCGTGCCTCCTGGCGTAGGTGGGTCAGTTGAACGGGCCTGCCACGGCGAAGGCGCCGCCCTGGTAGACCATGCTCGGGTCATCGGCGGCGGGTGCCGGCTGGGCTTGCACGGCGGCACGGAAGGGTTCGGAGCTGTCTTTGGGCACATAGCCCAGGTGCTCGGCATAGCGGTTGTCCCACCACACGGTGCGGTTGTCGGACGCACCGTAGACGATGGTGTGGCCAACGTCGGGGGTGAACAGCCCGCGCTCGATCAGTTGCACCAGGTCGTCATAACTCAGCCAGGTGCAGAGCATGCGCGGGTTCTGCGGTTGCGGGAACGACGAGCCGATGCGGATGCTGACGGTCTCGATGCCGTAGCGGTCGAAATAGAAGCTGGCCACATCTTCGCCGTAGCACTTGGACAGCCCGTAGTAGCTGTCGGGGCGGCGCGGGGAGTGGGCGTCGATGCGCTCGTCCTGGCGGTAGAAGCCGATGGTGTGATTGGAACTGGCGAAGATGATGCGCTTCACCCCATGTTTGCGCGCCGCCTCGTAGACGTGGAACACGCCGCAGATGTTGGGGCCGAGGATGTCTTCGAAGGCATGCTCGGTGGACACCCCGCCGAAGTGGACGATGGCGTCCACGCCTTCGACCAGGGCATGCACGGCAGCCTTGTCGGCCAGGTCACAGGCAATGACTTCTTCATGCGGGCCCGCGGCAGGGGCCATGGGGCTGATGTCGGAAAGGCGCAGGACCTCGGCGTAGCCTTGCAGGCGTTCGCGAAGGACCTTGCCCAGGCCGCCTGCGGCTCCAGTGAGCAGCAGGCGATTGAGGGGGGTAGTGGTCATGGCCGGCTCTTGTTGTTAGTTGTTGTAGGTTGTCGTATGACTATGCTGATTATTGGCGGTGGGTTTGGCTGTTGTCAATGAGGTATGCACAGCCTTCGACGGGTTATGCATTTCATTGTGGGAGCGGGCGCGCCCGCGAATACCGGCGAAGCCGGTGCCATATACCGGGTTGTTGGTTTCGCGGGCATGCCCGCTCCCACAGGGACCGCGTTCGCCCTTTGTTACAGCAACGACAACGGATAGTTGAAGATCAACCGGTTCTCATCGAACTCGTTGTTGCTGTAATCCCGCCGAATCGACGAGTTGCGCCACTTCACACTCAAATCCTTGAACGCTCCGCTCTGGATCACATACGCCAGCTCCGTCTCGCGCACCCACTCCTTGCCATCGGTGATCGACCCGGTATGCACATCGCGCCCGCTGATATAGCGGTTCATCAGGGTCAACCCAGGCACCCCGACGGTGACGAAGTTGAAGTCATGGCGCACCTGCCAGGAGCGCTCGTTGGCATTGTCGAAGCTGGAGTTGTAGCTGTCGTTGGCCAGGGTGCCGCCACTGGTGCCGTTGACCCGCATCCAGGTATCGCCATCGACTTTCTGCAGCCCTACCCAGAACGTGCTGCCACCGTACTTGGCCGAAAACATTCCCGAATAGGTCTTGTTATCCAGCTGCCCGGCGCGTTGGGAGCCGTCCTCATCACCCTGGAAATAGCCCAGGTTGGCACCCAAGGTCCAGTCACCCACTGGCTGGCTGTGGCTCAGTTGCAAGTACTGCTGTTGGTACACGTCCTTGAGCACCGCATTCCACAGCCCCACCAGTGTGCGGTCCTGGTTGAACTTGTATTCGCCACCTACGAAATTGAAGCGGTCAGACACGCCGCCGCCGTAACTCATGTCTTCCATGCTGGCGTCGTTACGCGGGCTGTTGCCACGAAACTGGCCGCCATACAAGGTCAGCCCGGCGATCTCGTTGGAGGTGATTTGCCCGCCACGGAACGTCTGTGGCAGCGAGCGCCCATCGTCCGAACGCAGAATCGGTAGCACCGGCATCCACTCGCCGATTTTCAGTTCGGTCTTGGAGATCCGTGCCTTGCCTGCTACTGCCAGGCGGCCGTAGTCGTCTGCTGGCTTGCCATCGTCATGGCGCGGAAGCAACGCTGTGCCATACGTGCCGCCCCCGCCATCGAGCTTGACCGACCATAGCCCCAGCACATCCACACCGAACCCGACCGGCCCCTCGGTGAAGCCCGAACGGGCATCGAGGATGAAGCTTTGCGTCCATTCCTCGGCCTTGCTTTGCGGGTTGCTGGGGTTGGTGAAGTTGCGGTTGATGTAGAAGTTGCGCAGCCCGAGTGTGGCTTTGCTGTCCTCGACAAAGCCCGCGGCCAGGCTGGTGCCAGGCAGGCCGGCGATGACCCCGGCGCCAAGCAGGGCGAAGGGAAGGGTGTGGCAGATTTTCATTATTGTTGTGCTCCCGAAGGGTGTGGCAGCCCGTCCACCGGGCGCGCACAAGCGGCCTGCGGCAGGGGCGGGTAGATAACGGGCCGGTCAGGGCCAAGGGTGAATGCGCGGTAGCCGGGTACTAGGTTCCGGTGGGTGTACGCGAGCAAGCCGGGGAAAGAGGGGTGTGCAACAGGCGTGGGTGTAGCGGGATGGATGTCGACATGGGATCGTCCACTGATTGTTGTTTTTGTTATGTGTTGTCGTACAACTGTGGGCGATTATTAGCAAGCCCGAGGTGGGCTGTCAACGCGTAATAGCCTATTGATTACGGGGTAAGTACCGGAAATTAACGCGCAGCGGCTCTACAACAATCCTTGCAAGGACATACTATGACTTTACTCGCCGTACCCAAGCTCCAAGGCTTGCACAGTCCCTGTAGGAGCAGCCTTGTGCTGCGAAGAGGCCATTGCAGTCGAAGATTATCTTTAACCCTACCGGCCTCTTCGCAGCACAAGGCTGCTCCTACAGGGGGCCAAGGTAGCCTGGGTGATGGTGCAGGACAGTCGATCCGCAGGTTCAGCATTAGCTCAGAGCGCCTATCGCCAAAGCGATTCCAGCAAAAAAAAAAGGCTGCCAATCGGCAGCCTTCTCGATGCTCAGCCCGGACGATCAGTCCCAGCTCAGTGCACCACCCGTTTGATACTCGATCACACGCGTCTCAAAGAAGTTCTTCTCCTTCTTCAAGTCCATGATCTCGCTCATCCAAGGGAACGGGTTGTTGGTACCTGGGTACTCTTCCTTCAGACCAATCTGGGTCAGGCGGCGGTTGGCAATGAACTTGAGGTAGTCCTCCATCATCGCCGCGTTCATGCCCAGCACGCCGCGTGGCATGGTGTCACGGGCGTATTCGATCTCCAGCTGGGTCCCTTGCAGGATCATCTGGGTCGCTTCTTCCTTCATCGCCGCATCCCACAGGTGCGGGTTCTCGATCTTGATCTGGTTGATCACGTCGATACCGAAGTTCAGGTGCATCGACTCGTCACGCAGGATGTACTGGAACTGCTCGGCCACGCCGGTCATCTTGTTGCGGCGGCCCATGGACAGGATCTGGGTGAAGCCGCAGTAGAAGAAGATGCCTTCCAGCACGCAGTAGTAGGCGATCAGGTTGCGCAGCAGCTCTTTGTCGGTTTCGACGGTGCCGGTGTTGAATTCCGGGTCGGAGATGGCGCGGGTGTACTTCAGGCCCCAGGCGGCTTTTTTCGCGACCGAAGGGATCTCGTGGTACATGTTGAAGATCTCGCCTTCATCCATGCCCAGCGACTCGATGCAGTACTGGTAGGCGTGGGTGTGGATCGCCTCTTCGAAGGCTTGGCGCAGGATGTACTGGCGGCACTCCGGGTTGGTGATCAGGCGGTACACAGCCAGGGCCAGGTTGTTGGCAACCAGCGAGTCGGCGGTGGAGAAGAAGCCGAGGTTGCGCATGACGATGCGGCGCTCGTCTTCGGTCAGGCCGTCCTGGCTCTTCCACAGGGCGATGTCGGCGGTCATGTTGACCTCTTGCGGCATCCAGTGGTTGGCGCAGCCGTCCAGGTACTTCTGCCAGGCCCAGTCGTACTTGAACGGTACCAGCTGGTTGAGGTCGGCGCGGCAGTTGATCATGCGCTTTTCATCGACTGCAACGCGGGCCGAGGAGCCTTCCAGCTCGGCCAGGCCTTCGGCGATGTCGAGGGCGTCCAGGGCAGCCTTGGCACGCTTGACGGCTTCGGAGTCAGAGGCGGTGGCTGCGCGGGCTTCCAGGGCGGCGGCACCACCGGCGCTGTCGAGCTTGTCGAGGGTGGCGGCGGCAGCGGCCTGCGCAGGGGTGTTGCCTTTGGCGGCTACTTCGCCGTCTTCTTTGTCGAATTCGTCCCAGCTCAGCATGGTTTGGCTCCTGCTTGAGGGTCGCCCTGGGGCAACCGGTTGGATTTTAAGAATGTGATGCCTGACGCAAGGCCGTAACGGCGAATGGACAGCTCGAGAGGCTGACTCTCGTTTACATCTGAATGTGTTCTGGCTTGTCCTGGCCAGGCCTCAGTGAGGGGCCAGGACAATTGAATGGTGCTCTTTTCAGAGGGCGCAAAGTATATCGGAATTCACCTTCGATCGGGGCGCGAGTCTTGCGGGCGAGGGTAACTTTTTCGACCGAAATGGCGTGCTTCCGTTCACGTGAATCGTGTCGCTTGGTACGGGGGGAGAGTGTAGCGCCAACCTATATGTTGTGCCAGTTTAAATTTAAAGGCACATCATATGGTGTTTTTAACGGTTCCGGCCTCAGCGCCGGTAAGGGGCGAGGTTTCTCTGAGGCGCGGGTACAAAAAAGCCGCGCGGGGCACCCGTAGGCGCCCCGCGCGGCATTCAGGCCTTACTGGCAGGCTTCGCAGTCAGGCTCGTCGATCGCGCAGGCCTTCGGCACTGGCGCAGGGCCGGCTGCCTGGACCGGGGCGCTGTCGCCACCGCTGGAAACGGCGTTGAGCTTGCCGGTGTTGATGGTCGACTTCTCGGTGCTGGTCGCGGCCAGGGCACGGAGGTAGTAGGTGGTTTTCAGACCACGGTACCAGGCCATGCGGTAGGTCACGTCCAGCTTCTTGCCCGAGGCGCCAGCGATGTACAGGTTCAGCGACTGAGCCTGGTCGATCCACTTCTGGCGACGGGAAGCGGCGTCGACAATCCACTTGGTCTCGACTTCGAAGGCAGTGGCGTACAGGTCTTTCAGCTCTTGCGGGATACGCTCGATCTGCTGCACCGAACCGTCGTAGTACTTCAGGTCGTTGATCATGACCGAGTCCCACAGACCACGGGCCTTCAGGTCGCGGACCAGGTACGGGTTGATCACGGTGAACTCGCCCGACAGGTTCGATTTCACGTACAGGTTCTGGTAGGTCGGCTCGATCGACTGCGACACGCCGGTGATGTTGGCGATGGTCGCGGTTGGCGCGATGGCCATGATGTTCGAGTTACGAATGCCTTTTTGTACACGGGCACGCACTGGCGCCCAGTCCAGGGTTTCGTTCAGGTCGACGTCGATGTACTTCTGGCCACGGGCCTCGATCAGGATCTGTTGCGAATCCAGTGGCAGGATGCCTTTGGACCACAGCGAACCCTGGAAGGTCTCGTAGGCGCCACGCTCGTCGGCCAGGTCGCAGGATGCCTGGATCGCGAAGTAGCTGACCGCTTCCATCGACTTGTCGGCGAACTCGACGGCAGCGTCGGAACCGTAGGCGATGTGCTGCAGGTACAGTGCGTCCTGGAAGCCCATGATGCCCAGGCCGACCGGGCGGTGCTTGAGGTTCGAGTTGCGCGCTTGCGGCACCGAGTAGTAGTTGATGTCGATCACGTTGTCGAGCATGCGCACGGCGGTGTTCACGGTGCGTTGCAGCTTGGCGGTGTCCAGCTTGCCATCAACGATATGGTTCGGCAGGTTGATCGAGCCCAGGTTGCAGACCGCGATTTCGTCCTTGTTGGTGTTCAAGGTGATCTCGGTGCACAGGTTCGAGCTGTGTACCACGCCCACGTGTTGCTGCGGCGAACGCAGGTTGCACGGGTCCTTGAAGGTCAGCCATGGGTGGCCGGTCTCGAACAGCATCGACAGCATCTTGCGCCACAGGTCTTTGGCCTGGATGGTCTTGAACACCTTGATCTTGTTGTACTCGGTCAGGGCTTCGTAGTACTCGTAGCGCTCTTCGAAGGCCTTGCCGGTCAGGTCGTGCAGGTCTGGCACTTCCGAAGGCGAGAACAGGGTCCACTTGCCGTCATCGAAGACACGCTTCATGAACAGGTCCGGGATCCAGTTGGCGGTGTTCATGTCGTGGGTACGACGGCGATCATCACCGGTGTTCTTGCGCAGCTCAATGAACTCTTCGATGTCCAGGTGCCAGGTTTCCAGGTAGGCACACACGGCGCCTTTGCGCTTGCCACCCTGGTTGACGGCAACGGCGGTGTCGTTGACCACTTTCAGGAACGGAACCACACCCTGGGATTTGCCGTTGGTGCCCTTGATGTAGGAGCCCAGCGCACGTACAGGGGTCCAGTCGTTGCCCAGGCCACCGGCGAATTTCGACAGCATGGCGTTGTCGTGGATCGCGTGGTAGATGCCCGACAGGTCGTCCGGCACGGTGGTCAGGTAGCAGCTGGACAGTTGCGGGCGCAGGGTGCCGGCGTTGAACAGGGTTGGGGTCGAGGCCATGTAGTCGAACGACGACAACAGGTTGTAGAACTCGATCGCACGGGCTTCCTTGTCTTTCTCTTCCAGCGCCAGGCCCATGGCCACACGCATGAAGAACACCTGCGGCAGCTCGAAGCGCACGCCATCCTTGTGGATGAAGTAGCGGTCGTACAGGGTTTGCAGGCCCAGGTAGGTGAACTGCTGGTCGCGCTCGTGGTTGATCGCCTTGCCCAGTTTTTCCAGGTCGAAGTCGGCCAGGGCCGGGTTCAGCAGTTCGAACTCGATACCCTTGGCGACGTAGGCCGGCAGGGCCTTGGCGTACAGGTCGGCCATCTCGTGGTGGGTAGCGCTGTCGGCCACGTTCAGGAAGCCCAGGCCTTCGGCGCGCAGGGTGTCCATCAGCAGGCGGGCGGTGACGAACGAGTAGTTCGGCTCGCGTTCGACCAGGGTACGGGCGGTCATCACCAAGGCGGTGTTGACGTCCTTGATGGCCACGCCGTCGTACAGGTTCTTCAGGGTTTCGCGCTGGATCAGGTCGCCATCGACTTCGGCCAGGCCTTCGCAGGCTTCGCTGATGATGGTGTTCAGGCGGGCCATGTCCAGGGGGGCCAGGCTGCCGTCGGCCAGGGTGATGCGGATGGTCGGGTGCGGCTCGACCACGGCATCGGTGTTGGCGCGGGTAGCACGCTCCTTGGCACGCTGGTCGCGGTAGATTACGTAGTCGCGGGCAACTTTCTGCTCGCCGGCGCGCATCAGGGCCAGTTCGACCTGGTCCTGGATTTCTTCGATGTGGATGGTGCCACCCGATGGCATGCGACGCTTGAACGTGGCGGTAACCTGTTCGGTCAGGCGCGCGACGGTGTCGTGGATGCGCGACGAAGCGGCGGCGGTGCCGCCTTCAACTGCGAGGAACGCCTTGGTGATGGCCACGGTGATCTTGTCGTCGGTGTAAGGGACGACAGTGCCGTTACGCTTGATCACGCGCAGTTGGCCGGGGGCGGTGGCGGCCAGATCCTGGTTGGAATCGGCGGCCTGCGGCACCTTGGCCTGCGGGTTCTCGCGAGTTGTGTCGGTTTGCATGGGTGGGTGTCTCCACAGTTTCTATATTGTTCAGGCGCCTTTTGGGCGCCCACCGTTCCGTCCACTTGCTCGATGGCCTCACGGGGATGCGCAACGCATGCGCATCCGCCCGCGCGGGCGTACCGACTTCGGGACAGACTCAGGAATAAAGGGCAATGGCTTGCCGCTCCCTGGCCGAAGTCAAAGGTTCTGGGCAAGGCCCAAAAACTGTTGCTGATGGATGCCAGGCCTGGCCTGCAACACCCATGCCCGAACAAGGCCCTGGAAGGGCTTGCCTCGGTCGCCTCCGCAGGAGCGGTTTGGCTGCTGAAATCACTTGAAGTTCCACCCGGAAAATCGCTTGATCTTGCGGGTTGACTTTTGTGTGTGATTTTGCACGAACCCCTATATCTAGTGGTTCGCTGCGATCGGGATACAAGATAATGCGGTATTGGGGGCTTTGCAAGGCGAGCGCCTGTGGATAACGTGTGTGTACTTTGTGAGTGAATGGTGGGTATTCGCTGTAGGCCTTGTGCCAAGTGGTTTGCAGTATTTTTCTGCGCCTTGGTGCCCCGGGGCAGTTTTTTGCGGGCGCGAACCCTATCACAAAAAACGGTTCAGTCGAGGGGGCCGCGGGCGGGTTGGCAGTGCCGGGGGCGGGACGTAGTATCCGGCTGTGATGTTGCTTTTAGGTTAAAGGGGTATGTTGCCTGTGCTGGCTTCTTCGCAGCACAAGGCTGCTCCTACAAGGTGCGCCGCTCTCCTGTAGGAGCAGCCTTGTGCTGCGAAGAGGCCGGTACAGCAAAACAAGAACAATAAGTAAAGGCAGAGGCCATGGACCACTCCACCCCGCGCATTCTCATCGTCGAAGACGACCAGCGTCTGGCCGAACTCACCGCCGAGTACCTGCAGGCCAACGGCTACGAGGTCAGTGTCGAGGGCGATGGGGCCCGCGCCGCGCGGCGCATCGTCGACAGCCAGCCCGACCTGGTCATTCTCGACCTCATGCTCCCCGGCGAGGACGGCCTGAGCATCTGCCGCCGAGTGCGCAGTCAGTACCTTGGCCCAATCCTGATGCTCACCGCCCGCAGCGACGAACTCGACCAGGTCCAGGGGCTGGACCTGGGGGCTGACGACTATGTCTGCAAACCGGTGCGCCCACGCCTGCTGCTAGCGCGCATCCAGGCCCTGCTGCGCCGCAGCGAAGCCGTGGACAGCAAGCGCCAGGACCTGGCCTTCGGTGCGCTTCGCATCGACAACCGCTTGCGCGAGGCGCGCCTGGGCGAGCAGCTGATCGAGCTGACCGGCGCCGAGTTCGACCTGCTCTGGCTGCTGGCCAGCAACGCCGGCCGGGTGCTGACTCGCGAGCAGATCTTCACCGCGCTGCGTGGTGTGGGCTACGACGGGCAAGACCGCTCCATCGACATTCGCATCTCGAAAATTCGCCCCAAGATAGGCGATGACCCGCTGCAGCCGCGGCTTATCAAGACCCTGCGCAGCAAGGGCTACCTGTTTGTCGGCGAAACGCCATGAACAACTCGATCTTCCTGCGCATCTATGGCGGTATGCTGGCCGTGCTGGTGCTGGTGGCCCTGCTTGGCGTGCTCAGCCTGCACCTGGTCAACGAAGTGCGCGTCGCCCAGCACCGCGAGGGCCTGGCCCAGGGCACCTTCAGCCTGATGGCCGACAACCTGGCGATGCAGAATGAAACCGAACGCAAGCGCTCGCTGCTGATCTGGGAGCGCCTGCTTGGCGTGCCGCTGGCGCTGCAGCCGATGACGGCGCGCAGCCTCGACGGTGGCCAGCGGGCACGCCTGTACCGTGGCCTGGTGGTGGTCGAGAAGACTGGCCCGCATGCGGCGCAAGTGCTGCGCAAGGTCGGCCAGGAAGACCTGATGCTGGTCGCGCAGATCAAACAGATCAGCGAGCAGTTGGCGCGGGCCACCCTCTATCTATTGGCTGACGAACTGGTGCGCTATCCGGTGACCGAGCAGCAGCAGCGCCTGGCCCAGCTCAAGCAGGAAAAGGGTTTCGGCTTTGGTGTCGCCCTGCAACGTATCGAGCGGGTCAGCCTGGACGATGACCAGCGGCGCCGAGTCGAGGAGGGCGACACGGTGATGGCGTTGGGCAAGGATGGCGATTCGATCCGTGTGTTCGCCGGGCTGACGGGCTCGCCCTGGGTGCTGGAAATCGGCCCGTTGTACCAACTCAACCCGTACCCACCGCAGTTGCTGATCCTGATTGCCTTCCTTGGCCTGTGCCTGATCGGCCTGGTTGTCTACCTGCTGGTGCGTCAGCTGGAGCGCCGGGTGTCGGGCCTGGAAATTGCCGCCACGCGCATCGCCCAGGGCAGCCTGGACACCCGCGTACCGGCCGGCGACGCTGATTCGGTAGGGCGCCTGGCGGCTGCTTTCAATGGCATGGCCGAGCACCTGCAGCGCTCGCTGACCATGCAGCGCGAGCTGGTGCGGGCGGTGTCCCACGAGCTGCGCACGCCCGTGGCGCGCCTGCGCTTTGGCCTGGAGATGATCGAAAGTGCGACCACCGAGCAAGCCCGCGCCAAGCACCTGGCCGGCATGGACGGTGACATTCAGGACCTCGACAAGCTGGTCGACGAGATGCTGACCTACGCCCGTCTGGAGCAGGGCGCGCCAGCCTTGAAGTTCCAGCGGATCGACCTGGATGCCTTGCTCGACCGGGTGATCGAAGAGCTGGCACCGTTGCGTGCCGAGGTGCGGGTGGTACGCGGCGACTGCCAGGGCGCGGATGCTGAAGGCGCCTGGGTCGAGGCCGAGCCGCGTTACCTGCACCGGGCCCTGCAGAACCTGGTCGGCAATGCCATGCGCCATGCCGAGTCCGAAGTACGCCTGAGCTATCAACTGGGGCAGCAACGCTGCCGCATCGATGTGGAGGATGACGGCCCCGGGATCCCCGAGGGTGTCTGGGACCGCATCTTCACACCCTTCACCCGCCTCGATGACAGCCGTACCCGTGCCTCGGGTGGGCATGGCCTGGGCTTGTCGATCGTACGGCGGATCATCTACTGGCACGCGGGTCGGGCTACGGTGGGGCGCAGTGTCGCGTTGGGGGGCGCCTGCTTCAGCCTGAACTGGCCACGGCAGCAGGCGCCGCAGTGAAGGTCAGGCGCTTACCAGGCTGAGCAGGTGGCCGTCCTGCACGCAGAACTGGCCCTGCAGTTCTGCGCCATGCCGCCACTGAGGCGACAGGTCGGTAAGCAGGCGCAGGCGTGCCAGGCCTTCGGCGGACCAGTCGAGCACTTCGGCGTGCTCGAAGTAGAAACGCTGGCGGGTCAGCGGGTAAAGCGTCTTGAACAGGCTTTCCTTCAACGAGAAGGTCAAGGTGACTGTCAGCCCGAGCTGGCGCCGGTCCAGGCGTTCCAGCTCGGGCGGGGTGAGTATTTCGCCCATCAGCCGCTCGGCGCGTTCGTCATCCAGCAGGGTTTCCTGATCCAGCCCCAGGCCTTGGCAACTGTCCTCGGCGGCGACCACCGAGGCGGCCCAGCCCTTGCCATGGGTGATCGAACCATGAATACCGGCAGGCCAGATGGGGGAGCGGTCCTCATGGGTACCTGGCACGTAGTCGCGGCCGTCCAGGCGCTGCAGTGCGGCGCGGGCACATACACGACCCGCCAGGTACTCGGCCTGGCGCTTGGCCACCGAGCGTTGCAGGCTGGCGCTGGGCACGATGCCGGCACGCTGGAAGTCGTCAGGTGCCAGGAGGGTAGGGTCGAAGGCGCAACTGACCAGCACCGCGCCGGGGAGTGGGCGGGGCAGGGGCCAATGGTGCTGGAGCGGGGCGCAGCAGGCGGGGAGTGTGTTCATGGGGCTATTGTGCCAGCCGCAGCGGCGGTGTGGGAGGTGGGATCGCCGGCGATGGGCCGCAAGGCGGCCCCCGACAATCTTTACTTGAACACCTTCTTGAAAAACGCCTGCATATCCGCCCAAGAGCTCTCATCAGCCGCCTTGTTGTAGCCAATGTCCGGCCCGCCGTGCTCGCCATGGCTCAATCGGTCGGCATCGGGGTTGGTAAACCCATGCTTGGCGCCTTCAATGCTGACGAACTGATAGTTGACCTTGGCCGCGTCCATTTCTGCCTTGAACGCTTCGACCTGCTGGGCAGTGACCATGCTGTCCGCCGCACCATGCTCGACCAGGATGTCGGCACGCACCACGCCAGGTTTTGCCGGAGTCTGGGTGGCCAGTGCGCCATGGAAACTCACCACGCCGTCCAGTTTCTCGCCGCGCCGCGCGGCATCCAGGACCACCTTGCCACCGAAGCAATAGCCGACAGCCCCCAGTTCATGCTTGTTGGTGTTCGGTTGCAGCTTCAGCAGCTCGAGGCCAGCGTCAAAGCGCCTGGCTGCCGCTGCCGGGTCTTTCATCGCCTCGGCCATGAACGCCTGGGCGTCTTGGGGGTGTTCGGTGTGCTTGCCGTCGCCATACATATCGATGGCCAGCGCGTTGTAGCCCAACGCCGCCAGATCGCGGGCGCGGCGTTTGGCATAGTCGTTCAGCCCCCACCATTCATGCACCACAACAATGCCGGGGCGCTTGCCCTCGACCGCATCGTCGTAGGCGTAGTAGCCGACCAGGCGATTGCCGTCGGCATCCTGGTAGGGGATCTCACGGGTTTGTACTGCCGCTTGGGCGAAGACGGCGCTGCACATCAGGGTCAAGGCCAGCAGGGCACGCATGGGTCACTACTCCTTGTTCTGCAATCGGTTCGTTCAGCCGGGGTTCAGCCAGGGTTCAGTCGCGGTTCAGGGTGCCCTGCTTACTCTAGCTTCCAGACCGAAACAGCGCACCAAACTGGAGTACCCAGCCATGAAAACCTTCAATACCCTGCTTGCCGCCATGGCCGTCTGTGCCGCTGGCATCACCACCGCCCAGGCCGCGGACGACAACTTCGCCAGCCTGACTTATGGCCAGACCAGCGACAAGGTTCGCAAATCCGGCCTGCTGCAGCGCAACACCGACCACCTCAATGCCGACGGGATCATCGGCAAGGATGACACCTGGGGCGTGCGTGTGGGCAAGATCAATGACCAAGGCCGCTACTACATGACCTATGACAACGTCTCGGGCGACCACAGCGGCCTGAAGTTGCGCCAGGAAAACCTGCTGGGCAGCTATGACTTGTTCCTGCCGGTGGGGGATACCACCAAGCTGTTCGGCGGTGGCAGCCTGGGCGTGACCAAGCTCACCCAGGACTCGCCAGGCGCCAGCCGGGATACCGACTACGGTTATGCCTACGGTCTGCAGGCCGGTGTGATTCAGGACATCACCGACAAGGCCTCGGTCGAACTGGGCTACCGTTACTTGCGTACCAATGCCGCAACCGAAGTGGGCGCGCATGACGGGCCGAAGGACGGCACCCTGCGCCTGACCAGCAGCGCGCAGACTTACCTGGCTGCTTCCTACAAGTTCTGACGAGCGAGCCGCGTTATCCTGTGCCGGCCCTTTCGCAGCACAAGGCTGCTCCTACGGGGTGACATTCCTGTAGGAGCAGCCTTGTGCTGCGAAGAGGCCGGCACAGGCCATACCAATTAAGGAGCTGCACATGAAACTGCTGGTGGTCGAGGACGAAGCCCTGCTTCGCCATCACCTCTACACCCGCCTGGGCGAAAGCGGCCATGTGGTCGAAGCGGTCGCCGACGCCGAGGAGGCGCTGTATCAGGCGGAGCAGTACCACTTCGACCTGGCAATCATCGACCTGGGCCTGCCAGGCATCAGTGGCCTGGAGCTGATCACGCGCCTGCGCAGCCAGGACAAGACGTTCCCCATTCTCATCCTCACCGCCCGTGGCAACTGGCAGGACAAGGTCGAGGGCCTGGCCGCCGGGGCCGACGACTACCTGGTCAAGCCGTTCCAGTTCGAAGAGCTGGAGGCGCGGCTCAATGCCCTGTTGCGCCGCTCCAGCGGCTTTACCCAGTCGACCATCGCCGCAGGGCCCCTGGTGCTCGACCTCAATCGCAAGCAGGCGACCCTCGACGAACAGCCCTTGGCACTGACCGCCTACGAATACCGCATTCTCGAATACCTTATGCGCCATCATCAGCAGGTGGTGGCCAAGGATCGCCTGATGGAGCAACTGTACCCGGGGGACGAGGAGCGCGACCCCAATGTCATCGAAGTGCTGGTCGGCCGCCTGCGCCGCAAGCTCGAGGGCGAACACGGCTTCAAACCCATCGACACCGTGCGCGGCCTGGGCTACCTGTTCACCGAGCGCTGCCGATGATGCGCTCGCTGCGGGTGCGCCTGATGCTGGCCGCCGCAGTGCTGGCGCTGCTGTTCATGCTGGCACTGCTGCCTGCCTTGCAGAAGGCCTTCAGCTTGGCCCTGCAGGAATCGATCGAGCAGCGCCTGGCCTCGGACGTGACCACGCTGATTTCCGCCGCGCGTATCGAACAGGGCCAGTTGCGGATGCCTGCGCTGCTGCCGGACGAGCGCTACAACCTGCCGTACACCGGGCTGCTTGGCTATATTTTCGACCGCGATGGAAACCTGGTCTGGCAATCGCGTGCCACCGCGGACCGGCACATCAACTACCGCCCACGCTACGATGGGCGCGGCAATGAATTCGCCCGCATTCACCAGGCCGACGGCGAAGAGTTCTTCGTGTACGACGTCGAGATCAAGCTGCTGGGTGGCCAGAGCGCCGCCTACAGCATTGTCGCCCTGCAACCGCTGAGTGAGTACAAGGCTACCCTCAATGGCCTGCGCGAAAAGCTCTACCTGGGTTTTGGCGCAGCATTGCTGGCGCTG
The DNA here is from genome assembly GCF_048068035.1 of Pseudomonas sp. NY11955. Taxonomy (NCBI): domain Bacteria; kingdom Pseudomonadati; phylum Pseudomonadota; class Gammaproteobacteria; order Pseudomonadales; family Pseudomonadaceae; genus Pseudomonas; species Pseudomonas sp. NY11955. The sequence goes on from NZ_JBLUPS010000012.1 coordinate 26,212, forward strand.
ATGGTGCTGCTGTGGGCTGGCCTGACCTGGGGCCTGCGCTCGTTGCGCCGGCTCAGTCACGAGCTGGACGAGGTGGAATCGGGCGCGCGCGATGGCCTGAGTGGCGAGCACCCGCGCGAACTGCTGCGCTTGACGCGCTCGCTCAACCGGCTGTTGCGCAGCGAGCGTGAACAACGCACGCGCTACCGTGATTCGCTGGACGATCTGGCGCACAGCCTGAAGACGCCGCTGGCCGTGCTGCAGGGCGTGGGTGAAAGTCTGCAGCAGCGCAGCGGCGAGCGCGAGCAGGCGCGGGTGCTGCAAAGCCAGATCGAGCGCATGAGCCAGCAGATCGACTACCAGTTGCAACGCGCCAGTCTGCGCAAGAGTGGCCTGGTGCGCCACAGCGTGTTGCTGCGGCCGTTGCTCGATAGCCTGTGCTGCACCTTGGCAAAGGTTTACCGGGACAAACGGGTGGATGTGGTGCTGGCGTTGCCCGATGCGGCGCAGGTGCCGATGGAGCAGGGCGCACTGCTGGAAATGCTCGGCAACCTGCTGGAAAACGCCTACCGGCTGAGCCTGGGCCAGGTGCGGGTGAGCCTGGAGCAGGCGCCAGGGCAATTGACCTTGTGCATTGAGGACGATGGGCCGGGGGTACCGGCCGACCAGCGTGAGCGCATTCTGGAACGCGGCGAGCGGCTGGACAGTCAGCACCCGGGGCAGGGCATCGGGTTGGCGGTGGTCAAGGATATCGTCGACAGCTATGACGCCGAGCTGAGCCTTGGGGATTCGCCGCTGGGTGGCGCGGCGTTCAGGATCACCTTCAATCTGGAGTGATTCAGAGTCTGTATCGACCCTTTCGCGGGCTTGCCCGCTCCCACAGGTCGCGCGGGACTGTGGGAGCGGGCAAGCCCGCGAAAGGGCAGGCACAGGCAGATCGCCGCGGGCGGATTCCCGCCATTCCCCTTGTACAAATCCCGCCACAGGGCGGAAATCCGCCAGCCTTCCTCAGAAAAATCGCCCCGTCGTTGGGCATGAATCCCTAGCAAATACGGCCCCTGCACCCTTCATGGGCATTTTGGCACCACCCTTGCTATTGATCTTCGCAGAGGCCTGCCCAGGCAGCTCGAACACAACGACAAATCCCTCCAGGTGCAGGAGGGTTAGCGATTCAGGTGCCCCATCACCCTGGGAAGGGTGAACCGGCACACTTGAGGAAAATTAGCCATGACGACACGTCAGCCGCTGTACAAATCCCTGTATGTCCAGGTGTTGGTCGCCATCACCATCGGCATCCTGCTCGGCCACTACTACCCGGAAACCGGCGTTGCCCTCAAACCCTTGGGTGATGGCTTCGTCAAACTGATCAAGATGGTCATCGCGCCCATCATCTTCTGCACCGTGGTCAGCGGCATCGCCGGCATGCAGAGCATGAAGTCGGTTGGCAAGACCGGCGGCTACGCGCTGCTGTACTTTGAAATCGTCTCCACCATCGCCCTGATCATCGGCCTCGTCGTCGTCAACGTGGTCAAGCCAGGCGCTGGCATGCACATCGACGTCAGCACCCTGAACGCCAGCAGCGTGGCTGCCTACGCCGCCGCCGGCGCGCAGCAGACCACCGTGGGCTTCCTGCTCAATGTCATCCCCAACACCGTGGTCGGCGCCTTCGCCAACGGCGACATCCTGCAAGTGCTGATGTTCTCGGTGCTGTTCGGCTTCGCCTTGCACCGCCTGGGCAGCTACGGCAAGCCGGTGCTGGACATGATCGACCGCTTCGCCCATGTCATGTTCAACATCATCAACATGATCATGAAGCTGGCCCCGATCGGCGCCTTCGGTGCCATGGCCTTCACCATCGGCCAGTACGGTGTTGGCTCGCTGGTGCAGCTGGGCTACCTGATGGCCTGCTTCTACATCACCTGCCTGCTGTTCGTGCTGGTGGTGCTGGGCGGTATCTGCCGCGCCCACGGCTTCAGCGTGCTCAAGCTGATCCGCTACATCCGTGAAGAACTGCTGATCGTGCTGGGTACTTCGTCCTCGGAGTCGGCCCTGCCTCGCATGCTGGCCAAGATGGAACGCCTGGGGGCCAAGAAGTCGGTAGTCGGCCTGGTTATCCCGACCGGTTACTCGTTCAACCTCGACGGCACCTCGATCTACCTGACCATGGCTGCGGTGTTCATCGCTCAGGCCACCGACACCACCATGGACATCACGCACCAGATCACCCTGCTGCTGGTGCTGCTGGTGGCTTCCAAAGGTGCTGCCGGCGTTACCGGTTCGGGCTTCATCGTCCTGGCCGCGACCTTGTCGGCCGTTGGCCACCTGCCGGTTGCCGGCCTGGCGCTGATCCTCGGCATCGACCGTTTCATGTCCGAAGCCCGCGCCCTGACCAACCTGGTGGGCAACGCCGTTGCCACCGTGGTCGTGGCCAAGTGGGTCAAGGAAATGGACAACGACAAGCTGGCTTCGGAGCTGGCCTCCGGTGGTGCACCGCTGGTCGATACCCGTCCGACCGACGACCTGGGCGTGGCTGAAGGCCCGGCTCGCTGATCGCGCTGCGGTAAAACGAAAAAGGCGACCCTAGGGTCGCCTTTTTCATGCGCGGCCTTCGCGTCAGGCCGGCACAACCTCCAATACCCGGATCAAGTCCGGCTGCGGGTAATGCCACCTCACCTGCACATCCCAGAACTTCACCCCGTACACCCGCTCGGCCGGTGGCACTTGGTAGGCCGGCCGTGGGTCCTGCGCCAGGCATTGCTCGATCAGCTCCACCAGCGGCTCGGCCAGGCGCAACGCATGCTCGCGGGCTTGGGGCAGGGCGTTGTCGGCCCACTGCACGGCAATTGCCACAGGCGCTGCATGGGCCATCTGGTTGCTGGCGCCAGCGATGCTGTCGGCGTAGGGCACATAGGGCTTGATGTCCAGCACCGGCGTGCCGTCGAGCAGGTCGATCCCGGACAGCAACAGGCGCCCGGGCTCCACACCCTCCAGGCGGACCACCGACTGGCCGATGCCATTGGGCCGGTGGGTGGCGCGGGTGGCGAACACCCCCATGCTCTTGTTGCCGCCCAGGCGCGGTGGCCGCACCTTCAGGCGCGGCTTGTCCTCCAGGGCCTGGTGGAACAGGAACAGCAGCCAGACATGGCTGACCTGTTCCAGGCCCTCGACCGCATCACCCTGATCGAACGGCGGCAGCAGTTCGAGCACCCCACGGGCGGCAGGCGCCAGCTGCGGCTGGCGTGGAATGGCGAACTTTTCCTTGAAGCAGGAGCGGACGATGCCGACCGGGGCAACCGTATGCTGCATGGCCACTCAGCCGCGCACGCGTAGGGTCAGGCCCTTGAGGAAGTTGCGCAGCAACTGGTCGCCGCATGGGCGGTAGTTATCGTGGCCAGCCTTGCGGAACAGCGCGCTGAGCTCTGGCTTGCTGACCGGGAAGTTGACCGACTTGAGGATCGCGTGCAGGTCATCTTCCTTGAGTTCGAAGGCTACCCGCAGCTTCTTGAGGATCTGGTTATTGGTTACCGGCAGCTCGACCGGTTGCAGCGGGCGGCTATCGTCCTTGCCGCGGCGATGGATCACCAGGCCGTCAAGGAAGTGCGCCATCACTCGCTCCGGGCAGCGCACGAAGCCTTCCTCTTCTTCTTTTTTCAGGTAGGTGGCCAGCACCAGAGGATGCACCTCAAGGCCGGAGAGCCCGATGATTTCGGCCATCTTGGCGTCGTTCACCTTGAGCATGTAGCGCAGGCTGCGCAGGACGTCGTTGTGGTTCATTGCTGCAGAATCCTGTTCAGGTGCCGCGCATTCCGGCGCGGCGCATTGCTTAGAAACGTTCGGTAGTGGCCAGGTAGCGCCATTGGCCCAGCGGCAGCTTGCCCATCGACACGCCGCCCAGGCGAATGCGGCGCATGCTTACCAGCTCCAGGCGCAGGTAGGCGCACAGCTCGGCAATTTGCCCGGGTTGCGGGTTTTTCAACACCATGCGCAGGTGGGTCTCGTTCTGCCAGCTGGCCTTGGCCTTGGGCAGTTCGCGGTCATTGCGCATGGCCCCGCGCGCCAGGCGCTCCAGCGCCTGAGGCGTGGTCTCGCCACGCACTTCAACGACGAATTCCTGCTCCAGGCGACGCAGGTCCGCCTCGATCTTGCGGGTTACCCGCCAGTCCTGGGTGAACACCTGCAGGCCGCTGGCGCCACGCTCCAGCGGCGCCACGCAGTCCTGCCGGGCAAAATGCCCGTGCAGGGCGCGTACGCCTTCACGGTGGGTTTCGCTGAGGTTGCCCATGTTCATGCTGGCGCGCGCGGTTTCGCTGTCCATGGTGGCTGGCTGGTTCAGCAGCAGGGTCACCGGCTGCAGGGTTTCGGCACGGGCGCCCGGCAGCAGCTCGACGCGCTGCTGCTCGACTTTGAACTGCGGCTGCTCGACCACCACGCCATCGACCGTTACCCAGCCTCCTTCAATGTACAGCTCGGCCTCGCGGCGGGAGCAGCCAAGCTGCTCGATGAGGCGTTTGGACAGGCGGACGGGTTCGGACATGGGGCAATTCGCAAGGCAGGGAAAGCCTCCATTGTACCTGCCCGTACGCGATTGATGATGGGAATCTGTGTCAGATGCGCCATTTTGGATACATAGCACGGCACATTCAGACGCTGCCTCAAGGCCCGCTACGCACCAGTCTCATGTGCAGCAGAGGATAGGGCTGGCCCAGGCCATCGGTTTCCGAGCGACCGATCACCTCGAAACCTTCATGCAGGTAGAAGCCCAGCGCCTGTGGGTTCTGTTCGTTGACGTCCAGGTGCTCGGCATTGAGTTCGTTGATGGCATAGCGCAGCAAGCGCTTGCCTACCCCTTGGCCACGGTAGCCTGGTGCGACGAACAGCATGTCTACCCGCCCGTTGGCGACTCCGGCGAAACCACAGATCCGCTGGCGGTCCTTGCAGCAAATCAGCATCACTGCGTCAAGGTAGCGGCGCAGCACGTGTTCGCGCAGCAGCAGGATGTAGCCATCCGGGAGGAAGTCGTGGGTGGCGCGCACGGAGTCCTCCCAAACCTGTACCAGCTCGCTGTAGTCGCACAAGCGCGGGGTTTGCAGCGTTAGTAGCGCAGGCATGCCGGTGGTCCTCCGTGGCGATAGAGAAAACATAGCAGCCCAACCACCGGTCGGCTTGTTCTCCCAGCGCTTGATGCCAGGGGTGTGGAGGTCTATTAATTAAGCGTGGGAAAAAATCCCACGCAAAGAAAAGAAAAATCTGAAAACAGAATTCCTGACTGATTTGGCGTTCTCGTGGCGAAGACCTGGAGACGGACTATGCAAATCCACCTGCTGTTCAAAAAGGCTCTACTCGCGGTTGCCGTAGCTGGCGTGCTATCGACATCCATTGTCTTGATCCCTGACTCGATCTCGCATGGCTCAAGTGCCTACGCCAAAGATGGCGGCGGGGGAGGTGGTGGACACGGTGGCGGCGGTGGTGGCCACGGTGGTGGTGGCGGAAGCGGCGGTGGCGGTGGCCACGGTGGTGGTGGCGGAAGCGGCGGTGGCGGTGGCCACGGTGGTGGTGGCGGAAGTGGCGGCGGCGGTGGCCACGGTGGTGGCGGTGGAAGTGGCAGCGGCGGCGGCCACGGCAGTGGAGGCGACGGCGGTGGCCATGCTGGCAACAGTGGTAGCGGCCACGACGGCAACTCGAACTCTGGGCGCAGCAGTAATCATGCTGAAGCAGGTGACGATCATGGCAATCACGTGGGCGGTGAGCCCGGTGATGATCACGGCAACCACGTTGGCGGTGAGCCCGGTGACGATCATGGCAACCATGTTGGCGGTGAGCCCGGGGATGATCATGGCAATCATGTCGGCGGCGAGCCTGGCGATGATCACGGCAATCATGTTGGTGGTGAACCTGGCGATGATCACGGCAACCATGTGGGTGGCGAACCGGGTGATGACAACAGCAGAAGCTGATTGGCGCTGATCCGAAGTGGCCCGTACAAAACCCAGCGGACGGGTTTTGTATGAGCAGGATTCATCTGTCAAGGAATACGCTCAATGCAATCGCCCGCCTTACCCCCCTCGATGTTGAACGCATTGCGGCGTGTCATGCGCCCTTTGGTGCGTCTGATGCTGCGCAAGGGGGTTACCTACACGGTGTTCGCCGACTTGCTCAAGGAAGTCTTCGTCGACGTGGCCCATCGCGAGTTTCGCCTGAACGACACCGCCCCAACCGACAGCCGCATCAGCCTGCTTACAGGTGTGCATCGCAAGGATGTGCGACGGCTGCGCAGCGAGGGCGATACAGCGCTGGCGGCCCTGCCGGCAAACATCACGCTAGGCGCGCAGCTGGTCAATACCTGGACCACCACGGCGCCCTTCTGTTCGTCGCCTGGCCAGGCACTGGCCTTGCCGCGGTTAGCCAGCGTGGGTGGCGATTGCTCGTTCGATGCGCTGGTGGCTAACGTCAGCACCGACATCCGCGGCCGGGTGGTGCTGGATGAATGGTTGCGCCTGGGGGTGGTACGGCTCGATGAGCAGGATTGTGTGCACCTGGAAGCCCAGGCATTCGTGCCGCAAAAGGGCTTCGATGAAAAAACCGCGTACTTCGGCCACAACCTGCATGACCATGCCAGCGCAGCGGTGCACAACCTCAGTGGCGAAGGCCAGCCGTTTTTTGAACGCAGTGTGCACTACGATGCTTTGAGCCAGGCCAGTGTCGAGCAAGTACGTGAGGTGGTCGCCAAGGATGGCATGCAGACATTGCTTGCCTTCAGCCGGCTTGCCGCAGAGCTGGAAAGCGCCGATCAGCCTAGCGCCGAGCAACGTCAGCGCATCACTGTCGGGCTTTATTTCTACACTGAAGCTACCGATCCCGACCCGTCGAAGACACCCGGCCCATGACTCTTCTTGCGCGCTGCCTCAGTGCCATCACGCTCGCCCTGGTTTTTGGGTTGAACCTGATGGCGCCTGTCGAGGTGGCTGCGGCGCCGGTGTGTGTCAGCCGGGACGAAGTGGGTATGGGCGGTGCTGCAGGCATGCAGTTTCCCGGCGGCGTGGGCGGTACCGGGGCCAGGTCGGGCGGGGTCGGTGGTACCGGCGCGCCACTCCAGCAACGCCCCGGTGGTACAGGGGGTACCGGCGCGGTGGCGGAAGGGGTGGACGGTACCTACTTCGATCGCAGCCACGGTGGGGTAGGCGGTACCGGTGCACCGATCCTGCGGCCGGGGGGGACTGGCGGCACAGGCATCGTTGGCACCATCACCGGGTTCGCCTCGATCTGCGTCAATGGCATGGAAGTGCACTATGGCAAGGACGTGCCGGTCAGTGAAAACGGGGCACCTGCCAGCAGTGGCCACTTGGCGATCGGGCAAGTGGTGGCGGTGGAGGCATTCGCCACCCAGCGCGGCCTGCAGGCAGGGCGCATCTCGATCCTGAATGTCTTTGAAGGGCCATTGACGGCGTTGCCCAATGCTTCTGCCCCCCTGCGGGTCATGGGTCAACCTGTGCGGCTTGCCGCGGGTGCGCGGGTGGCTGAAGGGTTGCGCCCAGGCGAGCCGGTGAAGGTGAGCGGCCTGCGCGATGCCCAGGGCGAAGTGGTGGCGACACGTATCGAACGGGCGCCGGGGTTGAGGGAGGCCAGTGCCATCGGTGCGGTTGATCGCGCTGGCAACCTTCAGGGTTTGAAGTTGGGGACCCGTGTGGCACCTGCACGGGAAGTGCTGGTGCGCGGCCAATGGACCGGGCGCCAGCTGGAAGTGGCGCAAACGCGTCCGGACCCGAGCCTGCCGTTTGCTGGCCGTGTCCAGCAGGCGGTGGTCGAAGGGCTGGTACAGCGCACACAGGCACGGCAACTGGTGGTGGCAGGCATCAATGTAACCCTGGGGCAGGGCACCGTGATTGTCGGTAAGCAGCCAGGGGCGTTGGCACTCGATCAACGTGTTCGGGTGAGCGGTGTGCTCAGTGGTAATCATGAGCTGCGGGCGACCCGTGTGGAATTCCAGGGTGACCGTGCCGACAATCCGGACAGAAGCCATTCTGGGCACGGTAGCGAACAGGAAAGCAGCAGCGCTGGCGGCTCCAGCAACAGCGGTCATGGCGCCAGCGATGCGACCAGCATTGGCAATGAAAGCAGTGATGATCACCGTGGGCGCAGTACCGTTGACGAGGCCAGTGGCCATGGCAGCGGTGGTAGCGTGGAAAAATCTGGAAAGACGGAACACCTCGACGCAGTGGAGCAGGTCGAGCGGAGCAACAGCGGAAGTTCTGATCGGGTGGAAAAGGTCGAAGTCGAAAAGGCCGAGAAGGTAGAGAAGGTTGAGAAGGTTGAGAAGGTTGAGAAGGTTGAGAAAGTTGAAAAGCCTGAAAAAGTTGAGATGGTTGAGAAAGTAGAAAGAGTCGAGAAGGTAGAGAAAGTCGAAAAGCCTGAAAAAGTTGAGAAGGTAGAGAAAGTAGAAAGAGTCGAGAAGGTAGAGAAAGTCGAAAGGCCTGAAAAAGTCGAGAAGGTTGAGAAAGTAGAAAGAGTCGAAAAGGTAGAGAAGATTGAGCTGCCGGAGAAAGTTGAAAAGGTAGAAAAGGTCGAGAAGGTCGAAAAACCGGAAAAGATCGAGACCGCCGAAAAAATCGAGCATCCAGAGCGATCCGGGCGTTAGCCAACTAGGCTGGGTAAGTCCGACCACGCTTCCCGAAAGGGGTACTGAGGTGCAGATGAGACCCACGCTCCCTCTTTTCGCCTGCTTGCTGTCATGCATCAGTGCGTCGGCCCTGGCCGATACCTTCAGCGCCGCCATCGGCATGGATTATTCAAGTGGTGACTACGGCACTGGCACCACGTCGGAAATCTGGTACGTGCCGGTGGTCGGCAAGTATGAAACCGGCCCCATGACCTACAAGGTCACCGTGCCTTGGTTGCGTATCACCAACCCCGAAGTCGGCCCTAATGGTGACCCCTTGCCAGGTGGTTGCAGGGACGTGGAAAGCGGGCTGGGTGACACGGTTGCCAGCGCCGGCTATGCGCTGCTCGATGGCAGTGACGGCGGCCTGATGCTGGATTTGATCGGCAAGGTCAAATTCCCCACTGCCGATGAAGACCAGTGCCTGGGTACCGGTGAGTACGACTACACCGCCCAGGTCGACATCACCAAGGGCTTTGGCCCGGTTACCGGCTTCGCCACGCTGGGCTGGAAGAAGTTCGGCGACCCACCCGACAGCGACTTCGACGACCCGATATTTGCCAGCCTCGGCTTTGCCCTGCCCGTGGCAGCGGGCACTTCGGCAGGCGCTTCCTATGATTGGCGGCAAAAAGTGGTCTCGACCGGGTCGCAGATCCAGGAACTGACACTGTTTCTCACCCACAAGCTCAACCAGCAGTGGAAAGTACAGCTCTACGCGGTCAAAGGCTTCTCGGATGCCAGCCCGGATGCCGAGGGCGGCCTGATGCTATTTCACACGTTCTGACAAAAAAGCCCCTGCGCCGGTAGTTCCTGGTGGGGAATGCCGGGGCAGGGGCTTTTCAGGTTTCAGCCGTTTTAGATGGGCTCTGCCCACATGTCGTATTCGTCGGCATCCACTACACGGCAACGCACTTTGTCGCCGGGCTTGAAGCCATGGTCGCCATCGATGAACACGCTGCCGTCGATTTCCGGGGCATCGAAGAAGCTGCGGCCAACCGAACCTTGCTCCTCGACTTCGTCGATCAGCACTTCGATTTCCTTGCCGATGCGCAACTGCAGGCGTGCGCTGCTGATGGCCTGTTGGTGGGCCATGAAGCGGTCCCAGCGTTCCTGCTTGATGTCGTCCGGCACTTCTTCCAGGCCCAGATCGTTGGCCGGGGCGCCTTCCACCGGCGAGTACTGGAAGCAGCCAACGCGGTCGAGCTGGGCCTCGGTCAGCCAGTCCAGCAGGTACTGGAAGTCCTCCTCGGTCTCGCCCGGGAAGCCGACGATGAAGGTAGAGCGGATCACCAGTTCAGGGCACTGCTCGCGCCAGTTCTTGATGCGCGCCAGGGTGCGGTCTTCGAAGGCTGGGCGCTTCATCGACTTGAGCACTTTCGGGCTGGCGTGCTGGAACGGGATGTCCAGGTACGGCAGGATCTTGCCGGCGGCCATCAGCGGGATTACGTCGTCAACGTTCGGGTACGGGTACACATAGTGCAGGCGGACCCAGGCACCCAGGCTGCTCAGCGCTTCGCACAACTCGAGCATGCGGGTCTTGACCGGGCGGCCATTCCAGAAGTCGGTCTTGTACTTGACGTCGACGCCGTAGGCGCTGGTGTCCTGGGAAATTACCAGGATCTCCTTCACGCCAGCCTTCACCAGGCGCTCCGCCTCGCTCAGCACTTCACCCACCGGGCGGCTGACCAGCTTGCCGCGCATCGACGGAATGATGCAGAAGCTGCAGCTGTGGTTGCAGCCTTCGGAAATTTTCAGGTACGCATAGTGGCGCGGGGTCAGTTTGACGCCTTGTGGCGGCACCAGGTCGATCAGCGGGTTGTGGTCCTGGCGCGGCGGCACCACTTCGTGCACGGCATTGACCACCTGCTCGTACTGCTGCGGGCCGGTGACCGACAGCACGCTGGGGTGCACGTCACGGATGTTGCCTTCCTCGACGCCCATGCAGCCGGTGACGATGACCTTGCCGTTTTCCTTGATCGCTTCGCCGATCACTTCCAGCGACTCGGCCTTGGCGCTGTCGATGAAGCCGCAGGTGTTGACCACCACAACGTCGGCGTCCTCGTAGGTGGGCACGACTTCATAGCCTTCCATGCGCAGCTGGGTCAGGATGCGCTCGGAATCGACCAGGGCTTTTGGGCAACCCAGGCTTACGAAACCTACCTTGGGGGTGGCGGGCGTGGTGGACATGACTAACCTCGGTATTGAATGCAGTCGCCCGGCCGGAATCGGGGGCGGACTTGACGGGCGCTTTTGGCGCCTCTGATCAAAAAGTGCGCAATTCTAGCGAGCGCAAGGGCGCTTGACCAGCAGAAATACGACGAACGCTGCGCTATGCTTCGCGCCGTTGCGCCAGGGTGCCTTCAGGGGCCTGGTAGCAGAGTGATTACCAAGGGCCGTGATGGCCGTCTGCAGGAGTGGTCGATGGTTCAGGCAAGCAGTCACGCTGAGGGCGGGCACGAGGGGAAGCAGGGGGCGGCGCGGTCGCTGGGCCTGCTCGTGGCGGCGGTCGGGGTGGTTTATGGCGATATCGGCACCAGCCCGTTGTATACCCTCAAGGAAGTTTTTACCGGCGGTTATGGGGTGCCGGTCAACCATGATGGCGTGTTGGGGATCCTGTCGCTGATCCTGTGGTCGCTGCTGTGGGTGGTGTCGTTCAAGTACGTGATGTTCATCCTGCGCGCCGACAACCAGGGCGAGGGCGGCACCATGGCCCTGACCGCGCTGGCGCGGCGGGCCACGGCGGCCTATCCGCGGCTGCGCACGCTGATGGTGATCTGCGGCCTGATCGGCGCTTCGTTGTTCTATGGCGACAGCATGATCACCCCGGCGGTATCGGTGCTGTCGGCCGTAGAGGGTATGGGCCTGGCGTTTGACGGTATCGACCACTGGGTGGTGCCGATTTCGCTGGTGGTGCTGGTGGCGCTGTTTCTGGTGCAGAAGCACGGTACCGAGAAGATCGGCAAACTGTTCGGCCCGATCATGGTCACCTGGTTCGTGGTGCTGGGCGCGTTGGGCGTACATGGCATCTCGCAGAGCCCGGAAGTACTCAAGGCCTTCAACCCAGGCTGGGCGGTAAATTTCTTCGTGGTGCACCCCGGCATGGGCGTGGCCATTCTCGGCGCGGTGGTGCTGGCGCTGACCGGTGCCGAAGCGCTGTACGCCGACATGGGCCACTTTGGCCGCAAGCCGATCGCCCGGGCCTGGTTCATCCTGGTGCTTCCGGCGTTGGTGCTCAACTACTTTGGCCAGGGGGCGCTGCTGCTGCAAAACCCGGACGCCGCACGCAATCCGTTCTACTTGCTGGCGCCGGGCTGGGCATTGCTGCCTTTGGTCGGGTTGGCCACCATGGCCACGGTGATCGCTTCGCAGGCGGTGATTTCCGGGGCCTTCTCCCTGACCCGCCAGGCTATCCAGCTGGGCTATATTCCGCGCATGCAGATCCAGCACACCTCCAGCGACGAACAGGGGCAGATCTATATTGGCGCCGTGAACTGGACGCTGATGGTGGGCGTGGTGCTGCTGGTGATCGGCTTCGAGTCGTCAGGCGCTCTGGCGGCTGCCTACGGGGTGGCGGTGACCGGCACCATGCTGATGACCACCATCCTGGTGTCGGCGGTGATGCTGTTGCTGTGGAAGTGGCCGCCGGTATTGGCAGTGCCGATTCTGGTCGGCTTCCTCTTCGTCGATGGGCTGTTCTTCGCCGCCAACGTGCCGAAAATCGTCCAGGGCGGTGCCTTCCCGGTGTTGGCGGGCGGTGTGCTGTTCCTGCTGATGAGCACCTGGAAACGCGGCAAGCAGATTCTGGTGGAACGCATCGATGAAGGCGCACTGCCGTTGCCACTGTTCATCAGCAGTATCCGCATTCAGCCTCCGCACCGGGTTGAAGGCACGGCGGTGTTCCTGACGGCACGCTCCGATGCTGTGCCGCATGCGCTGTTGCACAACATGCTTCACAACCAGGTGCTGCACAGCCAGGTGGTGCTGCTGACCGTGGTCAGCGAAGACCGGCCACGGGTACCGGAGCATGAGCGTTTCGAGGTGGAAGCCTATGGCGACGGATTCTTCCGTGTGTTGCTGCACTTTGGGTTCATGGATGAGCCAGACGTGCCGGCGGCATTGAAGTTGTGTCATCTGGACGACCTGGACTTCACGCCCATGCGCACCACCTACTTCCTCAGCCGAGAGACGGTGATCGCGTCGCGGCTGGAGGGGATGTCGCGCTGGCGGGGCAACCTGTTTGCGTTCCTGTTGAAGAATGCCAACGGCAACCTGCGCTTCTTCAACCTGCCACTCAACCGGGTGATCGAGTTGGGAACTCAGGTCGAGATCTGAATGCCAAGGGGCCGCAAAGCGGCCCCAATCATTTTCAGTTCTGCTCGGCCACGCTCGATTTACCCTGGCGGGTCTCGATCTCGCCAATCAGGCGTTTGGCCAGCGCCGGGTAATTCTCGTCGAAGTGGTGTCCCCCAGGCAGCTTCAGGCGTTCACCTACTGCGGTCTTTTCCGTGCAGCCACTTTCGTCGGTTTCCTCGACGCCGTACACACACACCACCTTAGATGCAGGCAGCTTGGCCATTTCCGGGCCGGTTGGGGCTTCCTGGCCTTCCTTGCCCAGCCAGCCCTCGACCTCGATCTCGAAACTGCCGCTGCGGGCAAAGGCCAGTAGCATCACCGCATCGATACGCTGCTGATCCTCCGCTGGCAGGCGGTTGTAGATCGCCGGCAGCACGTCGGCACCGAACGAATAGCCGGTCAGTACGAAGCGCTTGGTACCCCACTTCTGCCGGTAGTGCTGCATCAGCTCGGACAGGTCGGCGGCGCTTTGTTCGGGGGTCTTGTGCTGCCAGTAGTAGCGCAGCGTGTCGATGCCCACCACCGGGTAGCCCAGCTTGGCCATTTCGCCGGCCACGTCCCGGTCGAGGTCGCGCCAGCCGCCATCGCCGGAAAGGAACAGGGTGACCGTGTCGGTGGTCTGCCCGGCCGGCACCTCGACCACCGGGATGGCCAAGGCATTGCCGTCGTGGCCGACCAAGGCCTGGGTCAATTGCGCCTTGAGCACTTGCGGCAGGTGGATGTCGTAGTCGCTGATGCTGGTTTCGGCATTGGCCTGGTCGCGCACGAAGGCGGCGCTGGCGTCATCCGGGTTGTCGTTCCAGGCGACGTTCCAGTGGCCATGGGCAGCGGACTTGGGCAGCGGTGCCTGGCAGCCGGGTTGTTCGACGGTGAAGTCCACGGAAATTGCCCGGGCCTTGTCATCGTTCTGGCTGGCCAGCCAGCGCCAGGCCTGGGCGGCACCAGGGCCGATACCGGCTACCAGCGTCGGCTTTTCCGGTAGCTCGGCAAGGGCCTGGTCCATGACCTGTTGCTGCTTGCTGCAGTCGTTAGGCGGCAGGATCACCTGCACCAGCTGGGCCTCGCCGGCTTGGCTCAGGTCCAGCAGTTGCTTGTCGGTCAGTGCTTGATCCTGTGGCACGCCAATGGCCACCCGGGCCTTGGGATGCACGCCAGGGGTAACCCGGGTGATGCTGGTGTCATTGATGCTCAATTGCTCAAGGCGCGCCTCGGGGGCCGGGCGCGTCCACAGCCAGAAGGCCAGCGCACCACCCAGGGCGGCCAGCAGCAGGGGAACCAGCAGGTACAGCCAAAAGCGTCGGGTCATCAACGTTTCACCAATCCAGTCAGGCCGCCTGCGATCAGGGCGGCGGTGTCGGCCAGTGCCACCAGCGGGTCAAGCCCGGCTGGCACGGCCATGTAGCGGGGTTCCCAATCCGGTTGGAATTTGTCCTTGAAGCGTCGAAGCCCCTGGAAGTTGTAAAGCTGCTCGCCACGGCGGAACACCATCGAGCCCAAACGCTGGGTCAAGGGTGCGCCACGGCGGGGTTGCAGGCCGGACAGCGGTACCATGCCCAGGCTGAAACGCCCGTAGTCATGACTTTTGTAGTGCAGGATCAAGCCGATCATCATGAACTCCATGGTCAGCTTTGGCGCCTCGGGGTGCGCACGCATCAGGTCGAGGCTGGCCAGCTCGTTGCCATGGGTTTCCAGCAGGTTGGCGAAAGCCACCGGGCGGCCCTGGAAGCGGATCAGTGCTATACGGAAATGCTGCAGGTAGTCCGGGCTGAAGCGCCCCAGCGAGAAGCCTTTCTCGCGCACGTTCTTGCCGCCGAGCCAGGCATCGGAAATTTCCTTCAGCTCAGCCAGCGGGGCGTGGCCGGGTTCATGGATTTCCAGGCTAAGGCCATCGCGCCCGCCACGGTTCCAGGTGTAGCGCAGGTCCTTCATCTCCTTGCCTTTGGCTTCAAGGTCGAAGCGGCGCAAGTCGACTCGGGCTTCCTCGCCCAGCTTCAGGGCGGTCAGGCCGATGTCCATGTAGAACGGCAGGTTTTCCGCACGCACCTGGTAGAACACTGGCCGGGCGTGGTGCAGGTCGCACAGGTCGCGGAATTGCCAGATCATCTCGGCGCGCTCCTGGGCCGGGCCGATCGGGTCGTACAACGCCACCAGGCTGCGGCCACGTCGGGCATACATAAGGAATGCATTGTCACGTGGGTGGAACAGCAATGCCTTGTCGCCGGTCAGCGCCAGGCCGCCATCGGGCTGGTCGGAGGCCAGCAGGATCCGGTTGGCGCGTTGCAGCTCTTCTTCATCGGGCAAGTGGATTACTGGCGGCGCAGTGCGCAGCAGCCAGGTCAGTGCCACGGCTGCCAGCAGCAGGGCGCTGCCCATGGCGGCGCGCAAGCCCCGTGGAGCGTCGGCATCGAGGGTGAACTGCCACCACAGCTGATGGCTGTAGGGGACATCCTGGTAGGCGAACAGCAGCAGCCATACCGATGCACCCACCGCACAGGCGCTGGCCACCAGGAACACCGGAGAGAAGGGTAGCTCCAGCAGGCGGCTGGGGCGGTAGAACGAGCGGCGGAACAGGGCGAGCAGGGTGGCGGTGAAGGTCAGCAGGCATGCCTCCTCCCAGTCAAAACCCTTCAGCAGCGACAACAGGGCGCCGACCAGCAACAGCACGGTGGTCAATAGCCAGGCGGCGGACAGGCGCCGGCGCAGCCCTTGGGCCAGCAGCAGGCAGAGCACGCCGATCAGGCTGGCGCCGAAATGCGAGGCATCGATCAGCCGGTGTGGTACCAGGAAGCCCATATGTTCCAGGCGTGTGTCGATCTCGGGTGTAGCGCCCGAGAACAACAGCACCACGCCGGACAGGAACACCAGTATCGACAGGATCGGCGCGGCCAGCCCAGAGGCGGCCTTGATGGCCTGTTGCGCAAACAACAGGCGCCGGGCTTCGTTGGCCAGCAGCAACACACAGGCCAGCAGCAGTGGCAGTACCACATAGATCAGTCGGTACAGCAGCAGGGCGGCCGCCAGCGGCGCGGCCCCGAGTTGGTCGGCGAAGGCCGCCAGCAGGATCGCCTCGAACACCCCGACACCGCCGGGTACGTGGCTGAGCACACCTGCCGCCAGGGCCAGCAGGTACACCAGCACGAACGCGCCAAAAGGAGGGGCTTCGGGTAGCAGCAGGTACAGCACGGTGGCAGCCGCCGCCACGTCCAGCGCGGTGATCAGCAATTGCAGGGCGGCCAGGCGTGCATCCGGCAGGCGAAGTGTGCGCCGGCCCAGTTGCACGAGCAGGTTGTTGGCCAGCGGTTGTTCGGCCAGGCGCCGGCGGTACAAGCCAATCACCAGCAAAGCCGACGCGACCAGTACGGCGCTGGCGATACCTGCCAGCAGGCCGGGCGCCAAGCCCAGTGCAGCCGAGGCCGCCGGCAAGTTGCTCAAGGTCGCCAAGGCGGCCAGGGGTGGCAGCGCGCAGCCCAGTGACAGGCTGGCGAACACGGTCATGCGTGCGACTTCGCCAGCACCCACCCCCTGGCGTGCGTACAGGCGGTAGCGAACCGAACCGCCAGAGAGCATCGACAGACCAATGGCGTTGCCGATGGCGAAGGCGCTGAAACCGCCCAGTATCAGGCTGCGTGCTGGCAGTTTCACACCGGCATAGCGGCTGGCCGACCATTCATAGCCCAGCAGGATCACGAAGCCGACCACCGTTGCCAGCAAGGCGCCCAGCAAAGACTGGCTCGGCACGCTGAGCATGGCATCGTGCAGCGCATAGATGTCCAGCTCGCTGAGCAGGTGGCGGCAGGCGATCAAGGCCATGGTGAACAGCAACAGGGTCACGACCAGGCCAATGGGCTGGCGGTAGCGACTCAGGCGTTCCAGCAAGGGCAGGCGCTGCACGGCACCGGGCAGCGCCGAGGCGAGCGGCACCGGAGGTTCGGGATTGTGCGAAGTCATGAATTGCCCCGGGCTTGCAGCGCGAGGTAAAGGAAAGGTGCGGCCAAGTGAAAGTCCCTTAGGAAAACGTATCCAATGTTACTCCGGCCTCAGGCGCTTTCAGCGGCCTGGCAGGGTTAAAGATAGTTCATCCTGGGCACAACGTCTCAAGCCTGCGGGTTAGCTTGAGGGAGGGGGAAATCGGGGCGACGAAAAGCCGGGAATGCAAAAGCAACAAACCCCGCACTGCTGTTACACAGGCGGGGTTTGTTCTGACGAATATGGTTGCGGGAGCCGGATTTGAACCGACGACCTTCGGGTTATGAGCCCGACGAGCTACCAGGCTGCTCCATCCCGCGTCAGAGGTGCGCATTCTACAGTTTGGTGTTGAGGTGTCAAGCGTTTTTGGGGGAGGGCTACCAGGTGCATGCCTTGGTTTGTGAGGTGGTGCGTAAATCGAGCGCCGCCCGCGCGGCGCATCGCGAGCTGCGCTCGCTCCTACGTTTGTTTCGGGCCAGTAACGCCTGAGACAAGCGCACGCGATCGCCTTGTTTGTACGACGCGATATCGAGACATGCGCCAAAGCGTTCGCGCGCAACTCCCACAGAAATAATTGGCCCGAAACAAATGTAGGAGCGAGCTTGCTCGCGATGCGCCGCGCGGGCGGCGCTCGATCTTACCGGCGCAGCAACTCCCCCGGCGAACGCCTTTCAACCCAAACGCATTTTTCAAGCGCAAAGAAAAAGGCCACTGTGTTAACAGTGGCCTTTTCTTGAATCTGGTTGCGGGAGCCGGATTTGAACCGACGACCTTCGGGTTATGAGCCCGACGAGCTACCAGGCTGCTCCATCCCGCGTCAGTGGGGCGAATTCTACAGCGCGGAGTTTGTATGTCAAGCGCTAGCCTCTGATTTTACGAGGCTTTTTCGAAAACACTTTTCAGTGGGCAAAGAAAAAGGCCACTGTGTTAACAGTGGCCTTTTCTTGAATCTGGTTGCGGGAGCCGGATTTGAACCGACGACCTTCGGGTTATGAGCCCGACGAGCTACCAGGCTGCTCCATCCCGCGCCTGTGAGATCGAATTCTACGGATTTGCTCCCCGTTGTCAAGCAATTGTTTTGGAAAAACCTTTTTTGTTCAAACCCTTAGCGCTTGATAACAGTATGCGGCTCAGGCGCGGCGGGGCTTGCAAGCCAATTATCGTGTTGCAAGGCGGGCGAGCTGTTTCAGAGCAAGGTGCATGCGATACTATCTGTATGAATTTACAGTGCTGACGGTCGTCCATGTCCTTGCGCAAGATCATCCACGTCGACTGCGATTGCTTCTACGCCGCGATCGAGATGCGTGACGACCCGCGCCTGGCCGGGCGGCCCATGGCGGTGGGCGGCTCGCCCGAGCACCGCGGGGTAATCGCCACCTGCAACTATGAGGCGCGTGCCTATGGGGTGCGTTCGGCCATGTCGTCGCGGCATGCGCTGAAGCTGTGTCCCGACCTGTTGATCGTCAAACCGCGCTTCGAAGCCTACCGCGAGGCCTCGCGGGAAATTCACACGATCTTTCGCGACTACACCGAACTGATCGAGCCCTTGTCGCTGGACGAGGCCTACCTGGATGTGAGCGACAGCCAGTGGTATTCGGGCAGCGCTACGCGCATCGCCGAGGATATTCGCCGTCGTGTTGCCCGCACCCTGCACATCACGGTGTCTGCTGGGGTGGCGCCGAACAAGTTTTTGGCCAAGATCGCCAGTGACTGGCGCAAACCCAATGGGCTGTTCGTGATCACCCCGGCTGAAGTGGAGGCGTTCGTCGCAGCCTTGCCGGTGGCCAGGTTGCATGGGGTGGGCAAGGTCACGGCCGATAAATTGTCGCGGCTGGGCATCGAAACCTGCCTGCAATTGCGTGAGTGGTCACGGCTGGCGCTGGTGCGCGAGTTCGGCAGTTTTGGCGAGCGATTGTGGGGGGTGGCGCGGGGTATCGATGAGCGTGCGGTGCACAACGACAGCCGCCGCCAGTCGGTCAGCGTGGAAAATACCTACGATACCGACCTGCCGGACCTGGCCAGTTGCCTGGCGCGCCTGCCAGAACTGCTGGACAGCCTGAACGAGCGCATCGCCCGCATGGACAGCAGTTACCGGCCGGACAAACCATTCGTCAAGGTCAAGTTCCATGACTTCAGCCAGACCACCATGGAGCAAGCGGGGGCAGGCAGGGACCTGGAGAGTTATCGGCAATTGCTGGGGCAGGCGTTCGCCCGTGGTGGCAAGCCGGTGCGCCTGCTAGGGGTTGGGGTGAGGTTGCGCGACCTGCGCGGTGCGCATGAACAGTTGGAGCTGTTTCCACCTAAATGAAAGGGGCCGCTTTGCAGCCCCGATGTGTTACTGCGCCCCCGGGTCAGCCACCAACCGGCCGGTGGCCTTGGTCAGCGACTGCAAAAACTCCTGCTGCAGCTCCGGATCGTTGCGGGTCAACTCGATCAGGCTCTGTTCCATTTCGCTGGCTTCTTCTTCAAGGCCCAGCTCGGACAGGCGCTTGACCCGGTGTACCCATTGGCCGACTTCGTCATCTTCGAGGTCATCGAAGATCAGCTCATGGGCTTCGAGCAGCTTGTTGCGCAGGGTGGCGCTGACCAGCAGGCTGGCATCACCGCGTACCGCGTTGTCCTCGTCGAGTACCTGCAGGTGCAGGGTGCCGACGTGGTTGAGGTTCTGCTCGGAGAACGGGCTGTCGAGCAGGTTCAGGCGCAGTACGCCGTTCTTGTCGGTGGTCAGTTCGTGGGTCATCTTGCCGGCCTTGACCTCGACCAGGCGTTCGCTCCAGGGCACGCTGGTGGATTCCTCGCGCTGGCCTTTCTGCACTTCGCTGATCCCGGCCAGGTTCTGCTGCGCACGGCCATTGGACGGCACGTTCATGAACGGGTTGAGCCCGTCCACGCCGTAGCTGAGCCAGTCGTGGGTGATGCTTTGCGGCAGGTTGCCCAAGGTGAAGACATTGACCACATTGGCGCCGACACCCGCCACTACAGCCACTGCACCCAGCGGGATCTCGTAGATTTCCCGCCAGGGCTGGTAAGGCGTATAGCGGTCATAGCGACGGGTGACTTCGAACTCGGTGACTTCGAAGCGCTTCAGTTCATGCACGCGCACACGTCGCTGCGGCAGCTCCATCACCTTCGGCTCGCCAACATCGATCTGCAGGGTGTGCTCGAGCAGTTTGCGCTCGACGCGCTCCTCATGGTCGCTGCGCTGTGACATCTGGTTGGCGCAACCGCTGACGAGCAGGGCGCCGCACAGTGCGGCGCCCCCCAGGGTAAAGGTACTTCGCTTGAACATGATCACTCGTGCATTGGTTATCAGCGGCGAACGCGGGCCTGCAGGAAGCTCAGCACTTCATTGAGTGGCAACGCCTGGGCGTCTTGCTCGGTGCGGTGCTTGTACTCCAGGTTGCCTTCGGCCAGGCCGCGATCGCTGACGACGATGCGGTGCGGGATGCCGATCAGCTCCATGTCGGCAAACTTGATGCCTGGGCTGGTTTTCTTGTCGCGGTCGTCCAGCAGTACTTCGTAGCCGGCGGCGGTCAGTTCGGCGTACAGCTTGTCAGTTGCCTCGCGGACCACGTCGGTTTCGTAGCGCAGCGGTACCAGGGCGATCTGGAATGGAGCCAGGGCGTCGTTCCAGATGATGCCCTTGTCGTCGTAGCTCTGCTCGATGGCGGCAGCGACTACACGGGACACGCCGATGCCGTAGCAGCCCATCGACAGTACGACTGGCTTGCCGTTCTCGCCCAGTACCTGGCACTTCAGCGCCTCGCTGTACTTGGTGCCCAGCTGGAAGATATGGCCCACTTCGATGCCACGCTTGATCACCAGGGTACCCTGGCCGTCCGGGCTTGGGTCGCCTTCGACCACGTTGCGCAGGTCAGCGACCTGAGGAACCGGCAGGTCGCGCTCCCAGTTCACGCCGAAGTAGTGCTTGTCGTCGATGTTGGCGCCAATGCCGAAGTCGCTCATCAAGGCAACCGAACGGTCAATGATGCATTCCAGCGGCAGGTTCAGCGGGCCGAGCGAGCCTGCACCGGCGCCAATGGCGTCGCGCAGTTCAGCTTCGGTGGCCATGACCAGCGGGTCGGCAACTTGTTCCAGCTTGGTCGCCTTGATTTCGTTCAGTTCGTGGTCGCCGCGAACGATCAGGGCAATCAGCTTGCCTTCTTCGGCGCCGCGCACGATCAGGGTCTTGACGGTTTTCTCGATCGCCATGCCGTGGTTTTCCACCAGCTGAGCGATGGTCTTGGCGTCCGGGGTGTCGACCAGGCGCAGCTCCTCGGTAGGGGCAGGGCGCACGGTTTCGCGCGGGATGGCCTCGGCTTTCTCGATGTTGGCAGCGTAGTCGGAGCTATCGCTGAAGATCACATCGTCTTCGCCAGACTCGGCCAGTACATGGAATTCGTGCGAGTAGCTGCCACCGATCGAGCCGGTATCGGCCTGCACAGGGCGGAAGTCCAGGCCCAGGCGGGTGAACACGTTGCTGTAGGCCTGGTGCATGCGGTCATAGGTTTCCTGCAGGGAAGCCTGGTCGGCATGGAACGAGTAGGCGTCCTTCATGATGAATTCGCGGCCGCGCATCAGGCCGAAGCGTGGGCGGATTTCGTCACGGAATTTGGTTTGGATCTGGTACATGTTGAGCGGCAGCTGTTTATAGCTGGACAGCTCGTTACGGGCCAGGTCGGTAATCACTTCTTCGTGGGTAGGGCCGACGCAGAAGTCGCGTTGATGGCGGTCCTTCAGGCGCAGCAGCTCGGGGCCGTACTGCTCCCAGCGGCCGGATTCCTGCCACAGCTCGGCGGGCTGGATGCTCGGCATCAGCACTTCCAGGGCGCCGGCGGCGTTCATTTCCTCACGCACCACGGCCTCGACCTTGCGCATTACCCGCAGGCCCATCGGCAGCCAGGTGTACAGGCCGGAGGCCAGTTTGCGGATCATGCCGGCACGCAGCATGAGCTGATGGCTGATGACCACTGCGTCGGCAGGGGTTTCTTTCTGGGTGGCGAGCAAATATTGACTGGTGCGCATGGTTAGCCGTGTCGATTGCCTAAGACGTTGAAATAGCCCCGCATTGTACGGGGGTGAAACGAAGGCGTACAGGATGCCCCAGGGCGTGACACTTGTCAGCCAAGAAAAAGCCCGGCGTGATCGCCGGGCTTTTCAGGTGCGGGGCACTGCAAGCCAGGCTTACAGGATGCTCAGCGGGTACTCCACGATCAGGCGCAGTTCGTCGATCGATGGGGAACCGTAGTACACGCCATCGCCCGAACGGTAGGTGGCCTGACGTACGCGGAAGCTCAGGTCCTTGGCTGGGCCGCTTTGCATCACGTACTTGACGTCGATGTCGCGTTCCCATTCCTTGCCGTCGTCGGTGGTGCGGGTGGTTGCACCGGTACCGCGCACGTAGCGGGTCATGAAGGTCAGGCCCGGTACGCCGAACTCGGCGAAGTTCAGGTCGTAGCGCGCTTGCCAGGATTTCTCGTCTTCGGCGTTGAAGTCGGAACGGGCAACGGAGTTGGCCAGGAAGACCGTGCCGCCACCGTCCACGCCGTAGGCGTAGTCGCCGTCGCCGCTGACTTTCTGGTAGGCCAGGGTGAAGGTGTGCGCGCCAATGTTGTAGGCGGCCGAGAGGCTGGCTGCGATGTTGTCCAGTTCGTTGCTGCCGTCGGACTTGCTGACGAATGCACCGGTCAGGTTGTCGCCGATCGACTTGGTGTCATAGATGTTGAAGTCGAACACCAGGCCTTGCTTGTCGCTGATTGGCAGCGCCCAGTTGATGTTGCCGTACCACTTGCGGAAGTGATCTTCAACGTGCGAGTAGTAGACGCTGGTGCTGAGGTTGTCGGTAATGGCGTAGGTGCCACCAAAGACGTCGGCCTTGGTCAGGTTCAGGCTGTCATGGTAAGTCTGAGCCTGGGCGTTCAGTGCGGTGAAGTGACCGGCATGCAGGGTCAGGCCATCGATTTCGTTGCTGGTGATCAGGCCACCCTCGGCAACTTCCGGCAGCAGGCGGCTGTCGTCGGTAGCCAGTACTGGCAGAGCGGTGAACTGGTCGCCGAACTTCAGCACGGTGTTGGAGATGCGCATTTTCACTGCGCCGCCAGCTTCGGAGTAGTCATCCTGCGAGCGGCCGTCGGAGCCTTCAGGGAACAGGCCGGTGCCGGCACGGCCGCGGCCGCTGTCCAGTTTGATGCCGAGCATGCCAATGGCGTCGACGCCGAAGCCTACGGTACCTTGGGTGAAGCCCGACTCGAAGGTGCCGAGGAAGCCAAGGCCGGTTTCTTCAACGCGGCTCTGGGTGCCAGGCTCGTTGTTGCGGAAGTCGCGGCTGAAATACAGCATGCGGGTTTTGACGTTCAGCTTGCTGTCTTCGATGAAACCTTTGGACTCGTCTTGTGCCGAGGCCATTGCCAACTGCGAGGTCCCTGCCGCAACGGCCAGGGCGATCATGCTCCACTTCATCACGCGCATCGTGATTTGCTCCTTTGGTTTTTAGGAAGAGTACCGCTGCGTCCAAGTTTTTTAGTTATATGGGGCAGCTCTTTCTTGTTATGTCGGCGAAAATGTATAGCACGCTGACTGTTGTTGGCGATATGGCAATAAACTCTCTTTTCGGAACTTTTTTGCCATGTCGCTTTTAGGTATTTCCATGTCGCAAATCACGCCCCGTTTCAAGGGCCGTGCAACCCCAGCGCTGTTCCTGTCACCGTAACGAACCTGTAACTACCGATTCCGGTTGAGGAAACTCCCTGGTGACCAATACCGCTGTTGTTATTTGTCGCGTACACCTGCCTCTGCAGATGTCGTGCCGACTTGGCGTGAAGGGAATGCAACAAGCGTGCTCAAAATTCGCAACACTTCATGAAATTTTCACAAAACCTGCTACCGAGGGTCGGAAAGTGCCGTAAATACGGGACGAAGGCTGTGCGAGGGGATTATGGAGTCGAGAATCATTAAAATTTAAAAAGCTGCCATGAAAGTCAATGTGTTACCGCAACTTGTTCATCCAGAGTCGTTTGTGGGGTGACAAGTGTGGGAAGGGCGGACAGGTGGCCTCATTTTGGTGCGAAAAGTAGCGCTGTGTTACCGGGAATGTGCAATGTATCCTTGCAGGCCTGTTTTCCGCTTGCAGCGGAATGGTTTTGCCTGAAGGAGATACACCGTGTTCGTCCTCGATTCGCGTTTGCAACAGGATTCCCTGGTGCTGGGAGAGTTTGCACTGTGTCAGTTGCTGCTGAGCAAAGACGCCAACTACCCATGGTTCATCCTGGTGCCCAAGCGCGCTGGCATCAGCGAACTGTTCGAGCTGGATGCGGCGGACCAGCAGCAGCTGTGGCAGGAAACCACCCTGCTGGCCGAAGCGCTGAAATCCAGCTACAGCGCCGACAAGATGAACGTGGCCACCTTGGGCAATGTGGTTAGCCAACTGCACATGCATGTGATCGTGCGTCAGCGTGACGACGCCGCCTGGCCCGCACCCGTGTGGGGCAAGTGCCCGGCCGTGGCTTACAGCGACGACCAGCTGCAAGCCATTCGCCAGCGCCTGCGCGGTCTGCAACTCGCCGGTTATCAGGAGGCCTGACATGTCGCTTGAAGCACGCATGGTCGAGCTGGAAACCCGTCAGGCGTTTCAGGATGACACCATCCAGGCACTGAATGACGTGGTGGTCGAGCAGGGGCGGGTGATCGAGCGGCTGCAGTTGCAGGTGGCCGAGTTGATCAAGCGCTATGAAGAGATGGTCGGCCAGTACGGCAGTGAAGGGGAAGAGGCGCCGCCGCCGCATTACTGACCCTGCAGAAGTGGCCTCAAGCCATCAAGGTGTGTGCGGAATCTGTAGGAGCAGCCTTGTGCTGCGAAGTGGCCATTGCAGGCGAAGATGTTCTTTAGCCCTACCGGCCTCTTCGCAGCGCAAGGCTGCTCCCACAGGTGCGGCGCCGACCAGAAGGGTTGCGCTGCACCTGTGGGAGCTGGCGTGCCGGCGATAGCCTCAGGCGTTGATCAGCGGCGGGTTACCGCAACCACGTCTTCGGCCTGCAGGCCTTTGTCACGGTGCATGACCGAAAACTCGACGCGCTGGCCTTCGACCAGAATGCGATGGCCTTCGCCGCGAATGGCGCGAAAGTGCACGAAGATGTCATCACCCGAATCGCGGGAGATGAAGCCAAAGCCTTTCGATGTGTTGAACCACTTGACGGTACCGGTATCACGGTTGCCGGCATCCTGAATGGCATGCTGGCTGCTGCGCGCCTTGCGCGGGCTGCGGGCAAAGCTCACGGCCAGGTGCAGGGCCACGGCCAGCGCCGCGCAGACCAGGGCTGCCAGGTTGCCCATTTCCGGGCGGGCCAGCAACGTCAGGGTCTGCAGTACCACGGCTACCACCAGTAGGGCGCAGGCCAGGTGCTGCAGTTGTTGCCGCGCGCCGCGGTAGTACAGAGGCACGACCGGTGCCAGTACCAGGTTGAGCAGGCCGAGCAGGGCCAGGTAGACCGCGTCAGGTTGTTGCAGGAAGGGTGTCGCATCGGTTTTCAGGCTGGGTATGAGCGATAGCAGCAAAGCTGCCACGCCCGTCACCAGATGGACGATCTTGAACATGGGTTTGGCTCACAGTTGATAAGGCCGATCACAGGAAGAGCTGGTAGCACGGTGCGCATGAGGTGTAGAGCGCGAACACGGACAGGCCAGCCTATGCACCCGGCAATGACAGTCCGCACGGGTGGCACGGTGCCT
The DNA here is from genome assembly GCF_048068035.1 of Pseudomonas sp. NY11955. Lineage (NCBI taxonomy): Bacteria > Pseudomonadati > Pseudomonadota > Gammaproteobacteria > Pseudomonadales > Pseudomonadaceae > Pseudomonas > Pseudomonas sp. NY11955. The sequence goes on from NZ_JBLUPS010000012.1 coordinate 51,888, forward strand.
ATTTAACAGTAAAGCCGCAGGCTACTCAAACCGCAGGCCGCCCGGCGGGCGATGTGTTGCGCCATGTCACATGCGGCTTGCGCCAAGTGTTGCTACAGTGGTCGGCGCCCGCTTGAGTCTCAAGCCTTATGGAAAGGGGAACTTCATGGCAATCGATATCGGTATCAGTGAAGAAGATCGCAAGTCCATCGTCGATGGGCTGTCCCGCCTGTTGTCGGATACCTACGTGCTGTATCTGAAAACCCATAACTTTCACTGGAACGTCACCGGTCCGTCGTTCCGCACCCTGCACCTGATGTTCGAAGAGCAATACAACGAACTGGCGCTGGCAGTCGATTCGATCGCCGAGCGCATCCGTGCCCTGGGCTTCCCAGCACCGGGGTCGTATGCATTCTATGCGCGGCACTCGTCGATCAAGGAGGAGGAAGGCGTTCCCCCGGCGGACGAGATGATCCGCCAGTTGGTGCAGGGGCAGGAGGCCGTGGTGCGTACTGCGCGCAGCATTTTCCCGGTGGTGGACAAAGTCAGCGATGAGCCCACTGCCGATCTGCTGACCCAGCGCATGCAGGTCCACGAGAAAACCGCCTGGATGCTGCGGGTACTGCTCGACGGCAAGTAGTTGCCCTAAGCTGTCGTGTCGCTCTGTGGGGCGGGCGTTTCGGGGCGCTGAACTGCCGAATCGCCTGCTTCGCGGGCATGCCCGCTCCCACAGGGAATGTCTCGCGCTTAAAGAATGGTCTTTGTACGGGAATATTTTGCCGCTGCTTTGAACTCGCCCATCAGCGCTTCATAGGCCACCTGGTACCTGTGACGAGGAAGTGTGGCGCATGATGCAAGCGAGCAAGCGTAGGGTTGGCCAGGGGAGTTGGCCAGGAAAACAGTGCGTCGATCCATTCAGGGCGGATTTCGACATGTTGCAGGCCCAGCCGGTGTCGCGCTCGGTGCGGCTCAACGGCTTTTCCACCTGTCTGCGCCTGGAGGCCGTCTACTGGGGGATCCTCGATCGCATCGCCGCAGCCAACCGCTGTTCGGTCAGTGCGGTGTTATCCTACGTGGACCGCGAAGTGCACCTGCGCCAGGGCGGGGTGCGCAACTTCAGCGGGCTGATCCGGGTCATCTGCGTGGCGTGGTTGCAGGACCCGCCAAGTGTGCGCTGATCGCCTGGCGGGCTGCGCAGTGCTTGTTAACCATATATAATCCCGCTTTTTGCTGCCCCGGCAGCCAGCGTTATGGTTGACGAGAGACACCCATGCCCCTTTATGACTATCAATGTGCGTCCTGCGAGCACCGCATGGAAGTGCTGCAGAAGATCAGCGCCGCGCCGCTGACCGATTGCCCGGCCTGCCAGGCACCGGCGCTGAAAAAGTTGCTGTCGGTGCCAGGCTTCCGCCTGAGTGGTAACGGTTGGTATGAAACCGACTTCAAGACCGGGGCGAAAAAGAATCTGGCAGGCGGCGACAAGGCCGACTGAGTTGAATGCTGTGACCGGGTCTTGCAGTATTAGCCCTCCGGGCGGCCAAGGCCTCCACCGAATACACGAATCACGAGAAGCGAAACCACCATCATGATGCGCAGCCATTATTGCGGCCAACTGAACGAGAGCCTGGACGGCCAGGAAGTCACCCTTTGCGGCTGGGTCCATCGTCGCCGCGACCACGGCGGGGTGATCTTCCTCGACATCCGTGACCGCGAAGGCATGGCCCAGGTCGTCTTCGACCCGGATCGCGCCGAAACCTTCGCCGCTGCCGACCGTGTGCGCAGCGAATACGTCGTGCAGATCACCGGCAAGGTGCGCAAGCGCCCAGAAGGTGCGGTGAATGCCAACATGGCGTCCGGTGCCATCGAGATCCTCGGCTACCAGCTGAACGTGCTCAACGAAGCGGAAACCCCGCCGTTCCCGCTGAACGAATACTCCGACGTCGGCGAAGAAACCCGCCTGCGTTATCGCTTCATCGACCTGCGTCGCCCGGAAATGGCCGACAAGCTGCGCCTGCGCTCGCGCATCACCAGCAGCATCCGTCGTTTCCTCGACGAAAACGGTTTCCTCGACGTCGAAACCCCGATCCTCACCCGTGCTACCCCGGAAGGTGCGCGTGACTACCTGGTGCCAAGCCGCACCCACGCCGGTAGCTTCTTCGCCCTGCCGCAGTCGCCACAGCTGTTCAAGCAGCTGCTGATGGTCGCCGGCTTCGACCGTTACTACCAGATCGCCAAGTGCTTCCGTGACGAAGACCTGCGTGCCGACCGTCAGCCGGAATTCACCCAGATCGACATCGAGACCAGCTTCCTCGATGAAAGCGAGATCATGGGCCTGACCGAAAGCATGATCCGCAAGCTGTTCAAGGAAGTGCTCGACCTGGAATTCGGCGAATTCCCGCACATGACCTTCGAAGAGGCCATGCGCCGCTACGGTTCCGACAAGCCAGACCTGCGTATCCCGCTGGAACTGGTCGACGTTGCCGACCAACTGAAGGATGTCGACTTCAAAGTCTTCGCCGGCCCGGCCAACGATCCGAAATGCCGCGTTACCGCCCTGCGCCTGCCAGGCGGTGCCAGCATGCCGCGCAGCAAGATCGACGAATACACCAAGTTCGTCGGCATCTACGGTGCCAAGGGCCTGGCCTACATCAAGGTCAACGAGCGCGCCAAGGGCGTCGAAGGCCTGCAGTCGCCGATCGTCAAGAACATCCCTGAGGCCAACCTCAACAACATCCTCGACCGCGTGGGTGCCGTAGACGGCGACATCGTGTTCTTCGGCGCCGACAAGTTCAAGGTTGTCAGCGAAGCCCTGGGCGCGCTGCGTATCCGCCTGGGCCACGACTTCGAGCTGCTGACCTGCGAGTGGGCGCCGATGTGGGTCGTCGACTTCCCGATGTTCGAAGAGAACGAAGACGGCAGCTTCACCGCGCTGCACCACCCGTTCACTGCACCGAAGTGCACCCCGGAAGAGCTTGAGGCCAACCCGGCCACGGCCCTGTCCCGTGCCTACGACATGGTCCTCAACGGCACCGAACTGGGTGGTGGTTCGATCCGTATCCACCGTAAAGAGATGCAACAGGCGGTCTTCCGCCTGCTGGGTATCGAGGCCGAAGAACAGGAAGAGAAGTTCGGCTTCCTGCTCGACGCCCTGAAGTTCGGTGCGCCGCCACACGGTGGTTTGGCCTTCGGCCTGGACCGCCTGGTCATGCTGATGACCGGCGCCCAGTCGATCCGTGAAGTGATCGCGTTCCCGAAAACCCAGAGCGCCGCGTGCGTCATGACCCAGGCCCCTGGCATGGTCGACGCCAAGGCCCTGCGCGAGCTGCACATCCGACTGCGCGAACAGACCAAGGTCGAGTAAGCAGTCCCCGGGCGCATCCACATGGATGCGCCTTTGCGTTTCGGCGCAGGTATTTTCCGTCCCGCCCCGTCATGGGGCGGGGCTGTTTGTGATTCAAAGAATTCGGAGTCGTTATGGCTGGTCATTCCAAGTGGGCGAACATCAAGCACCGCAAAGAGCGCCAGGATGCCAAGAGAGGCAAGGTCTTCACCAAGTGGATCCGCGAACTGACGGTCGCTGCCAAGCAGGGCGGTCCTGACCCGGCATCCAACCCGCGCCTGCGCCTGGCGCTGGACAAGGCCCTGGGCGCCAACATGAGCCGCGACATCATCGATCGCGCCGTGGCCCGTGGTGCTGGCACCAATGAAAGCGACAACGTCGAAGAGCTCAGCTACGAAGGTTACGGCCCGGGTGGCGTGGCGATCATGGTCGAGGCCATGACCGACAACCGCAACCGTACCGCCGCCGCCGTGCGCCATGCCTTCACCAAGTGTGGCGGCAACCTGGGTACCGACGGTTCGGTGGCCTACCTGTTCGAGCGCAAGGGGCAGATCAGCTTTGCCCCGGGCGTGGAAGAGGACGCGTTGATGGAAGCGGCGATGGAGGCCGATGCCGACGACGTGGTGGCCAACGATGATGGCTCGTTCGACGTGTTCACCTCGTTCAATAGCTTCTATGCCGTGCGTAACGCCCTGGAAGAGGCTGGCTTCAAGGCCGCTGACGCGGAAATCGTCATGCAGCCGACCACCAGCGCCGAACTTGACCAGGACGGTGCGGAAAAGGTGCTCAAGCTGATCGACATGCTCGAAGACCTGGACGACGTGCAGAACGTCTACTCCAATGCCCAGATTTCCGATGAGATCATGGAAAACCTCGGCTAAGGTTGTTTCGTTCGCCTTGAGGGCCAATTCGCGGGCAAGCCCGCTCCTACAGGGATCGCGAGGTCTTTGTAGGAGCGGGCTTGCCCGCGAATAGGCCGGTGAAACTGGTAAAACTCTGCAGGTGTTATGACTCTGATTCTTGGTATCGACCCCGGCTCGCGCATCACTGGCTACGGTGTGGTCCGCCAGACCGCCCGTGGTTGCGAGTACGTGGCGTCGGGTTGCATTCGCACCGGCAGCGGCGAGCTGCACGAACGGCTGCAGATCGTTTTTCGTGGCGTCAGTGAAATCATCGCCCAGCACGGCCCTGTGACCATGGGCATCGAGCGGGTGTTCATGGCCCGCAACGCCGACTCGGCGCTCAAGCTCGGCCAGGCCCGTGGCGCGGCCATCGTCGCCGCCGCCGAGGCCGGCCTGGAAATTGCCGAGTACAGCGCCACCCAGGTCAAGCAGGCCGTGGCTGGCACGGGTGGGGCCAACAAGGAGCAGGTGATGATGATGGTCATGCACCTGCTGAAGTTGACGCAAAAGCCGCAGATCGATGCCTCCGATGCCCTGGCTATCGCCCTGTGCCATGCCCACACCCGTTCCAGCCTGGTGCCACATGGCCTGGCCACGGCGCGGCGACGCGGCGGGCGCTTGCGTCTGTAGGCGCTTCATGCGCTGATACACATTTTGTTCGGGTGATGCGTTCACCCGCTGCATTTGCTGATAGGGTTGAGCGGTCTTTGACCGGCTCCCCGAGAGGAAGGATCGGAACGTGATTGGACGTTTGCGCGGCACCCTGGCGGAAAAACAGCCGCCGCACCTGATTATCGACGTCAACGGCGTGGGTTACGAACTGGAAGTTCCCATGACCACGCTGTACCGTCTGCCCAAAGTGGGCGAAACCGTCACCGTGCATACCCACCTGGTCGTGCGCGAAGACGCCCACTTGCTCTATGGTTTTGCCGAAAAACGCGAGCGCGAGTTGTTCCGCGAGCTGATCCGCCTGAATGGCGTAGGGCCGAAGCTGGCCCTGGCGCTGATGTCCGGGCTGGAAGTGGACGAGTTGGTGCGCTGCGTGCAGGCCCAGGACACCTCGGCCCTGGTGCGTGTACCTGGCGTCGGTAAGAAAACAGCCGAACGCTTGCTGGTCGAACTCAAGGACCGCTTCAAGGCTTGGGAAACCTCGCCGGCCATGTTCACCCTGGTGTCCGATGGGCCGTTGCCGGTCGCCAGCGAGTCCAGCGCCGAGGCCGATGCGGTCAGTGCCCTGGTATCGCTGGGCTACAAGCCGCAGGAAGCCAGCAAGGCAATCGCCGCGATCAAGGACAAGGCCGGCCTGAGCAGTGAAGAGCTGATCCGCCGCAGCCTGAAAGGGATGATTACCAAGTGATCGAAGCCGACCGCCTGATCGCCGCCAGTGGCCGCGACCGTGAAGAGGTTCAGGACCGGGCGATTCGCCCGCTGAGCCTGGACGATTACATCGGCCAGCCGGTGGTGCGCGAGCAGATGGCGCTGTTCATCCAGGCTGCCCGTGGCCGCAGCGAGTCGCTCGATCACACATTGATCTTCGGCCCGCCGGGCCTGGGCAAGACCACCCTGGCCAACATCATCGCCCATGAAATGGGGGTGTCGGTGAAGAGCACCTCGGGGCCTATTCTGGAACGCCCTGGTGATCTGGCAGCCATGCTCACCAACCTCGAGCCGCACGACGTGCTGTTCATCGACGAAATCCATCGCCTGTCGCCGGTCGTCGAGGAGGTGCTGTACCCGGCCATGGAGGATTTCCAGCTCGACATCATGATCGGCGAAGGCCCGGCGGCCCGTTCGATCAAGCTCGACCTGCCACCGTTCACCTTGGTGGGTGCTACCACCCGTGCCGGCATGCTGACCAATCCACTGCGTGATCGCTTCGGTATCGTCCAGCGCCTGGAGTTCTACAGCGACAAAGACCTGGCCACCATCGTCAGCCGCTCGGCCAACATCCTGGGCCTGGCCATCGAAGACCAAGGCGCTTACGAAATCGCCCGCCGTGCCCGCGGCACGCCACGTATCGCCAACCGCCTGCTGCGCCGCGTACGCGACTACGCCGAGGTGCGCGGCAAGGGCCAGATCAGCAAGGCGGTGGCCGACATGGCGCTGAACCTGCTGGACGTCGACGAGCGTGGTTTCGACCACTCCGACCGCCGCCTGCTGCTGACCATGATCGAGAAGTTCGATGGCGGCCCGGTGGGGGTGGACAACCTGGCAGCGGCCATCAGCGAAGAGCGTCATACCATCGAAGATGTGCTTGAGCCGTACCTGATCCAGCAAGGCTACATCATGCGTACGCCGCGTGGCCGCGTGGTCACCCGGCATGCCTACCTGCACTTCGGCCTGAATATTCCCGGGCGCTTGGCGGAGGGTGGTGATTTTTCCGAGCCAGGCGATGAATGACAGATCGAAAGCGACTTTTCGTGGTCCTACCGCTGGCATGCCCAAGGTGCGCTGGCAATAAGACATTAATGAAGAAAAAACAGTTGCCACAGCGGATTGGCAAGCTGAGGAGTAAGCACTAGAGTATGCGCGCGCAAAATCAGCTCGAACCGTTCGCCCACCGTTGTCGCGTCTATTACGAAGATACCGATGCGGGCGGCGTGGTGTATTACGTCAACTACCTGAAATTCATGGAGCGCGCGCGCACTGAACGCCTGCGGCACCTGGGCTTTTCCCAGTCGTTGCTGGCCGAAGACAATCTGCTGTTCGTGGTCCATTCCAGCGAAGCGCGGTATCACGCGCCGGCGCGGCTTGATGACGAATTGCGGGTGACCGCGCAAGTACTTGAACTCAATCGCGCCAGCCTGCGCTTCGTGCAGCAGGTCTGGCGGGAAAAAGACGAAACGCTGCTTTGCGAAGGGCAGTTCCTGGTGGCCGCCGTGCGCGCCGACACTTTCAAACCCCGAGCCATACCCCCCCAGCTGCGCGACGCCTTTGCGGCGGACGGCTCGGGTAATCAATCGAATGCAGGAGAATAAGCGTGGAAGCTAACGTCGTCGACCATACCTCCATGTGGAGTCTGGTCAGCAATGCCAGCGTGGTGGTACAGCTGGTAATGCTGACCCTGGTGGCCGCCTCGGTCACTTCATGGATCATGATCTTCCAGCGCAGCACCATGCTGCGCGCCGGTCGTCGTGCGCTGGATGCCTTCGAGGAGCGCTTCTGGTCGGGCATCGACCTGTCCAAGCTGTACCGTCAGGCAGGCAGCAACCCAGACCCGGATTCTGGCGTGGAGCAGGTGTTCCGTGCCGGCTTCAAGGAGTTTTCGCGCCTGCGCCAGCAACCGGGCGTTGACCCGGACGCGGTCATGGAAGGCGTTGGCCGTGCCATGCGCGTAGCCATTTCGCGCGAGGAAGAAAAACTCGAGCAGAGCTTGCCGTTCCTGGCCACCGTCGGTTCCACCAGCCCGTACATCGGCCTGTTCGGTACCGTGTGGGGCATCATGAACTCCTTCCGCGGCCTGGCCAGCGCCCAGCAGGCCACCCTGGCCACGGTTGCCCCAGGTATCGCCGAAGCGCTGATCGCCACCGCCATCGGCCTGTTCGCAGCGATCCCGGCGGTCATCGCCTACAACCGTTTCGCCGCGCGCAGTGAAGTGCTGATCGGTCGTTACTACACCTTCGCCGACGAGTTCCAGGCGATCCTGCACCGCAAAGTGCACACCAGCGAAGAGTAATCAGGTAGAAGCCCATGGCCCGAGTTCGCCACAAACGCAAGCCCGTCGCCGAGATGAACGTGGTGCCCTACATCGACGTGATGCTGGTGCTGCTGGTCATCTTCATGGTGACGGCGCCCATGCTCAACCAGGGCGTGAAGGTCGACCTGCCCAAGGTTTCCAGCGAAGCCTTGCCGCAGGACAACAACGTCCAGATCCTCACCATCTCCATCAAGGCCGACAAGACCTACTACTGGAACCTTGGCAGCGAAGTCGATACCGACAAACAGATGGACAAGGCCATGACCTTGCCTGAAATGACCAATGCGGTGACCAAGATCATCGCTGCCGGCCGTGACCAGGGCAAGCAGACCCAGGTGTTCATTCGTGGCGACAAGGCTGTCGACTATGGCGCGGTCATGGGTGCCATGGGCGGGTTGCAGAAGGCCGGTGTCGGTAACGTTGGCCTGATTACCGAGGCGCCCTGATGCAACAGCGAGAGCCATCCGCCTCGGAAAGCTACTTCTGGCCCAGTGTCTGGGCCATCGGCCTGCATGTGCTGGTGTTCGCCCTGCTGTTCGTCAGTTTTGCCATGACGCCTGAGCTGCCGCCTTCCAAGCCGATCGTTCAGGCTACCCTGTACCAGCTCAAGTCCAAGAGCCAGGCGACCACCCAGACCAATCAGAAGATTGCCGGGGAAGCGAAGAAAACCGCTTCGCGCCAGACCGAGGTCGAGCAGCTGGAACAGAAGAAAGTCGAGCAGGAAGCTGTGAAGGCCGCGGAACAAAAGAAAGCCGACGCCGCTCAAAAGGCCGAGGAGGCCCGCGAAGCCGCCGAGGCGAAAAAAGCCGAAGACGCTGCCAAGGCCGCTGAAGCCGCCAAGGCTGCCGAGGCCAAGAAAGCCGCCGAAGCCAAAAAGGCCGACGAGGCGAAGAAGGCCGCCGAGAAACAGCAGGCCGACATCGCCAAGAAGAAGGCCGAGGACGAAGCCAAGAAAAAAGCCGAAGAAGAGGCCAAGAAAGAGGCCGCTGAAGAGGCGAAGAAGCAAGCCGCCGAGGAAGCCAAGAAAAAGGCAGCCGAAGAGGCCAAGAAGAAAGCAGCCGAGGACGCCAAGAAGAAAGCGGCGGCCGAGGACGCGAAGAAGAAGGCAGCTGAAGAGGCCAAGAAAAAGGCCGCTGCAGACGCCCAGAAGAAGAAGGCACAGGAAGCGGCCCGCAAGGCGGCAGAAGACAAGAAAGCTCAGGCCCTGGCCGAGCTGTTGTCCGACACCACCGAGCGGCAGCAGGCGCTGGCCGACGAGCAGGGTGACCAGGTGGCCGGCGACTTCGACGACCTGATCCGCATGCGAGCGGCCGAGGGCTGGGCACGTCCGCCTTCCGCGCGCAAGGGCATGACGGTGGTCCTGCAGATCAACATGTTGCCGGACGGTACCATCACCAGTGTCAGCGTGGCCCGTTCCAGTGGTGACGGCCCGTATGACAGTTCGGCGGTGGCTGCGGTGAAGAACATTGGTCGTTTGACCGAGATGCAGGGTATGAAGCCGAGCGATTTCAACCAATATCGTTCGTTCAAGATGACATTTACACCTGAGGATCTAGCGTTGTGATTAAACGTCTGAGAGGACTGCTGGTCATGCTGTGCTGCGTGGCAGGCATGGCGGTGGCAGAGGAAAAGAACATCCTGGTCACCAGCGGCAGCGACCGGGCTACACCCATCGCGGTAGTGCCGTTCGGTCTGCAGGGCGGCAGCGTGCTGCCCGAAGACATCGCCGATATCATCGGCAACGACCTGCGCAATTCTGGCTACTACTCGCCGATTCCGCGGCAGAACATGATCAGCCAGCCGTCCCAGGCCAGCGAAGTGATCTTCCGTGACTGGAAAGCGCTGGGTGCCCAGTACGTGATGGTCGGCAGCATCGTGCCGTCGGGCGGCCGCCTGCAGGTGCAGTACGCGCTGTTCAACGTCGCCACCGAGCAGCAAGTGCTGACCGGTAGCGTAGCGGGCAGCACCGACCAGCTGCGCGACATGGCGCACTACATTGCCGACCAGTCGTTCGAGAAGCTCACCGGCATCAAGGGTGCGTTCTCTACCCGCATGCTGTACGTGACGGCCGAGCGCTTCTCCACCAACAACACCCGCTACACCCTGCAGCGTTCGGACTACGACGGTGCGCGTGCGGTCACCCTGCTGCAATCGCGTGAACCGATCCTGTCGCCGCGCTTTGCGCCGGATGGCAAGCGTATCGCCTACGTCTCGTTCGAGCAGAAGCGCCCGCGTATCTTCATCCAGAACATCGATACCGGTCGCCGCGAGCAGGTGACCAACTTCGAAGGCCTGAACGGTGCGCCAGCCTGGTCGCCGGACGGTTCGCGCCTGGCGTTCGTGCTGTCCAAGGACGGCAACCCGGACATCTACGTGATGAATGTGGCTTCGCGCCAAATCAGCCGTGTCACTGCCGGCCCAGGTATCAATACCGAGCCGTTCTGGGGTAAGGATGGCAACACCCTTTACTTCACTTCCGACCGTGGCGGTAAACCGCAGATCTACAAACAGTCGGTCAGTGGTGGTGGTGCCGAACGCGTAACGTTCGTGGGTAACTACAACGCCAACCCGAAACTTTCGGCAGACGAAAAGACCTTGGTGATGATTCATCGCCAACAAGGCTTTACCAACTTTAAAGTGGCGGCACAGGACTTGCAGCGCGGAAGTGTAAAGATTCTGTCTGAAACAAGTCTTGATGAGTCTCCCACTGTCGCGCCAAACGGCACCATGCTAATCTACGCCACCCGCCAGCAGGGCCGGGGAGTCTTGATGCTCGTGTCGCTTAATGGCCGCGTGAGGCTCCCACTTCCTACCGCTCAAGGCGAAGTCAGAGAACCGTCCTGGTCCCCTTACCTGAACTGATTGCGGCGTAATACGTTTTGCTTAACACACTGGGGTTTCATTAGGAGTTTCACGATGGAAATGCTGAAGTTTGGTAAATTTGCTGCGCTGGCTCTGGCCATGGCTGTAGCTGTAGGTTGCTCCTCGAAGGGCGGTGATAACGCAGGCGAAGGCGCTGCTGTAGATCCTAACGCTGGCTACGGTGCCAACACTGGCGCTGTTGACGGCTCCCTGAGCGAAGAAGCCGCCCTGCGCGCAATCACCACCTTCTACTTCGAATACGACAGCTCGGACCTGAAGCCAGAAGCCATGCGCGCTCTGGACGTTCACGCCAAGGACCTGAAAGCCAACGGCAACCGCGTTGTTCTGGAAGGCAACACCGACGAGCGCGGCACCCGCGAGTACAACATGGCTCTGGGTGAGCGTCGTGCGAAAGCCGTTCAGCGCTACCTGGTTCTGCAGGGCGTTTCCCCTGCTCAGCTGGAACTGGTTTCCTACGGCGAAGAGCGTCCAGTTGCCACCGGCAACGACGAGCAGTCCTGGGCTCAGAACCGTCGCGTAGAACTGCGTAAGTAAGTTCTTATGCGTATGTGCCGCCGTGTAGTAACCGTCCTCGCACTCAGCCTGCCGCTCGCGGCCTGGGCTGAGGTCCCTGTAGTAGATGACAACGCAGGCAGCTATCCGCCTGCGGGTTATGGCACGAGCGGCGCCTATGCCGGGTCAGGGGCTTCGGCCCCTGCCTCTGCACAGGGCCAGCTGTTCATGCAGCTGCAACAGATGCAGGATCAGCTTTCCCGCCAGCAAGGCATCATCGAAGAGCTGCAAAACGATGTGTCGCGCATGAAGCAGGAAAACCTGGAGCGTTACCAGGACCTGGACCGTCGCATCAACAGTGGCGCTGCGCCTGCCGCAACCCCTGACAATTCCTCCGGTGGTGGTGCGTCCAATGCCGCCCCCGATGCAGCAGCAGGTGCTGCTGCGCAACAACCGGCCGCCAGTAGCGAGCCTGGTGATCCGGCGAAAGAAAAGCTCTACTACGATGCGGCTTTCGACCTGATCAAACAGAAAGACTTCGACAAGGCCAGCCAGGCGTTCAACGCCTTCCTGCGCAAGTACCCCAACAGCCAGTACGCCGGCAACGCCCAGTACTGGTTGGGTGAAGTGAACCTGGCCAAGGGTGACCTGCCAGGTGCCAGCCAGGCCTTTGCCCAGGTAAGTCAGAAGTATCCGAAACACAGCAAGGTGCCAGATTCGCTGTACAAATTGGCCGACGTCGAGCGCCGTATGGGCCATACCGACAAGGTCAAGGGCATCCTGCAGCAGGTCATCACCCAGTACCCCGGCACCTCTGCCGCGCAACTGGCCCAGCGTGACCTGCAGAAGCTCTAAGCGTCGTAGCTGCACCGTTCGAAAGAAACCCGCGCCAGTCGCGGGTTTTTTCGTTAGAATCAGTGCCCTTTTTTCGTAAACACGCTGCTGCGGATAACGCTATGTCGAGTCCGCGACAGTGCCTGACGGAGGCGGGCAGCCTGTTTAGCTGTCACGCCCGTGGCGAGCATGCAAGACACATTACGCATCACCGAAGTCTTTTACTCTTTGCAGGGTGAAACGCGAACGGCTGGGTTGCCCACCGTATTCGTGCGCCTCACCGGCTGCCCCCTGCGCTGCCAGTACTGCGACAGTGCCTATGCCTTCAGTGGCGGCACTGTACGTACCCTCGATTCGATCCTTGAGCAGGTGGCCGGCTTCAAGCCCCGCTATGTCTGCGTTACCGGTGGCGAGCCGCTGGCCCAACCCAACGCCTTGCCGTTGCTGCAGCGCCTGTGTGACGCCGGCTACGAGGTATCGCTGGAAACCAGCGGCGCGCTGGACATTGCCGGCACCGATACCCGCGTCAGCCGCGTGGTCGACCTGAAAACCCCAGGCTCCGAAGAGTCTCACCGTAACCGCTACGAGAACATCGAGCAGCTGACCCGCAACGACCAGGTCAAGTTCGTCATCTGTTCCCGTGAAGACTACGACTGGGCGGTTTCCAAGCTGATCCAGTACAACCTGGCCGAGCGTGCCGGTGAGGTGTTGTTCTCACCTAGCCACCACCAGGTCAAGGCCAGCGACCTGGCGGACTGGATCGTTGCCGACAACCTGCCTGTACGCTTCCAACTGCAGCTGCACAAGCTGCTGTGGAACGACGAACCCGGACGTTGATTGAGGAGCACGTACACATGACCGAAAAACGCGCAGTAATCCTGTTGTCCGGGGGCCTGGACTCAGCCACCGTAGTTGCCATGGCCAAGGCCGAAGGCTACCGCTGCTACACCATGAGTTTCGATTACGGCCAGCGCCATCGTGCCGAGTTGAATGCCGCTGCTCGCGTGGCCCGCGATCTGGGTGTGGTCGAGCACAAGGTGATCGGCTTGAACCTCGACGGCATCGGCGGTTCGGCATTGACCGACAGCAGTATCGACGTGCCGGAAGCCCCGAGCGAAGGCATCCCGGTCACTTACGTGCCGGCGCGCAACACCGTGTTCCTTTCGCTCGCCTTGGGCTGGGCAGAGGTGCTGGACGCGCGTGACATCTTCATTGGCGTCAATGCCGTGGATTACTCCGGCTACCCGGATTGCCGCCCCGAGTTCGTCGAGGCCTTCGAGCGCATGGCCAACCTGGCAACCAAGGCTGGCGTTGAAGGGCAGGGCTTCCGCATTCAGGCGCCGTTGCAGAACATGAGCAAGGCGCAGATCGTGCAGGCCGGTATGGCCCGTGGTGTGGATTACAGCCTGACCGTTTCCTGCTACCAGGCCGACGATGACGGCCGTGCCTGTGGCAAATGCGACAGCTGCCGCCTGCGCGCCGACGGCTTCAAGGCCGCCGGTGTCGAAGACCCGACGCGGTACTTTTGAAAAAATGCTGATGGGGTGTTGATTTCTCGTTAGAAATCAGTATTATACGCGCCACCCAACGGGTCGTTAGCTCAGTTGGTAGAGCAGTTGGCTTTTAACCAATTGGTCGTAGGTTCGAATCCTACACGACCCACCATATACAGTACGTCAAAGCCCGCTACCAGAAATGGTCGCGGGCTTTTTCGTTGTTGGCTTCCTGTCTTACTCAGCCCATTCGGGATCGCCAGTGAACACCACCGTAATCCAACGGTCAGGCCCTTCACCACCAACCGCATCACCAATCTCGTTGCGCCACGCATCCCATTCTTCGATGGTCTTCGCAGCCATGCCTTTTGGCACGATGAAATACAGCTCGATTTCCCGCGAGCGCCCGACCTTCGCGACATAGGCGCGGTAAGACTGCAGCCCGTGGCGGGCGACGAAGGCCTTGGCCACTTCATCTACATGCAGCTTGAGGTCACCAGGGGTGACCAGGAAAATTTCCGATAGCGCTTGGCGCACCACCGACAAGGGCAGCGGCACGATCACCAGGCACACCAGCGCCAGTACCGCCGGGTCGATATACGGCGACACCCATTCCAGCGAGGTGCCCTGCACCGCGTAGCCGAAGCAGAAGGCGATCAGAAGGGCGGCCGTGATACTGGCCGACATCACCCAGCCCTTGACGTCCATGCGCACGAAGTCTGACTTCAGTTTGCGGTTGGCGCGGGCTTCGACGACGGCGATCGTTACGCAGGTGATCACCGTCAGCACCGCGTAGACCATGGCAATGCCGAACTCCAGGTGACGGCCGCCTTGCAACAGGCTGCTGACGGCGTTGATCAGCGCGTAGATGGCCACGCCGCTGAGCAGGATGCCGTTGAGTGCCAGCACCATCGGCTCCAGATGCCAGAAGCCCATGGTGAAACGCTCGCGCAGCTTGCGCGACATCTGCACGCTGGTGGTGTGCGAGGTGATCAGCTTGACCACCACCAGCGACAGGCCGCTCATGCTGGCGTCGACCAGGGAGTACACACCGTCGAAGACGATGGAGAACGAGCCGGAGGCTAGGCCGAAGGCGATGCCGATGGTGGCGATGAACAGGGTGACGGCAATCGAGGTGCGTAACAGGCCCTGTTCGCTGGTGATGTCAAAAAAGGTGGATCGGGTTGCGGTTTGCATGAGTTGTGCTCAGTAAAAACGATAGTGCTGTGGCGTCTGCAAGGGCCTCTTCGCGGGCAAGCCCGCTCCCACGGGTCGGCACCGCCATCGAGGCACGTGCAAAACCCTGTGGGGGCGGGCAAGCCCGCTCCCGCGGGTCGGCACCGCCATCGAGGCAAATGCAAAACCCTGTGGGAGCGGGCAAGCCCGCTCCCGCGGGTCGGCACCGCCATCGAGGCAAGTGCAAAACCCTGTGGGAGCGGGCAAGCCCGCTCCCGCGGGTCGGCACCGTCATCGAGGCAAGTGCAAAACCCTGTGGGAGCGGGCTTGCCCGCGAAGGGGCCCTTACAGGCTAGACGCGAAACTGCTCCATCAGCGCCTGTTGCTGGTTGGCCAGGCGGTTAAGGGCCTGGCTGATGCGCGCCGATTCGTCGGCCTGGCCAGCCAGTGATTCTGTCACATCTCGGATGCCGGCCACATTGCGGTTCACTTCCTCGGCCACCGCGCTCTGCTCCTCGGCAGCCGAGGCAATCTGCAGGTTCATGTCGCTGATGACCGCCACCGCCTGGCCAATACGCTGCAGTGCCGGCAATGCCTGCTCCATGCGCGCAGCGCTGTCCTGGGCCTGGCGCTGGCCTTCATGCATGGCGCCGACGACATCCTGCGTGCCTTGCTGCAGGCCTTCGATGACCTGACGAATTTCCTCCACCGACACCTGTGTGCGCTGGGCCAGGCCGCGCACTTCATCGGCAACCACGGCAAAGCCTCGCCCGGCTTCGCCGGCGCGCGCCGCTTCGATGGCGGCATTGAGTGCCAGCAGGTTGGTCTGCTCGGCAATGGCACGGATCACCTCCAGCACCGAACCGATCTGCCCACTGCGGCCTTCCAGTGCACGTGCCTCGTCCATGGCCGTGTTCATGCCGGCGGCCAGGCGGTCGATGCCTTGGCGCGTGCTGTCGATCAGTTGCAGGCCTTCCTGGCTGGCCTGGTCGGCGGCGCGCGCGGCCTGGGCGGCCTGCGAGGCATTGTGGGCGACATCCAGGGCGGTGGCGCTCATCTCGTTGGCCGCCGTGGCCACCTGCTCGATTTCGCGGTGCTGTTGCTGCATGCCGTTGCTGGTCTGGCTGGCGATGGCGGCGGACTGGTCGGCGGTGCCACGGGCCTCCTGCAGCGAGCCTTTGACCTGGGCGATGACCGGTTGCAGCTTGTCGAGGAAGCGGTTGAACCAGCCGGTAAGCTGGCCCAGTTCGTCCTGGCGGGCATAGTCCAGGCGGCGGGTGAGGTCGCCTTCGCCGCTGGCGATGTCTTCCAGGCGCGCGGCCACGGCCAGGATAGGCCGGGTAACGCCGCGTGCGGTCAGCCACACCAGCAGCAAACCGACCACGGCAGCGACCAGGCCGATCATCAGGCTGGTCAGGTTGGCGCTTTGGTTGTGTGCGTCCAGGCGCTGGTTGAGGGCTGCGGCAGGTGCCTGCAGCACGCTTTCCGGCAGTTCCAGCAATACCTGCCACGGGGCTGTGTCAGGAATGGGGGTGAAAGGGTGGGCCTCGCGCAGCAGGCCGTCGGCAACCGCCTTGTCCATGGGCTGGCCAAGCATGCTGTCGTCGCGGCTGTTACCGGCCAACAGGCCGGCGGCGCTGGCAATACTCACCTGCCCCTGGCCTTCGAACAGCTCGCGGCGGCCGTCCACGCTCAGTTGCTGCAGGTTGGCCAGGCCGATGTCCAGGCCGACCACGCCAACTACCTTGCCGTGCTCCAGCAGCGGCAGGGCGATGCTGGTCATCAGCACCTGACGGCCGTTGACCTCGTCGAGGTACGGTTCGAGCATGCAGGTTCTGGCGGTATCCTGCGGGCAGGTCAGCCAGCGGTTCTTCGCCGCGCCGTTGCTGCCGATGCTGGCATCGCCGAGCATGGTTTCCGGCATGGCCTCAAGCTCCAGGGTGCCGGGGCTTGGTTGCGACCAGTACAGCGAAAAACGCCCACTCTCATTGCTGCCCACAGCGTCCTGGCCTATGTATTGGCTGTCTTGCTGGTCTAGGGCATTGGGCTGGAATACCAGGTAAAGGCCGATCACATCCGGGTTGCCGGCCAGGCTGGCGCGCGCCTGGCGGGTCAGCTCGGCGCGCAGGTCGCTGCCGCCACGGGCCTTCAGCACTTGCACCAGGCGGGCAAAGCCATTGCCGTACTGGTAGGCGTCCATGAAGTAGCGCTGGATACGCAAGGCCTGGGTTTCGGCGTGGGCCTGCAGGCGCTGGCGGGCGCTGTTGTCGAGCATGGCGGTGTTGGCCTGGTTGACCAAGGCAGCGCTGCGCTGCGCCTGGGTCAGCGAGGTGGCTACCAGCAAGGCGACGATGGCCAGCAGGCACAGGCCGGCAAGCAAGGTGATCTTCCATTGGATGGAGAGGCGACGCAGCGGCATGAGAACTTTCCTTTTCGATCAAGTACAACGCCCGCGGTCAGGCGCGGGCGTTGTCGGCAGCGTGGTTCATTCGGCGACGTAGTTGGGCGGTGCCGAGCGGAAGGCTTTGGTCAGCCAGCCCAGGTAGATCAACCCGAGCGCGGCCCAGATGCCGCCAAACATCAGCGAATGCGCATTCAGGTCCAGCCACAGCGAGACGATGATGCAGAAACCGATGGTAGGCAGTACCAGGTATTTCAGTTGGTTGGCCAGGCCTTTGCGGTTGCCTTCGCGCAGGTAGCAGTGGTTGATGACCGACAGGTTGACGAAGCTGAACGCGACCAGGGCGCCAAAGTTGATGATCGAGGTGGCTGTAACCAGGTCGAAGAAGATCGCCGACAGGGAAATGACCCCTACCACGGCAATGTTCAGCACCGGCGTCTTGTAGCGCGAATGCAGGCGGGCGAAGACGCTGGCCGGGATGACGTTGTCGCGGCCCATCACGTACAGCAGGCGCGACACGCTGGTTTGCGAGGCCAGGCCCGAGGCGATGGTGTTGATCACGGTGCAGGCGATGAAGATCGACTGGAACAGCTTGCCGCCGACATACAGGGCGATTTCCGGCAGGGCTGCTTCCTGGTCGTGGAAGCGGGCCATGGTCGGGAAGTAGGCCTGAATGAAGTACGAGACGGTGATGAACACCACGCCGCCGATCAGGGCGGTGAGGAAGATCGCCCGGGGAATGGTCTTGGCCGGGTCGCGGGTTTCTTCCGATAGGCAGGTGACCGCATCGAAGCCCAGGAACGAGAAGCACAGGATGGTCGCACCCGCGGCCAGGGCGCTGAACTGGGTCTGGCTGTCGGCGAATGGTATCAGGCTCCAGGCGGTACCCAGCCCTTCACCGTGATCCAGGCCGCGCACGCACAGGTAGATGAACACGGCAATGATCGCCACCTGCACGCCCACGAACAACAGGTTGAAATGCGCCACCAGGTTCACGCTGCGCATGTTGATCAGGCTGATCAGGGTCACGAAACCGGCCACCCACATCCACTCCGGCACTTCCGGGAACATGGCCGAAAGGTACAGCTTGGCCAGCAGCGCGTTGACCATCGGCAGCAGCAGGTAGTCCAGCAATGACGACCAGCCGACCAGGAAGCCCACATGCGGGTTGATCGCGCGTTGGGTGTAGGTGTAGGCCGAGCCCGATTGCGGGAAGCGCTTGACCAGGGTGCCGTAGCTCACTGCGGTGAACAGGATCCCTGCCAACGCCAGGATGTAGGCGCTGGGTACGTGGCCGGCAGTAATCCCGCTGACGATGCCGAAGGTGTCGAACACGGTCATCGGCGTCAGGTAGGCCAGGCCGATGATGATCACGTGCCAGAGGCGCAGGGTTTTGCGGAGTTGGCCGTTGCCGGAAGCGCTGTGGTCATGCTGCATGCTGGCATGGCTCCTGCTGCTGGGCGTAAACGACGGGCACGGTGTATTGCGCATGCGGCAAGGGCGAGCGGGTGGGCTCCATGTTGTTCACCTTTTATGTTGGAGCGGCGGAAGGCGCGGGGGGGATCGCGCAAAGTGGTGAAAATAAAAAACGATGGGTAGGTGGGTGTCAAGTTAAACATGACAAGATGTTGCTGAATTGAAATATTTATCGATTTCCGAGGGCTTTTGTTCGGTTTTTGCGCGGTTTTTTGCGATTTTGATCAATTCGAATGTTCGAAAAAATTAACGAGCGATGCCTGTCTTTGAGAGGTGTCAGACGCTTCCGAAAAGTCACTTTTCGCGTTTTGCGCCGGTCCTGGTCTTCTGTCGCAATGGTACTCTTCGCTTTCTATGTGGCCTCTGGCCGCCTTCGAAGCCCTTATGGACAGCAATCGGTTCTATTCATGAAGAAATCAGTTGGCATCCTTTCCGGCCTGGCTATCGCCATTGCCGTCGCAACCACGGCGGGCGCCTGGTACACCGGCAAGCAACTGCCTGCCGAGCTGGACAACGCCCTTGCCCGCAGCAACGCCGAATTCAAGAAGGCCCTGGTCAGCACCGGCGGCAGCATGAGTATCGAGCGGGTGTCGCTGGAGCAGCATTTCTTCAGCAGCACCGCCCAGTACCGGCTCAAGGCCCGCGACATCAATGTGGGTGAAGGCGAGGTGATCAATTTTGACGTGGGCGTGACCGACCAGATCGAGCACGGCCCGTTCCCCTGGTCGCGGGTCAAGGCACTCAAGTTGATGCCGGTACTGGCAGTGAGCAACAGCACCTTGCAAAAGGACGATGCCACCGCGCCGTGGTTCGCCGCCGCAGGCGAGCAGGTTCCGGTCAGTGCCCAGACCAGCCTGGGTTACGACGGCAATGTGGTCAGCCAGGTCCGACTGGCGCCGGTCAAACTCGACGAAGCGGACGGCAATAGCCTCGACTTCTCGGGTATGCGGTTGGAGGTCAGTGGCGACAAGGAAGGCAAGGCTTCGAAATTCCATGGCCAGGCCGACCGTTTGGTGATGAAACTGGTGCGTGATGATCAGCCGCCTGCCACGTTCGAACTCAAAGGCCTGACAGTTGGCGGCAACCTTGCAGCTACCGAGCACGACGCCATCTACGTGGGTAGCGTCGACCTGGCGTTGGCCGAAACCAAGGTCACCCTGGGGCCGAAACAGCAGGTGCTGCTGATCAAAGGCCTGGAACAGAATGCTCTGCAAACCCTCGATGGCCCGGATACCGTAGGCGGTCGTGTGGAGTACAAGGTGGGTGACATCACCTGGGATGGCCGCGCGGTAGGCAAGGCGCAGATGGCGGTGAGCGTCAGCTCGGTCAATGCCCCTGCATTGCAGGCTTTGTCGAAGTGGTACCAGCAGCACCTGCCGGAATTCGAGGCCGCTTCAGCGGCCGGTCAGCCTGTGCCGCAGATCCAGATGGACGACGCCGAGAAGGCCAGGTTCCAGGGCGACCTGCGCCAACTGCTGGCCGCCAAGCCCAAGGTGGCGGTAGAAAACCTGTCGTTCAAGACTGCCAATGGCGAAAGCCGTTTCAACCTGTCGATGGGCTTCGCCGCCCCGGCCAGCTTCGATTTGCCACCGGACCAGTTGAGCAAGCAGCTGATCACCGAGGTCAAGAGCAAGCTGTCGCTGTCCAAGCCGATGATCGGTGACCTGGCGACCTTGCAGGCATTGCTGGATGGCCAGACCGACGCCCAGGCGATTGCCATGCAGTCGGGCCAGGCAGGGGAGATGGTCGGCATGATGGCGTTGCAGAGCGGCATGGCGACCGTCGAAGGCAACGATGTGGTGAGCAGCCTGCACTATGCCGATGGCATGGTCGACTTCAACGGCAAGAAAATGACCGTGGAAGAATTCGCCATGCTCATGGCCGCGCACTTGGCGGCATTGTCGCCCCAGGGTTGATCGATTGAACCTGCACTGGCCTTTGCGCGGGCGTGCCCGCTCCCACAGGTTACTCATTGCCCCCGAGGGCAGCGCAGTACTTGTGGGAGCGGGCGTGCCCGCGAAGACGCCGGTGCAGGCAACACAAAAACCACTTTAGTAATCGCTGGATTGTCTGTAGCCTTCGGCCTCCGATAATAATCCGTGCCCGCAGAGGGCCGTGGCGGCCAGTATGCCGTCCGGCACCCTTAGCCGATCTGTCAGGGCCGGGTGATACACTCGATTTGACGCGCACGTGCGCCTGCAGGTCCAGCGATCATGACCCAGATTTCCGAACGCCTGTTGGTTCAGGCTCACCTCGACGCCAAGCAGCCCAACCCGCTGACAGCCGAGCAGGAGGCCGAATACCGTGCGGCCATCGCTGCCGAGCTCAAGGCCCAGAACGCCGTGCTGGTTGCCCACTATTACTGCGACCCGGTCATCCAGGCACTGGCCGAAGAAACCGGCGGCTGCGTGTCCGACTCGTTGGAAATGGCCCGGTTCGGCAAGAATCACCCGGCCGAAACGGTGATCGTGGCCGGTGTGCGCTTCATGGGCGAGACGGCAAAAATTCTCACCCCGGAAAAGCGCGTGCTGATGCCGACTCTGGAGGCCACCTGCTCGCTCGACCTGGGCTGCCCGGTCGAAGAGTTCTCGGCGTTCTGCGACCAGCACCCTGAGCGTACCGTGGTGGTTTACGCCAACACCTCCGCTGCGGTGAAGGCGCGTGCCGACTGGGTGGTGACTTCGAGCTGCGCGCTGGAAATCGTCGAAAGCCTGATGGACAACGGCGAAACCATCATCTGGGGCCCGGACCAGCATCTGGGGCGTTATATCCAGAAGCAGACCGGTGCCGACATGCTGCTGTGGGACGGCGCCTGCATCGTTCACGAAGAGTTCAAGTCGCGTCAGCTGGCCGACATGAAGGCGCTGTACCCGGATGCTGCGATCCTGGTGCACCCTGAGTCGCCAGAAGCGGTGATTGAGCTGGCCGACGCGGTGGGGTCCACCAGCCAGTTGATCAAGGCTGCCCAGACCCTGCCGAACAAGACCTTCATCGTCGCCACCGACCGCGGCATCTTCTACAAGATGCAGCAGCTGTGCCCGGACAAGGAATTCGTCGAGGCCCCTACCGCCGGCAACGGTGCGGCATGCCGCAGCTGCGCGCATTGCCCGTGGATGGCGATGAACACCCTGGAGCGGGTGCTGGATTGCCTGCGTAAGGGAACCAACGAGATTTTTGTTGACCCGGCGTTGGTGCCCAAGGCGATCAAGCCGCTGAACCGCATGCTGGACTTTACCCAGGCGGCGCGCCTGAAACTGTCCGGTAACGCCTGAGATTGCTGGGGCCGCTTTGCGGCCCATTCGCAGCACAAGGCTGCTCCTACAGGAGGTTGCATTCCCCTGTAGGAGCAGCCTTGTGCTGCGAATGGAGCGCAAAGCGCTCCCGAACCCTTCAGCGCCCCATCATTTCCCGAACCATGCGCTGCTGCTCCATGATCTCGCGCTGGCGCTGGTCGATCTGCGAAGCCAGCGGGAAGTTGCTGCCCGCCCGGCGCTTGGCGTAGTCCAGTTGCTGAATCGCCTGGTCAAAGTCCCCGACCAGGGTGAAGTACTCGGCCCGCGCCCGGTGTAAACCAATGGTATTGCCCGACAGGCCCCGCACTTCGGCCATGTCGTACCACACATCCGGGTCATCCGGCCGGCTCTTGACCAGCTCGTTCAACACCTTCTCCGCCTCGGCAGGCTTGTTCTGCTTCACCAGCAAATCGGCACGCACCTGTTTAAGCGGATAGTTGCCTGGGTACAGCCCCTGCATCCGCTCGGCACGCTGCTGCGCGTCGGCCAGGCGGTTGTTGGTGATGTCGAGGTCGATCTGCGCCAGGTTGTAGGTGATGTCGTTGGGCGCTTTGGCCAGCAGCGGCTTGAGCATTTCGCGCGCCTCGTTCAGCTGGCCGCCCTTGATCTGCGCCAGGGCCAGGCCGTAACGCGCAGCGTCCAGTTTCGGGTCTTCCTCCAGTTGGGTGCGGAAGCGCTTGGCGGCCAAGCCTGGCGTTTCTTCGTAAGTGAGGGCCACCCGAGCGCGAATCAGCTGGTAGCGCTGGCTGTCCTCGACACCGCCCTTGGGCGCTTGTTCGGCACGGTTGCGGGTGTCGGCGATACGCGACTCGGTCACCGGGTGAGTCAGCAGAAATTCCGGCGGTTTGGCGCCATAGCGGTACTGCTGCGCCAGGCGTTCGAACATGGTGGGCATGTTGCGAGGATCGTAACCGGCCTTTTCCAGGTTCTGGATGCCGATGCGGTCGGCTTCCTGTTCGTTTTGCCGCGAGAAGCGCCGCTGCTCCTGGATTGCTGCCGCCTGGGTGCCGGCAATCATGCCGATACCCGCATCGCCAGCGCCACCGGCAGCCAGCACGATACCCGCGAGCAATGCCGCCATCATCGGCAGTTGCATGCGTTGCTGGGCTTCGACGCCACGGGCGAAGTGGCGTTGCGACAAGTGCGCCAGTTCGTGGGCCAGCACCGAGGCGTACTCGCCTTCGGTGCGGGCATTGAGGAACAGGCCGCCGTTGACCCCGACGATGCCGCCGGGGGCGGCGAAGGCGTTAAGTTCGCGGCTGTCGATCAGGATGAATTCCAGGCGCCGGTCCTGCAGCTGGCTGGTTTCGGCCAGGCGGTACACGGTAGTTTCGACGTAGTCCTTGAGCTGCGGGTCGTTCAACTGGTTGACCTGGCCACGCAGCAGGCTCAGCCAGGCGCGGCCCAGTTGGTGCTCTTGTTGCGGTGAAACGATCGCGGAACTGGCATCCCCCAGTGATGGCAGGTCGTCAGCATGGCCGGGAAGGGCCATCAGGCAGGCCAGCGTCAGCAGGGTAGGGCGCAGTAGATTCATGCATGAAGCTCGCGTCGGTCAAAGATACCTACTGTAGCGGGCTCACACGTTGGCGACCAGTGGCGCTATCCTAGCCGCCCCTGTCAGCCAGCCGTCTGGCAATGCCTTTGGAGAGCCCCGCAATGAGTGACACCCTGACCTGCGACGCCGAACTGGACGCCAGCGGGCTGAATTGCCCTTTGCCGCTGCTGAAGGCAAAGATGGCGCTCAATGGCCTGGCCAGCGGTGCGGTGCTCAAGGTGATCGCCACTGACGCAGGCTCGCAGCGCGACTTCCGCACTTTCGCCCAGTTGGCCGGTCATACCCTGCTGCGGGAAACGGCCGAGGCCGGCACCTACATTTACTGGCTACGCAAGGCCTGAGTCTTTACCAAGGATCGTCAATGTTCAAAGTGCTTCGCGACTGGATACAGCGCTACTTCTCCGATGAGGAAGCAGTGGTGCTGGCGGTCCTGTTGTTCCTGGCTTTTACCGCGGTACTCACCCTGGGTGGCATGCTGGCGCCGGTACTGGCGGGCATGGTGCTGGCGTTCCTGATGCAAGGGCTGGTCAACGCATTGGAGCGTGTGCGAGTCCCTACGCGGCTGGCAGTGATGCTGGTGTTTGCCCTGTTCATGGGCGCGCTGGCGGTGTTCATGCTGGTGCTGGTGCCGCTGCTGTGGCACCAGTTGATCACCCTGTTCAACGAGTTGCCGGGCATGCTCGGCAAGTGGCAGTCGCTGTTGCTGCTGCTGCCTGAGCGCTACCCGCACCTGGTGTCGGACGAACAGGTGTTGCATGCCATCGAATCGGTGCGCGGCGAAATCGGCAAGTTCGGCCAATGGGCGCTGACGTTCTCGCTGTCCAGCCTGCCGCTGCTGGTCAACGCCATGATCTACCTGGTACTGGTGCCGATCCTGGTGTTCTTCTTCCTCAAGGACCGCGAATTGATCGGCCGCTGGGTCAGCGGCTACCTGCCCAGCCAGCGTGCGCTGCTCAACCGGGTGGGCAGCGAGATGAACCGGCAGATTGCCAACTACATTCGCGGCAAGGGTATCGAGATCCTGATCTGTGGCATCGCCACCTATATCGCCTTCATCAGCCTGGGGCTCAACTACGCCGCGCTGCTGGCGTTGCTGGTGGGGCTGTCGGTGGTGGTGCCTTACGTGGGGGCGGTGGTGGTGACCGTGCCGGTAACGCTGATTGCGCTGTTCCAGTGGGGCTGGGGCGACCAGTTCATCTACCTGATGACGGTGTACGCGATCATCCAGGCACTGGATGGCAACGTGCTGGTGCCGCTGTTGTTCTCCGAGGCGGTGAGCCTGCACCCGGTGGCGATCATTTGCGCGGTCTTGCTGTTTGGCGGGCTGTGGGGGTTTTGGGGAATCTTCTTCGCTATCCCACTGGCGACGCTGATCAAGGCCGTGCTGGATGCCTGGCCTCGGCAGGAGCCGAGTGTTTCACCCATGCTATGAATGTAATTGGGGCCGCTTTGCGGCCCATTCGCAGCACAAGGCTGCTCCTACAGGGACCGGGTAGGAGCAGCCTTGTGCTGCGAATGGGCTGCAAAGCAGCCCCAGCAATCTCAAGCCTTGTTCAAGGCTTGGGCCGCCGCCAACACGGCATCCACATGCCCAGGCACCTTCACCCCGCGCCACTCCTGGCGTAGCACACCGTCCTTGTCGATCAGGAAAGTGCTGCGGTCAACGCCCATGTATTCCTTGCCGTACAGCTTCTTCAGCTTGATCACATCGAACAGCTGGCACAAGGCTTCGTCCTTGTCGCTGATCAGCTCGAAGGGGAAGCCTTGCTTGGCCTTGAAGTTCTCGTGCGACTTGATGCCATCGCGCGACACGCCGAACACCACGGTATTGGCTGCGGCAAAGGCCTCATGCTGGTCACGGAAGCCCTGGCCCTCGGTGGTGCAGCCTGGGGTGCTGTCCTTCGGGTAGAAGTACACCACCACCTGCTTGCCCTTGAGTTGGGCAAGGCTGACGGTGTGCCCGCTGGTGGCCTGGGCCTGGAAGTCGGCAACGGGTTGGTCGAGTGCTACAGCCATGGTCGGTTTCCTTACATTGGGTTCTGTGGACGCCATGGCTCGATCAGCGCGTCGAGGTTCAGGGCATCGGCAAAGTCCAGGAACTGGTCGCGCAGCCAGCTGATCTGCGTGCCGGCGGGCAGGATCACGGTGAACTGGGCATTGAGCATGCTGCTGCCGGTTTGCGGCGCCAGATAGGTGTCGCAGGTCATGGCTTCCAGTTCGACGCGGTGGTCGAGGAAGAACTGGCACAGCTCGTTGATGATGTCCGGGCGATAGGCGGCGCTGACGTAGGCCACGTACGGCAGCGCCTGTGGGCGCACTTCCTGGTCGGCGCTGCGCACCACGTCGAGGGTCAGGCCGTGCTTCTTGCCCAGGCCCGGCAGGGTGGACTCAAGACGTGCCAGGGCGTCCCAGCTGCCGCCCACCTGCAGCACCAGGGCGCTGGTCTCGCCGTGGCGGCTCAGGCGCGAGGTGACCACCGCGCAGCGGTTTTCGAAGGCTGCTCGGCTGAGGACGTTGGCCAGTTCCATGGGGTTCGGGCCCAGGGCACTGATGACAAGGAATTGTTCGCGGACGGTGGGGGTGGACATGCAGCATTCCTAAAGCGATGAGCGGTCGGCACAGGACGGGCAAAAGCCTCCTGTCGGCAGTGCCCGGGGCTCGCATGCGAGGTCTTGGACGCTGGCGGGGAGCAAGGTCGACGGCCCGGCGGGCCGCGCTGCACCGATCAAAGGATCAAGGGTAGCGAAATAAGGCGCCGAGGGGAATGCTCCGCCCGCCTGCTTCGCTTGTGCAAGGCCGATGCCCCCAGTACCATAACCGCTCTCTTTTTCCGGCAGGAGCAGTTACATGATTGCGGGCAGTATGGTGGCATTGGTCACACCCATGGATGCACAAGGGCGTCTTGATTGGGCTAGCCTCGACAAACTTGTAGACTTCCACCTGGAAAACGGCACCCATGCGATCGTCGCTGTCGGCACCACCGGTGAGTCCGCCACGCTGGATGTCGAAGAACACATCCTGGTCATCAAGCATGTCGTCGAGCGCGTCAAGCACAGCAAGAAGCCGATTCCGGTCATCGCCGGCACCGGTGCCAACTCCACCGCCGAAGCCGTGCACCTGACCCAGAACGCCAAGAATGCCGGCGCTGACGCCTGCCTGCTGGTGGTGCCGTACTACAACAAGCCAACCCAAGAAGGCCTGTACCAGCACTTCAAGCACATTGCCGAAGCCGTCGACATTCCGCAGATCCTCTACAACGTTCCCGGCCGCACCTCCTGCGACATGCAGGCCGAGACCGTGATCCGTCTGTCGACCGTGCCGAACATCATCGGCATCAAGGAAGCCACCGGCGACCTGGTTCGTGCCAAGGCCATCCTCGATGGCGTCAGCAAGGACTTCATCGTCATGTCCGGCGACGACCCGACTGCCGTCGAGCTGATCCTGATGGGCGGCAAGGGCAACATCTCGGTCACCGCCAACGTCGCCCCGCGCGAAATGGCCGACCTGTGCGAGGCCGCCCTTGCGGGCAATGCCGAGAAGGCCCGCGCGATCAACGAAAAACTTATGCCGCTGCACAAAGACCTGTTCTGCGAAGCCAACCCGATCCCGGTGAAATGGGCGCTGGTCGAAATGGGCCTGATGCACAAAGGTATTCGCCTGCCACTGACCTGGCTGAGCGAAGGCTGCCACGAAAAAGTCCGTACTGCCTTGCGCCAGTCCGGCGTACTGGTTTAAGAGGAAGTACACCGCATGAAGCGACTGGCTGGTCTTTCCGCCCTTGCCCTGATTATCTCCAGCACCAGTGGGTGTGGCTGGCTGTGGGGCGAAGATGGCTATTTCCGCGACCGCGGCAGCGACTACCTGCAGGCGCACCCGACCGCGCCAATGCAGCTGCCGCCGGACGCCAGCAACGTCAAGCGTCTTGACCCGCTGCTGCCGATCCCGCGTAACGTTGCCGACGATAACGTCACTGGCGAGTTCGAAGTGCCGCGCCCGCAACCGCTGACCGGCGGTGCGGCCCAGGTCACCGACTACAGCCTGCAGCGCAGCGGCAGCAGCCGTTGGGTGCTGGCTCAGCATTCGCCAGCCGAAGTATGGCCGGTAGCCCGCCAGTTCTTCGAGGACAACGGCTTCCGCATTGCCGAAGAGCGTCCGCAAACGGGTGAATTCAACACCACCTGGCAGCGTTTCGACGAACTGTCGGCATCGCTCGGCCAGCGTCTGGCCAGCACTGCCAGCAGTGGTGACAGCGAAGTGCGCGTGCGTGTGCGCATGGAGCCTGGCGTGCAGCGCAACACCTCCGAGGTGTACGTGGTCAGCGTCGAGCGCCCGGCTGGCAGCACTGCCGAGCCTGCGTTCCCGTCCACATCCAGCAACACCGGTGCCGATGCCCTGCTGGTCGACGAAATGCTGGCCAGCATGAACCGTAGCGCCGAGAAAGGTGGTTCGGTTTCGCTGCTGGCCGCGCGCGATTTCGACGCGCCAAGCCGTGTCAGCCTGAGCGAGGACGGCAGCGGCAACCCGGTGCTGTACCTGGGCTCCGACCTGGACCGCGCCTGGTCTGGCGTGGGCCGTGCGCTGGAGCAGGGTGGCGAATGGCGTGTCGAAGACATCAACCGCAGCCTGGGCCTGTACTACATCAACCTGTCCGAAAAGCCTGACGACAAGCAGAACCAGCCTGGCTTCTTCAGCCGCATGTTCGGCAGCGAGCCGACCAAGGAAGAGCGTGAAGCCCGTGCCGAGCGCTACCAGGTTCGCCTGAGCAAGGTGGGTGAGAGCGTGCAGGTCACGGTCGAGAAAAACATCAACACCGTGGCGCCGGCCGATGTCGCACGCCGCGTGCTGAGCGCCATTCAGGACCACCTGGGCTAAGTGCGCTTCGCGGTACTCGGAAGCGGTAGCCAAGGGAACGGCACGCTGATCGCCAGTGGTGACACGTTCATCCTGGTCGATTGCGGCTTCTCCCTGCGCGAAACCGAGCGGCGCCTGGCGCTGCTCGGTGTGTCGGCGGCCCAGCTCAGTGCGGTACTGGTCACCCATGAACATGCCGACCACGTGCATGGGGTCGGCCTGCTGTCACGGCGCTACAATGTACCGGTCTACCTCAGCCAAGGGACCTTGCGCGGCATGCGCAAGCCGGTGGAGGTGGCCGGTTTTCTCGCTTGTGGCGAAAGCCTGCGCATCGGCAGCCTGGAAGTGACCGCCGCGCGGGTCGAGCATGACGCCTACGAGCCATTGCAGTACGTGCTCAGCGACGGCCAGCGGCGCTTCGGCATGCTGACTGACCTGGGCTCGTACGACGCGCTGCTGCTGGAGCGTTACCAGGGCCTGGATGCACTGCTGATCGAGGCCAACCACTGCCGCGACCTGCTGGCACGCGGTCACTACCCGGCCTTTTTGAAGCAGCGGGTGGGTGGCATGCAAGGGCATTTGAACAACCACCAGGCCGCGCGCCTGGTGCAAGAGTTGGGCTGGAGCAACCTGCAACACCTGGTGCTGGCCCACCTCAGCAGCAAGAACAACCTGCCACACTTGGCCCGCCAGTGCTTCGTCGACACCCTTGGGTGCGACCCGGACTGGCTCCAGGTGGCGAATCAGGAACACGGGCTCGACTGGCGCGAAATCGCCTAGCCCAACACCTCAAGCAAGCGGAGCCCAATCATGGAAAAACGCGACGAACTCTACCGCGGCAAGGCCAAATCGGTTTACAAGACCGACGACGCCGACCGCTTGATCCTGCTGTTCCGTAACGACACCTCGGCGTTCGACGGCAAGCGCATCGAACAACTCGACCGCAAAGGCATGGTGAACAACAAGTTCAACGCCTTCATCATGCAGAAACTGGAAGAAGCCGGCGTGCCGACCCAGTTTGACAAACTGCTGGGCGACAACGAGTGCCTGGTGAAGAAGCTGGACATGATCCCGGTCGAGTGCGTGGTGCGCAACTACGCCGCCGGCAGCCTGGTCAAGCGCCTGGGCGTGGAGGAGGGCATCAAGCTGGAGCCGTCCACCTTCGAGCTGTTCCTGAAGAACGACGAGAAGGGCGACCCCTTCATCAACGAATCCCACGTTGTCGCGTTCGGCTGGGGCACTGCCGAGCAGCTGGTGGAAATGAAGAAGCTGTCGCTGAAGGTCAACGAAGTGCTGAGCAAGCTGTTCGATGACGCCGGCCTGCTGCTGGTCGACTTCAAGCTGGAGTTTGGCGTGTTCCACGGCCAGATCGTGCTGGGCGACGAGTTCAGCCCGGACGGCTGCCGCCTGTGGGACAAGGAAACCCGCAAGAAGATGGACAAAGACCGCTTCCGTCAGGGTCTGGGCGACGTGATCGAAGCCTACGAAGAAGTTGCCAAGCGCCTGGGCGTGCCGCTGTAACCGGCGCGTTCACGCAAGCGCCTGATACCACGCGATTTTTTTGAAAAAAAGGTTTGCGTTTTAAAAGAACGCTGGTATGATGCGCGGCATTGGAGAGATGCCGGAGTGGTCGAACGGGACGGATTCGAAATCCGTTGTACTGGCAACAGTACCTAGGGTTCAAATCCCTATCTCTCCGCCATATTAAAGGCCCCGAGCGCTGTATAGCCCTCGGGGCCTTTTTCATTTGGGGGAATTTTGGGGGAATGGGGGAGCGTGTATTTCCCCCAAGCGTTCGCTATCATTTCCCCCATGGCCTACTACGAGAAGCGCGGGGACGCCTGGCGCGCCCAGATCCGCCGCAAAGGATATCCAACCCTTTCAGCCACCTTTGACACCAAGGCAGAAGCCCAGCGATGGGCCGCCGAGATCGAAGGTGATATGTCGCGTGCGCGTTTCGTCGACATGCGCGAGGCCGAGAGCACCACGCTCGCTGAGGCCTTGGACCGCTACCTGTCGGAGGTCACTTCCACCAAGAAGGGCGCCAAGCAGGAGCAGGTTCGCATCAAGAAATGGAAAGAGCACAAGCTGGCCAGCAAGGGCCTCGCTGCGATCCGCTCGAGCGACATGGCCGCGTACCGCGATGCTGAGATCAAGGAAGGCAAATCGACCGCAACAGTCCGCCTCAACCTGGCCGTGATCAGCCACCTTTATACGGTGGCCACCAAGGAGTGGGGCATTGAAGGGCTGACCAACCCGTGCCGGGCGATCCGGATGCCCAAGGGCAGCAAGGAGAGGGATCGCCGCCCAACGCCGGCGGAGCTCGCCGCGCTGTACAAGGCGGCCGGCCAGATGAACGCCCAGTTGCCGGTGTTCATTGAGCTGGCGGTGGAGACCGCGATGCGCCGGTCTGAGCTGCTAATGCTACGCCGCGACCAAGTGCGCGGCAAAGTGGCTTACTTGGAAGACACCAAGAACGGCGAGAGGCGCGCGGTGCCGCTGTCCTCCCGGGCGATAGCCCTGCTGGAGGGGCTGCCCACGCCGATCGGTGGCGGCCGGTACTTCAACCTGGCCCTCAACACGATCAGCAACTATTTCCCCAGGGCCTGCGTGGCCGCTGGGATTGAAGGCCTACGCCTTCACGACCTTCGCCATGAGGCGACCAGCCGCTTCTTCGAACGCGGCTTCACCATGATGGAAGTTGCGAGTATCACGGGCCACAAGACCCTGGCGATGCTCAAGCGCTATACCCACCTCAGTCCGCAGGACCTCGCCGAAAAGCTCGGCTGACCATCCATACAAACTTGAAATAGTAAGGAAGCTTTTGATGATTCGCCTACCGGAAGGAATTCGTAGAGTTTGTGTGGTCGCGGGGATTCTCATAAATGTCGTGCTCATAGTTCAAGGTGGTCAGACACTGTCCGAGTGGATGGAATTACCCCCGTCTCAGCTAGCGTTCCGGCTTGGGGCTATGGTCGTGATCTTCTTCCTGCCGTTCATTGCCTGCATGATTTTCTATTGGATCAAGGCAGGGTTTGCGAAGGATTCAGCGCGCTGACGGTGAATACCTACCGTCAGCGCGTCATGCGACCTTTAGCGTTGGCGGCTCCTTTCTTTTTCGCCCAGGCTTCGGCTTTTGGTGCTCCCCATCCCTAAACTCGCGCAGGAACGTGCGCACGTCCTCCTTCAGCCAGCAGTGCCGGTTGCCCATCTTGAAACTCTTGGGCAACCAAGGCACGCCACGGCGAATCCCCTCCCTGATCGACGCTTCGGTGCGGCCCAGCAGCTTAGCCAGGCCCTCAACCGTCAGTACCTCGGTCTCTTCGCTCATTCCTTCCTCCCGACCTGACTCGTCAGATTCTGGTTGTCACGCTGACCTGACTCGTCAGGTTCGTTTTGCTGGCGGCAGCGCAGGTTTCGACTCAATGAACGAGCTGGCCGAGTGTTCGCCGCCAATGTGGCGGAAGTAGTCGATCTCAACCTTTGCGCTTTCAATCAGTACGCGGCTGATATCCGATACCGACTGGGCGCGCTGAACCTCCTTGGCCAAGTTGTCGTCATCGGCCTCACGCACCGCTTCGAGCTGGGCGAACAGGTGGTCGCGAAGGTCGCTGAGCTTATTTTTCATTCCTGGTCTTCCTCTTGATCTCTTTTTTCAGTTCGTTTTGCAGGTGGAGAATGTCAACGATCTCCTCCGGCAAGCCTTTGTAGTGATGGTTATTGCGCAACTGGTGCTCGGCGCGTGTTCGTAGGCACAGATTGCTTAGGTCCGTGTTCTGCACGTCGCCGTCTTTGGCTGCCACAACCATCCCATCTGGAACAGGTCCGTTGACTTGCTCCCAGGTGTAGATATGAAGCGGTTTCCACACGTCGGGCTGCGCTACCTTGATCAACGTGTACCGGCCCTTGCGGTGGGTGGCTCCAACCGGTCTTGGATCCTGGCCAATCTGACCCCCTTTGGCCTCCAGCCTGGCAAGCAGGATTCGTCGATGCGTTTCCGATCTGTGGGCATCGGTCTTAACCAGCCCAAATAGGGCTGCCCGCAAGGTGATGGCTGTCTTCGTCCGTCCTGGTAGTAGAAGACAAAGCTCCTTGTTGGTTTTGTTGGGATAGAGCTGGCGAAGAAGCGCATCCTCTGCCTCGGTCCAACGCTTGACTGGCCCTCGCCTAGTCATGGCCTGCTCCGGCCTGCAGCTCTTCGATAACCGATTGGATGCCGGCTACATAGCTGCCTGGCCGACCTTCGGTAGCGCCGGCCAATCGCTCAACCACCACGTCTACCGGTGAGCCACGCAGTGAGGCGACCAAGTCAATCGCCCAGTTCCTTGCTTCCAAGTACATGAAGCGGTTGATGGGGCCGGCCGGAGGCAGCGCCGAGCAGGAGAGCTTGCGGGTGGGCTCTACAACATGAGCCGTCGAGACCTTTGCGGCCGACCTTGATACGACCGAGTTGGCCCGCCCGCGACCCCGCTTGAGCCCCATCGATTCGAGTATTTCCTTCGCCGCCTGGCTGATATCCCGCTTGCTCATGAGTGCCCCCGGAAGTGGTCGGCCAGAACTTGTCGCCCGTCCAGGCCGCAGGCAGCGGACAGGTCAAGGACCTGCCCGAAGGTTGTTTCGCGCTGCTGCAGGGCGTCCCACAGCAGCAAGAGCAGGCTGGCCTGGCTCATGGCTCCTGCTCCCGAGGCTTTTCCGCCTGCTGCGCCTGGTCACGATCAAGCAGCCTGTCGATTCGGGCGAGGAGCATGTCGCGATACTCGACGTTGACCAGGTCGTCGTTGATGTAGGCGATCGCCTCCCGCAGCAGTGTGTCGGCCTCCTGTAGCTGGGTCTCACGATCTTCCAGCTTGGCCTGCAGGTCTCCCTCGCTGGCGCCGGCGATTACCGCCAGTCCTCGGCCAGCTGAGACCAGATCGCCCAGCTTGGTGAAAGGCAAGATGTTCGACAGTGGCGCGGCCTCGCAGGCCTTCAGCACAAGCGTGATGCGTTCAGGCTGCTTCATGGCCGCTCTCCGTTTTGCGTGCGGCTTTTTCCTCGGCTTCATCCTGCAGGAGCTGGCGCCACTCAGCCTCGGTGCGATTGCCATAGAGCGGTTCAGACTTGGGCTGCACGTCACTCGATGCTGGCGCCTGTGGCTTGGGCAGACCTGCTGCTTTGCGCTCGGCAATTTCCTTGCGGTCCACGGCTACACCTTGCGGAGCTTCGATGCCAAGGCGAACCTGGCCCCCTTTGACGCCCAGCACAACTACGGTGATGTCGTCGGCGATCTTGATGGCTTCGCCTACGCGACGGGTGAGGATCAACATGGTCAAACTCCTTGTAGGGGAGGGCGGCGATTGCCGCCCTTCAATTCACTGCGTTGTGCGCAGCTCGTTGCGTGGTACCCAGCCGCCGGTGGTTTTCACCATGCAGCCGACGTAGGGCGCGAACTTGGTGTGCCGCTCGGTCTGGTAGCCGTACCATTGGCACGACCCCCAGTTCACAACAGCGGCGATTGCGAGCGCGCACAGGGCAAGCCCTACAACTGCGCCCAGGCCGATGTGCTTGCGCTTCAAGCCTCGATACCGAAGTCTTTTGGGCGCAAGCCCAGCTGCACACCAACCTCGGCCAGGACCTTCAGTTTTTCGGGGCTGATGTTTCCGTCGCCCTCGGCAACGGTGATCATGTTCACGAACACCTCCTCGGCATCGAGAGGGTTGTTCTTGATGTCCGCGATCTCACGCATGATGTTCATGCGCCCCAGGCGGAACCCGGCCTGCAGTTGCTCGGTGAAGAGGTTCACGGTGGCGGTGATCTCTTGGCCGAAGTGCTCCAGGTTCTTGTTCGCCCGGATCTGAATGTCGATCTGAGCCGCTTCGTTCTTACTGATCTCGCCGTCAGCCGCCGCCACCAGCAGGCAGCCACCGACGATGGCTTGCATCAGGTCACGGTTTTCCAGCTTCTTGACTGCACGCTTGGCGCCGAACAGTTTCTTTCCAATACCGAACATGGGTCTTTCCTCTTGGGTTGGTGGAGCTTTCTTCAGGCAAGCCGGTGGCCTGCCGCGTTTGTTGGCTTTCGCAAAATCAGGGTTGGATCAGGTCAGGCTGGCAGCGTCACGCCACCGCCAAGGCGCACTCAGCGCGCCGGGTTGCTATACGGGTTTCAATCTTGCGCTCGCCACTGTTGCCGCCGCGGCGGATGCGCATTGCTTGGTCGTCGCCAATCATTCCGTGGATAGCCATGATGAGCGCCAATGCGGCTACAGCATTACTGATAACACCCCGGCGAAAGGCCTCGGCTACCAGTGCGGCTCGTCGTGTAACTCCCCACTTCGTGCCAAGCGCTATCAGGCGCTTTTTTACACCGTCCTCGCTGATGCCAAGGGTGCGTGCCACTTCTTTCCCTGATGCGCCTCCGGCAATGGCCAGCAAGCATTCCAGCTCACGCGGCGCAGCACCGCGTCCAAGAAAGCCGGTAAATCCAGATAGCGTGATGGTTTCGGTGCTCATGTCGGCTGCTCCATGCAGGGTGGCAATGAGCGAAAGATACTAGCGGTTATATTTTGCCGTCAATACCAACAGTTATTATTTTTTGGCGAGATAAAAAAAGGCCCGCGTCAGCGGGCCTTCTATGGGGGCGATGGTGAGGATCAGAGCTTCATCATGGCTCGCACCACAACTCCTATGATCTTGCAGTTTCCGTTCACTTGGAGCATGGGGTAAGCGGGGTTCAGAGGTTTCAAGAACCTGCGTCCAGCGTCTTCGATCAATTTTTTGAAGGTCGCTTCATTGCTGTCAGTCAGCTTCGCCACCACAAGTTTCCCCGAGTAGGCATCGGCATCAGTATCCACCAGGATCATCATGCCCTCTGTGATGCTCGTCCCGCTCGGTGCTGTCATTGAGTCGCCTTTCACTTCGAGCCAGAAGGCAGCGCCCTTGGCTTCGTAGTCCGAAACTTCGTACCTATCAGAAAATCCTGGCGGGAACGGCTCGACAGCTTCAGCACAGTCACCCGCCGCCACCCAGCTAATTACCGGGTAGCGGTACGACATTGATGGCTGAGCCGTGAGCTTGATATTGCTTTCCTCGCTAGAGGCGGCCTCCCCTATGCGAGCCGCCTCGGTGGTGTAAGCGATCTCGTTGGCAAGGCGTGGACTGAAATTGGAAACGGGCACCTCCAGCAGCTTGGCAAACACAGCGGCTGTGCGAGCGTTCAACGGGTTGTACCCGTTCAGGTAATGGCTAACAGCTGCCTGGCTGATTTCAAGCTCAGCAGCGATTGTCGCCTGGGTGACTTTCCGATTTCTTCGAGAAAGGAAGGCCTCCTTGAGGCGGGCGCATTCTTCTGCTTGTTCGGGGGGGAGGGCTCGTTTTTTCATGCGTTCATCCTAGAACTGATGGTAATGCTGGTCAAAAACCAAAGGTGTGGACATATCTACTACCGGCGGTTATTTTATGTGCCATAAGCCGTTTTTAGGTGAACCCATGACACCAGTTCAGTTGGCGGATTTCGTTGGTCAGCACGGCCAGGAAGAAGCCGCAAGGAGGCTTGGCACTAGTCAGGCCGCTATCAGCAAGGCCATTCGAAGTGGTCGTCAGATTCTAGTTCGTTCGGGTGCTGGCGGACGCTTTGA
The DNA here is from genome assembly GCF_048068035.1 of Pseudomonas sp. NY11955. NCBI lineage: Bacteria > Pseudomonadati > Pseudomonadota > Gammaproteobacteria > Pseudomonadales > Pseudomonadaceae > Pseudomonas > Pseudomonas sp. NY11955. The sequence goes on from NZ_JBLUPS010000012.1 coordinate 87,875, forward strand.
GGCGTTCGAGGTTAAGTCGTTCCCGAGCGGTGGGGCGGTAGACAGACCGCGTGCCGACCTTGAGCTAATTATGTCGTCGATCGTTGGTCTTGCAGAGCCAACTAACGTGGCTGTTCAAACATCCAGTATCGGGAAGGCTCTTTGATGAGGTCATGCCCATCCCTGTTTTTGCTGTCTGGCTGACTTTTCACCAGGCAACAAAAAGCCCGCTTCGCAGGCGGGCCTTTAATCCAGTCCCTTGCAGGGGACTTTCTTGAATCTTCGTCACTTGGAGACGATTTCATGCACCCAAAAAATACCACCTCAGATAGCCCAAATCAACATTCTCCAACTTTTACTGGTGCCTGCCAGTCTGGCGGCGGTCTAGCCGCAATCTTCACCCAAGACCAGCGCGCAATCGTAGTCGGGCTGCTGATCGCCGAGAGAAACCATGCCAGTCGTTGGTGGACCTATCTTTCGGAAATGCGCCTCCACGGACAGCTGCCTGATTGGGTGGTTGATCAGGAGGTCGGCCGTCATGTCGATTACGACCGCTGGAGTCTTCAGTGTCAGGCCACCAATCGTGAGCTGCTCGGCTTTGAAGGCCACCTCAACAGCTACGGGCGTTCCGAGTTGACTGTTACTGACCTCGAAGAATGCGCTCCACAAAAACCTACTTCGCCAGTTCGTGGCGCGGGCGGTGCAGCATGCTAATTGCGCGAACCGAATTGGTGCCGATGGCGGTTTCCGGCGAGATAGTGCAGGACGTGACCCTCACGGCAGCGGACATCGCGCGCTTCAACGAAGCGCGTGAGTCATTCAAGTTGATCAAGGCCTTGTATTGGGCGCACGTCGTGCCTTCGCTCGGCGGATTCGATAATCCAGTAGCCGGCGAACTTGAGCGCCTGTTCGAGCGCGTCGTTTTCGACACGCGAAACTTTATGTGGCCTCACCGCAACGCAGCTGCCTTCCATGAAGCGAAGGATGTGGGAGGTGCGGCATGAACCTGGTCCCCTTCAGCTTTAAAGGGGCACCGGTTCGCGTAGTGACCGATGCTCTTGGCGAGCCATGGTTTGTAGCGAAGGACGTTGCCGAGCAGCTGGGGTACGTTTGGAACGGCACCAGTCGCATTGAGCACGTCCCCGAACTGTGGAGGGGGGTCACATCCGTTGTGACCCCCTCCGGCAGCCAGCAGATGGCCGTGCTGAGCGAGCAGGGCCTCTACTTCTTCTTAGGTAGATCCGACAAGCCTGGCGCACTTCCTCTGCAGATCTGGGTGGCTGGCGAAGTCATCCCGTCAATCCGCAAGACAGGTAGCTACCAGAGGCAGTTGACACCTGCTGAGCAGGCTCTCGCGCATGCTCAGGTAATGGTTGACCTGGAGCGCCGTCAGTCCCAGCAGCAGGTCGCCCTCGATCGTGTTGAGCGGCAGGTTGCCGACCTCAGCCAGACAATGGTTTGGGATCACTGCCCGCAGAACTGCCTGTCGCTCACCGGCATCAAGGCCGCGATGCTGGCGCGTCATGGCTTGTCGGGCGCCGTTGTCGACTACGTGCTGAAGGAGTGGCCGCATCAGCCCAACTCTGCCGGCATGGTCCGTAATGGTCACGAGGACGCCAAGGGCTCGCAGTACCTGGTCTGGACGAAGAGCCTTGTCACTGCGGCGTTCAAGCGCTTCGTCGACGAGTGCGAGATGGTCAACGCCACCCAGGCCATCCACCCCTACTTCAATGGCCGGTTCCGGCTGACTGGGAAGGTGCACCCATGAAGCGGAGCATGAGCAAGTCGCAGGTGATACAGCAGGTGGCTGACAGGGCGGCCGAGTTCTATCGGGCGCAGTCGATGGCGCGGCGCTTGAAGATGAGGCTTAACCGTGAGTACGGCGCGTTCTTCCAGGCCCGGGGCGAGCCCGATCCGAAGAGTCGTCGTATCGACCCCTCGAACCCTATGTACGACGCAGTGATCGCCTACACGGCGGACACCTACGAGCTTTACCAGAAGGCGCTGCGGGCCAAGCACAACGCCAAGCGAGCAATGGAATCAGCCATCAGGTCGATGATCGGCCCCGCCGTCGATCTCGAACCACCGCTTGCCCCTTCGCCATTACCACCTATGCCACTGAGGCGTACCACCGCCACCGGGGAGACCTTGCAATGACCACGATCCCGGACCCCGCCCAGGCACATCAGCCACGCGCTGGCGCAACGATCATCAGCGGGCCATGGCCAAGCTACACCCAGTTCAAAGGCTTTCCAGAGCGAGAGCGCTGGACGATCTACGAACTGGCCAAGGCTGGACGGCAGGCGATGGAAGACAGCGGCTTCGAGATGGCCGAGAGCTACGACGCCTTCGTGCGCCGTATCACAGAGGAGCTTGACCTGTGAGCCAGGAGCGTATCCCTCGCAAGTTTCAGGGCGTATGGATTCCGGCCTCTCTCTGGCTGGATCACTCGCTGTCGACAAACGAGAAGGTGATGTTGGTGGAGATCAGCAGCCTCGAGGATGACGTACGCGGCTGTTACGCCACTAACGCGCATTTCGCCGCATTCTTCGGGCTGTCGGTATCTCGGGTGTCCGAGATCATCAGCGGACTGGCTGAGCGCGGCCTGATCAAGGTTGAGCAGATCCGCGAAGGCAAGCGTGTTATCGAGCGCCGAATTCGCCTTTCCAACCCCTTCGACAAACCGAAGACCCCTTCGGAAAACGCTGTGAACCCCTTCGGAAAAGGCGATGAACCCCCTTCGGAAAACACGCAGGGGAGTAATACACCTATGAGTAATACAAAGAGGGATAAAGACTTACGTGCATCTGGCGCAGAAGCAGACGGCGCGTTCGAACAGTTCTGGAAGCTTTATCCGAAGAAGAAGAGCCGCAAGGACGCCCTCAAGGCCTGGAACAAGATCAGCCCTGGCGCCGAGCTGCAGGCCGTCATGATCGCTGCCCTGGCCAACCACTGCGCTTCCCGCGACTGGGCCAAGGAAGGTGGCCAGTACATCCCGAACGCCGCCACCTGGTTGAACGGCGAGCGCTGGCACGACGTTCTGCAGCCAGCCGGCGCAACCGCCCAAGGCGGCGCATTCAACAACCTCCCTCAGCACACCGATGACATGTACCAGGAGAGCCACGATGGCCGCTCGAATTTCTGATCTGTTCCACCGTACCCCGGCCAAGCGCATCTTCTCTGGCGAGTGCCCGGTGCATGGCCGCGTCGATATGAGTGAGGTCGAGCAGCTGGACGGCTCGATGCTGGCGCGTGGCTGCAAGCGCTGCGCTTGGGAGGCCCTGCATACCACCCCCCGCGACTCGGCAGAGCGCGCCCTGGCCAATGCCCAGCACAAGGCCGAGAAAGCCAGCGAAGCGCTGATCGCTGCCGGGATCACCCCGCGCTTTGCTGGCGCCACCTTCGACAGCTACCACGCCGAGACGGAGCCGCAGCACAGGGCTCTGGCAAAGTGCCAGGCCTATGCCGAGCAGTTCCCGGCCAACTTCCGGGCGGGCCGCTCGCTGCTGCTGACCGGTAACGTCGGCTGCGGTAAGACTCACCTGGCCAGCGCTATCGTTCGCACGGTGGTGGCCGATCAATGCCGTGCGCTGATCATCCCGGCCGGGGACATTGTGAGCATCGCCCGCGCCTCGATGGTGCCTGGATCGGGATATACCGACCGTGACGTGGCAGTCCATCTTGGCGGCTTGGACCTGCTGGTGATCGATGAGATCGGGGCGCAGAAGGGCAGCGAGTACGAGCTGGGCCTGCTGCACAGCATCATTGACCGGCGGTATCAGGCCGTGCTGCCGACCGTGGTGATCAGCAACTTGAGCGCTGACGGCCTCAAGTCCTACATCGGCGATCGCGCCCTTGACCGCCTGCGCCAGAACGGCGGGCAGCAAGTCGGGTTCACTTGGGAATCGAAGAGGGCTGCGGCATGAGGGAGCTCTACAGCGACGAGGCCGAGCACGGCGTGCTTGGCGCAGTCATTCACGCTTCGCTGCAGCAGAACGTAGGCCTGGTCGAGGACATGCTTGGCCAGATGACCTCAGCCGACTTCTATCACGCCGACAATGCGGCTCTGTTCGAGGCCATGCTGGAGTGCCGCGAGCAAGCCATGCCCATCGATCCGGTGACCTTGGGCGCGGTGCAGCGCCTGCTCCCAGGTGGCGACAACGTCATGGCCTATGCCGCTGAGTTGGCCAGCAAGGTGCCTTCGCTGGCCAACTGGAAGGCCTACGCCAAGCACGTCAAGGAGTGGGGTGTGATCCGGCGCATTCTTGACGTGGCCGGTGGCGCGCAGGAAATGGTGCAGGCCGGCGCACCTACCGGCGAAGTGATTGCTGCAGCTCAGCAGGCCATGGCAGACCTGCGCAACCTTGATGGGGAGGCAAAGGGTTACAAGCGGCTGGACCAATGGATGGGAGATGCCGCTGACCTGGTGGACGAAAAGCACCGAGGGGTGGCGCCGAAGTGGCCCTCCACGGGGCTCGAAAAGCTGGATGAGCTGGTCCAAGGCCTCCGCCCGAAGAAGGTGACCGTAATCGCCGGCCTGCCGGGCAGTGGCAAGACCACCTTGGCCCTGCAGATCGCCCAGCACAACGCCGTCAAGGAGCGGAAGCCGTGGCTGGTGTTCTCCATCGAAATGCCTGGCGAAGAGCTGGGGCTGCGCGCTATCGCCTCGCTGGGAGGGGTGGCTCTGCACAAGCTGGACAACCCAGCCCAGATGCGCGAAGACGACTGGGCCAGGATGAGTGGTGCCGTAGGATTGGCCCTGGAAGCCCCGCTATTCGTCTGTGACGACCCGGTGCAGACGCCGTCCACCATTCGCGCCACGGCTCGGCAGTGCCAGCGCGAGCACGGACTGGCCGGCATCGTGGTCGACTACTTGACCCTAGTGCGCAGCGAGCGTGGTGGCCGATCTCGTTCCGAGGAGGTGGGAAAGATCAGCAAGGCCCTGCTGCAGCTGGCCAAGGAAATGGCTATCCCGGTCATTGAGTTGGCCCAGCTGAACCGTGACTCGACCAAGCGCCCCGGCAAGAAGCCACAATCCAGCGACCTGCGCGATTCCGGTGAGATCGAGGCCGACGCCAGCTGCATCCTGATGGTGCACCGGGACATGGATACGGAGGAGGGCCAGAACGGTCTCACTGAGATCCTGATGACCAAGTGTCGCCATGCGCGGGTTGGCAGCTGCATCGTCCAGCAGGAAGGGCAGTATGGCCGGTTCGCCACCTACGCCGGATCTCTGCCCAGTGATGATGAGGTCGAGGCTGGGCGTGGCAGCTACGCCCAGCGCTACAAGGGGGCGGGCAATGAGCGGTTCTAAAACCCTAACCGTTACCCTCAGCGATGCAGAGATCCGCCGGCACGCTGCTGGCCAAGTCTTCCAGCTGCGCGATACTCGCCACCGGGAGCTGCGGTTCCGGTTCTCGACTGTTGACCGCTCCCGTGGCGCCTGGCATGTCGTGGTGCGTGGGCGCTGGGGCAAGGCTGGCGATTATCCAGGGATCAACACCAAGACCATGCTGGCCACCTTGCCGGCGATCCTGGCCCGCCGTGCCGCCGATGCAGACGCCAAGTCGACGACCACCAGCTGGGCCACGGTGGGCGATGTGCTGGCGTGGTACCGCGACCGGATGAACCGTGATCGAGGCCTGTCCGCCAAGCGCAAGGCCAGTGCCAAGTCGGCGCTGGACCGCCACCTGGTGCCGCGCCTGGGGGATCTGCTACTGGCCGAGACCAACAAGCAGGCGATCGACCAGCGCCTGATGTGGCCGCTGCAGGAGCGTTATGCGCTGTCCTTCGTGCGCTCGGTCTACGGCGTGCTTTCGGTCGCGTTCCGCCAGGCCCTGCGTCTGGACATGCTGCCCGCCAACCCGATGGCCTCGCTGAAGTTCACCGACTTCGTGCGGACCCGGATCAGGCCGCGCCCGGCGCGACTGCGTGGGGATGATGTGCCGGGCCTGCTGATGGTGGTGGCCGAGCGCTTCGAGGTGGAGCCAGCGGGCTGCATGCTGGCCCTGATGATGCTGTGCCACGGTTCGCGGCTGGGCGAGACCCGGCTGGCGCGCTGGCGCAACGTCAACCTTGAAGCGGGGCGCTGGTTCATTCCGGCGGGTGACACGAAGACGAAGGCCGAGCACACGCTGCCGCTAACCACCCAGGCCTGCGCACTGCTGCGCCGGTACCAGCGCTTGCAGACCGCTCAGGGTTACTCCGGCCTGCTGTTGTTCCCGGGCAGCCACGGTGCTCCGCTGAGCCCGAGCAAGGCCAACACCTTGTTCACCGATCTGGCCAAGGGCGAGTGGTCGAGCCACGACCTGCGCAAGGTGGCCCGCACCGCGTGGACCGACCTCGGCGTGGACTACATGGTGGGCGAGCTGCTGCTGAACCACGCCATGAAGGATCTCGACGCCACCTACATCCACACCACGGCCGAAGGGCTGAAACGTCAGGCGCTGGAGGCCTGGCACAAGTACCTCGACGGGCAGGGATTCGCCGCCATTCACACCGAGACATTGCCGGGACAGAAAACCGGGCCTGTAGCCGATGACGCCACTAACGGCGCCGGTTGCAGCACCTCACAGCATCCATCCCAAGGGAGGATGCACGATCAAGATTCCAAGCCGGGAGACGGGCATGAGTAAGGTAACTGCGGCGCTGCCGCGCAAAAGCCTTCAGGAGCATGAGCGCAAGTTCCTGAAGATCGCCGGCCAGCACCTGGCAGAAGAGAAGGCTGGCCCGCACGCCATGGCCGCGCTGCTGGATATGGTCGCCAGCTGGCACGCCACCCGGGTTGAGATCGAGTTCGGGGAGTACTGCAAGCGCTGGGTTGCCGAGGGCAACACCAAGAATGCGGCCGCCGACAAGCTGCTGCGCAACCTGCTTGGCCTGGACGACAACCCACCACCTCGCCGCATCCGGAGGGCTGCATGACCGTGTACAAGGACGCTGGACACTGCATCAGCCGTGTCATGTCGATCGAGATCCACGACGGCACGGCCAAGCCGGCCTGGCAGAACCGCTACAAAGCCACCGTCGATGACGAGTTGCTGACTGAGCGGATCGATGACGGACTTTCCCCAGAGGAGCGGACCACCCAAGACGCCATGACCCGATCCATGCTGAAACGAATGCTTCCAGATGCGCAGTGGCATGCGTTGGCTGGGAAGTACTCAATCAATGAGGCCGAGGTGCAGGAGGCAGCCAGATACCTGACCCCGCGCGTGGTGAGCCCGGCGCACCACCTGTTCAAGATGAAGTGCGTGATGGCCTGGATGGTGCCAGAGCGCCGTCGCGGGCTGCCTGCGTCGTTCTATGTGCTGCATACCTGGGATGCCGACGGCACTCCAGACCGAACGCTTCGGCGCTGGAGAACAGTGACCATGCGCTGGCTTGATGATCGGGTGAGTGAGGCGCATGCGGTTGTCGAGGGATTGCTTGAAGAGCACGGGCTTCTGCTGAAATCAGCCGCTTGACAGTGGCCGAGTGACCGCGTAACTTCATAACCTGCGGTTCGGTGCGTAAAAAGGTGACGCACGCGAGCATAGAAACCCCGGCCATTGTGTCGGGGTTTTTTCGTTTATGGAGATGATCAAAGCCCGGCAGAAATGCGCAGGGGTAACAGTCAGCGTGGGGACTGGAGGGAAGCGCCACGACAGCGGCCTGACAGGGTTGCCATCTCCGCCAATTACAAGGGCTCGCCATAACGGCGGGCCTTTTCTTTTTCCGCTCCCCGCAACGGGAGGAATCGAGATGGCCCATATGCCGCCAGAGAAAGACCCATCCTTCTGGGTGCTGGTACTGACAGCCCTGAGAGAAAACGGCCTTGCTATGGGCCTGACATTCGCTTTGACCTGGCTGCGCATCCAGTACGACGGGAAAGAGACTCGCCCAGCCCGCCAGCTGATTGAGGCAACCCTTGGTGCGTTGATCGTGATGGTGGTTGGCCTGACCGTGAAGGAGTTCGGCTTGAGCATCGCTTGGTCGTTCGCCACCGCTGGCTTTGTCGGTGTGCTGGGCGTTGAGCAAGCGCGCCAGCTTGGCAAGCGCTGGGCAGAGCGGAAGGTAGATGCAGGGTGACCTGCGCCACAAACACATGGAGCGCTGTTTCGTGGCGCGAGGAAGCATCATGGAAAAGAAACCCCTCATCTTGGGTCAGGAACTTGGCCAGATGGTCTGCCAAGTGCTCGGTCTTGACCCTTCGAAGGTTGTCTCGATCACCATTCGCATGGAGCCCAACACCGCCGCAGCGGTAGAGGTGACACAGGTGATCAACGTTGTTGAAGGCGAGAAGATCGCAGGCTCCCTGGAGCGCTACGGCCTTACCCGGATCGGCGTGTGAAGCAGCTTGCAGGAGGTTGGCATGGCCAGATCAAAGGCCCCGTACACACCGTGCAAGCTGTATGTGGATGGGGCTGAAGGTATCGCGGTTGGCGACTACATCACTACCGCTGCCGGATCTGCCTATCTGGTGCAGACGCTTCGATTGAGCCGCACCAGGCCAGAGCGCAAACACATGAGCTGCCTGCGCTGGCCGATCGAGGAGGTGCCGCATGATGCGCGGTGCTTCCAGCTGACCTGGTACCGAAGATGAGAGAACGCCAATGATCAAGCTGACCGGAATCAACCGCAACGCTATACACCTGGCACCTGCCGCTGTTGCCTCTGTTACGGAGGCCTGCGCCAGCAGCCAGTGGCACGGCGTCTGCGCCATCGTTCGCACGTTCGATGGTCAGGTGCTGGAGGTGCGTGAGCGGGCTGCGGATATCGCACAGCAACTCAACATGCGCAGGACTGAGTGATGGCCTGCAGTGGATGCGCCGCCCGGCGCGAACGGATCAACAAATGGACAAAGGTCGCATATGAGCGAGCAAGCGAACTCTTCCGATCAGCCGTTGGCTCAGGGGCAGGAGAGCCTGCTGGTGGTCAGCATTCCCCAGCAGTTGAGCCTGGAACAGATGGCGACAGTCCAGGCTCAGCTGCAAGCTCGGGCGGAACAGATGGTGCTCCAGCTGCTGGCTCAAGAAGGCGGCGCAATCGCGCACATGTATCCGAGCCTGAGTGAACTGCTTGCCGAGCAGCGCAAGCAGTCTTTGCTGCTCGAACAGATCTCCACTCAGAACCTTGCCCTGATCAAGGCTCTGGCAGGCGAGCAGGATGTAAGTGATGACGAGCCTACCGGAGCGTAAAGCTCAAGGCTGATGTTGTGCAGAAGACGCATTCCGGCGTTAGTGGATTAACCATTGGACACAGGTGGCCTATGAGCGAGCAAACCAAATCCTTGATGGTGGCGACGGTCGTGCCGGCACCAAAGAGCAACCCCGGCAGTCCGCACCAAGTGATGGGTACCAAGGTCCTGCTGAGTGACGGCAGCGAACTGGAAGGAGTGTTGAGTGTTGAGCTCAAGGCGTCAGTCGAGAATGGTGCTTGGCACGCAGTGATCACCGTTCTGCCTCGTGTGATCCCCGTAGTGTCAGCAGAAGCCCAGTTCGTTGAGGTGGATATTTCTAGCCTCGCTGACGAAACCAGGCGTTACGCCCGGGTGGAGCGATGAACCTTTCAGCTGAGCAGGTGCAGGAGAAGATCCTTGTAGAGCTGCAGAAGCACACGGGCCTGCTGGAGCAGATCGCGCTGAACCAGATCGCATTGATCGAAGCGCTGGCTGATGGCGAGGATGTAGTTCGTGACCCGGACGCTGAGCCGGACACCTACCTGGATGGCTCGCCATGCCGGTAAGACCTGGAACCCACAAGCCCCACGGCGCTACCACTGCCAGGCACAAGCCGCCCGAGCAGCGAGGGAGCAGCACCGAGCGCGGCTACGGGTACAGGTGGCAGCAAGCCCGCGCTGGCTACCTGCGCAAGCATCCGCTCTGCGTGCACTGCCAGCGAGAGGGAAGGGTAGAACCAGCCACTGAGCTCGACCACATCACCCCTCACAAAGGCGACAAGGACCTGTTCTGGTCCAGAGCGAACTGGCAGGGCCTCTGCCGAACGCATCACTCACGCAAGACGGCAGCAGAGGACGGCGGCTTCGGCAACGCCCGCCGCAGCTGATCGAAACCACGCGCGCAGGCCTGAGAAATCAGCCAAAAACGTAGAAATGAGAATATTTCTCGCTGCTTGGGCAGGGGGAGGGGAAAAGTCTGGGGCCTTTTTCTTCTAGACCGCGCCCGAAACTCTTTTTTCGCGCCGTCAAAATTAGCTTTTTGAAATTGAAGGTTGACAAATGACCCGAGGACGGAAGCCAACGGCGCCCAACCTCAAGGTTCTGGCCGGTACCACTCGCCCGGATCGCGAGGAAAAGGACGCGCCAGAGTTCGACCTGATTGACGACTTTCCTGACGCACCTCAGCACCTGAATCGAGACGGTGCCGAGATGTGGGAAAGCCTGGGCCGGCAGCTTGTTGCCGCCAAGGTTTTGCAGGTGGTCGACCTGTATTCACTGGAGCAGCTGTGCTTTGCCTGGCAATGCTTCCGCAAGAAGGCCAAGGCCGACATGGAGGCCACGGCGGCAGAGACCACAGCGCTGAAGGCGCTGTTCTCCGAGTTCGGCATGACGCCGGCCAGCCGCCGTAAGGTTTCGTCGGGCGGGGAGCAGAAGAAGGGCAACGCCTTCGCGGGTAATGGGCGGAAGAATGCGTGACTTCGTCAAGATCGCTACCGACTACGCGAAGGGGGCTGTGGCCGACAAGAAGCGGAAGCGCCATGGCAAGCTGATCCGCCAGGCGGCCCAGCGCTTTCTGGATGACCTCAAGCGCGCCAAGAAGAAGGACTGCCCGTTCATTTTCGACCCCTGGCATGCGAACGACCCGTGCGACTTCATCGAGAAGCTGCATCACGTTGAAGGCAAGTGGGAAAAACCCACCATCGTGATGCACCCGTCGCACATCTTCTTTGTGGTCCAGCTGTTCGGTTTCCGAAAACGGCAGTGGGTGTTCACTGAAGGGTGGGGCGACGACGGGAAGTTTCACCCGCGCCGGTTCACCTCGGCACTGTTTGCAGTAGCCCGGAAGAACGCCAAGAGCACGCTTTCGTCGGCGATCCTGCTGTACTGCGAATGCTGCGAGCCCGAAGAGGGCGCCCAGATCATCAGCGCGGCCACCACCTTCCCGCAGGCGTCGATCATCTTCAACGCCGCCAAGCGGATGACCGAGAAGAACGCGGACCTGCGGGAGTACTTCGGCCTTGAAGTCTGGGCCAAGTCCATCAGCCGCGTTCAGACCGGTGCCAGCTTCAAGCCGATCCACGCCAAGGCATCGACCCAAGATGGTCTGAACCCATCACACGTCGGCCTGGACGAAATCCATGCCCACAAGACCGCCGACCTGCTGAACGTTCTGCAGTCAGCAGCTGGTGCCCGGGGTAACCCGCTGTGGCTGTTCACGACCACCGAGGGCTACACCAACCCCGGGCCGTGGGCGGAAATACGGATGTTCGCCAAGAAGTTGCTGGGCGGGCTGTTCGGCACCACCGCTGACCACTACCTGGTGGTGTTCTATGCGGTGGATGACGAGGACAAGAGCCTCGGCATCAAGGCTGATGACGACTTCGACGAGAAGGCCTGGATCAAGGCCAACCCGTTGATGGACGTGAACCCGCACCTGATGGCGGCGATCCAGAAGGAAGCCATCGAGGCGAAGCAGATGCCATCGAAGATGGCCGAGTTTCGCATCAAGCGGTTGAACCGGCCGGCCTCGACTGCTGAGGGCTGGATCGACCTGAACAGATGGCAGCAGTGCGGTGGCGAGATCGACCTGGACTGGCTCGCGCAGTACCCATGCTGGGGCGGGCTGGACCTGGCCTCTACCCGCGACCTCACGTCATTCCGCCTTGTGTGGGATGTCGATGGCGTTCTGTACACCTACGGGTGGCGATGGGCGCCGGAAAGCGCGGTGGCCTTCCGCACCGAGCACGGAACGGTTCCGTATGCGGCCTGGGTTGAATCGGGGCTGCTCAAGCAGACCGAGGGCGACGTTACCGATTACGCGGTGATCGAGGCCGATGTGAAGGCGGTCTGCGAGCGCTTCAACGTCAAGGCCATCGGGTATGACCGGTGGAATGCCGCCGACCTGGTGAACCGCCTGGTTGCGGCTGAGCTCCCGATGGTCGAGTTCATTCAGGGGCCGAAGTCGTACCATCCGGCGATGCAGACCCTGGAGCTGGCCTATATCTCCGGCAAGTTGGTGCATGGCGGCGACATGCTGCTGAACTGGTGCGCCTCCAACCTCATCGCCCGGCGTGACGACAACATGAACATGGCCCCGGACAAGAAGCGTTCGGCGGACAAGATCGACGACATGACTGCTCTGCTCATGGCAGTCGGCGTCTCGAAGGCTGGGCAAGAGCAGCCCATTACTGACCTATGCGTGGTGCTGTGATGTTCAACTTTGGAAAAACCAAGAAGCTGGAGCAGGAGCTGGCAGCGCTGCAGGAAGAGTTCGGGCAGCTAAAGAACAAGGAAATGACCTGGAACGAGATGGATCGCTCCCAGTGGGCGGACTTCTTTGGCGCTGTGCCGTCGTCATCCGGCGTGGTGGTCACCACCGAAACCGCCAAGCGCAGCGCCGCCGTGTATGCCTGCTGCCGACTGATCGCCGGTGCGGTGGCTCTGCTGCCGCTGCCAATCTACGAGCGCACCGAGAACGGCGGCCGGGCTCGGGCGAATCACGACCTGTGGTGGCTGCTCAACGAATCGCCCTATCCGACCCTGACGGCCTGTTCGTTCTGGGAGTGGATGCTGTCCTCCATGCTTTTGCGTGGCGATGGGCTCGCCCAGATCGTCCGCGACCGTTCCGGCAAGCCAGTGCGGCTCATGCCGCTTCCCCGGGAGTGTGTATCGATCGTGCGGGTTGGCGACACGCTGCACTACTACGTCAATGACGACGGCAAGTACTTCGGCCTGGAGTCGGAGGATGTCTTGCACTTCCCCGGCTTTGGGTTCGACGGCACCAAGGGCGAGTCGGTAATTCGCTACGCCGCCCGCCAGGCTGTGGGTGCTGCCCTGGCCGCCGACGAGTATGCCGGCGAGTTCTTCAGCAACGGCGCGAGCCCGAGCATGGTGATCACCTACCCACAAGGTGTGGCTCCGGATACACCCCAGCAAGATTACCTACGTCAGCAGTTCGACGAGAAGTATGTGGGCCGTGGCAAACATCATCGCCCGATGCTGCTGGTGAATGGCGGCGACGTGAAGCCAGTGAGCCTCACCGCCGAAGATGCCCAGTTACTGGAAACTCGCAAGTTCCAGGTGGTCGAGATTGCTCGAGCATTTGGCGCACCTCCGCACATGATCGGCGAAACCTCCGCGTCCACCAGCTGGGGTACCGGCATCGAGCAGATGTCGATCGGCTTCGTCCGTTACACCCTGGGCCCGCACTTGCGCCGCATCGAGCAGGAGCTGAACCGCAAGCTGTGGCCGCGCTCGACCCGCTACTTCACAGAATTCAATCGCGAGGGCCTGCTGGCCGGTGACAGCAAGACCGAAGCGGACGTGCTCGGCAAGGCGTTGGGCGGGCCTGGCGCCCAAGGCTGGATGGTGGTCAACGAAGTGCGGGCCATCAAGAATCTGCCGCCTGTACCAGGCGGCGACAAACTCTACTTCTCGACTGCCAGCCAGAAGCCGGCCAAACCCCCAGAGGCTCAGCCAGATGAACCTGATCCAACTGTTCAAGAATAACCAGGCGGCGAAGCGCGAGTTTCGAATCGTCAACGAGGGCCGCGAGGCAACCATCTACCTCTACGACATCATCGGCGAGGACTGGTACGGCGGCGTTGCGGCGAAAGACTTCGTGCCACAGCTGGCCGCGCTCGACGTTGACACCATCCACCTACGAATCAACAGCCCCGGCGGCGATGTGTTCGACGCGCGCGCCATGGCCCAGGCCATCAAGTCGCACCCTGCGAAAGTCATTGCGCATATCGATGGTCAGGCCGTATCGGCAGCCACCTATGTGGCGGTGGCGGCGGATGAGGTCGAGATTGCCGAAGGCGGTTTCTTCATGATCCACAACGCCTGGACCATCCAGATGGGCAACGCCAAGGACTTCCGCGACCAGGCCGACCTGCTGGACAAGGTCGATGCCAGCATCAGTGCCGACTACGAGCGCAAGACTGGTAAGTCCGCCGAGGAAGTCCTGGCCTTGATGGCGGCCACTACCTGGATGACTGCAGCGGAGGCGCTGGAGGGCGGGTTTGTTGATCGCCTGGCCGAAGGCAAGACTGCCACACAGAACCACTGGAACCTTGCCGCCTACGGCAATGCACCCAAGGCGCTGACCGAGCGCCCCGAACCCACAGTCAATCGCGAAGCCCTTGAGCGCCGCCTTTCGCTGTTGGAAAAAATCGCGCCGTAGGCCTCGCGCCGTCGCGTAAATCCAGCCCGCCCAGTGCGGGCTTTTTTGCACCTGGAGAAAAGTTATGACCATTCAAGCAATGCGCGAGCGCCGTAATGGCTTGGCCATCGAAGCCCGCAAGCTGCTGGACGACACCAAAGACAAGAAATGGGAGTCCGAGCACCAGACCAAGTACGACCAGCTCACCGGCGAGATCTCCGATCTTGATGCCCGGATCGAGCGCGAGCAGAAGGTGCTGGACCTCGCCGCCGAGCAGCACTTCAACAACCGTGGCGACAAGGGCGATAAAAAGCCCGGCAAGCGCGACACCGAAGACCTGCTCTCGGATATCGGCATCTTCGACACCTGGACCCGTCGCGGTGAGCGCGGCTTCACGAACGAGCAGGCCGCCAAGTTCTTCAACACCATGAGCACCACCACTGGCTCCGAGGGCGGCTACACCGTCCCGTCCGCAGTGGCGTCCAGCCTGATCGACTCCCTGAAGCTGTTCGGTGGCATGCGTGCGGTGGCCGAGATCCTGAACACCGCCCAAGGCAACCCGCTGAGTTTCCCGTCTTCGAATGGGACCGCCGAGGAAGGTGAGATCCTGGCCGAGAACGCCCAGGCCAGCGCACTCGACCCGTCGTTCGGCACTGTCAGCCTGAACGTGTTCAAGTACAGCTCCAAGATCATCGCGGTGCCGATCGAGCTGCTGCAGGACAGTTCGATCGACATCGAGGCGTTCATCCGCAAGCGGATCATCGAGCGTGTGGGCCGCATCACCAACCGCCACTTCACCACCGGCACCGGCACTGGCCAGCCGCGCGGCATTGTGACCGCATCCTCTTCCGGCAAGATCGGCACCACCGGCCAGACCCTGACCGTGGTTTACGACGACCTGGTTGACCTGCTGGAATCGGTGGACGAGGCCTACCAGCTGGCCGGCAGCTGTAAGTTCATGTTCGCCCAGACCGTCCGTAAGCTGCTGCGCAAGCTGAAGGACACTGCGGGTCGCCCGATCTGGACCCCAGGCTACGAGGCAGGCATCACCGCCGGCGCCCCGGACCTGCTGCTGGGCAAGGAAGTGGCCCTGAACAACGACATGCCGGCGCCGGCGGCGAACGCCAAGTCGATCATCTACGGCGACCTGTCCAAGTACATGATCCGCGATGCCATGCAGGTCAACCTGATGCGCTTCGACGACAGCGCCTTCGCCTCGAAGGGGCAGGTCGGCTTCCTGGCCTTCATGCGCAGCGGCGGCAACCTGACCGATACCGACGCCGTGAAGCACTACCAGCACTCGGCGACCTAATGTGCCTGGCGGGCTACGGCCCGCCATCACCCATCCCGGAGGGAATGAATCATGGCTGCAAAGAAAGATTTGGTACAGGTGCGCGTGCTGTGCGGTTTCCCGCTTGAGGGTCGTGAGTACAAGCCTGGCCAACTGGTGGGTTTCTCCGCTGAGCAGGTGGATCAGTTGAAAGGCATGGGCGCGGTTGACCCTGGCAAGGATGCCTTGGCCGCCTGCAAGGCAGCGGGCTATGAACTGGTCGAGCACTCGCCGGCCGATGCGCAAGAGTCGGCGGAAGAGGGCTGATCGTATGGGGCTGCAATTGCTGGAGGCGCCAACGGCTCAGCCCGTATCGCTTGAGGTGGCCAAGAAGCACCTGCGCATTGCCCCTGACGATACCGACCAGGACGACGAGGTGGCGCGTATCGTGCGTGCGGCAACCGCCTGGGCGGAGCGGATCACCCAGCGAGCGCTTTGCCAACAGCGCTGGCGGCTACACCTGGATGGTTTCCCTTGCGGTGCAGTGCTGATCCCTCGGCCACCCCTGCAGAGCGTTGAGGCCGTCAACTACACCGATTCGCTCGGATCTGTTCAAACCCTTGACGCCCTGAGCTACATCGTCAACCCGTTCGAGATCCTTGGCCGGGTTTCCCTTGCACAGGGCGAAAGCTGGCCAGCCACACGCAAGCAGGCCATGTCGGTGAAGATCGACTTCACGGCCGGCTATGCAACCGTGCCGGAGGATATCGTTTCGGCGATCCTGCTGCTGGTCGGCCACCTGGACCAGAACCGGGAGCAGGTGGTCACTGGCACTATCGCCACTGAGTTGCCGATGGGCGTTGACTCGCTGCTCGCGCCCTATTGTGTTCCGGGTGTGCCATGAGACTCGGTCGCCTGAACCACCTCATCACCATTGAGCACAAGGTGAAGCTCAGGGACCCGGTGACCCTGGAGTTTGGCGAGCCAACTTGGCAGAAGTTCGCCAAGGTCTACGCAGAGGTATCACCGTTGTCTGCCCGGGACTTGATCGCCGCGCAGGCCGCTCAGTCGGAAGCCACTGCCCGCATGCTGATCAGGTACCGGCCAGGTGTTCTGTCGACCATGCGAATCCTCTACCGAGGCGAGGTGTACAGCATCGAGGGTCCGCCGCTTGAGGACACCAAGTCTGGTCTGGAGTACCTGACCATTCTTGTCTCCAAAGGCGTCAAGGATGAGTGACGGCGCGCGGGCCGCGCCAGGGAGAAACACATGCGTGACGGTGTTGATTTCAAGATTACCGGCGCCGATCAGCTGGCCGGAAAGCTGTCATCGATCAAGGATGATATCCGCCGAAAAGGCGGTCGGGCCGCTTTGCGAAAGGCTGCTCAGGTCGTAGAAAAAGCTGCTATCGAGCAGGCGAAGAAGCTGGATGACGCCAAAACCCCGAACAAGATTTGGGAGCACATCACCGTCCGGTGGTCCAACAAACGGTTCCGGCGAACGGGTGATCTGATGTTCCGGATCGGCGTTGAGGGTGGAGCCAGGCAGTACGCCAACACCGCTGATAACAGGCGGGCAGGGCGGGTCGGCAAGAGCTATGAGCTCAGCAGTATCGTGTGGTACTGGCGGCTGCTGGAGTTCGGTACCGAGCGGATTCGCGCTACTCCGTTCATGCGTCCGGCACTGACCGAGAGCATCGCGGAAGTGACCAACACCTTTGTTAGCGAATACGACAAGTCAATTGACCGTGCGATAAAGCGCGCGGCGAAGAAGACGGCATCCTCATGACACCACCCATTGTGAAGGCCTGCTTGCAGAGCTCCGCTGTAACAGCGCTGCTCGGCGCCGGAACCGACATGCGCCTCTACTCGTTCGGGGAGGCGGAGCAGGGCGTGGCCAAGCCATACGCTGTCTGGCAGGTCATCAGCGGCAGCCCTGAGAACTACTTGGCCGGCCGCCCAGATCTGGACAGCATCACCTTGCAGGTCGACGTTTACGCAACCACGGGCGACTCCGCCAGAGCGGTCAGGGACGCAATCCGTGATGCGATTGAGCTCGACGCCTATATCACCCGCTGGGGTGATGAGGGGCGCGACACCGAAACCAAGAACTACCGTGCCAGCTTCGACGTGGACTGGATGGTCCACCGGTAGAGCTGCAACCAATCCCAATAGCCCGCCCAGTGCGGGTTTTCTTTTGCCCGCAATTGGAGAAACCCATGGCGATTCTCGCTCAAGGTACCCAGATTTATGCCCTGGCGCCCAAGGTCGGTACCCCGTCTCAGTTCGAAGTCATGGAGGTGGAGTGCGCCACCGCCTTCAACCCGGGCGGCAACCCGGCTGACCAGGTTGAGGTTACCTGCCTCAGCGACGCCGTCCGAAAGTACCTGCGCGGCCTGCGCACCCCCGGCCAGGCTTCCCTGACCCTGAACGTCGATCCGCGCAACCCCTCCCATGTAAGGCTGCACCAGATCTCGGAAGACGACACCATCGAGAGCATCCGCTGGGTGGTTGGCTGGTCTGACGGCAAAGACATCAAGCCAACGGTCGGCGTTGCCGGCGCGCTGGCGGCGATCGAGTTGACCGATGGCGGTACCGGCTACACCTCGGCTCCGACCGTCGCTTTCTCGGGTGGCGGCGGCACCGGCGCTGCAGCCACCGCCATCATCGAAGACGGCAAGGTGGTTGGGTTCAACATCACCAACGCCGGCACCGGCTACACCAGCAAGCCAACCATTGCCCTGACCGGTGGCGCGGGCACTGGCGCAGCCGCTTCGGCAATCCTGGGTGACGCGGAAGACTTCGTGTTGCCTTCGACCCGCACCTGGTTCCTGTTCGACGGCTATGTGTCCGACTTCCCGTTCGACTTTGCCGCCAACGCTGCGGTAACCACGGCAGCCACCATTCAGCGCTCCGGCGGCTCCGCCTGGATTCGCAAGACCACCAACGTCTGAGGTAAAGCATGAAACTGACACTCGACGCGCTCACCAGCGCAGGGTCGTTCACCGGGCGCCCAGTGGAAAAGGAAATCAGTTGGTTACAAGACGGCAAGAAGCTCACCTACACCGTGTATGTACGCCCCTTGGGCTACCAGACAGCCGTGAACGATGTTCTGTCGTTCAACGGAAAGCACGACACGATTGCCGGCAAGATCGCGGCATCGATTTGCGATGAGCATGGCAACCCGGTGTTCAGCAGCCCCATGGATATCACCCATGGCCCGCTTGATCCGGCAGAACTGGAGAAGGACCCAGAAAGCACCGCCCGCCTGGGCGCGCTTGATGGTGCGCTCTCGGTAGCGCTGTTGCTCGCAATCCAGGAGGTCAACGACCTGGGAAAGACGAAGAGCTCACCGAGCGCGACGAAATCTGGCACGAGCTCGTCCTCTCCGGCGTCGGTGGCTCGACGATCGCGCAAGCCAAGGAAACCCTGAGCCTGCGCGAGTTTCGGTCGTGGGTGAAGTTCAGGAGGCGTCGTGGCTCGTTGCATCCTGGTATGCGAGTGGAGCGTGCGATGGCCATGCTGGCGGCGTTGATGGCCAACCTGCACCGTGACCCGCAGAAGGTGCCGACTCCCTACAGCTGGAAGGACTTCGCCCTGCATGAGGATGAAGAGGGGCCAATCTCCCTTGAGGACGCCATGGCCACTTGGGCGTAAACGTGCAGCTTGACTAGCAATGATGATAAATTGCCCCGCTAAAGCAGTTATCAATTTCAAGTGATACAGGGAGTTTCAGGCTATGGTCGTAGACGCAAGCTCAATGCAGAGCGGCGTTATGAAAGGTATGGTGATTGCGCTGTACTTTCTACCGCTCATCGTCGCTTGGCTGCGGGGTCATCACAATAAGGCATCAATCTTTCTGCTGAACCTCTTTCTCGGATGGACGGTCATCGGATGGATAGTTGCTCTGATTTGGTCTGCATCTGCAATCAAAAAGAGATCACCAACACTATCTGGCGAATTGCCTACATCGGGCGCCGGAAAAGATGGTGCCTACCTTGAGCTTGAAAAGCTGGCCGAGCTGAGAGAGCGCGGGCACCTTACCGCTGAAGAGTTTGAGGCAGAGAAAGCCAAAGTCCTCAACCGCTGAACACAACTGACAACTAGCCCGCTAAGCGGGCTTTTTTTTTGCTCGGAGAAAAAGATGGCCTCAAGATCATTAGGCACTTTGACTCTGGACGTTATTGCGCAGGTTGGCGGATTTGTAGCCGGCATGGATAAGGCGGAGCGCAGTTCCGCTAAATGGCGAAAAGAAGTTGAGAAAAGCGCTAAGGCAGTTGGGACTGCCATAGGTACTGGCGTTGCTGCTGGCGTCACAGCATTGACGGCAATGACGGTTTCTGCTGTCAACTCGGCGTCTGAGATTGCTAACTTGGCGGCGGTCGCTAACGTCAGCACAACTGACTTCCAGAAAATGTCGGTAGGCGCGAAGACCGTAGGTATTGAGCAAGACAAACTCGCCGATATTCTCAAGGATGTTAATGACAAGGTCGGTGATTTTTTAAACACTGGCGGCGGGGGTATGGCTGATTTTTTCGAGCAAATTGCTCCAAAGGTCGGCGTTACAGCTGAGCAGTTCAAGAATTTAAGCGGTAATCAGGCCCTCGGTCTTTATGTCTCCAGCCTGGAAAAAGCAAAGGTAAGTCAGTCGGACATGACCTTCTATCTTGAAGCGATTGCCAGTGACGCCACTGCTCTACTGCCGCTGCTGCGAAATAATGCCGAGGGTTTCAGGAAGTATGGCGATGCTGCTGAGGCTGCGGGCGCCATCATGGATGAAAAGACCATTCTGGCGGCAAAGCAATTCAGTACGGAGCTAACCGTTCTCGGTACTTATCTTGGCTCGGTACAAACCGCCCTAGCTGCTGAGCTTATGCCAGTGTTGGCTCAGTTCTCCAAAGACCTGACCGATACAACCACTCAAGCCGGGGGGCTTCAAAAGAAGGTTAAAGATCTAGCAGCCGACCTTGTCGAAGCTGTCGCGGTCACAGCAACCTTGGCTGATGGGCTAGGAAGAACATTTAAGGTTGTTGCAGGTATCATCGCTGCGGGATTTGCCACGACTGTTAGCTACATGCAGCAAATCGGTGCGGCAGGTAGCAAGATTCTTGGTGCAATCACCTTCGGTGATATGTCAAAAAACTTCAAGCAGGATGCGGCGAAGTTCACCAGTGACGCTGTGGATAATATGAACACAGCTAACTCTATCGTCATAGATATGATGGATGAGTTTGAAAGGCCTTGGGCTGGCGATGCCATTCGTCAATATGTAATCGATGCAAAGAAGGCTGCTGGTGAGCTCGGTACCATTACACCGCCGGGCACATTCAATCCGCAGACTCCGGCGCAGATCGAGGCGGCAAAAGCCGCTGAGGCCGCCGCGAAGAAGCTGCAAGGTCAGTTCGATACCGCTGAAGAGGGATACAAGCGGCAGATCGCCTTGATCAACACCGAGACCGACAAGCGCAAGGAAGCCACCGAGGTCGCCAAGCTCCAGTTCGAGCTCGAGGCCGGCAACCTGCAGGGCTTGAGCGAAAAGCAGCAGGAGCGCCTGAAAGGCCTGGCTGCCGAACTGGACCAGCTGAAGAAGCTGAAGCAGGCAAAGGAGGATGACAAGGCCGTCGCGGCCTTCGATGCCAGCGTCAACCGGCAGCTGACCATTGACCAGCGCGCTCTGGACGCTCCCCTGCTCAACGCCTACGACACCGACAAGGTGAAGGAGCGGGCCCTCGAACTGCTGGCGATCGAGCAGGACTACCAGGATCAGCTCGAGGATCTCCGGCAGCGGCATGACGCCGGCGACGTGTCTGATTCGGCGTACGAGCGCGAGACGGCAATTCTCAATGACGCCCTCGAAAAGCGCTTGGCCATGCAGGAGAAGTACTACCAGGACATCGACAAGCTGCAGCAGAACGCCGGTGCTGGCTTCATCAGCGGCTTTGCGAGCCAGGCCGACGCCGCCATGGATCTGTACAGCAACATGCAGAGCGTCGGCGCGAGTGCATTCAGCTCGCTAACCGACATGGTCACCGAGTGGGCCGAAACCGGGAAGATGAACGTCAAGGGCTTCGCGGCGACCTTCATGCAGTCCATCGGTCATGCGTTGCTGTCCTACGCAGCCGCGCAGGTGGCCATGGCGGCGCTGAGTGCGTTCACCGCAATGATCGGCGTTCCGTTCGTGGGGCCAGCGATTGCACCAGGTGCTGCGATTGCAGCTGCAGCTGCAGCTGGCGTCCTGATGACCGCAGTGGGCTCTGCGCTGGATGGTCAGGCGCACGATGGCATCGACTACGTTCCGGCCGACGGCACCTGGAACCTCAAAAAGGGTGAGCGGGTAACTACCGAGAAGACCAGCGCCAAGCTGGACCGAACCCTCAGTTCCATCCAGCAGGGCCAAGGCCAGTCGAGTCGCGGGCTGACCGTGAACATCCACGAAGACGCCTCCAAGGCTGGCCAGGTCAATCGGCAGCAGCTCACGGCGGAGGATGTCGTCGACATCTATGTCTCGAATGTCAATCAGGACGGACGCATACACGACGCCAACGCTGCGAAGTACGGGCTCAAAACCGTGGGTAGCTGAGGAGGCTCAATGAATCCAATCGAAAGGGCCTTTGCCTCGGGCGGTGATCTCCTGATCAAGACCGTGGAGGCGAGGGCGGAGGGCGAAGCGGTATCGCTACTGTTTTGCCAGGGGTATGACGACACCACTTGCACCACCGAGGACGGCCGCACCCTGACATTCACCGCACTGGCCATGGAGGAGGCGCTGCCGAAGAACGACAACAGCGCCTACCAGAGCCTGGACATTGCCCTCGACAACACGAAGGGCGAGGTCCAGCAGGTTGTTGAGGGATACAAACAGGCGGGCAAACGGATCGACATCATCTACCGCGAGTACCTGCTGAGCGACCTGACCTACCCGTCCAACGTTTTCTACATGACCGTGCTCAGCCGTGAGTACTCGAACAATGCGGCACGCTTCACCTGCGGGTTCTTCGACCTGCTGAACACGATCTTCAACCGTGACGTTCTGACCACCAATATCGCCCCTGGCATCATGTTCCTATGACCTTGAACAAATTCCTTTCCGCGCCCTACCGAGAAGGTGCGCGGGGTCCCCTTGCGTTCGATTGCTGGGGGTTGTGCATCCATGTCCGCCACCAGGTGTTCGGGCTCCCCTTGCTGCCCAGCCTTGGCGCGGTAGGGAAGGACAAGGTGAGGGAGAACACGGCGGCCTATCACGACCTCCGCCAAGGGATGGACGAATGCACTCCGCAGC
This sequence comes from Pseudomonas sp. NY11955, assembly GCF_048068035.1. Taxonomy (NCBI): domain Bacteria; kingdom Pseudomonadati; phylum Pseudomonadota; class Gammaproteobacteria; order Pseudomonadales; family Pseudomonadaceae; genus Pseudomonas; species Pseudomonas sp. NY11955. Next base: position 110,725 of record NZ_JBLUPS010000012.1, read on the forward strand.
CAGGCGCCATTGCCGCCGTGTTTCGCGGCGCGCTTTGCCTGCATGTCGGGGTAGTGGTCGAGGTCGAAGGCCGCCTGAAGGTGCTGGACACCAACCCAGGCGGCCCACGGCTCAGCACCATTCAAGATTTCCGAGACGCTTACCCAAGGGTGGTTTTCTACCGTGATCGCGTTCTATCCCAACAAGATGAGCAATGCCGCGCCGATCGGCACCTGGACCACAAGTAGCCGCATGACCATCGAGGCGTGGCTGAAATCCATGGCCCCGTCCTACGATCGCCGGGAAAGCCCGCCAATCAGCGTGGTGCTGAATGATGAGGTGATCTGCCACCGTGCCTGGCACAAGGTTAAGTTCAAGCCATCCGACCAGGTCGAGATCTACTTCGAGCCCAAGGGTACAGACCCGTTCACCATCACCTACGCACTCTTCAAGGGCGCCAAGGCTGTCATCAAGTGGATGCAGCCGAAAATGCCCGGCATGCCGACAGTGAACACCACCTCCGGCGACCCGATCAACGAGGCCAGTGCCAAGGGCAACAAGGTTAAGCTCGGCGACCGGATTCGCGAGGTGGCCGGCTGGCAGCGTGTCTATCCGTCCTACCTGACTGAGCCCCGGCGCTACTTTGTGTCCCCGCGCGAGCAGTGGGTGGAGATGTTCCTGTATATCTCCAAGGGCGAGGTGGATGTTCCGCTGAGCAGGATGAAGGTCGGCGATACGCCGCTGATCTCGCTTGGCGCTGACGCCCAGGTGGCGGTTTACGGCCCGGGGGAGAGTGTGTTGGGCGATCCGGCCTCCATGCTCTGGTACAACGTGACCGAAGTAGGGGCTAGCTCCAGCGGCAACGCGGGCCTCGAGCTCACGGTGGCCACCACTATTGCCCGCTCGGCCACGGCGTCCGCCTACCAGTTCAATGGCGAGTCGGTATCGGTGCCCGCCGGCGCCGGCCAGCTGCCAGCGGACTGGGAGAGCGGACTGGTGATCAGGGTTCTGCCCTACTACCAGTACACCGTAATCGACGGCGGCGCCGATCGGGACATCGTCCAGGGGCCGCTGGGGATGCTGAACCCTTATGTGGGCATGCCCATTGAGGTACAGGGCGTGAACGCGGGCGACTATGTCGTGCACAGCTACACGCCATTCAGCCCTGCCGTGCCAGCCAACCCAGGTACGGCATCGACCTTGACCGGCTCGGCTGCACCAACCCGGTATGACTTCAACGTCACCCCGCTGAGCTTTACGCTGGCGCGCGGCTCGTCGACTTACCCGATCACCCTGAACACCGCCACCACCGATCTGGCTGGCCTGGTGTCAGCGTTGAACACCAAGCTGAGCGGCTCGCCCCTCCAGGCGCAGCAGAGCAGCGGGCGGGTTCGTTTCGTTGAAGTGACGCCGTTTGCCGGCCAGGCTGTCACCGCCACGGGTGCCGCTACCATCTTGGGCTCGACTCCGGTGGGAGTTACCGGCACAGCCACTACCAGTGGCACACCCGAGCAGCCGGCCCAGATGACGCTGAACTTCGACGGTGGCGCGCCGGTGAATAGCCTTGCCGCCGGCTCCGGCATGGCCGCCATTGGCCCGCGCGGCATGCGTTACCGGATCACGTCCTACAACACCGCGCTCATGACGCTGGAGCGCCTCACGGCATCTGGCTCGGTAGATGATGATTGGCCAGGCTTCGATTTGCTGAACACGGTCAACGCCGTTATTACCCTGGACGCCTCCAATCTGGAGGGGGGCTACCGTGGACCCTACGCTTGCCAGCCCGAAGGCCAGAAGGTCACGGCGATCGAGTACTCCGTCTTCTACGCCAATGGGCTGTTCGGCCTTGGGCGGGAAGGGCAGATCTACCAGACCCAGTCCTTCCACACGTTCGAATACCGTGACATGGATATCGCCGGTGAGTGGACAGTGGTTGAGGGTGGCCATGTCGGTGACACGCGCGATGCCCTGGGCTTCACGCACCGAGTAAACCTGCCGTATCCGATGCGGGCCGAGGCTCGAATCAAGAAGCGCTGGGTCGCGTTGCCGGGCCGCGCCAACGATGAGGCCAACGATGATTCGAGTTGGTACTCGCTGTACGGGCTACGGCAGACACGCCCCGCAACCTATCCGGGCATGACCACCATGGCGGTGCGTATCCGTGGCGGTGACCGGATATCAGCGCAGTCGGAGAGCGACATCAGCGTCGAGGCCACCCGGGTGTTGCCGGTCAGATCCGCTGGGGCCTGGCAGGCTGCCGTGGCAACTCGCGGGATTGCGCCCTGGTGCCTGAGCCGGCTCAAGGCAGTCGGCTACAAGGACAGCGACATCGATCTGGAGGAGTTCGATCGCCTGGACGCCATCTGGAACGCAGCGGGCCAGTTCTACGACGAGACCATCGACGAGTCGATGACCTTGAAGGACGCCCTGAACAACGCTCTGGCCTGCGGCTGGGCCGAGTTGGTGGTGGTCAATAGCAAGATCAGGCCGGTGCAGGATGTGCCAAGGGCAGCGTTCGATCGTGAGTATGGGCTGAAAACTCAGACCTACTCGCCTCAGAACATGACCAAGGCCCTGGCCATTCAGGGGCCGCTGCCGTCGATCAACGACTACGACGGCGTGGACGTTGAGTACTACTCAACCAAGACCTGGGCATGGGAGACAGTCCCGTGCCGATGGCCGGGGGATGAGGGGGTCAAGGTCGAGATCGTCAGGCTCCCTGGCTGTGGTGACCGTGATCGCGCGTACCGCTTTGGCATGCGCCGGCGCGGTCACCAGAAGTTCAGGCTGGATACCTATGAGTGGTCAACCGAGTTGTCGGGGCGAAACTCGGGTTACCTGAGTTTCTGCGCGGTGGCCTCCGATTCGCCTGGTCGCTGCCAGAGCGCGCTGCTTGTGGACTTTGTCCGCGACGACCTGGGCGTAGTGCTTGAGTCGTCCGAGCCTTTGGACTGGTCTGCTGGCGGCGATCACCGCATCGGGGTGCGCCGGCAGGACGGGACGCTTTCGGGGCCTTACCCGGCCACCCAGGTCGACGATGTGCGCGTGCGGATTGCCGAACTGGACTTTGAGCCAGACGTTAGCTGGGACCTTGAGCCGCCACACCTGCTGTTCGGCCCGTGGTCGAGGTGGGCTTACCCCGTTTTGGTAACCAGTTCTGACCCATCGGGTGGCAATGTTGCGATGAAGGGCATGCCATACGACGAGCGGGTTTACACCTATGACAACGCCATGGCCCCGGAGTAGGGGCGTATAGGAATCCCCATGTTGCCAATTCCCGATGGGCTGCCTCTCCCGCTGCAGGAGGGATACGCATTTGCCCCGGTGAGTCCTGTGTCCAGCACGCAGATGATCACGGGTAGATCGCTCCGGCGCCGGATCTACCGGAGTACTCCAACCAGGGTCAGCGTGAGCTGGTTGCTGACTGACAAACAAGCCCAGTTGTTCGAAGGCTGGTACCGCTGGGGCATCAATGCGGTGGACTGGTTCCTCTGCCCGATCAAGAGCCCGATGGGGCTCAAGATGACCAAAGCGCAGTTCGTGGATATCTACACCGGCCCGGCATTGGTGAGCGGCAGGCTCTGGCGCTACACAGCTGAGCTGGAGCTATTCGACCTGCCGGTGCCGGATGAAGCCACGTTCATGGAACTCCTGCTCGGCATGCCCCTTCCGCAGATGAACGCCGCGATTAGCACCGAGCTTATCCGCTGGTACACAAAATCTTGGCCTGGCGCCCAGATCACCTGAATACAGACCCGCTGATGCGGGTTTTTTTTCGCCTGGAGTTTATATGAGCGGAGCTACCGACAGTCAGCTGTTCCATCAGCTGGTGACCACCGCCAACGCGCTGTTCGTATCTGATGCTGATTTCGTCACCGTTGACGGAATCCAGAAGCCGACCCTCAAAAAGATCTATGCCGAGTTCCTGGCCAGCATTGGCACCTACCCAACAGTTGCCGAAGGCCTGACGAAGACCAACGGCACCGGGACTGACAACCGGTTCTTCACGGTGCCGTCCACGGGCGACAAGGCCGAGACGCGTTACCGCAACGACGCTGGTGTCGCCGTTGAAATCAACTCGATCCTGTCGTTCATTGCCAATGCCCTGACCATCAACCGGGGCAAAGCCTTCCCGCTCCGGCAGATGAACCGTGGCGGTACCACCTCTGCAGCCAGCACGGTGCTCAACAACCTGATCCTCGACGTGAAGGTGATCGGCGACGAGGCGGATATCGACGGCAAGTACTTCCGTATCGCCTACTTCCAGAACGACGCCACCATCGGCTCGAATGCGGACCAGGGCATCGTGATCGAGCAGTTCGATGCGGCCACCTACGCATCGGCAGGTACGGCCACCATCATCAACAACAACACCGACGCCCCAGCGTCCATCGTGCGGACTGGTGGTGTGCAAACGTTCGTCATCGTGCCGCCTGGGGCGCCGCTTCTTCGTTTCATTATCACCATTGACGCTGCTGCCTTGCCGGCGGCCGGGACGCCGATTAACGCCCTGACAGCCGGCAACGCGGCCTATTCGTGGATCATCGATCCGGCCTGCTACCTGCGTGTCGCGGGGCTGGGTGATTCGCTGACCATCAATCGCGGCAAGGTCTATCCGCTGCGCAAGATGACCCGCAACGGCACCACCAGTGCTGAGCCGACCGCCTTCAGTAAGGCGATCCTGAACATCTGCATCATCGGCGCACGCCCAGGCAAGTACTATCGCCTGGCCTACTTCGTGAACGGCAGCACCGCTTTGCCCTCGGCCAAGCCTGATGGCTGGATCATCGAGGAAATCGACCAGGCCAACTACGCGACGGCCGCCAACGTTGCTACCCAAGTCATTACAGTTACAGACGCGGGAACCCCGACCATCACTCGGGACGGCATCCAGACCGTGGTGCTGGCCAGCACCGTGGCGCTCGACCTGCGAATCCTGATCACCCTGGACACTGCCCAGCTGCCGGCGTATGGCACCTTTATCGGTGCGGCCAACACGATCAACCCGGGCTACAGCTACATCATCGACCCGAGCCGCTACATCCCGGCGAAAAGCGAATCGACCAACTCGATCAGCCTCAACGCTGGACAGATCGTTCCTTTCCGCAACACCAGTCGCGGCGGCTCGGTATCGACTCCAAGCCCCCTGCAGACCAACGTGATCCTCAACGCGCGGGTGATCAACGCCAAGCGCGGCAAGTACTACGGCCTTCGCTACTTCCAGAACGGCAACGCCGCCGTGGTACCGGCAGCTGATGGCTGGATCGTGGAAGAAGTAGACATCGCAGGCTATGACGCCTCGGTCATCACCACCGGTAACAGCATCTCGGCCCTGGCCGATCCGCAGCCGGCGATCGACCGCACCTTGGGCATCCAGACGCTGCTGATCAACACCAAGACCGATGTGCGCATCGAGGTGGTGCTGGACGCTTCCAAGCTGCAGGCATATGGCACCCAGTACGGAATGAACGCCACATTCCAGAACGGTTACTCGCAGGTGATCGACCCGGCCTGCTACGAATTCCCGGTAACAAGCGGGGGCACGCCCTCGCGAGTGACCTATAGCGTCGATTCGACGGGGCGTCTCACCCTGAGCTGGCCGGATGGGGTTGGCACTCGGGGCTTTGTCTTTGGCCTGAACGGGGCCAATAGCCTGGCCAACTTTGCCAAGGTAATCCTGAACGGCGGGGTGATCAGTTCGTTCGCCACCGACTGGCTGCCGCCCATGATCTTCGACGCCGTGAACGACGGCGACGGCTGGCCCAACCTTGAGTTCACCGGTGGCAACCACCTGGTGGACGGCAAGGTGACGGCTGCGTCTGTCGCTTATGTGATCGAGGCCGATGGGGTCACCCTGGTGCCAGGGTCGAGCGGAACGGCCAGCAGGGTTACTTGCCGCATCATCAACAAGCTGATGGCGGGTAACACCGTGAGCCTGGGGAGGTATCCGCTGCTGCAGGCCTTCCAGGTCGACTTCATGCCCGGTGTGGCCGGTGTTCACGCCGAGATCATGGCGCTGGAGGACTTGGATATCTACATCGACTACGCCTGCCAGATCGTGACGAGTGGCGTCAACGACACGATGTTCTACCTTGGCGGCCAGTTCCCCACACCGATCCCGTTCGACGGCACGGTCAACTCTGGCGCGCCTTCGGCGTATCCCGATGCGTGGGCCGTGCTGACTACCAGCGCCAATGGCCAGCTGGCGGCATGGATCGACCGGGACTACGGGGTGGCTGCGGAGGAGCATATCTACGAGGGCTACGGGAAGATCATCGGTGGCGGTTCGGCGAGCACCAAGCAGTACACGTCAGCCATCCACAAATTCCTGCAGCGAAACCCCGCCAATGCGATGCGGCTGGAGGCCGGCAAATCATACCAGTGGCGAGGTGGCTACTCCTGGGGGCCGGTCAGCCTGCCGGACGGCATGGTTGCCACCCTGCGCTACATGGACGAGTGGCGAATCCGCCGAGCGTTCGCAGTTTCGGCAAGCAAGGTCCTGAAACCGTAGGTCCTGCCTCATATCAACGCCCGCCCAGCGCGGGCTTTTTTGTGCCTGGAGAAAACCAATGGCAACACCACGCGGTGTACGCAACAACAACCACGGCAACATCGATTTCAATCCACGGAACGCCTGGCAGGGTCAGCTGGGCATGGAGGAGGGCGTGGCCAAGCCGCGCTTCGCCAGGTTCGACCAGGCCGAGAACGGCATCCGTGCTTTGGGCAAGCTGCTGCTGAACTACCGGGGCAAGGACGGTATGCCCGGCGTTGGCCGGCCAGGCATCGACACTCCGCTTGAGTTCATCAGTCGCTGGGCGCCGTCCAGCGAGAACAACACCCTGGCCTACGCGCAGGCCATTGCCAAGCGCCTCGGCGTTGGCGTGCGCAACTCAATCGACATCTCCAAGCCGCAGGTGCTGCGCGAAGCCGTGGTCGGCATCATCGTCCACGAGAACGGCGGCAACCCGTACAAGCCCGAGGTGATCGACGAGGGCATCCGGCGGGCGCTGGCATGAAGGGCTGGGCCATATTGGCTGTTGCTGTGCTGCTGGCATCCCACTGGGCGGCCTACCAGCACGGCCGCTCAGTGGAGCGAGCGAACGCCGGACAGGCAACAGCTCAACGAGACAGCGGTGACCGGCTGGCGGAAGTGATCGGCGAGCGCGGCGCCCGACAGGAAGAACAACGACGCGCCACGGCGCAGGAGGAGGCGAGAGCCAATGCCCAGGAAGAACGAACGATTGCTAATGCTGGCGCTGCTGGCGCTGACGCTGCTGGCCAGCGGGTGCAGCGCGACGCGGCCCAGTTCGCCACCGCCGTCAGTTGCCCCGGCCCGGATACCGCCGCTATCGCCCGAGGCCAGAATGCCACCCGCGCCGCCATGGTGCTCTCCGACCTGTTCCGACGGGCTGATGCGCGAGCGGGAGAGCTGGCGAAAGCTTATGACAACGCCCGCATCGTTGCGAACCAGTGCGCCGCCGAGTACGACGCCTTGGTCATGAGAGGGGGGACCGAACGGCCCCGCCAGTAATTCGAAGGCTTCATGCAAAGAGAGCGGCCACCGGGGATGCGTCAACATCCCTGCTGACCGCCGAACCCGCAGACCATACCTGCAAGCCCAGCCAAGGCTCCCGCTCTGTGCACAAAGCACGGCGAGCCTAGCACCTGTTCATCCATACAGTAAAGGTTTGCAAATTGACTACCCCAATCATTCCTTGGATGGGCGGCAAGCGCCGCCTGGCCGACCGCTTGATCCCGCTTTTTCCCGCCCATGAGTGCTATGTCGAGGTCTTCGCGGGCGGCGCTGCCCTCTACTTCATGCGACCACAACCAGCCCCGGTGGAGGTCTTGAATGATCTCAACGGCGATCTGGTCAATCTTTACCGGGTGGTGCAGAACCACCTGGAGGAATTTGTCCGGCAGTTCAAATGGGCGCTGTCGTCCCGGCAGATCTTCGAGTGGCAAAAGATGGCGAGACCGGAGACGCTGACCGATATCCAGCGCGCCGCCCGGTTCTTCTACCTGCAGCAGCACGCCTTCGGCGGCAAGGTCACTGGGCAAACGTTCGGTACCGCCACCACCGGACCTGCCATCAACCTGCTGCGCATCGAAGAGAATCTGTCCGCCGCCTGGCAGCGGTTGGCCGGCACTTACGTCGAGAACCTGTCTTGGCTCGACTGTGCGCGGCGCTACGATCGAGCGCACACCTTCTTCTACATGGATCCCCCATACTGGCAGACCGCCGGCTATGGGGTCGATTTCCCGTTCGAACAATATGAGCAGATGGCCGAGTTCATGCGCACTTGCAAAGGCAAGGTGATGGTCAGCATCAACGATCATCCAGACATTCGAGCAGCCTTTGACGGGTTCCACTTCGAGCAGCTGGATATCCGGTACACCACCGCGAACCAGCGGCATGGCCAGGCCGATGTGACCGGTGAGCTGGTGATCATGAGCTGGGAGCCGTCACAACTCGGCCAGTTGTTCTGATAGGCAGGCCTGGGGGAATTTTGGGGGAATCAATCCCCCCAATGGTGTGGAGTGCTGTTGTGTCATGCTGCGTTGAAGTGCCTGATTTTATTGGGTTTTGCAAAATCAGCTCAAAAAAATATGAGGTCGAAAACGGATTCGAAATCCGTTGTACTGGCAACAGTACCTAGGGTTCAAATCCCTATCTCTCCGCCATACAAGACGAAGCCCCTGGAAGCGAAAGCTTTCAGGGGCTTTTTCGTTGCGGCTTATTTTTTCATCATCCCTAATTCGGCATCGTCCAGCAGTGCCCTGGCCATCGCGCTGAAGTAGTGCGAGGTCCAGATCAGCCTCTGGTCACCGTCCATCAGCTCCCACCGGTACAGTGCACAACGTGAGGGCAGTGAGAACCCTGTGGGAGCGGGCGAGCCCGCGAAGAGGCCGGGCCTGCTAATGCAAGGTCGGCATTTGCAATGGCATCGATGCCGACTCGACCAGTCCGTGGACCGCCTCCATTCCATGAATCACGGCCTGCTCTAGAGCGGTTTCTCGCAACATTTTGTCTTGAACTGTCAATGGCACCTTGCGCTACAATGCGCCCGCTAATACGCCACTCACGCCCAGGCCAAACGCCGTAATGATTACGCGCGCTGGGCGATGAACTCTTCCTGACATGGATTCGTTGGATGCTTCGCGCCGTACTGGTCTCCCTTTGCGCCCTTCGCTGGACGGCTGAATTGCCGTTCGCGGTCAGTGCTGCCCCCTCTCTGAAATCCCCGCACAACTTCCAATGCTGCCGCCAGAGCCTGGCTGCGGTACGCGGCTGTGCGCCCCACCGAAAATGGAGTGCTCCACTTGCGTAAGAAATTCGTCGCGTCCCTTCTGGCGGTCGCCATCGCCTCTACCACGGCCTGTGCACAGCTCGGGATCAGCAAAGAGCAAGCGGGCACCGTGATTGGTGGCCTGGCCGGTGTGGCCATCGGTTCGACCATGGGCAGTGGCAACGGCAAGATCGCCGCAGCCCTGATCGCCGGTGGCATTGGCGCCTACGTGGGCAACCGCATCGGCCACATGCTGGACGAGAAGGACCAACAGGCCCTGGCGCTGCGTACCCAGGAAGTGCTGAGCCAGCAGCAGGCTACCGCCAGCGCCCAACCGGTTACCTGGAAGTCCGACCACTCGGGCGCCACCGCGCAGATCGTGCCGGGCAAGGAATACACCCAGACCAAGAAGGTCGAGGTCAAGCGCGCGCCGAAGATCCAGGCGGTGCCGTCGATGAAGCTGATCAACGAACCGTACGTGACCATCAGCGACAACCTGAATGTACGCGCCGCACCCAACCAGAGCGGCGAAAAAGTCGGCAGCCTGAAGAACCACACCGAGTTCACCGCCGTCGGCTCCACCGGTGACTGGATCCTGGTCGGGCGCAAGGGCGTGACCGTGGGTTATGTGCACAAGAACTATGTCGAGCCCAAGGCGCAGGCCGTGGCCAAGCGCGTGACGCCGGCAGTGAACCTGGATGAGCTGGACGTTGCCGCCAGCAAGGAAACCCAAGGCTTCGACCTGGACTCGCTGCAGTCGCTGCCGACCGAAACGGTCGCCGCCGAAGCCGCCTGCCGCCCGGTCACGGTCAGCCTGAAATCGCAAAGCGGCAAGACTGAGCAAGAGCAGAACACCTTCTGCAAGCAAGCCAACGGCACCTGGGAACTGATCTGAGGAATTCCATGAAAAAGCACGCGCTCGCGCTGGCAGTGATCGGCGCTTGTGGTCTGGTACCGCAGGCGTTCGCCCACGAGCTGGCCTTCTCGAAGAAAGAAAACATCAAGGTCGAAGTGCCCGGGGACGCCACCACCTGGTGCAAACCCGAGGTCGAACTGACCATCACCCGCCCGGCCTGGGACAATCAGGAGTTGCTGTCCGGCCTGCTGACCAAGCTGCCGTTCGTGTTCGCCAAGGATTGCTCGACGGCCAAGGTGAGCTGGAAAGCCGTTGATGCCAAAGGCAATCTCTACGCCAGCGGTTCCGGCAATGCTACCAACCTGGGCCTGGTGACGTTGGCCGCCGCGCCTGTTGCCGCTGCCCCAGCACCCGCTCCGGCTACGCCTACGCCGACAGAAACGCCGGCAGCCGTTGCCCCCGCTCCCGCCGCCGCGCCAACCCCTGAGCCGGCCCCTGCGATAGCCGAAGCAGCGCCTGCGAAAGCAGAGCCGGCCCCCGTGCCAGCTCCAGCTGTCGCAGCAGAGCCCGCACCGGTGCCGCCTGCCGAAGCCCCGGTCGCAGCGCCTGTCGCTCCGCCCGTTCCAGCCCCGGCCGCTGCCGTAGCCGCAGCGCCTACCTCGGACTTTGGCCGCAGCGTGGTGCTGGAGAACCGCAACCTGATGCAGGTAACGGACGGCGCGGGCTGCAAATGGGTGCTCAGCCGCGAAATCATCAGCAATGGCGATACCCTGTCGTTCGGCACCACTCCGGCCATGCCGTGCCCGGCGTCGGGCTTTGGCGAAGGCAATTTCGAAAAAATCAGCTGGAAGGCCGTGGGCACCTACCGTGGTGATAACTGGACCCGCGTATACGCTCACCCGAGCGGCTTGATCTTCAACAAGAACCTTGAAGCTGCGGTAAAAGACAAGGCTGTTTCCTACCTCACGGCGGATGCTGACCAGGCTGCGTTCCTGGTTGGCGAAATCCCTTCCCGGCAGATGAAGGTTTACCTGACCTTCACCCGCTCCAGTTACGGTGTGCTGCGCCCGTTCGGCAGCGACCCTTACTACGTGGCCGTCACGCCTGACGAGTCGTTCGCCCTGGACGCGGCCAAGTACAAGGAAGCCGCGGTGGAAATCTTCGAGCTGATCAAGACCACCTCGCCGACCACCACCGATGTGGCCAATCTGTTCATCGTCAAGAACCTGTCGGCGATTTCGAACAGCATGTGGGGCAACGACGCACAGAAGATCACCCGCAACCGCATCGGCATCAACCGCCAAGGCCTGTTCTTCGATGTGCGCGATGGTGCCAACTGGGCGGTTCAGCGTGAGCAGCAGCGTGTGCGTGAAGAGCGTCAGCGCCAACAGGAACTGGCCCACGTGCACACCCGTGTGCTGGAACGCTACCAGCAGTTGCAAGACGGCATGAGCGATTTCAAGGGGCGCGAAACCGAGGCCCTGGCGCAGATGGCCGGCATCAAGGTGCGCTTCGCTTCGCCGCTGGAGCAGCAAAACCCTGCGACCTCGGCCCGCGTTGCGCCGATGATGGTGCACGTCACCGGCAAAAAGGGCGACTTCTTCACCCTCGACTTCCCGAGCAAAGGCCGCCTGGTGGCGGACGAGGAATACAGCGAAGGCTGGTACGTGACCCAGGTGGCCAATGCCACGCCGTACTACCCGCTGGACGATGGCCGCGCCGTGCCCACCTACCGTGCCTACAGTGCAGGTGAGCCCGAGGCCTGCCAGCAGGACCACTGTGCCGATCGCGTGTCGTTCGGTGCCGTACTGGCCAAGGAGTTCCCCAACGCCGGTATCGATTTCAGCTGGACCCCCGAGGTCTCCCAAAAGTACGTGAACGACTGGAACAACGCTTCCGCCATGGTCCAGTGAGGCAAACACCATGATCAAACAGATGAACAAGAAGCAGCTGCTGATTGGCGGTGTAGCCGCGGCGGTGCTGGTGCTCGGCGGTGGCTATGCGATGGTCTCCAGCTCGGGCAAGAAGGCTGCGCTGGCTTACTACGACGATTTCAAGGAGCGCTATTTCCTTGAGGACGTACTGGCTGAGGGCGACATTTCCTACTCGGCATTTTCAGGCAACCTGACCGTCGCCGATCCCGAAATCCGCGTCGCCGCGGCGCAGACCAATGGCGCCCAGCAGTTCATGCGTGGCCTGTCGGGCCTGATGGAATCGGTTCGCGGCAGTTCGGCGGAAGATGGCCTGGCGGGTTGGGCCAAGTACCAGCTCAATGTCAGCCGCAATGTGGGCGGTGTGTACCTGAAGGCGGATGCGCTGAAGCTGGCCCACGACGGCGACAGCAAGGACGGCAGCATTCACATCCAACTGCTCGGCATGCAGATGGGCAACCCCTTCGTGGCCAGCAAGGGCGCTGAAGTGGTGCTGGTGGCTGATGTCAGCGACGAAATCCAGCCGCGCGCCGAGCTGGCCGCCAATGGCCGGGCCACGGAGTCGAGCTTCGACTGGGGGGCCAACATGGCGGTGCGCCAGCCGGTGACTGGTGCGTTCCTGGTCAGCAGCACGGGTGATTTTGGCACCACGGTCGACCTGGACTTCACGATCAAGCGTTCCAGTGACGGTGAAGGCTCGATGGCGTTTGTCGTGACCCATCGCAACGACGGCTCCAAGGTGGGGGAGATCGTGCGCAAGGCCGACTTCCAGTCGCTGCCTGAACTGGACGATGTCGAAACCCAGCTCAAGAGTGCCTTGAGCGCCATGCTGATCGGGGCATACAGCCCGTACACCGGCCAGGCCGTTTTGGCCGAAGCGGTAAGTGGCTTTGCGCGCAAGGCCAAGGTTGAGAACTACAGCGTGAGCTATAGCGGCTTCAAGCCGTTGAAAGAGGCTTTCAGCGACTTCCAGCAGCAGGTACCGAAGGCGAAGTTCGCGGCGTTCTGCGCAGAAGTTGGCTTGTCGTCGTGGAGCAGTGATTTCGGCGCCAAGGGCAAGAGCCACAGCGACTCGGAATGTGCCATCGGGCAGAAGCTGGTCGAGGAAGGCAAGTTCGAAGAGCAGTACACCTTCAAGGAAGGCAAGAGCCTGTTTGCGGCGTTGTTCGTGAGCAAGGCATATCAACTGGAAACCAATTGACTGGGTAATGGTTGGTTGAACAAACCCCCGGGAACTTCGAGTTGCCGGGGGCTTTTTTTACAGTCGCTTTCAGGTTTGCAAGGCCTTTGTAGGAGCAGCCTTGCGCTGCGAAGAGGCCCTGACCGGCAGTACATACGTGTTGGCCATTTCGCAGCACAAGGCTGCTCCTACGGGGGGCGTGCCGATCATGCCCTCAGCGCATCGCGGCCAGTTTAATGCCGAACCCTACCAGGCAAGCCCCCGCCAATCTCTCGAGCATATTGGCGATCCGCGGGTTGGCGCGCATGCGTTCGGCCAGCCGGTGGGTCAGCACCACGGCAATCAGCCCGTACAGGAACGTGATCACCGCCACTGTCGCGGCCATGAAGCCGAACGTCACCAACCCCTGGTGTTGCAACGGGTCGATGAACAGTGGGAAGAACGCCATGTAGAACATGATCGCCTTGGGGTTGAGCAAGGTTATCAGCATGGTCTGGCGCAGGTACTGGCCGTTGTCCATGCGGCTGGTGCGCGGCGCGTCACTCGGTTTGCTCAGCAGCATGCGTAAACCCAGGTAGGCCAGGTACCCGGCGCCCGCCCACTGCACCACATGGAAGGCTGCAGGGTAGGCGGCCAGCAAGGTGGCGACGCCGGCCACCGCCAGCCACAACAACACCTGGTCACCTACGATCACCCCGAAGGTAGCGGCCAGGCCTGCCTTGATACCGCCCTTGCCGGTGGCAGTGATCAGCGCAAAATTGCCCGGGCCGGGGATGGCCAGGAGGATGATGAAGGCGATGACGAATGCGCCGTAGTCGGTAACGCCAAGCATGGTGAACTCCTGTTGGGCAGTGCGAAGGCAAAGTATGACTATCGTCGCCAACTGCGTGCTTTACAACCGGTTGTTGCATACACGCAAAGCATCAATGCCGCCCGCGACTTGGATCCAATGCTCAGGTTCTGTATCATCCGGCCGCCATCAGACGATGGCCGAAGATGATTCATTTAAAGGACTGAGTAATGAAAAAGCTGTTCAAGGCCACCGTTGCCGTTGCCGTCGTTTCGGGTGTTGCCCTGCTGTCGGGTTGCACTGGCCAGGTTTACAACCAACCTAAAAACTGCACCTACGACTACCTGTTCCACCCTTCGGTTTCCATCTCCAAGATCATCGGTGGCTGCGGCCCGATCGATAAACTGCCTCAGCAGCAGTAATCTTGGCGGTACCCTGATCGCGACGCTTGCGGCGTGATCCAAGGCCCCCGGGCATGTACATGACCGGGGGTTTTTGTTTTTTACGTGACAATCTGCCGCTGGGGCAACCCGTCGCCTTGACGCAAGGACCTGCAATTTGTTTGTGCTGGCAATTCAGATACAATCGGAAAAACGATTCAGCCTTGTCGGTCAATTCGACAATAGGCCGAGTCGTTTTCTGGTTCTCTGGCTGCTGAACAATGATCAACAACAAGCCTGCGCTGAAGAACACGTTTTACCGGGGCCAGCCACAGGCCCTCACTCTGTTCTCCTGACTGGAATTGATCAATGTTCAAGAAAGCTGGCAAGACCTTGCTGGGTCTGGCAGTCGCTGCAAGCGTCATGCAAGCGCACGCCGCAGAAACCAAGAAAGTAGACGTGCTGCTGGTCGGCGGCGGCATCATGAGCTCCACCCTGGCCGTGTGGCTGCACGAGCTGGAGCCAAGCTGGTCGATGGAGATGGTCGAGCGCCTGGACGGCGTGGCCGAAGAAAGCTCCAACGGCTGGAACAATGCAGGTACCGGCCACTCCGCGCTGGCCGAGCTGAACTACACCCCGGAAGACAAAGACGGCAACGTCAACATCTCCAAGGCCATCGAAATCAACGAAGCCTTCCAGATCTCCCGCCAGTTCTGGTCGTGGCAGGTTCGCCAGGGCGTGCTGAAGAACCCACACTCGTTCATCAACACCACTCCGCACATGAGCTTCGTGTGGGGCGATGACAACATCAAGTTCCTGAAGAAGCGCTACGACGCACTGCAGGCCAGCCCGCTGTTCCGGCCGATGCAGTACTCCGAGGACCACGCGCAGATCGCCAAGTGGGTCCCGCTGATGATGGAAGGCCGTGACCCGAACCAGAAGCTGGCGGTCACCTGGACGCCAATCGGCACCGACGTCAACTTCGGCGAGATCACCCGCCAGTTCGTTGGCCACCTGCAAACCCAGAAAGGCTTCGACCTGAAGCTGTCCAGCGAAGTGCAGGACATCACCCGCAACGAGGACGGCTCCTGGCACGTCGAGTACAAGAACCTGAAGGACGGTACCGAGTCGGCCACCGATGCCAAGTTCCTGTTCATCGGTGCCGGCGGTGGCGCACTGAAGCTGCTGCAGAAGTCGGGCATTCCTGAAGCCAAGGAGTACGCAGGCTTCCCGGTAGGTGGTTCGTTCCTGGTGACCGAGAACCCGACCGTGGCCATGCAGCACATGGCCAAGGCCTACGGCATCGCCTCGACCGGTGCGCCGCCCATGTCGGTACCGCACCTGGACACCCGCGTGCTGGACGGCAAGCGCGTGATCCTGTTTGGCCCGTTCGCCACCTTCTCGACCAAGTTCCTGAAGAACGGTTCGTACCTGGACCTGCTGAGCAGCACCACCACTCACAACGTGTGGCCGATGACCAAGGTCGGTATCGAGCAGTATCCGCTGGTCGAGTACCTCGCCGGCCAGCTGATGCTGTCTGACGATGACCGCTTCGAAGCGCTGCGCACCTACTTCCCGAATGCCAAGAAGGAAGACTGGCGCCTGTGGCAGGCCGGCCAGCGCGTGCAGATCATCAAGCGTGATGCCGAGAAGGGCGGCGTGCTGAAGCTGGGCACCGAAGTGGTGGCCTCCGAAGACCGCACCATCGCTGGCCTGCTGGGCGCCTCGCCGGGTGCTTCGACGGCTGCGCCGATCATGCTGAACGTGCTGGAAACCGTGTTCAAGGAGAAGGTCGCTACCCCAGAGTGGCAGGCCAAGATCAAGGAAATCGTGCCGAGCTACGGCACCAAGCTGAACGACTCGGCAGCGGCCACCCAGAAAGAGTGGAACTACACCGCAGAAGTGCTGCAGCTGGAAAAACCGCCGGTGATCGACGCCAGCGTCGATTTCGGTGGCGCGGCTAGCCAGCCGGTCGAAAGCAAGCCTGAGAACGACATGGCGCTGTAACGGGCCATTGTTGTGAAAGAAGCCACGGGGGAAACCTCGTGGCTTTTTTGTTGCCTGTGCGGGCCCCTTCGCAGCACAGGGCTGCTCCTACCAGAGGGTAACGTTCGCCTGTGTAGGAGCAGCCTTGTGCTGCGAAGGGGCCCGCACAGGAAACCACTGATCGGAAACCTGTTCGCAGACCAATAAAAACATATTTTGATGCTTAAATTAATCTTGTCAGTCGATCCCTCCAGGAGGGTGCCGTCATGAACACCAAGATTGCCGCCTTACTGCTGCTCGCCCTGTGCGCCCAGCCGGCATGGAGCCAGAGCTACTCCACCCCGACCCCCGCCAGCAAACCCGCCGAATCCGCTGCAATGACCACGCGCATGGCCCTGCGCGACCTGTGGGTCGAGCACATTTTCTGGGTCCGCAACTACGCCGTGGCCAACCAGGCCGGCAACGCCAAACAAGCTGAAGTCGCGGCCAACGAAGTGGTCAGCGACGCCACGCGAATCGCCAACAGCATCGCGCCGTTATATGGCCAGCCCGCTGCCGACCAGTTGCTGAAACTGCTGGCTGGCCACTGGGGCGCGATCAAGCACTACAGCGACGCCACTGTGGCCAAGGACAACAAAGGCCAGCAAGCTGCCGTCGGCGAGCTGACCAGCAATGCCAAGGCCATCGCTGCATTCCTGGCCAAAGCCAACCCGAACTTGCCCGAGGCGACCTTGCTGACGCTGCTCAGTGCCCATGGCGGCCACCATGTGGCGCAGATCGACCAGCTGGCGGCCGGTGACTACGCGGGCGAAGCGCGTACCTGGGGGATGATGCGCGAGCATATCCTGACCCTGTCCGACGCCCTCGCCGCGGCGTTGGTCAAACAATTCCCGGACAAGTTCTGATGCTCGAAGGCCTGGGCCGTACCCAACGGGACCTGCTCCACGCGTTGCTGCATCAGCCCGCCGGCATGAGCATCGACGACTTGGCGCAGGCCCTGGCCATTACCCGCACGGCGGTGCGCCAGCACCTGGCGGCGCTAGAGCGTGATGGCCTGGTCAAGCGCGGCGCCACCCGGCCTACCGGGCGGCGCCCAGAGCAGCTGCATGAGCTGACGGACCTTGCCCGCGAACAGTTCCCCCGTCAGTACCCACTGCTGGCCAATCTACTGATTGGTGAGGTGGCAGGTTTGCTAGGCCAAGAGGCGTTGCTGGCGCTGATGCGCCAACTGGGGCGCAAGTTGGCGGCTGACCTCGAACACAAGGTGGTGGACGAAGCACGCATCGTCGAGCATATGAACGATGCCGGCTATGAAGCGCAGGTGTTCTTCCGCTCGGCGGGGGAGCCGCAGATCGTGGCGCACAATTGTGTGTTCCATCATCTGGCCAAGGCGCACCCGGTGGTGTGCGAGCTCGATCTGGCGCTGATCGGCGCGCTGGGTGGGGCTGAAGTCAGCCATGAAGAATGCATGCTCAGGGGCGGGCAGGTGTGCCGCTTTGCCCTGGGCAAAAAGCAGGATAGATAGCGGCTGCACCGGCCTCTTCGCGGGCTTGCCCGCTCCCACCGGGGACGTGTCAGGCTTGAAGGCATCATTGCTGGCGCAGGATGCACTCCAGCAACCCGGGGAACCGCTCACCCAGCATTTCGCTACGCAGCGAATTCATATGGGTAGTGCCCACATTGCGGGTTTGCACCAACCCGGCATCACGCAATACGCGGAAGTGGTGGGACATGCTCGATTTCGGGCGGCCCCCGTCCAGTTCGCCGCAACTGGCTTCTGCCACGCCGGCCAGATGGCGGACGATTTCCAGGCGCACGGGGTCGCTGAGCGCATAGAGCAGGCGTTCGAGGATCAGGTCTTCAGGGTTGGGATGTTTATAGGCTCGCATGGCTCGCATGATAACGGGGGTTTCATTAATTGCCATAGTTCGATTATGATCGAACAACAGTATTCAGATGAACCCGGAGTTTCCCATGTCCGCACTGTTCGAACCCTACACCCTCAAAGACGTCACCCTGCGTAACCGCATTGCCATTCCACCAATGTGCCAGTACATGGCCGAAGACGGCATGATCAACGACTGGCACCACGTGCACCTGGCCGGCCTGGCCCGTGGTGGTGCCGGTCTGTTGGTGGTCGAGGCCACAGCGGTGGCGCCGGAAGGGCGCATCACCCCCGGTTGCGCCGGTATCTGGAGCGATGCCCACGCCCAGGCTTTCGTGCCGGTGGTGCAGGCGATCAAGGCTGCCGGTTCCGTACCGGGTATCCAGATCGCCCATGCCGGGCGCAAGGCCAGCGCCAACCGCCCCTGGGAAGGTGACGACCATATTGCCGCCGACGATGCCCGTGGCTGGGAAACCATCGCCCCGTCGGCCATCGCGTTTGGTGCGCACTTGCCGAAAGTGCCGCGCGAAATGACCCTGGACGACATCGCCCGGGTCAAGCAGGACTTCGTCGATGCCGCCCGCCGTGCGCGCGATGCCGGCTTCGAGTGGATCGAGCTGCACTTTGCCCATGGCTACCTGGGCCAGAGCTTCTTCTCCGAGCATTCCAACAAGCGTACCGATGCCTACGGCGGCAGCTTCGACAACCGCAGCCGCTTCTTGCTGGAAACCCTGGCCGCGGTGCGTGAAGTGTGGCCGGAGAACCTGCCGCTGACCGCGCGCTTTGGTGTGCTGGAATACGATGGCCGCGATGAGCAGACCCTGGAAGAGTCGATCGAGCTGGCGCGCCGCTTCAAGGCCGGTGGCCTGGACCTGCTGAGCGTGAGTGTCGGCTTCACCATCCCCGACACCAACATCCCATGGGGCCCGGCGTTCATGGGGCCGATTGCCGAGCGTGTGCGCCGCGAAGCGAAGCTGCCGGTGACGTCGGCCTGGGGCTTTGGCACGCCGCAGCTGGCCGAGGCCGCGTTGCAGGCCAACCAGCTGGATCTGGTTTCGGTAGGGCGCGCGCACCTGGCCGACCCGCACTGGGCTTACTTTGCCGCCAAGGAACTCGGGGTCGAGAAAGCTTCCTGGACCTTGCCAGCACCCTATGCGCACTGGCTTGAGCGTTATCGCTGAGGATGCCGGGGCTGCTGCGCAGCCCATTCGCGGCGCAAGGCCGCTCCTACAGGGGATCGTGTGCACTTTGTAGGAGCGGCCTTGCGCCGCGAATGGGCCGCACAGCGGCCCCAAGCACCTAAAACCGATCCAACCGGTAGGCGCCCATCTCAGCCCCTCCGGCCCGCTCAGCCAACCGCCCCACCCATTCCGCCGTCACTGCCGCCTGGGTCAATCCCAAGTGCTGATGCCCAAACGCCAGCAGCACCCGCCCATCGCACACCCGATCGATCACCGGCAACGAGTCGGGCAGCGAAGGCCGCAAGCCCATCCACGGTGTCGCCCCTTCGGTACTCAAGTCGCGCCGGAACAACCCCTTGCTCAACCGGTGCAACTGCCATGCCCGTTGCATGCTCGGCGGTGCCTCCAGCCCGGCGAACTCCACCGTGCCAGCCAGGCGCAAGCCGTCGGCCATGGGCGTCATGATGAACTTGCGCTCCAGCGAAGTGACCGCAAACGGCAAGCGTTGGTGCTCACCTGGCAGCATCAGGTGGTAGCCACGCTCGGTATCCAGCGGCACCCGTTTGCCAGTCAGTGCGCTAGTCAACCGAGCTGAATGCGCACCACAGCTGATCAGCACCTGGCGGGCATTGAGCGGGCCTTGGTCGCTGGCCAGGCTGACCCCGCCGCTGTGTAACTGCCCGCCATCGACCTGCGCCTGGACAAAACGCACGCCATTGGCCTTGGCCGCTTCGAACAGCTCGCAGACTACACGGAACGGGTCGATGAAATGCCCAGTCTTCGGAAAAAACAGCCCGCCCAGCAAAGACGGGCTCAGTTGTGGCGCCGCTTCGCGTACGGTGTCCGCCGACCAGAAATCCACGGGCACTGCCTGCTGTTGCATGCGCGCGCGCAATGCCTCCAGCGCCTGGCGTGACTCGGGCCGCTCGAACACCAGCAGCGAGCCATCTTCCTGGAACAGTTCGCTGCGCCCGATCGAACCCAGCAACCGCTGCCAGGCGCTCAAGCTGGGTTCGTTCAACGTGCGGATGCCGGCCACGCTGCGCTGGAATGGCGCCGGGCGCAGGTTGAGCAGCAGCCGGGTGAACCATGGCATGGCCTTGGGCAGGTATTTCCAGTCCAGCCGCAGTGGGCCCATGGGGTCCAGCAGCATGCGGGGCAAGCGCTTGAGGATTGACAGGTCGGCAATCGGGAACACTTGTTCGGTGGCCAGGTGCCCGGCGTTACCGTAGGACGCACCAAGGCCTGGCGCCTGGCGGTCGATCAGCGTTACCCGGCGGCCCTGGCGGGCCAGCTGCAGGGCGCAGGCGACGCCGACGATGCCGGCACCCACCACGGCGATATCGGTTTCAGCGGTTTCGACCATGCTCAGCCTTCCCGTTTACCGTCAAGCAGGCGCCGCAGCCGCAGCGGGTTACCGTGCTGCAACGCCTGCGGCAGCAGGGCATCGGGGGAAGTCCTGGTAGCACACCGGGCGCAGGAACCGCAGGATCGCTGCCGTGCCCACCGAGGTGGTGCGGGCATCGGAGGTGGCTGGGAATGGCCCGCCATGCACCATCGCATCGCAAACCTCGACGCCGGTCGGCCAACCATTGACCAGAATACGCCCGGCTTTGCGCTCGAGGGTTGGCAGCAGGGCGCGAGCGCTGTCGATGTCGGCCTCCTCCAGTTGCAGGGTGGCGGTCAGTTGGCCTTCCAGGTGTTCGGCAACCTGGCGCACCTGCTCATCGCTGTCGCAGGCAACCACCAGCGACGCTGCGCCGAACACTTCAGCTTGCAACGCCGAGTCGGCTAGGAAGGCTTCGGCCTGGGTGACGAACAGCTGTGCCTGGCATTGGTTGGGGCCCTGGCCCGCTTGGCCACTGGCTGCGGCCTGGGCATTGTCGTTGCCCGCCAGGGCCGCGACGCCGGCCTGGTAGGCAGCGAAGATGCCTGGGGTGAGCATGGTTTGCGCGGCGGCCTGCTGCACATGCCCGCTGGCTGCCGTGATGAACCGCTGCAACGCCGGCCCCTGGCGGGCAATGACCAGGCCGGGGTTGGTACAGAACTGGCCGGCGCCCTGGGTCAGGGAGGCGACGAAACCTTGTGCCAGTGCTTCGGCACGGGCCTGCAGGGCGGCATCGAACAGGAACACCGGGTTGATCGAGCTCATTTCGGCATACACCGGGATGGGTTCCGGGCGCGCCTGGGCGGCCTGGCACAGCGCCACGCCACCGCTGCGCGAGCCGGTGAAGCCAACGGCCTTGATACGCGGGTCGCTGACCAGGGCAATGCCCACTTCACGGCCCGAGCCGTACAGCAGCGAAAACACGCCGGCTGGCAAGCCGCATTGCTTCACGGCTTGTGCCACCGCCTGGCCGACCAGTTCGCTGGTGCCGGGGTGGGCACTGTGAGCCTTGACCACCACCGGGCAGCCGGCGGCCAGTGCCGAGGCTGTGTCGCCACCGGCCACCGAGAAGGCCAAGGGGAAATTGCTGGCGCCAAACACCGCCACCGGCCCCAAGGCTACCTGGCGCTGGCGCAGGTCGGCGCGGGGCAGGGGCTGGCGGTCGGGCAGGGCGTTGTCGACCCGCACGTCGAGCCATTCGCCGGCCCGCACCACACGGGCGAAGGTGCGCAACTGGGTGCAGGTGCGGCCACGCTCGCCCTGGATGCGCGCTTTGGGCAGGCCGGTCTCGGCCACGGCGCGGTCGATCAGGGCATCGCCGAGGGCTTCGATCTGCGCGGCGATGGTTTCGAGGAACTGTGCCCGTTGTTCGAGCGAGGTTTCGCGGTAGGCATCGAACGCCGTCCAGGCCAGGGCGCAAGCCTGGGCCACGTGTTCGCCGGTGCCGCCGAGGTAGGCGGGTTCCAGCGCCAGGCCGGTGGCCGGGTCGATGGCGTGGATGGCTTCGCGGCTGCCGGTTACCGGCGTCTGGCCGATCAGCAGGTTGCCTGTCAGGGTCATGGAGCCTCCTTGGGAAATCACATGCTGTTGCAAGGGTGTGCTGCTTAACCTGTGGGAGCGGGCGGGCCCGCGAAGCAGGCGACTCGGTGCCTGGCACCGGCTTCGCCGGTGTTCGCGGGCAAGCCCGCTCCCACAGAGAAAGCCGTGGCGGCGTCAGGCCAGGTTCTGCTCGGCCGACCAGCTCGCATACCAGCTGCGGAACAGCGCGTACTGCTGCTCGGCATAGTTGCGCTGGGCGTCGGTCAGCACATCGGTTTCGTTGAAGTGCAGGCTGTATTCGGTGTCGCCGTTGAGCACCATCAAGTGCTTGTAATACAGCACCAGGTCGCAGCCCTCATCGAACGACGACAGCACCGCCAGCGCCGCCTCCAGCTCGCGCGCCAGGCGACGGGCACGGGCGTCGCCCTTGGCGGCCTGCTTGCTCAGGCTCACCAGTTGCAGCACTTCACGGGGCAGGGCGTTGCCGATGCCGGTGATGGCGCCGGTGGCGTTGCAGTTGACGAAGCCATGCACCACCTGGGTGTCGACGCCGACCATCAGGGTGACATCGTCATCCTTGGAGGTGATGTGCTCGGCGGCATAGCGCAGGTCGGCGCCGCCGCCGAATTCCTTGAAGCCGATCAGGTTGGGGAATTCGCGGCGCAGCTCGAAGAACAGGTCGGCGCGGGTGGCGAAGCCGTAGTAGGGGCTGTTGTAGATCACCGCCGGCAGCTTCGGCGCGGCGGCAAGAATGGCCGAGAAGTGGTGCTTCTGGGCGATCAGCGACGCACCACGGCTGAGCACGCGGGGGATGACCATCAGGCCGGCGGCGCCGACGTTGGCGGCGTGGGCGGCATGGGACACCGCTTCACGGGTGTTCACCGCGCCGGTGCCGACGATGGTCGGAATGCCGGCGGCCACCAGGCGCGCCACGCCTTCCTGGCGTTCGGCCTCGGTCAGCAGCGGCCAGTCGCCCATCGAACCGCAGTACACCACGGCGCTCATGCCGGCCTCGATCAGCTCGCGGCCTTTGCGCACTAGGGCGTCGAAATCCGGTTTGCGCTCGGCGGTGCACGGGGTCATCAGGGCGGGCATGGTGCCGGTGAAGATGTTGTCAGTCATTGTGATCACTCCTAGCAATATTCAGTCGGAAAAAGGCCGAGGGTCAGATGCCCCAGGCGAAAGGGTCCTGTTCGTCGATCAGCAGGGTGCTGTCGGCGGTCATGTAGGCGCGGCCGGTGATGAACGGGCGAATGCGTTCGCCGTCGCGCTCGTAGCGGCCATGGAACTGGCTGCCGGTGATACTGGCCTGCACCCAGGTTTGGCCTTCGGCAAGCTTGCCGTCGGCGGCCAGGCAGGCCAGCTTGGCGCTGGTGCCGGTGCCGCAGGGCGAGCGGTCGTAGGACTTGCCGGGGCACATCACGAAGTTGCGGCTGTCGGCGTTGGCGTCGTCGGCGAACAACTCGACGTGGTCGATGGGCGCGCCGTTTTCGCCGGTAATGCCTTGCGCTTCGAGGGCCTTGAGCATGGCCCAGGTGTACTCGGTCAGCGCCTCGCGGTTATCCAGTTCGATGCGCTGGCCATGCTCGGAAACAAGGAAAAACCAGTTGCCGCCCCAGGCGATGTCGCCGCGCACCACGCCATGGCCAGGCACGTCCACCGCCACCTGCTGGCGGTAGCGGTAGGCGGGCACGTTGCCCACGGTGATGGCGCCGTCTTCATGCAGGGTGGCGCTGACCTGGCCGACCGGCGTGTCGATCTTGTGCTCGCCCGGTGCGATCAGGCCCAGGTGCTGCAGCGAGGCCACCAGGCCGATGGTGCCGTGGCCGCACATGTTCAGGTAGCCGGCGTTGTTGAAGAAGATCACCCCGCAGGTGGCGTCGGCCGAAACTGGCGGGCAGTACAGCGCGCCGACCAGCACATCGTTGCCGCGTGGTTCCAGCAGGCAGGCGCGGCGCCACGGGTCGTGCAGCTCGCGCAGCTCGTCGCGCTGTTCGGCCATGCTGCGGCCGTGCAGTTGCGGGAAGCCCTTGAGCACCAGGCGAGTTGGTTCGCCGCCAGTGTGGGAGTCGATGACGTGAATCTGTTTCATGGGCTTGTCCCTTGCGTAAAGATCAGGAAGCGACGGCGGCAGGGTGGTCGGCATAGGCTTCAGCGCTGGCTTCGCTTTCGTCCTCGCCTTCCAGGCGCACCAGGTGCGCAGGTACGCCAGTGGCGGCACCCCAGTAGTAGATGCCCAGCGCGCAGGCGGCCACGGCCACGGTGTCGAACGGGTGGCCTAGCACGCCCAGGCCGCCGAAGCTGCCCAGCCACGACAGCAAAATGGTCACCGCGTAAAAGCCGATCAGCCACGCCGACGAGCGTACTTGCTGGGCCAGCGACAGGTGTTGGGTGGGCACGAAGCGGCCGCACAGCAGGTACAGCACGAACATCACGATCTGCAGGGCCAGCAACCACGACACGGTGTTCCAGCCCGACCAGTACACGATCAGCGCGGCGATGATGAACGACAGTGGGCCGAGCACGCCCATGCCCTTGACCCGGAACGGGCGCGGCATGTCCGGGGCGTTGCGGCGCAGGGCGGCGACGGTGACCGGGGCGACGGCGTAGCTCAGTACCAGGGCAGCCGATACCACGTTGATCAGCGCTTCCCACGACGGGAACGGCAGGGTCCAGAACACCGACAGGCCAAAGGTCAGCCACAGCGCCGGGCGTGGGATGCCGGACTCTGCGTCGATGCGGGTGAAGTACTTGAAGAAGGTGCCGGTCTGCGCCCAGCCATAGACCACGCGGGGGGTGGCGTTCATGTAGATGTTGCCGCAGCCGCTGGGCGAGATCACCGCGTCGGCCACCACCAGGTAGGCCAGCCAGCCCACACCCAGGGCCAGGGCGATATCACGGTAGGGCAGGGCCAGCTCCTTGGTCACGCTGGCCCAGCCGTTGGCCAGCATTTCGGTGGGCACGCTACCGAGGAAGGCCAGTTGCAGCAGGGCGTAGATGGCGGTGGACAGCAGCACCGACAAGATCAGTGCAATCGGGATGGTGCGTTGTGGGTTCTTCACTTCGCTGGCCACCGAAATGATCGGCGTCAGGCCCAGGTAGGCGAAAATGATGCCACCGGCGGATACCGCCATTTCCACCCCGGACAGGCCGAACGGGGCAAAGCCCTGAACCTCGAAGTTTTCCGGTTTGAAAAAGGTGAACAGCACGCCGATCACCAGCAGCGGCACGATGAACTTGAATACGCTGACCAGGTTGTTGGCCTTGGCGAAGGTTTTCACGCTGCGGTAGTTGAGGAAGAAGAACAGCCCCAGCAAGGCGAACTGCACCAGCCAGCCGAGCACGGTCGGGTCACTGGAGCCGGCCTTGGTCAACCCGGGAAACCAGGCGGCGGCGTATTGGCGTGAGGCGACCACTTCGATGGCGATCAGGCTGGAGAAGGCGATCAGGGTGATGAAGCCCATCAGGTAGCCCAGCAGCGGGCCGTGCGAATACACCGGGTAGCGCACCACGCCACCGGCGCGGGGCAAGGCGGCGCCCAGTTCGCAGTAGACGATGCCCAGCAGCAGAACGGCGAACCCGCCAAGGAACCAGGAAAGGATGCCGGCCGGGCCGGCGATAGCCGAGACGTGGCTGGCGGCGAACAGCCAGCCGGAGCCGAAGATGGCACCTAGGCCGATGAAGGTGAGGTCCAGCAGTGATAACTGTTTTTTGAATTTGCCTGACATGGGTTCGCCTTTTTGTTGGTTATTGGATAGGCAGGTCTGATGTCACGAGATGCGGCTTTGTGGGCCGCGCTCTTGTAGGACTTGGGCGGCTTGCGTGGGGCATAGAGTGAACCGGTCGGGGCAGCGGTTCTTGATGGTTTTCTGCAGAGGGGATGACGAAATCGGCACAGTTGCAGAAAAGAAGTGGTAAGGCGAAAAGCTCGGGGATAGGCTGAAGGCCATACCGGATAAGGGTTTGAGAGATGTAGAGGTAGTGCCGGCCTCTTCGCAGCACAAGGCTGCTCCTACAGCGACCTCACTGCCCTGTAGGAGCAGCCTTGTGCTGCGAAGAGGCCGGCACAGCCAGCAGAGAACCGACAGATGACCGACACCCCCCTGGCAACCCTGTACCAGTCCCTCGACCAGCATCGCCCCGCCACCCTCGAAGCCTTGCTGGCCGGTGTATCCCTGCTGCTGCCGATCCTCGACGCCATCCCCAACGCCGCAATCTTCATCAAGGACCCGGCCGCCCGCTACGTGCTGGCCAACAACACCCTGGTCCAGCGCTGCGGCCTCAAGCGCTTGCAGCCCTTGTTGGGCAAGACCAGCGCCGAGGTGTTCCCGGCACAACTGGGCCCTGGCTACACCGAGCAGGACCGCCGGGTACTCAAGGAAGGCCTGGTGCTGGAGGATCAGTTGGAGCTGCACCTGTACGGCAGCCGCGAGCCCGGCTGGTGCCTGACCCACAAACGCCCGCTGTACAATCAGGCCGGCGAAATCATCGGCCTGGTCGGCATTTCGGTCGACCTGCAGTCAGCTGCCGACAGCCACCCTGCCTACCAGCGCCTGGCCGCGGTGGACGAGTACATCCGCGGGCATTTCCACCAGCCGATCAGCATGGGCGAACTGACCCGCATCGCCGGTATTTCCGTGGCCCAGCTGGAGCGCTACTGCAAACGGGTGTTTCACCTTACGCCCCGGCAAATGATCCACAAGGCGCGCCTGGAGCACGCCCACCGGCTGCTGCATTCGGCGCTGCCGATCACCGAAGTGGCGATGAGCTGCGGCTATACCGACCACAGCGCCTTCAGCCGCCAGTTCAAGCAACTGACCGGCTTCACCCCGCGCCAATACCGCCAGGCGACTGCCGATCAGGTGGCCTGAAACAGCCCTCGTGCCTCGGCAAAGCACTGTTCGGCAATTGCCGAACGCGGCTCGCTGCGGCGCAGCAGCAGGCCGACCGGGCTGTGGATGGCGGCGTCGGCCACCGGCAGGATGCGCAGGTGCTCGCTGAGGTCTTCCAGGCCGCAGTCCAGGGGCATGATCGCGCAGCACATGCCGGTGTTGATCGCCTGGATCAGCTGGAAGCTCGAGTCGCTTTCCAGTACCGCATTGGGCTCCAGGCCGCGGCTGCGCAAGCTCAGGTCCAGCGACTGGCGGTAATGCATGCCTTTGCTCAACAGCCCTAGTGGAAGGTTGGCAAGCTCGTCCCAGCGCAGCGTGTCGCTGGCGAACTGGAAGTGCCGAGTGTCGTGCAGCAGGCCCATGGTGGTAATGCCCAGTTCGATCACTTCGAAGAAGCTGGTGTTGACCTGGTCCAGGTAGCAGATGCCCAGGTCGAGCTGGTTGCGGCTGAGGCCGTCGATGACCTGCTCGGAGCTCAGCGAGCTGAGCTGAAAGTGCAGTTCGGGGTATTTTTCGCGCAGCGGCAGCAGCAGGTGCATGGGGTTGAAGCTGGCCAGCGGCACCGTGCCCAGGCGCAGGCTACCGACCACCTGGCCGCGGCAACTGGCAGCCTCGGCCTGCAGGCCGTCGTGGGCGGCGAGCAGGGTGCGGGCCCAGGCCAGGATGCGCTCGCCGGCCTCGGTGAAACCTTCGAAGCGCTGGCCGCGCTTGACCAGCACCAGGTCCAGTTCGTCTTCCAGGTTGCGCAGGCGCATGGACAGCGTCGGCTGGGTGATATGGCAGAGCGCCGCCGCCTGGCCGAAGTGGCGGGTCTGGTCGAGGGCGATGAGGAACTTGAGCTGCTTGATGTCCATGGAAGTGCCTGGCGTCTTGTTGTGCAGACCATAACTCACGTCTGCGATAGATGTCATTGATCGGCCGGTACGCCATATTGATTGGACGCACCCGGGGCCATGCCTCTAGCGTGGTGACAATGCCATTCAAGGAGCTTTACCGTGCGCGTCCAACCCGATGCGGTCTTCGTACCGCTGAACATCGCCGTGCTGACTGTCAGCGACACCCGTACCTACGACAACGATACCTCTGGCGAGCTGCTGGCCAGCCGCTCGGTAGAGATCGGCCACCGGCTGGTGGCGCGGGCGTTGCTCAAGGACGACCTGTACAAGATCCGCGCCCAGGTGGCTACCTGGATTGCCGACGAGCAGGTGCAAGTGGTGCTGATTACCGGCGGAACCGGCTTTACCGGGCGCGACAGCACGCCAGAAGCGGTCGAGTGCCTGTTGGACAAGCGAATCGATGGCTTTGGCGAGCTGTTCCGAGCGTTGTCGATTCTCGACATTGGCACCTCGACCGTGCAGAGCCGGGCATTGGCTGGGTTGTCCAACCGTACGTTGGTGTGCTGCCTGCCGGGCTCCACCGGGGCCTGCCGTACTGCATGGGAGGGGATCTTGGCCGAGCAGTTGGATGCACGGCACCGGCCGTGCAACTTCGTCAAACACCTGCTGCCGATCGAGGCCTGCGCAAGCCGAGGTTGATCGTGCACTGGCCTTTTCGCGGGTAAACCCGCTCCCACAGGATCTCAACTGCATTTGAACCTAGCGCTGTAGCTGTGGGAGCGGGTTCACCCGCGAAAGGGCCAGCACAGGACAGCGCTTTTACTCAGCTCAACACATACCCTACCGGCAACAACGCCGGCGGCAGCTGCTGTTCTCCCAACCCAGCCAAGATATCCCGTTCCACCGTGCGCACCATGGCATCGGTCGGCAAATCGTTCTCATCGCGCCCGAACGGGTCTTCCAGCTCGTTGCCAATCGCATCCAGCCCGAAGAACGTGTACCCGACGATGGTGGTGAACAGCGGCGCCAGCCAGCCCAGCGGCTCGGCCAGGGCAAAGGGCAGCAGAATGCAGAAGATGTAGATGGTGCGGTGCAGCAACAGCGTGTAGGGGAACGGCAAGGGTGTGAACTTGATCCGCTCGCAGGTGGCCTGTACCTCGGTCAGGCCTACCAGCCGCTGTTCCAGCAGGCTGTAGCGCCAATCACTGATCTGTTGTCGTTCGGCCAGGCGCGAGCAGTGCTCGCCTATTTCCCGCAGGATGCCGTCGCACACGTTGTGCGGGCTGATAGCCTCCGGCCGGGCCAGCCAGGGGCGGGCGGCCGCCAGGTCGTCCTCGTTGCGCAGCCGGGCATTCAGCGCATGGGCGTAGCCGCACAGGCTGCGCAGTAGTTCGGCTCGCAGCTGCTGGTCAGCAATGACCACGCTTTCACGCACGAACGAACGGGTTTCGATGATCAGCTTGCCCCAGGCCTTGCGCCCCTCCCACCAACGGTCGTAGCACGCGTTGTTGCGAAAGCTCATGAAGATCGACAGCGACAGGCCCAGCAAGGTAAATGGCGTGGCGCTGACCGGGTAGAAAAACGCCGGGAAATGCCGCTCGACCAGCACGATCAGCGCGGCCAGCAGGGTCACCATCAGGCAACGCAGGGCAATGCGCTTGACGATCGACCCCTTGAGGGTGAACAGCACACGCAGCACATCGGGGGTTGGGTGGACGATCATGGAAATCCAGAGACAGCCGTTCAGCCGCCGGTCATGTTCATGAAGCGCAGGATCTGCACCTCGCCACCGACTTCGAAGTGATGGCGGTAGGGCTTGAGGTGCAGCGAGTCGCGGATGGCCTTTTCCAGGCGTTCGGCGTTGCCTGGGTGGGCGCGCAGAACATGCTTGAGGTCTACCGAGTGCTCGTTGCCCAGGCACAGCAGCAGGCGGCCTTCGACAGTCAGGCGCACACGGTTGCAGGTGGCGCAGAAGTTGTGGCTGTGGGGTGAGATGAAGCCGACCCGGGTGTTGGCCGCTTCGGCCAAGCGCCAGTAGCGGGCGGGGCCCTGGGATGACTCGGTCGATTCGATCAGGGTGAATTGATCGGCCAGGCGTGCACGTACTTCATCGCTGGAGCAGAACGATTCGCCACGCTCATGCTCATTGATGACCCCCAGCGGCATTTCTTCGATGAAGGTGATGTCCAGCTCGCGGTCGATGGCAAAGCGCACCAGGTCGACCAGTTCATGGTCGTTGCGGCCTTTGAGTACCACGCAGTTGAGCTTGGTGCGTTTGAAACCGGCCTGGCGCGCGGCGTCGATACCGGCGATCACCTGGGCCAGGTCGCCAGTACGGGTCAGTTGCTTGAAACGCTCGGCATCCAGGCTGTCGAGGCTGATGTTCAGGCGCGACACGCCGGCGTCGAACAGCGGCTGGGCCAGGCGCCCCAGTTGCGAGCCATTGCTGGTCATGCACAACTCGCGCAAGCCGGGCAGGGCGGCGATGCGCCCGCACAGCTCGACGATGCCCTGGCGTACCAGTGGCTCGCCGCCGGTCAGGCGGATCTTGCGGGTGCCAAGGGCGACGAAGCGCTCGGCCACTTGGAACAATTCTTCGAGGCTGAGGATTTGCTGGCGCGGCAGAAACTGCATGTCTTCGGCCATGCAGTACACGCAACGGAAGTCACAGCGGTCAGTGACCGACATCCGCAGGTAGTCGATTTTCCGGTTGAAGCCGTCGATCAGGGCCCGGCTGTTCTGTTCCACGTTCGCGCTCGAATGGGTTTGGACACAACTCCAAGCTATAACCTGGCCGAAGGGCCGTCAAATTGCTTTGCCCGACTGATTGATCAATGGCCTCTATGATGGCCAGGCGCTGGTTTCAGCCCGTGATCGAGAGCGTTTATCACCCCGTAAGATCTTTCGATTGGACGCTCCACCTCACGCTCCATAGGCTGAAAAAAAGCATCGAAGCGTGAGGATTCATCGCATGAGCCAGGACGAACACATCAGGGACTACAAAGGCGCCGCCGCCGGCTGGGGGGCGCTCAAAAGCGTGACCAAAAGCTGGCTGGGCAGCGAAAACGCCTTCAAGAACCTGAGGGCCATGCTCAAGACCAACCAGAACGGCGGCTTCGACTGCCCCGGCTGCGCCTGGGGCGAGTCGCCGGAAAGCGACATGGTCAAGTTCTGTGAAAACGGCGCCAAGGCGGTCAACTGGGAGGCCACCGGCCGTTCGGTGGACCCGGCGTTCTTCGCCAAGTACAGCGTCAGCGCGCTGAAGGACCAGACCGACTACTGGCTCGAATACCAGGGCCGCCTGACGCACCCGATGCGTTACGACGCCGCGACCGACCACTATGTCGAAACCACCTGGCAGGAGGCCTTCGAGCTGGTCGCCAGGCACCTGCGGGCGCTGCAGTCGCCAGATGAGGCCGAGTTCTACACCTCGGGCCGGGCCAGCAACGAGGCGGCGTTCCTCTACCAGCTGTTTGTGCGTGCCTATGGCACCAACAACTTCCCTGATTGCTCGAACATGTGCCACGAGGCCAGCGGCGCGGGCATGTCGGAAACCCTCGGGGTGGGCAAGGGCACCGTGGTGTTCCACGACCTGGAGCTGGCCGACGCGATTTTCGTCATCGGCCAGAACCCCGGCACCAACCACCCGCGCATGCTCGAACCGCTGCGTGAGGCGGTCAAGCGCGGTGCCCAGGTGGTTTGCTTCAACCCGCTGAAAGAGCGTGGTCTGGAGCGCTTCCAGCACCCGCAGCACCCCTTTGAAATGCTCAGCAACGGCTCCGAGCCGACCTCCAGCGCCTATTTCCGCCCGGCCTTGGGTGGCGACATGGCCGCCATGCGCGGCATTGCCAAGTATTTGTTGCAATGGGAGCGTGAGGCGCAGGCCAAGGGCGAGCCGGCGGTGTTCGACCATGCCTTCATCGCCGAGCACACCAGCGGCGTCGATGACTACCTGGCGGCGGTGGACGCCACTTCCTGGGAGCACATCGTCAAGCAGTCGGGCTTGACCCTGGCCGAGATCGAGCTGGCTGCGCGCATGTACCGCAAGGCCGAGCGGGTCATCATGTGCTGGGCCATGGGCGTCACCCAGCACCGTCATTCGGTGCCGACCGTGCAGGAAATCGTCAACCTGCAACTGCTGCGCGGCAACGTCGGCAAGCCCGGCGCCGGCCTGTCGCCGGTGCGTGGCCACAGCAACGTGCAGGGTGACCGCACCATGGGCATCGACGAGAAGCCCAAGGCGGCGCTGCTCGACGCCATCGAAAAGCGCTTCCAGTTCCGTGTGCCGCGTGCTCACGGGCACAACGCGGTGCTGGCGATCAAGGCCATGGAAGAGGGGCGGGCCAAGGTGTTCATCGGCCTGGGCGGCAACTTCGCACAAGCCACCCCAGACACTCCGCGCACCCACGCGGCACTGCAGAATTGTGCGCTGACCGTGCAGATTTCCACCAAGCTCAACCGCTCGCACCTGGTCACCGGCCGCGATGCGCTGATCCTGCCGTGCCTGGGCCGTACCGAAATCGACCTGCAGGCCGAAGGGCCGCAAGGCGTGACCGTGGAGGACACCTTCAGCATGGTGCACATCTCCAACGGCCAGTTGCGCCCGCGCTCGCCGCACCTGCGCTCGGAGCCGTGGATCATCGCTGGCATGGCCAAGGCCACACTGGGCAACCAGCCGATCGACTGGGAATATGCGGTGGCCGATTACAGCCGTATTCGCGACATGATCGCCGAGGTAATCCCTGGTTTCACTGGCTTCAACGAACGCCTGCATAGCCCTGGCGGTTTCCACCTGGGTAACAATGCCGCCGATCGCAACTTCCGCACCGCCACGGGCAAGGCCCGGTTCATGCCTCATGCGCTGCCTGAGGAATTGGTCAACGCCAAGGTACTGGCCCGTGGTGACAAGCCGGACCTGATCCTGCAGACCTTGCGCTCGCATGATCAGTACAACACCACCCTGTATGGGTTGGACGACCGCTACCGTGGGGTGTTCGGCCTGCGTGAAGTGGTGTTCGTCAACGAAGCCGACATCCGTCGCCTGGGCTTCGAGCCGGGCGAGCACGTCGATCTGGTGTCGCTGTGGGAGGATGGCGTGGAGCGGCGGGTCTCAGGCTTCCGCCTGGTGGCGTATGACGTGCCAGAAGGGCAGGCGGCGGCGTATTACCCGGAGACCAACCCGCTGGTGCCGCTGGAAAGCTACGGCGAGGGGACCTATACGCCGACGTCGAAGTTTGTGGCGATCAAGGTCGAGAAAGCCAAGGCGGGGAACCGGATTGCGGCGGTGTTGGCAGCGGATTGATTGGTTGCCTGTACCGGCCTCTTCGCGGGCAAGCCCGCTCCCACAGGTTCGAGGCCTGAGCTGTACCTGTGGGAGCGGGCTTGCCCGCGAAGAATCCAGAGCCGATTCAGGAACGATGCACCGGGTAGGCCGTGGTGTACTTCATCTGCTCCATGGCAAAGCTGGACGTAATGTTCGACAGCCCATCGGTACGGGTAATCAGCTTTTTGTAGAACCGGTCATACGCCGCGATATCCCCCACCACCACCCGCAGCATGTAGTCCCAGTCCCCCGACATGCGGTAGAACTCCATCACTTCCTCGAACCCCGTCACGGTCGCGGCAAACTGCTCCAGCCAGGCGCTGTCGTGACGCTGGGTCTTGAGCTGGACGAACACGGTAAGCCCCAAGCCCAGCCGCTCCGGGTCGAGCAGGGCGACACGGCCGAGGATGTAGCCTTCTTCCTCCAGGCGCTTGACCCGCTTCCAGCACGGCGTCGTGGACAAGTTGACGGCCTCGGCCAGGTCCTTCAGCGAGATCGAGGCATCGCGCTGAAGCAGGGTAAGAATGTGCTGGTCGAAACTGTCCATATCGCGTGCGGGCCGTGCAGAAAAATATTTCACAGATTACCCCAAGCCCGGAAGATTTGGGTTGTGCGATAGTGGCAGCTTTCACTCTGCCAATGGGCCTGACCATGTCCGACAAGCCGCGCAATTTCGCCACCCGCACCATTCACGCCGGCGAGCAGTTCAGCGTCGCCGATAACGCCATTTTCCCGGCCATCGTCACCGCCAGCTCGTTCACCAAGCGCAGCCTTGACGACAAGCCGGAATACTCCTATAGCCGCGTCGGCAACCCGACCCGGCATGCCTACGAAACCTGCGTTGCCGCCCTGGAAGAAGGTGTGGGCGCAGTGGCCTGCGCTTCGGGGGTGAATGCCACCGCGACCGTGCTGGAGCTGCTGCCCAAGGATGCCCACGTGGTGGTGATGAACGGCGTGTACGGTGGCACCTTCCGTATCATGGAAGACTATCGCAGCCGCACCTCGGGCCTGACCACCACCTATGTCGACCTCAATGACCTTGAGGCGGTGGCCGCCGCGATCAAGCCGCAAACCCAGCTGATCTGGATCGAGTCGCCGACCAACCCGTTGCTGCACCTGGTCGACATCAAAGCGGTGTGCGACTTGGCCAAGGCGCGGGGTATTCTGACCTGCATCGATAACACCTTCTGCTCACCATGGAACCAGCGCCCGATCACCCTGGGCGTGGACCTGGTGATGCACTCGGCCAGCAAGTACATCGGCGGCCACTCCGACCTTACCGGCGGTGTGGTTGTGGCAGCCAATGATGCGCTGCTGGCGCGCCTGCGGCGCATCAGCATGGCGATTGGTGCGGTGCAGGGGCCATTCGATTGCTACCTGGCCCTGCGCGGTCTGAAGACCCTGGATGTGCGCATGGAGCGCCAGTGCGCCAATGCCTTGCAGGTGGCGCGCTTCCTCGAAAGCCACGCGCAGGTCGAGCAGGTGTACTACCCAGGGCTGGAAAGCCACCCGCAGCATGCGTTGTGCAAGCGCCAGATGCGCAGTGGCGGGGCGGTGGTGGCAATGAAGGTGAAGGGCGACCGCGCCGCGCTCAACCGGCTGGTGGAGGCGCTGCAGATCTTTGTGCTGGCCGACTCGCTGGGCGGGGTGGAAAGCATGATCAACCACTCCTGGAGCATGTCGCACTGCTCGTTGAGCCCTGAGCAGAAAGGGGTGATGGGGATCAGCGAGAACCTGCTGCGGCTGTCGGTGGGGATCGAGGATTACCGCGACCTGGTCGAGGACCTGGATGGGGCGCTGAACGCGCTGGCTGCTGTGTAAGGGCTGCCGGGCTCTCCGCGGGGCGGCCCCCGGAGGGGGCGCGCGGGGCGACGGATGCCCCCCACGGTTTAGGCGGATGGATGATCCGTTCGATCTTGTCCTTGATCAGTAACCTTTCCTTGCGCAGGCGGTTGACGGCCTCGTCGTTGGTGCCGTTGCCTTCGGCGGCGACCACCTCCTTGTCCTTGGCGTTGTACTCCTTGTGCAGTTTGTGCAGGTCCTGGTCCTTGTCTATGAGCGCCTGGAATGCATCAGCGGTAACGTGCAGGTCAGCGAGCAGATCATGCGGAACTGGCATTTCTTCACCTCTGTCAGGGTTGTCGGTAAGGTCCTGACCACTGAGGATAGCTGCCTTTGCGCAGGCTTGCGGCGGCTGCCCAGGCTGAATGGCAGCTGAATGACTTTCAGGTAATTGATAAAAGACGCGCCTTCACGAAATTGTTACCGACTTTTTCACAAAAAATTGATGACGCGCTTTCTAGAGTTCGCCCAACTTTCCCACGGTGCCAACTGGCCTGGGGGTTGATAATCACTCTTGATTGCGAACGCTGATGCTCAACTTCAAATCCCTGCGGACTGAATGGGTCACGCTGCTGGCCAGCCTTTACCTGCTGATCGGCTTCAACATGTTCCTTTGGGGGCATCTGCAAGAGGTTGTGCCCGCCGGCCTGTCGGGGCTGTGGCTGAGCCTGGCGTTTGCCGTGCTGATGCTGTTCGCCTTCAACCTGATCCTCACGTTGTTTGCTTTTCGCTATGTATTGAAGCCGGTACTTATCGTGTTGTTCATAAGTGGCGCGGGCGTGGCTTACTTCATGAACCAGTACGGCGTACTTATTGACTCCGGCATGTTTCGTAATATGGCAGAAACCAATATTGCGGAAGTGCGCGACCTGATGTCGTTCAAGTTTGCCGCTTATATCCTGCTGCTGGGCGTGCTGCCTTCGGTGCTGCTGTGGAAGGCCCCCATCGCTTACCGTGCCTGGCACCGCGAACTGCTGGGCAAGCTGGTGGTCAGTGGTGCCTGCGTGGTGGCCCTGGGTTCGGTAGCGTTGGTCAATTATCAAGGGCTGTCGTCGCTGTTTCGCAATCACCATGAACTGCGCCTGATGCTGACCCCAAGCAATATCGTCGGGGCCTCCATTGGTTATGTCAGCGAGCGTGTCGGTACCGCCTCGCGCCCGTTCCAGCATTATGGCGAAGATGCCAAGCGTGATGCCGCCTGGCAAAAACATGAGCGCAAGTCGCTGACCGTGCTGGTGGTGGGGGAAAGTGCCCGGGCAGACCATTTCGGTGTGCTGGGCTACGACCGCGACACCACGCCGAACCTCGCCAAGCAACAAGGCCTGCTGGCGTTTTCCGACGTGCACTCGTGCGGCACGGAAACCGCGGTCTCGGTGCCGTGCATGTTCTCTGGCATGGCGCGCAAGGACTACGATGCTCGCGTGGCCAAAAACCGCGAAGGGCTGCTGGACATCCTCCAGCGTGCTGGCCTGGCCGTGCAGTGGCGTGACAACCAGTCAGGTTGCAAGGGCACCTGCGACCGCGTGCAGTTCATCGATGTCAGCAACCTCAAGGACTCGCAACTGTGCGCCAATGGCGAATGCCATGACCAGATCTTGCTGCAGGGCCTGGACGAGCTGATCGACAACCTCGACAAAGACACCGTGCTGGTGCTGCACCAGATGGGCAGCCACGGCCCCGAGTACTTCAAGCGCTACCCCAGCGGCAGCGAACGTTTCACCCCCGTGTGTCAGAGCAACGCGCTGAACCAGTGCAGCGAACAGGAAATCATCAACGGCTATGACAACACCTTGGCCTACACCGACCAGGTGCTGGCCTCGCTGATCGACACCCTGCGCAGCAAGCAGGACAAGGTCGATACCGCGATGATCTACCTGTCCGACCATGGCGAATCGCTGGGTGAGTACAACCTGTTCCTGCACGGCACGCCGTACGCCATTGCTCCCGAGCAGCAGAAGCACGTACCGCTGCTGACCTGGTTCTCCGACAGCTACAAGGAGGACTTTGGCATCGATACCGACTGCCTGGCCAAGCTCAGCGATGCCCCGCTGTCGCAGGACAACCTGTTCCACTCCATGCTCGGCCTGTTGCAGGTGCGCACCGAGGTCTACCGGCAGTCCCTGGACATGTTCGCCAGTTGCCGGCCTTGGCTGGCGGCCAAGCGCTGAATCCATGCCTGTACCTTGTCCCTGTAGGAGCAGCCTTGTGCTGCGAAAGGGCCGGTACAGCCACCACATCACTCAAATGCTTGCACCGGCCCTTTCGCAGCACAAGGCTGCTCCTACAAAAAGGCCCGGTTGCAGCACCATTTATCGATTCCAGGGATGGCGCAGGTTTCACCAGCAGTGCCCGCGCCGTATATACTGCGCGCCAATGTTAGTGGGAGAGCCTTGTGGCCATCGAAATTCACTGGATCCGTGACGACCAGAGCCTGGCCGAACACTGCCGCGACTGGCACCAACTGCCCTTCGTCGCCGTTGACACCGAATTCATGCGGGTCGACACCTTCTACCCGAAAGCCGGGCTGATCCAGATCGGCGACGGCCAACGGGCCTTCCTGATCGATCCATTGCTGATCGGCGACTGGCAACCCTTGGCCGACCTGCTGGAAGACACAGGCGTGGTCAAGGTGCTGCACGCCTGCAGCGAAGACCTCGAAGTGCTGCTGCGCCTGACCGGCAAGCTGCCCCAACCCCTGTTCGACACTCAGTTGGCCGCCGGTTACCTGAACCTGGGCTTCTCCATGGGCTATTCGCGCCTGGTACAAGAAGTGCTGGGCATCGAATTGCCCAAGGGCGAAACCCGCTCCGACTGGCTGCAACGCCCGCTCTCGGAAACCCAGGTCAGCTACGCTGCCGAAGATGCCGTGCACCTGGCCGAGCTGTTCAGTGTGCTGCGCCCGCGCTTGAGTGACGACAAGTACGCCTGGGTGCTGGAAGACGGCGCCGAGCTGGTGGCGGCCTTGCGCCGTGAAGTCGAGCCTGAAACCCTGTACCGCGACGTCAAGCTGGCCTGGAAGCTGGCGCCTCAGCAACTGGCGGTGCTGCGTGAGCTGTGCGCTTGGCGCGAGCGCGAAGCGCGCCACCGCGACGTGCCGCGCAATCGCATCCTCAAGGAGCACTCGCTGTGGCCCATGGCCAAGAGCCAGCCGAACAACCTGTCGGCACTGGCCAAGATCGACGAGATGCACCCGCGCACCATTCGTCAGGACGGTGAGTGCCTCATCCAGCTGATCAAGCGCGCCGCCAGCCTGCCTGCCGAGCAATGGCCGCAGGTGTTGCCCGAGCCGCTGCCGATCGAAGCCGCCGGCATCCTCAAGCAGCTGCGTGCCATCGGCCAGGCCGAAGGCGAGCGCCTGGGGATTGCCCCCGAGCTGATGCTGCGCAAGAAAACCCTGGAGGCGCTGCTCAAGAGCGGTTACCCCCATGGCCCTTATCAACTGCCCGATTCGCTGCGCGGCTGGCGCCGTGAGCGCATGGGCCAGGCCCTGCTGGACAACCTTGCAGGTGCCGGAGAGATTCGATGAAACGCATTTGCTCGATCTACAAGAGCCCCCGCAAGAACGAAATGTACCTGTACGTGCTCAAGGCTGACGGCCTGGAGCGCGTGCCCG
This sequence comes from Pseudomonas sp. NY11955, assembly GCF_048068035.1. NCBI lineage: Bacteria > Pseudomonadati > Pseudomonadota > Gammaproteobacteria > Pseudomonadales > Pseudomonadaceae > Pseudomonas > Pseudomonas sp. NY11955. Next base: position 149,615 of record NZ_JBLUPS010000012.1, read on the forward strand.
AAGGCCTGCTACCGTTCTTCGGCACCCCGATTCACGCGTTCGACCTGGTGCTCAGCCCTGAGCGCAAGCTGGCCCGCGAGGACATCGCCAAGGTGCTGGAGAACCTCGACAGCCAGGGTTACCACCTGCAGATGCCGCCGGTGGAAGACGAGTACATCGAGCACCTGCCCGAAGAGCTGCTGCGCCGTAACGACCCGGTCTGACCATGCGTGTACTGATTGCTGAGCATGATCATGCTCGATACGCCGAGCTGTTGCGCGCAGCCGCACCTGAAGTGCAAGTTCTGACCAGTGGCGACTCTGCCGAACTGGCCCGTCAGGCACCGCAGTGCGCGGTGTGGCTGGGCCAGCCCGACCTGCTGGCGAGCCTGTTGCGCCAGGGCCACAAGCCGGGCTGGATGCAGTCGACCTGGGCCGGTATCACGCCGTTGCTGGCCGATGGCCTGCCGCGTGATTACCGCCTGACCCGTGCCGTGGGCATCTTCGGCCAGGTGATGGCCGAATACATGCTCACCTACATGCTTGGCCACGAGCGCGAGGTGCTGTCGCGCCTGGTCAGCCAGGTCGAGCGGCGCTGGGATGACCGCCCAGGGCGCAGCCTGGAAGGGCGCAAGGTGCTCATTGTCGGTACCGGCGACATTGGCCAGCGTGTGGCTGAGTTTCTGCAGCCGTTTGGCGTGGTGCTGTACGGGGTTGCCAGCAGCGCCCGTGAGCAGGCACCGTTTGTCGAGGTGGCGGCGCTGGCCGACCTGCCGCGCATGGTCGGCCAGGTCGACTACGTGCTCAACCTGCTGCCCGATACCCCGGCCACTCATAACCTGTATGACGCGGCGCTATTCAAGTGCTTCCAGCCTTCGGCGTTGTTCATCAATGCCGGACGCGGGGTGGCGGTGGTCGATGCCGACTTGGTGGAGGCGCTGAAAGAAGGCCATCTGGCGGGGGCGGTGATCGATGTTTGCCGGCAAGAGCCGCTGCCCAGGCAGCACCCGTTCTGGACCGCCTGGGGCTTGCTGCTGACCGGGCACAGCTCGGCGCCTACCTCGCCGGCGGCGATGGTGCGGTTGTTTGTCGAGAATGTGCGGGCTTATGAAGCGGGGCAGGGCTTGCGTGGCGAGGTCGACTTCGCTCGGGGATATTGATTGGTAGGGGCTTTGCCGGCCTCTTCGCAGCACAAGGCTGCTCCTACAGGGATATCCGCTGCCTGTAGGAGCAGCCTTGCGCTGCGAAGAGGCCAGTGCAGCCAGCAAAAGGCTTACAAGCTGAAATCACCCTCGGCAGCCAGCTCGCTCAACGGCTTGCGTGGGCTCGGCACTTCACGCGCCTGCAGCGCTTCGTCCAGGCTGGCCTTGTCACCCAGCTTGCCGATCGCCACCATGGCATGCAGCACGTAGCCTTCAGGAATCTTCAGTTCCTGACGCGCCAGGTCCTGGTCGAAACCGGCCATGCCGTGGGTATGCCAGCCGTTGATGCTGGCCTGCAGGGCCAGGTGCCCCCAGGCGGAGCCGGTGTCGAAGGTGTGCCACAGCGCCGGTTTTTCTTCCGTGGCGCCCGGGGCGGCGAAAGTGGTCTTGGAAATGACCAGCACCAGCGCCGACGCCTGTTGCGCCCAGCTGCGGTTGAACGGCACCAGCAGGCTCAGGTAACGCTCCCAGCTCGGCGTGTCGCGGCGGGCATACAGGAAGCGCCAAGGCTGCGAGTTGTACGCCGACGGTGCCCAGCGAGCGGCTTCAAGGAAGCTCAGCAGGGTTTCTTCGCTGATCGGCTCGGCGGTGAAGGCGCGTGGCGACCAACGGTTGATGAACTGCTCGTTGATGGCGTAATCGGCAATGCGGGGGTTGGCGCTCATGGCGGCTCCTGCAACAGGACGGAAAAGCGCACGCTACTGCGTCCCGTCGCGACTGACAAGCGGTCTGGCTTTGCCGAAGGCCAGGCTCTAGACTGGCGCCGCCGCGCGCCGTGGCCCCAAGATGAATGCAGGAACCCCGTGTGATGACCGCTGAAAACGCGCCGTTCTGGCGGCGCAAGACCCTCGAACAACTCAGCCCGCAAGAGTGGGAGTCGCTGTGCGACGGCTGTGGCCTGTGCTGCCTGCAAAAGCTCGAGGACGAAGACGACAACAGCGTTTACTACACGCGCATCGCTTGCAAACTGCTGGACCTGGAAACCTGTCAGTGCAGCGACTACCCCAACCGCTTCGCCCAGGTGCCGGACTGCATTCAGCTCACCCCAGGCAAGGCCGACCAGTTCACGTGGCTGCCGAGCACCTGCGGCTACCGCCTGGTCAGTGAGGGCAAGGACCTGCCGGCTTGGCATCACCTGGTCTGTGGCGATCGGCAACAGGTCCATGAACAGCGCATTTCCCAGTCGGGGCGTATGCTCAGGGAGCAGGATGTGCACGAAGACGACTGGGAAGACCACCTGATCTTCCGCGCCAGCTGACCGGCGCGGCCCGCTGCCACGGGGAAACAAGGAGTTTCTGTATGCGTTGCCAGCTGTTCTTGTTGTTGGGCCTGATGGCCAGTTCGCCAGCCTGGGCGAAAAAGGTCGACCTCGACTACCAGGTGCGCCTGCTGCCAGCCAGTGGCCAGGCTGAAGTCCGTGTGACATTGGCCGAGGGTAGCGCCGTGCGCAGCCTGGACTTCGACCTGGGCAAGGCCGGTGCCTACAGTGGTTTCCAGGCCGATGGCCAATGGCAACTCAAGGGCCAGCGTGGCGTATGGCAGCCAGCGGCCGGCAAGACCAGCCTCAGTTACCGTGTGCAACTGGACCAAAAGCTGACCAGCGGCGCTTATTCATCGCGCATCACCCCGCACTGGGCGCTGTTTCTCGGCGACCAACTGATACCGCCTGCGCGCCTCGACCAGCAGGATGGCACCGAGCTGGTGGCGCGCCTGGCGTTCGACCTGCCCGAAGGCTGGAAGAGCATCGAGACCTCCTGGCCGCGTATCGGCAAGGACAAGTTCCGCATCGACAATGTTTCGCGCCTGTTCGATCGCCCCACCGGTTGGATGCTGGCCGGTGATCTGGGCAGCCGCCGCGCCCGGCTGGGCGATACCGAAGTGACCGTGGCCGCGCCGGTGGGGCAGGGCATGCGGCGCATGGACAGCCTGACCTTGCTCACGTTCGTCTGGCCGCAATTGCAGGCGGTGTTCCCGCGTAACCCGCCAAAGCTGCTGCTGGTCGGGGCGCGTGACGGCATGTGGCGTGGGGCGATGGCTGCACAGGGCTCGCTGTACCTGCACAGTGCCCGGCCGATGGTCAGCGAGAACGGCAGCAGCCCGTTGCTGCGCGAAGTGGTGCAGCTGTTTGCGCAGATCCATGGCCACGATGGCAGTGACTGGTTGGTGGAGAGCCTGACCGACTACTACGCCAGTGAGTTGCTGCGCCGAGCGGGTGGGGTGAGTGATGACCGTTACCAGGCCTGGCAGGCCCGCCTGAGCAAACAGGGGGCCAAGGTGACCCGGTTGAAAGGCGAGCGCGCAAGCCCGGCCCAGGTGGCCCGTGGGGTGATCTTGCTGCAGGCGCTGGACAAGGAAATCCGCATTCACACCCAGGCCAAGCGTTCGCTGGACGATGTGGTGCGCGGGCTGATGCGCCTGCCCAGCGTCAGCACCGAAGACTTCGTGCAGATCAGCGAGAACGTGCTGGGGCGCAAGTCCGAGGTGCTTCAGAGCAAGGCTCTGCGCTAGGAATCTCTATTGCGGGTGCCAGCCCCTTCGCGGGCATGCCCGCTCCCACAGAGCCCTCATGGCTACAGGCGTGTCGCTAGCCTGTGGGAGCGGCCGGCCCCTTCGCGAGCATGCCCTTTCCCACAGAGGCCTCATGGCTACAGGCGTGTCGCTAGCCTGAGGGAGCGGCCGGCCCCTTCGCGGGCATGCCCTTTCCCACAGAGACCTTATGGCTACAGGCGTGTTGCTAGCCTGTGGGAGCAGGCGTGCCCGCGAAGAGGTCGGCACAGGCAACGCAAAGCCGCCTTTCAGCGGTGCCGATGTCATTTATGGTCAAGTCCGTGGCGGATCCAGTCAACTTGACCGCCCCCTCGCTGGCGTACCGTGAGCGGGCGCGAAGCTCATCCACGCTGGGTTTCGATCCAGGAGCTTCACGTCCCCCCACAAAGAAAACAAAAGCAGGGATCAGGATGACAATGACAAGCGCGAGTGGCGCCGGCAATCAGCTGGCGCAAGGCTTCAAGCAACGCCATGTGACCATGCTCTCCATCGCCGGGGTGATCGGTGCCGGGTTGTTCATCGGCTCCGGGCACGCCATCGCCGCGGCCGGCCCCTCGGCCATCGTCGCCTATGCCCTGGCCGGTGCGCTGGTGGTGCTGGTGATGCGCATGCTCGGGGAAATGGCTGTCGCCAGCCCCGATACGGGCTCGTTCTCCACCTATGCCGACCGCGCCATCGGCCGCTGGGCCGGCTTTACCATCGGTTGGTTGTACTGGTGGTTCTGGGTGCTGGTGATCCCCATCGAAGCCATCGCCGCTGGCGTGGTCCTCAACAACTGGTTCCCGCACATCGATGCCTGGTTCTTCGCCCTGAGCATGACCGTGCTGTTGACCGCTACCAACCTGTTCAGCGTGGCCAAGTACGGTGAGTTCGAGTTCTGGTTCGCCATGCTCAAGGTCATCGCCATCGTCGCGTTCATCGCCCTCGGCGCAGCAGCCCTGGCCGGTGTGTTGCCGGGGCGTGAAGTCAGTGGCCTTCCCCTGTTGCTGGAACAGCAGGGCGGCTTCATGCCCAATGGCTGGACGGCGATCATCGGTGCCTTGCTGACCACCATGTTCAGCTACTTGGGTACCGAAGCGGTAACCATCGCCGCCTCCGAATCGAATGACCCGGCACGCAACATCGCCAAGGCCACGCGCTCGGTCATCTGGCGTATCAGTGTGTTCTACCTGCTGTCGATCTTCGTGATCATCTCGATGGTGCCGTGGAACGACCCGCTGCTACCCGTGCAGGGTTCTTACCAGCGCGCGCTGGAAATCATGAACATCCCCTACGCCAAGCAATTGGTGGACATCGTGGTGCTGGTGGCGGTGGCCAGCTGCCTGAACTCGTCGATCTACATTTCGTCGCGGATGCTCTATTCGCTGAGCAAACGTGGCGATGCACCGGGCTTCATCCAGCGTACCTCGAAGGTGGGTGTGCCACGGGCGGCGGTGATTGGCAGTACGCTGATCGGCCTGTTGGCGACCATCGTCAATTATTTCGCCCCGGCCGAGGTGTTTGCCTTCTTGTTGGCCAGTTCCGGGTCGATTGCCTTGCTGGTGTACCTGGCGATTGCCTTTTCGCAACTGCGCATGCGCGCCATCCTGCAGCGGCAGAATGTCGAGATTGCCTTGCGCATGTGGCTGTACCCGTGGCTGACCTATGCGGTGATCGGCTTCATCATCTTTGCCCTGGGCACCATGTTCGTCATGCCCAAGCACCGCATGGAGGTGTCGCTGACGCTGGCATTGGCGCTGGTGATTCTGCTGCTGGGGGTGATTACCAGCAAGCGCCATGCGCGGCGGGAGGCGCTAGCGGTTTCGTGAACGGTTGAGGTAATGGCTGGGTGTACGCCGAGAGGTTTTCGGCGCCTGTGAGATCGAGCGCCGCCCGCGCGGCGCATCGCGAGCGAAGCTCGCTCCTACATTTGTTTCGGGCCAGTTATGCCTGTAAAAACAGCGCGCGGCCGCCTTGTTGGTTCGACTCGATACCGAGCCATGCACCAAGGCGGTCGCGCGCGGCTGTCACAGGAATAATTGTCCCGAAACAAATGTAGGAGCGAGCTTCGCTCGCGATGCGCCGCGCGGGCGGCGCTCGATCGTACAGGCGCCAAAAATGCTCGCCATGTCGCATCGGGAGAATTTCTTGTCCGGTTTGGCAATGCAGCGTCGAGGGTGTTTAATCTCACCCCTGAATCCGCTGGAGCCCTTGAAAACAAAGGCCCAGACAGATTTCACCGTTCATCGAAAATGCTGTAGACACATTGTCTAACAGTGCCCTATAGTCGTTATACAAATAGTAGACACAGCGCTATGACAACAAAGAAGGCCGCCATGAAAGCCACCGTCCAACCACTCGCCGCAGAAGTGCCGCAGGACCGCAAAGCCGTCCTCGCCGAAGCGCTGCGCCGCCGGATCCTGAGCATGGAACTGGCCCCGGGCGCCGTGGTGGATGAACTGGCCCTGTGCGACGAATTTGGCCTGTCGCGCCCCCCGGTCCGCGAACTGCTGCGCCAGATTGCCGCCGAAGGCTACATCGAACTGGAAGCCAACCGCGCGCCACGCGTCGCGGCCATGAACCACGAGTCGCTGCACAGCTTCTACGTTGCCGCCCCGCTTATCTACGTGGCCACTACCCAGCTGGCCGCCACCTACGCCAGCGCTGAAGAAATCGAAGCGCTCAAGGTTATCCAGGCCCAATTCCGCCAGGCCATCGAAGAGCGCGATGTGGAAAACCGCGTGCTTTACAACGACGCCTTCCACCTGGAAATCGGCAAGATGGCGCACAACGACTACCTGATGCCAAGCCTGCGTCGGCTGCTGATCGACCACACCCGCTTGGGCAAGATCTTCTATCGCCACCCGACCACCGACGACATGCAGCGCGACCTCGAGCTGGCCTGTGAACAGCACGAGCAGATGATCCAGGCCATCGAGCGCCGCGACCCGCAAGCCGCCGGCCAGCTGGTGCGCGAGCACTTCGAGCTGTCGCGCCGGCGCATGGCCGAGTACGCCGCGCCGCAAGGGCTGGATGTGCCGATTCAGCTATGAGTTACACAGGTAAGCCCCGCCGGTGCTGACCATCCGACGACTACAAGAACCAGGTTAGTGACATGACAAGAATAAGTTCGTTACCCGCCGATGATGCCAGCTGTGGTTGGTATCACCTGAGCCAGCCCCGCACGCCACGGCCGGCCCACAGTGGCCACAGCCAGGCGCGCTGGGTGGTGGTCGGCGCCGGCTTTACCGGCCTGGCTGCCGCGCGGCAGTTGGCAACGAACTTTCCCCACGACGAGATCGTGCTGGTCGAGGCCCAGGAAGTCGGTTACGGCACCTCCGGGCGCAATGCCGGCTTTGCCATCGACTTGCCGCACGATATCGGTGCCGAGGACTACATTGGCGACATCGGCATCGCCAAGACCGTGCTCAAGCTCAACCTGGGTGGCCAGCAGTACCTCAAGGACCTGATCGAGCGTTACGGCATCGAGTGCCAGTTCCGCCACTGCGGCAAGTACCAGGCGGCCATCGAAGACCGCGGCATCGCCGTGCTCGATGCCTACCGCCGTGGTCTGGACAAGCTTGGCCAGCCCTACGAAGTGATCGAAGGCCGCGACCTGCCCGAGCACATCGGCACGCACTTCTACCGCAAAGGCCTGTTCACGCCTGGCACTGCCTTGCTGCAGCCCTCGGCGCTGGTCAAAGGCCTGGCCGACAGCTTGCCGAGCAATGTCTCGCTGTACGAGCGCACCCCCATCACCGACGTCGAGTACGGCGACAAGGTGGTGCTGCGCCACGCCAACGGTTCGATCACTGCAGACAAGCTGGTACTCACCACCAACGCCTTCGGCATGAGTTTCGGCTTCCTCAAGGGGCGCATGCTGCCGGTATTCACCTACGGCAGCATCACCCGCCCACTGAGCGAGGACGAACAGGCGCGCCTGGGCGGCAAACCTTACTGGGGTGTGATCCCGGCCGACCCGTTCGGCACCACCATGCGCCGCACCGTCGACAACCGCCTGTTGATCCGCAACAGCTTCAGCTACAACCCCGACGGGCGCAGCAACCGCAAGTACCTGGAGCGTTTCGTCCAGCGCCACCGCGAATCGTTCACCCGGCGCTTCCCGATGTTGCCCGAGGTGAACTTCGAATATACCTGGGGCGGTGCACTGGCACTGTCGCGCAACCACATGGGCTTCTTTGGCAAGTTGGCGCCCAATGTAGTGGGCGCACTGTGCTGCAATGGCCTGGGCGTTACCCGTGGCACCGTCAGCGGCAAGTTGCTGGCCGACTGGCTGGCCGGCGACAAGAACGAACTGATCGAGTTTTTGCTCAAGGCCCCCGGGCCCTGTGCAAACCCGCCGCAACCCCTGGTTTCCCTGGGGCTGAACGCCAACCTCATGTGGGGACAGTACCGCGCCGGCAAAGAAAGCTGATCGTCAGCTGAGTTAGGCCAATAGAACATTTACGTCGGCGTTAGTTGGCCGGCACGGGCGCGGCTTGCCCGAATTCGATGATCGAGATGCGCAGTCCGATCACCCGGGGCTGAAGGCGGTTTTCAGTTTCGCGGACGCGCTCGCCTTGCAAATGTGCATGTAGCAGAAATGGTAGGAACAATAATGACAAGTCCGAATGTTTCGATTGAAGATGTACCGATCAACAACTTTCACCAGTTGCTGACCCTACGCTCCGGTGGCGGCTCGTTCGTCGACGGCTATGTATTGAGCATCATTGGCGTGGCCATGGTGCAGATGTCCGCAGGGCTTGAGCTGACCAGCTTCTGGCAAGGCATGATCGCCGCCTCGGCGTTGATCGGCATTTTCTTCGGTGGCTTCTTCGGCGGTTGGCTCACTGACCGCTTCGGCCGCAAGCGTGTGTTCTTCGTTGGCCCAACCCTGTTCATCCTGGCTTCGGTCGCGCAGCTTTGGGTCGAGTCGGCGCTGGCGTTGTTCCTGCTGCGGTTCGCCATTGGAATAGCCGTGGGTATCGAGTATCCGGTCGCCACGTCGCTGCTGGTGGAGTTCCTGCCCAAGAAGAACCGCGGCCCGCGCCTGGCCACCCTGACGGTCTTGTGGTTTGCCGGTGCCGCCACGGCCTATCTGGTCGGTGAGGCCATCCTGCGCCACGGCGGCGACGATGCCTGGCGCCTGGTACTGGCCAGCGCCGCAGTGATCGGCGCGTTACTGTTCGCCGTCCGCCTGGGTACCCCGGAATCGCCACGCTGGCTGATCAGCAAAGGCCGCTCGGCCGAGGCCGAGCAGGTGATCAAGCGGGTTTACGGCAATGGCTTCTCGCTGAAAAACCTGCCGGAAGAGCCCAAGACCCGCAAGCTGTCGTTCCTCAGCCTGCTGCACTCCGGGTACGGCAAGCGCATGCTGTTCGTCACTATGTTCTGGACCTGCTCGGTGATTCCGGTGTTCGCCGTCTACGCGTTCGCCCCGAAAGTGCTGGGCGCGTTGAACCTGAAGGGTGACTGGGCATCGATCGGCTCCATCGCCATCACGTTCCTGTTCGTGGTCGGCTGCATCGTCGGCACCCGCTTGCTCAACACCCTCGGCCGGCGTACCACGCTGCTGCACAGCTTCTTCTGGTCGGGGCTGGCGCTGCTGGGCCTGGGCGCTTTCAGCAACGGCAACGAGATGCTGATCCTGGTGCTGTTCGGTGCCTATGCCTTGTTCATCGGTGGCGCCCAGGTGCTGCAGCTGGTGTACCCCAACGAATTGTTCCCCACCGAAATCCGTGCCGGCGCCGTGGGCGTGGGCACCTCCATGTCGCGGGTCGGTGCCGCCGTCGGCACCTGGCTGGTACCTATCGCCCTCGACAGCTACGGCATCGGCGCCACCATGTACGCCGCTGCTGCCGTGACCTTCGTTGGCCTGGCCTTCTCGGTTGCCCTGGCCCCGGAAACCCGTTCGTTGAACCTGCAACAAGCGGCTTCGCTGAGCTGAAACCCTACAACCCACCGCAGCGTCGTTGCGTTGCGGCCTTTACCACACTGAGCAACGCACTGGAGAACCTACCGTGAAATTCGAAGGCATCTACACCCCGGCAATCACTCCGCTGGCTGCGGACGGCTCGATCGACAAGGCGGCGTTCGCCGAGGTCCTCGAATACCTGGTCGAGTCGAAAATCCACGGCGTCATCATTGGTGGCTCCACCGGCGAGTACTACGCCCACACTACTCAGGAGCGCATCGAGCTGGCAGCCCAGGCCAAGGACGTGCTCAACGGCCGCCTGCCGCTGATCGTCGGTACCGGTGGTATCCGCACCGAAGACGCCATGGCGTTCGCCCAGCACGCCAGGGAAATCAAGGCTGATGCGCTGCTGGTCGGCACCCCGCCGTACGCGCTGCCGACCCAGCAGGAAATCGCCCTGCACGTCAAAGCCGTCGACGCCGCCGCTGGCCTGCCGATCATGCTCTACAACTACCCAGGCCGCATGAGCGTGAGCATGGGTGAAGAATTCTTCGATGCCGTTGCCGATGTGAAAAACATCGTCGCCATCAAGGAAAGCTCCGGCGACATGGCCCAGTTGCACCGCCTGGCCATCCATCGCCCGAACATCCAGCTGTCGTGCGGCTGGGACGACCAGGCCCTGGAGTTCTTCGCCTGGGGCGCCAAGAGCTGGGTCTGCGCCGGCTCCAACTTCATCCCGCGCGAGCATGTGGCCCTGTACGAGGCCTGCGTGATCGAGAAGGACTTCGACAAAGGCCGCAGGATCATGGCCGCCATGATGCCGCTGATGGACTTCCTGGAGGGTGGCAAGTTCGTCCAGTCGATCAAGTACGGTTGCGCCCTCAACGGCCTGAGCACCGGTGGCGTGCGCAAGCCGCTGTACGACCTCGATGCTGCCGAGAAGCAGGCGCTGCAGCGCGTGGTCACCGAACTGAAGGCCACCATCGCCCAGATCCAATAAGGAGGCCGGAAAAATGGCTGAATTGCTGAGCAAGGAACAATACGCGGCCATCGCCGCCGAACTGCAACTGCGGACCAAGGCCTTCATCGACGGTGAATTCCGCGATGCGATCTCGGGCAAGACCTTCGTTACCACCAACCCGGCCACTGGCAAGCAGCTGGCCGAGGTCGCCGCTTGCGACGTCAACGACGTCAACGTCGCCGTGGCCGCTGCCAAGCGTGTGTTCGAAGCGGGCACCTGGTCGAAGATGCAGCCGAACGACCGCAAGCATGTGCTGCAGAAGTTCGCCCAGCTGCTGGAAGACAATGCCCACGAGCTGGCCGTGCTGGAAGCGCTGGACAGCGGCAAACCGGTCAGCGAGTGCCAGACCGTCGACGTGCCGGAAACCATCCATACCATTCGCTGGCATGCCGAGCTGATCGACAAGATCTACGACGCCACCGCCCCGACCGGCAACGCTGCCGTGACCCTGGTGGTGCGCGAGGCCATCGGCGTGGTCGGCCTGGTGCTGCCGTGGAACTTCCCGCTGCTGATGCTGGCCTGGAAGATCGCCCCGTCGCTGGCCGCCGGTTGCTCGATCGTGGTCAAGCCGGCCAAGGAAACCACCCTCAGCGCCCTGCGCGTGGCCGAGCTGGCCCACGAGGCCGGCATACCGGCCGGCGTGTTCAACCTGGTGCCGGGCGGTGGCCGCGAAGTGGGCGAGGCCATCGGCCGCCACATGGACATCCCGATGGTCAGTTTCACCGGATCCACCGACACAGGCCGCCTGTTCCTGAAATACGCCGCCGAGTCCAACCTCAAGCGCATCGTCCTGGAGCTGGGTGGCAAGAACCCGGCAGTGGTCATGAACGACGTCGAGGACCTCGACGAAGTGGCCCAGTTCGTCACCGCCGGTGCGTTCTGGAACATGGGTGAGAACTGCTCGGCCTCGTCGCGCCTGATCGTGCACAAGGACGTGAAGGACGAGCTGCTGAGCCTGATCGCCAAGCACCTGAAGGATTGGAAGCTGGGCGACCCGCTGGACCCGGACAACCGCCTGGGTGCCATGGTCAGCAAGTCGCATTTCGAGAAGGTCAGGTCGTACCTGGAATACGCTGCCGAGCAGAAACTCAGCATCGTTCAGGGGGGCGAAACCGAGGACGGCGTGTTCGTGCAGCCGACCATCGTCGACAACGTTGGCCGCGACGACAAATTGTTCGTCGAGGAAATCTTTGGCCCGGTGCTGAGCGTGACCAGCTTCGAGACCATCGATGAAGCCATCGAACTGGCCAACGACACCGTCTACGGCCTGGCGGCTTCGGCCTACACCGGCAGCCTGCGCAATGCGCTGCGCCTGTCGCGGGAAATCCGCGCGGGTGTGGTGACCGTGAACTGCTTCGGTGAAGGCGACGTGACCACGCCGTTCGGTGGCTACAAGGAGTCCGGCTTTGGTGGGCGCGACAAGTCCATCTGGGCCCATGACCAATACACGGAGCTGAAGACCATCTGGATCAACGCTTCGTGACCTGAGCAAGACCGGTGCTGTTCTGACGGAGTTCGGCACCTGGCCGCCCTGTGTTGTCAGTGCCGGCCCTTTCGCAGCACAAGGCTGCTCCTACAGGGTTCACACTGCCCGCTGTTGTAGGAGCAGCCTTGCGCTGCGAAGAGGCCAGCCCTGCTGTCGCAGTGGCGGCCTTTTCATTATTTGAACTTGGGCCCTGAGCGGGTATTCAGCCCTTTGGCCAAACGGTCATACAGCACCACATTCACCGTCGCCGCCAGGTTCATGCAACCCTCGGTGGGGATGTAGATGGTTTCTTCACACCACGCCCGTACCTCGGGACTGAGGCTGCCATCCTCCGGCCCGAAGATATAGATGGCCCGGTCCGGGTGGGTGTATTCCGGCAATGGTCGCGCACCGTCCACCAGTTCCACCGCCACAGGCGTGCAGCCCAGCGGGATGATGCGCTGCAGGTCGTCGATGCCGATCAGCGGGATGTCGTAGTGCACGCGCTTGGTGTCGGTGACGAAGTCCCGCGCGCGTTCATACCGTTTGCCGGTGTAGAACACCGAATTGACGCCATAGCAGCCCGCGGCGCGCATCACCGAGCCGACGTTTTCTGCCGACTTGGGGTTGAACAGGCCGATGCAGCTGTATCGTTTGTTTGCCACGTACCGGGGCCCTTCGCGAAAAAAGCGCGATTATACGGGCTGCCCGGTAGCAGCGGGGGGCGAATCGATGGTTAGTCTTTTTTCAGCATGCCCGCCAGCGCGGCGAACGGGTTGTGGGTGGCCTTGGCGATGCTCGGCGTGCTGGTGGAGCCTTCGCTGAAGTACTGCTGGTCGGTGTAGCGCGAGTGCTCGTTGTCGTGGCAGTACAGGCACAGCAGCTCCCAGTTGGAGCCGTCCTGCGGGTTGTTGTCGTGGTTGTGGTCGCGGTGGTGCACGGTCAGCTCGCTCAGGCGCTTGCCGGCGAACTCGCGGGCGCAGCGGCCGCAGACGTGCGGGTACATTCTCAGGGCTTTGTCGCGATAGCCCATTTCCTTGTCGCGCTTGGCATCGGCCAGGATGCGGTCGAGGCGCGCGGTGGCGGCGGCGGAAGAGGTGGAGCTCATGGTGTTTCCTTTGTTCTGATCAGGCAGGTGACGGTTATGCCATTGAGTCTAGCGCGCTTGCAGGGCAGGCGGACAGGCGAAAGCTTTGAATTAGGCGTAGCCTGTAGGAAGGTTCCCGACAGGAGGTTGCTGATGTTTCACGCGATCCTCACCGCGCTGTTGCTGGCTGGCTTGCCCATGGCCGAAGCGGCCAGCACGCCACCCCGGCTCACTACTCCGGTACCCGGCGCCCCCGGTACGCCGACGCCCACGCCTTACCCGCAGATAACCCCGAGTACGCCGCCCAAGGCCTATGACAACCAGCCGGGAGCACCGCTGCTGCCACCGATGCCGGTGCCCGGGCCGCCGAAGGACCAGCCATTGCCGGGGTTGCGGCCAGAGCCGCCGAAACCGGCGGTGGAGGATGATTGAGTACAGCCAACCTGCCTTGCCCCTGTGGGAACAGCAGGCCTGAGTAAAACCCAGATTGTGGGAGCGGGCTTGTCGAGGCGTCGAACCGCCGCGAACACCGGCGAAGCCGGTGCCAGCCACCGCGCAAATCTGTCTTTACGCCACACCCAGCTCGCCAAACACGAACGCATATTCCAGGGCCACATCCTTCAGCCCCTGGTAACGCCCGCTCATGCCCCCATGACCCGCCCCCATCTCGGTCTTGAGCAGCAGCAGGTTGCCGTCGGTCTTGTGTGTGCGCAACCGCGCCACCCACTTGGCCGCTTCCCAGTACTGCACGCGGCTGTCGTTGTAACCCGCCACCACCAGCAGCGCTGGGTAGGCCTGGGCCTTCACGTTCTCGTAAGGTGCATACGCCTTGATCCGCTCGTATACCTGCGGCTCCTCTGGGTTGCCCCATTCGTCGTATTCGGTCACGGTCAGTGGCAGCTCGGGGTCGAGCATGGTGTTGAGCACGTCGACGAACGGCACTTCGGCAATCGCGCAGCGGAACAGTTCGGGGCGCAGGTTGAGCACCGCGCCGATCAGCAGGCCACCGGCGCTACCGCCGCTGATCGCCAGCCGGTCGGCCGTGGTCACGCCCTCGGCGACCAGGTGCTCGGCACAGGCGATGAAATCGCTGAACGTGTTGTGCTTGTGCTCCTGCTTGCCGGCGCGGTACCAGGCCTCGCCCAGTTCGCCGCCGCCACGCACATGGGCGATTGCAAAGGCCACGCCGCGCTCCAGAAGGCTCAGGCGCGCATGCGAGAACCACGGGTCCAGGCTTTCGCCATAGGCGCCGTAACCGTACAGGTACAGTGGCACGGTCTGGCCCTGGTCCTGCCGGCGGCGTACCAGGCTGATGGGCACCTGGGTGCCGTCCGCCGCGGTTGCCCAAAGGCGCTCGCTGACATAATCGTCGGCATCGAACGCACCCAGCACCGGGGTTTGCTTGAGCACCGCCTGCGCGCCTGTGGCCAGTTCCAGTTGGCGCACTTGTGCCGGGCGGTTGAGCGCTTCGTAACGCAGGCGCACGCGGGTGCTGGCGAACTCCAGGCTGTCCTGCACGTACAGGCTGTAGGCGGCGTCTGGCAGCTCGACGCGATAGGTCGGCAGGCCTTGTGGGCATACCTCGATGATTGGCAGGCCGCCTTCGCGCAGGCTCAGGGTCAGGGCACTGGCATTCAGGCTGAGGCCTTCGAGCATGATCGTATCGCGGTGCGCCACCAGCACCTGCCATTGCTCACGGCCTGGCACTGGCGTGACGGGGGCGTGGTACAGCGCAAAGTTGATGCCGTCCTGGTTGGTGCGGATGAACCAGCGCCACTCACCTTCGAGTTGGCCATGGTCGGGGAAGTACTCGTGGCCTTCGACGCGCGGTGCCAGGCAGGTGAACGGCGCCTGCGGGGTTTCGGCGTCCAGTACCCAGGCCTCGCTGGTGGTCTTGCTGTTCAGCAGCAGCACCAGTTGGCGCTCGGAACTGGTGCGGTAGCAGTGCAGGAAGAAGCGCCCGTCGGGCTCTTCGAAGACGGTCTGCGCGGCGTCGCTGCCCAGGGTGTGGCGACGCAGGCGCCATGGCCGGTGGGTGTCATCCAGTTCGGCGAAGAACAGCGTCTGGCTGTCGTTGGCCCAGGTCAGGCTGCCGTCGCAGTCGTCGAAGGGCAGGGAGGTGACGTTGCCAGTGGCCAGGTCCTTGACGTACAGGGCGTAGATCTCGTCGCCGCTGGTGTCGAGGCTGTAGGCCAGCAGGCGGTGGTCGGGGCTGACGTTGAACGCGCCGAGCGACAGGAAGCCGCCATTGGCCAAGGCATTGGGGTCGAGCAGCAGTTGCTCCTGGCTTTCATCGACGGTGTTGGAGTCGTCGGCCGGGCGCGGGCAGCGGTAGTGACGTGGGTATTCGTCGCCGGCGGTGGTGCGGGTGTAGTACAGGTAGGGGCCCCAGGGCGACGGCAGTGACAGGTCGGTTTCCTGGATGCGGCCCTTGATCTCTTCGAACAGTTGTTCACGCAACGGTGCCTGGTCGGCCAGGCAGGCTTCCTGGTAGGCGTTTTCGGCTTGCAGGTAGGCAAGTACCTCGGGGGTGTCGCGCTGTTGCAGCCAGGCGTATGGGTCGGCGGCGTTGTCGGCGTGGGCGATGGGCGGCAGAGGCTTGTTGGGCATTGGTGATCTCTTGGCTAGGGACAGGCAAACACTGTCTGCGCCCGGAAAAGTGTTTATCATAGGCATCTCTTTGCCTGGCTTGCACGAACACCATGACCGAGAACGACTACACCTTCGCCTGGGGCCTGTACGCTGTGGCCGCGCTGGGCTGCCTGCTGGTGGGCTTCAAGCTTACCGGCTGGATGTGGCGCTGGCTGCGCGAACCGCTGCGGGTGGTGCTGGCGGTGCTGCTGCTGACCCCGACCGTGGTCGATCCGGTCAAGGACAGCTTCGCCCCGGCCATCGCCATCACCGCCCTGGATGTCGCCTTCAAGGTTGGCAATAACGCCTGGCGTGCGGTGTCCGACTTCGCCATGTACGGCATGATCGCCTTTGGCCTGTATTTTCTCTTCGTGCTGGCGCGCTGGCCGCTGGAAAAGCGCGCCCGCGAGCGCCGTGCGCACGCCGAGGCGGCCGCCAAGCGGCTGGCGGACGAAGATCACCAGGTCGTCGGTCAAGCGCCATTGGCTGCCGAACGCGGCGACCGTTACCGCGACGACCCACGCCCTGCCGCACCCCGCGGCAATGGCCGGGTCGAGCCCCGTCTGTAAGCGCAGGAGACACGCCTGATGTGCGAACTGCTGGGCATGAGTGCCAATGTCCCTACCGACATCGTTTTCAGTTTCACCGGCCTGATGCAGCGCGGCGGACGAACCGGGCCGCACCGTGATGGCTGGGGCATCGGCTTCTACGAAGGCCGTGGCTTGCGTCTGTTCCAGGACCCGGCCGCGAGCAGCGAGTCTGAAGTGGCCAACCTGGTGCAGCGTTACCCGATCAAGAGCGAAGTGGTGATCGGCCACATCCGCCAGGCCAACGTTGGCAAGGTGTGCCTGTCCAATACCCACCCGTTCGTGCGGGAGATGTGGGGCCGCAACTGGTGCTTCGCGCATAACGGCCAGTTGGGCGACTTCAAGGGCCAGGCCAGTTTCTACCGGCCGGTGGGCGACACCGACAGCGAGGCCGCGTTCTGCGACCTGCTCAACCGCATCCGTAGCGCCTTCCCCGAACCGGTGCCGGTGGAACAGCTGCTGCCGGTACTGGTCGAAGCCTGTGCCGGCTACCGTGGGCAGGGCGTGTTCAACTGCATGCTCAGCGACGGCGATTGGCTGTTCTGCTTCTGCTCGACCAAGCTGGTGCACATTACCCGGCGCGCGCCGTTTGGTGCCGCACGGTTGAAAGATGTCGACCTGATCGTCGATTTTCATACCGAAACAACCCCCAACGACGTGGTCACGGTGATTGCCACCGAGGCCCTGACCGAAAACGAAACCTGGCACCGCTACGAGCCGGGTCAATGGGCGCTGTGGCGGCACGGCGAGTGCGTGGCGCAGGGCCAAAGCTAAGGACGCTGCATGTTCAGAAGTTACCTGCGGTTGCTGCTGTTCACCTTCGGCCTGCTGGCCGGCATCCAGGTCCCGGGGCTGGTCAAGGACTACAGCCAGCGGGTCGAGGCGCACCTGTTCGAGTCGCGCGAAGCGCTCGACGGCTTCCGACAGACCGCCGAACGCTTCTTCAAGGGCGACCTGCAAGCGTTGCTGCAGCATTACCGCAGCAGTGACGACCCGGTGTTCAACAGTGACGCCAACAGCATCGAAAGCCTGATGATCCGCAACGAATTGCTGGAAAACGAATGGCAGGCGCTGCAAGGGTCCTGGGCTGAGCGTACTTGGCATGTGCTGGTGCAGGCCGACCCGCGGTTGCGCGAAGAAACCCTCAATGGCTACAGCTACCAGATTTTGCTGGTGCCCGAGGCGATTGGCTGGGGCGTGGGCGCAGGGTTTGTGCTGGCCTTTGTGGTCGAGAGCCTGTTGCTGGGGATTGGCTGGGTGATATTGGGTGGGCGGCGAAGGGCGGTGAAAGAGAGCTGGCGCTGAGAATGCTCGCCACACAATTTGTGGCGCCTGGGAGATCGAGCGCCGCCCGCGCGGCGCATCGCGAGCAAGCTCGCTCCTACGTTTGTTTCGGGCCAATAATTCCTGTGCCATTTGCGCGCGTACGCCTTGGCGCATGGCGCTATATCGCGTCGTACAAACAAGGCGGTCGCGCGCGCCTGTCATAGGCGTTACTGGCCCGAAACAAACGTAGGAGCGAGCTTGCTCGCGATGCGCCGCGCGGGCGGCGCTCGATCTCACAGGCGCTGCATTTGCAACGGCAAGCACCTGCGTTCAAACCAACACAATTCTCTGCCCCCCCACATCCCGCGCATACGCTTCCAGCACCTGTCGACAAACCCCAACCACCTCATCCACCAACGCCACCCCAGTCTGCCAAGCCACCACCAGCTCCAGGCTCGGCGGCGGCTGCAGCCCTTCCAGCAGCACCAGCTCACCCCGGCTCAACTCGGCATCCACCAGCGCCGGGGGCAACGCGCCAATGCCAAAGCCGTCTCGCAACAAGCGAGTAATCGCCGCCACCGAGTTCACGCAGTTCAACCGTGGCGCCTCTGCGCCCGCAGCTTGCAGCAGGCTCAACACCTCCTGGTGCGGCCGTGAGTTCTTCGAGAAGGTGATGATCCGCTCGCGCCCAAGCTCGGCCAGCGAGGCGTAGTCCCGGTGCTGGTGGGCGCCGGCAGCCACCACCCAGCCCATTGGGTAGCGCGCCAGGTCGAGGCTGCGGATCGACTGCTCGCGCAGCAGGTCGGTCTGCAGGATCACGTCGAGAAACCCTTTCTGCAACTGCTCGCGCAGGTTCAGCGCCGTATCGGCCACCAACTCGATTTCCACCTGTGGGTAGCGCTCGGTCAGCTCCGCCACCAGCGCGCTCATCCAGGTGTGGATCACGGTGTCCATCACCCCAATGCGGATGCGCCCGACCTTGGCCCGGTCGCTGTCCAGCGACTGCTTCATGGCCTTGGCGGTTTCCAGCATGCGCTCGGCATACTCCAGCACCTTGCCGCCTTCCGGGGTCAAGCTGACGCCGCGAGAGTCGCGCAGCAACAGTTTTACCCCCAGGTCGGCCTCCAGCGCGGCGATGCGGCTGGACACCGAGGCCTGGGTGGTGAACAGCTTTTCGGCCGTCAGGCGGAAGCTTTTGAGCCGGGCGACCCAGACGAAGGTTTCGAGGAAGCGAAGGTTCATGATCAGTTTTTCTTGTTCCAGACCGGCGGTTTTTATCGTTGGACTCAATCGTCGCGGCCTCTGAACAATGGCGCCCAGGCCGCGACGCTTTATGTCGCCCATAAAACAATACCAACAAGCCGAGGCATCCATGAACCCCACCGGCGTGCAGCAGGTCAGTACCCCATCTTCGTCCGGGCCTTTCGCCTGGTACCGTGACATCGACAAACAGCAACGACGCACCTTCTGGAGCTGCAAGATCGGCTATGGCCTGGACGGCATGGACACGCAGATGCTCAGCTTCGTCATCCCCACGCTGATCATGCTGTGGGGCATCACCACCACCGAAGCCGGGTTGATCCACACCAGCACACTGATCGCCTCGGCCGTGGGGGGCTGGGTGGCCGGCATCCTCTCCGACCGCATCGGCCGAGTACGCACCCTGCAGCTGACGGTGCTGTGGTTCGCCTTCTTCACCTTCCTCTGCGGCTTCGCCCAGAACTACCAGCAACTGCTGATCGCCCGCACCCTGATGGGCTTTGGTTTCGGCGGTGAATGGACCGCCGGCGCGGTGTTGATCGGCGAGGTGATCCGTGCTCAGGACCGAGGCAAGGCGGTTGGCATGGTGCAGTCCGGTTGGGCCATCGGCTGGGGCCTCACGGCGATTCTCTATGCGCTGCTGTTCTCATGGTTGCCGCCAGAGCAGGCCTGGCGCGCGCTGTTCCTGCTGGGGCTGGTGCCGGCGATCTTCGTGATTTTCGTTCGCCGCCTGGTCAAGGACCCCGAGGTGTACCGCGAGGCCAAGTCGGTGGAAAACGCCGAGGCACCTTCGCACTTCTACGAAATCTTCGCACCGGGCATGCTCTGGACCACCGTGCGTGCGTCCTTGCTGACCACTGGCGCACTGGGCGGCTACTACGCCATCACCTCGTGGCTGCCGACCTTCCTCAAGAACGAGCGCGGCCTGAGCGTGCTGGGCACCGGTGGCTACCTGGCCATGGTGATCGTCGGCTCGTACGTGGGTTATGTGGTCAGCGCCTACTTGTCCGACCTGCTGGGGCGCAAGAAGAACTTCATCCTGTTCGCCGTGGGCTCGTTCATCATCGTGCTGCTGTATACGCAGATGCCGGTCAGCGATGGCGTGATGCTGTGGCTGGGCTTTCCGCTGGGCTTCTTCGCCTCGGGCATCTTCAGCGGCATGGGGGCGTTTCTGACGGAGCTGTTCCCCACGCGCATTCGGGGTTCGGGGCAGGGCTTCTGCTACAACATCGGCAAGGTCATCGCGGCGCTGTTTCCGCTGCTGATCGGCATGCTTGGCCAGAATGTGCCGCTGGGCCTGGGTATTGGCGTGTTCTCTGCCGTGTCCTACGGGATTGTGATCGTGGCGGCCTTGAGCCTGCCGGAAACCCGCGGCAAACAGCTGCTGGCGCGGTAAGGTAGGCCTATGAACAACAACAAGGGAGACCGCGTGGTGGAACGCCTGCTACTCAATTGCGACATGGGCGAGAGTTTCGGCAGCTGGCGCATGGGCCTGGATGCCGAGGTGATGCCTTACATCGATTGCGCCAACATCGCCTGCGGCTACCACGCTGGCGACCCCAGCATCATGCGCCGCACCGTGGCCTTGGCGCTGGAGCATGGGGTGACCATCGGCGCCCACCCGGCCTACCCGGACCTGGTCGGCTTCGGCCGCCGCTCCATGGCCTGCAGCCCGGAGGAAATCCGTGACCTGCTGCATTACCAGATCGGTGCGCTGGATGGCATCTGCAAAGTGCTGGGTGGCCGCGTGGCCTACGTGAAGCCCCATGGCGCGCTGTACAACGACATGATGGCCGACCCGCTCAAACTGCGCAGCGTGCTGGAGGCCGTGGCCGCCTACGACAGCAACCTGCCGCTGATGCTGATGGCCACCGCCGACAACCGCGCTGCCCAGGCCCTGGGCGATGAAATCGGCGTACCGCTGTGGTTCGAGGCGTTCGCCGACCGCGCCTACACCGCCAGTGGCCACCTGGTATCGCGGCGCCTGCCGGGCGCGGTGCATCACGACCCGGCACTGGTGGTGGAGCAGGCGGTGCGCCTGGCCCGTGGCGACACGCTGGTGGCGGACGATGGCAGTGCCCTGCGCCTGCAGGCCAGCACGCTGTGCGTACATGGCGACAACGACAGTTCGGTGGCGGCGGTGCGGCAGATTCGCCAGGCTCTCGATGCCCTGGAGCCACGATGAAAGCGCGCATCGAAGTGGTGGCTATCGATTGCCTGATGGTGCGCCTGTTCGACCGTATCGACGAGGCCAACATGCCGTGGATGCTCGCCGCCAGCCAGCGCTTGAGCGCAGCCTTCGGCGAGCGCCTGCTGGACCTGGTGCCGTCCTACACCACGCTGATGGTGCAGTTCGACCTGCCGCCTGGCGAGGCGAGGGCACTGATCCATCAAGCGCTGGACGGTTTGCAGCCCGACGCCGGTAGCGGCGGGCGCCAGCATGAGATCCCGGTGTGGTACGACGCCAGTGTCGGCCCTGAGCTGCCTGTGCTGGCGGCGCGCAGCGGGTTGACTGAAGCCGAGGTGGTTCGCTTGCACAGCGAACGTGAATACCCGGTGTTCGCCCTGGGCTTCGCCCCCGGTTTCGGTTTCATGGGCCTGGTGGACGAACGCCTGGCCAGCCCACGCCTGAGCACCCCGCGCAAGCGGGTGGCGGCGGGTAGTGTGGGCATTGCCGAGCGTCAGACGGCAGCGTATCCGGCGGTATCGCCGGGTGGCTGGAACCTCATCGGGCGCACGCCGGTACGCTTGTTCGACCGTGAGCGTGAGGGGTACAGCTTGTTGCAACCGGGTGACCGGGTGCGTTTCGTGCCGGTTTCGCGCAGCGAGTTCCTGGCCTTGGGCGGCGATGTGGAGGCGCAAGGATGAAGCAGTTGAAGATCGAGGCCAGTACGCCGCTGTGCCAGTTGCAGGATGCCGGGCGCTTTGGCGTGCGCCACCTGGGCGTGACCCAGGGCGGGGCGCTGGACTGGGTGGCGATGCATTGGGCCAACTGGCTGCTGGGCAACCCGTTGGACGCGCCGGTGGTCGAGGTGGCACTGGGTGGCTTCTGTGTCGTGGCGGAGCAGGATTGTGTGCTGGCGCTGGCCGGTGCCGACCTGGACGCGCGTGTCGATGATCAGCCGGTCGCGCCTTGGCGCAGTTTTGCCCTGGGCAAAGGGCAGCGCCTTACCCTCAAGCAGCCGAAGCAGGGGCTGCGGGCTTACCTGGCGGCTCCGGGCGGGTTCCTGGGCGAGGATGTGCTGGGCAGCTGTGCCACCGTGGTGCGTGAAGAACTGGGGGGTATCGATGGGCAGGGTGCTGCGCTGGCTGAAGGCCAGGCATTGGTGTTCAGCGCTAGCGATGCAACCCTGCGCGAGGTGCCGCAAGCCTTGCGCCCGCAGTACGCACAAAAACCTGTGCTCGATCTGGTGATGGGGGCGCAGATCGGCGACTTCAGCGGTATCAGCCTGTTCGAGGCGTTTAACAGTGACTGGACGCTGGACAGCCGGGCAGACCGCATGGGCGTTCGCCTGTTGGGGCCGCAGTTGGTCTACCAGGGCGCGCCGATGATTTCCGAAGGCATACCGTTGGGGGCGGTGCAGGTGCCGCCGGATGGGCAGCCGATCGTGCTGCTCAACGACCGGCAGACCATTGGCGGGTATCCGCGGCTGGGGGCGTTGACGCCGTTGGCGCTGGCGCAGTTGGCGCAATGCATGCCGGGGGCAGTGGTGCGGTTCCGGGCGGTGGTGCAGGACGAGGCCTGGCGCGAGCAGCAGGAATACCTGGAGCGTTGGCGGTAAATCTGCCGGCCCTTCACCCACCTCAGGACCTGTGGCGTACCTGTAGGAGCAGCCTTGTGCTGCGAAGAGGCCAGCCCGACAGAAGATGCCTTTTGGCAGTCAGGGCCCCTTCGCAGCACAAGGCTGCTCCTACAATTCCTGTGCATGGCCTGCTGGGAGCGGGCGGCACAGTCAGCATCACTTGGACAGGTAGCGCATCCCTTCCTCCAACCCCTGCAAGGTCAGCGGGTACATCTTGTCCTCGATCAGATCACGCACCAGGTGGGTCGACGCGGTGTAGTCCCAGGCCTGCTTGGGGTACGGGTTGATCCAGATGATCTTCCTGAATTTCTCCATGAAGCGCTGCATCCACACATACCCGGCCTCTTCGTTCCAGTGCTCCACGCTGCCACCCGGCTGGGTGATTTCGTAGGGCGCCATGGCCGCATCGCCGACGAAGATCACTTTGTAGTCGTCGCCGTACTTGTGCAGCAGGTCGAAGGTGGAATACCGCTCCGAGGTGCGGCGCAGGTTGTTCTTCCACACCGACTCGTAGACGAAGTTGTGGAAGTAGTAGTACTCCAGGTGCTTGAATTCGGTCTTGCACGCCGAGAACAGCTCCTCGCAGACCTTGATGTGGGCGTCCATCGAGCCGCCGATGTCGAACAGCAACAGCAGTTTGACGGTGTTGCGCCGCTCCGGGCGCATCTGGATGTTCAGCAACCCGGCGTCCCGCGCGGTGTGGTCGATGGTGCCGTCGATGTCCAGCTCTTCGGCGGCACCTTCACGGGCGAACTTGCGTAGCCGGCGCAAGGCCAGCTTGATGTTGCGCGTGCCCAGTTCCACCTGGTCGTCGAGGTTCTTGTACTCGCGCTGGTCCCACACCTTTACCGCTTTGCCCTGGCGTTTGCCGGCCTCGCCCACGCGAATGCCTTCGGGGTTGAAGCCGCCCGAGCCGAACGGGCTGGTGCCGCCGGTGCCGATCCACTTGTTGCCGCCAGCGTGGCGTTCCTTTTGCTCTTCAAGGCGTTTCTTGAATGCCTCGATCAGCTTGTCCAGGCCCCCCAGCGACTGGATCTGCGCGCGTTCTTCCTCGCTCAGCGAGCGCTCGAACTCCTTGCGCAGCCAGTCTTCGGGGATCAGCGCCTCGATATGCCGGTCGAGGTTTTCCAGGCCCTTGAAGTAGGCGGCGAAGGCCCGGTCGAACTTGTCGAAATGGCGTTCGTCCTTCACCAGGATGGCGCGGGCGAGGTAGTAGAATTCGTCCATGTCGGCGAACACCACGTGCTTTTGCAGGGCCTGATGCAGGTCCAGCAACTCGCGTACCGATACCGGCACCTTGGCCGCACGCATTTCATTGAACAGGTTGAGCAGCATGGCGCGGCTCCTGTCAGCGGTTGCCGCGCCGGCTCATGAAGGCCAGGCGCTCCAGCAGTTGCACGTCCTGCTCGTTCTTCACCAGCGCACCGGCCAGCGGCGGAATGGCCTTGGTCGGGTCGCGTTCGCGCAGCACCGCTTCACCGATGTTGTCGGCCATCAGCAGCTTCAGCCAGTCGACCAGCTCGGAGGTGGACGGCTTTTTCTTCAGGCCCGGCACCTTGCGCACGTCGAAGAACACATCCAGCGCCTCGCTGACCAGCGACTGGCTGATGTTCGGGTAGTGCACGTCGACGATCTGCTGCAGCGTGGTGCGGTCGGGGAAGGCGATGTAGTGGAAGAAGCAGCGGCGCAGGAAGGCGTCCGGCAGCTCTTTTTCGTTGTTCGAAGTGATGATGATGATCGGGCGTTGCTTGGCCTTGATGGTCTCGTCGATTTCATAGACGTAGAACTCCATCTTGTCGAGCTCTTGCAGCAGGTCGTTGGGGAATTCGATGTCGGCCTTGTCGATCTCGTCGATCAGCAGGATGACCCGTTCATCGGCCTCGAAAGCTTCCCACAGCTTGCCCTTTTTCAGGTAGTTGCGCACATCGTGCACCTTGTCCACGCCCAGTTGCGAGTCACGCAGGCGGCTGACCGCGTCGTACTCGTACAGCCCCTGGTGGGCCTTGGTGGTGGACTTGATGTGCCAGGTGATCAGGCGTGCGCCGAACGAGGCGGCCAACTGCTCGGCGAGCATGGTCTTGCCGGTGCCGGGCTCGCCCTTGACCAGTAGCGGGCGTTCGAGGGTGATGGCCGCGTTTACCGCCAGTTTGAGGTCGTCTGTGGCGACGTAGTCGCGGGTGCCTTCGAACTTCATGGGTTTGTCCTCTGCCGTATGCCTGTCAGGGCCCTTCGCGGGCGTGCCCGCGAAGGGCCCAACAGCTGTTTTCGATTTGTCACCGACTATAACGCGGGGCCAGGCGGCTGCAAACGCAGACCGGGTATTCAGTCCCTGAATGCCCCGTCACGCCAGCTCAGTCGGAGTCCGGCGCACCTCGCTCGTATCGGGCATTGAAAGCCTGGATAAACCCGTTGCGCAGGATCTGCAGAAATGCCTCGAAGGCGCTGATATCCTGCTTGTGCACGCTGCCACTGAGTTCCACCCGGGTGGCGAACTGGTTTTTCGGCTGGTTCTTCAGCACCGTCTCGGTCGCCCCTACCAGGGCCTCCCACACCGAGCGGAAGAAGCCCTTGTTCTTTTCCTCGACGTCCTGTTGCCAGTCGAACACGTCGACATCGCGCAGCAGCGGCTTTATGTAGCCGTTCAGCCGGCCATTTTCCGCCTGGGCCTCGATCACCACGTCACCGTGCCCGGCATTGAAGTCGAATTTGCCATAGGCGCTGGCGAAGTCATTCAGTTTGCGCAGCTCGATGCCGGTGGCGCGAAGCCTGAATTCGAAGTCATCGAAATCACTGAACGGGTCGAAGGTGGCACGGCTTTCTACCTTCGCATCGCCCGCTATCAGCGCCGTACCTTCGAAGCTCGCATCGCGACGGCCTTTCTTGTCGCGAACATTGGTCAGGTTGCGGATGTTGGCGTTCAACTGAGTGGCCTTGAGATCGACCGGCGGTTTGGAGTTGAAGTTGCGGAACGTCAGCACGCCGTTGTCGATACGCACTTCGTTGAGGGTGATGGGCAACAGCTTTTCCAGCTGCCGACGCCAGTCGGTACCCTGGCCCGTCTGCGATGCCTGTTTGCTGCCACCGTCGACGAAATTCAGCTCGGGGCGCACGAAGGTCACCTCGGCCACCACCGCCTTGTCGTACCACAGCGAACGCCAACTCACCGAAAGGTCGATGAGCGGCGCGTCGAGCAACGGTACCGGCACCTTGCCGCCGGTCTTGACGATTTTCAGCCCATTGATCTGGTAGGCGCCGCGCCACCAGGCCAGGTCCACATCGGCCACCTGGCCGTGGTAGTCGCCCATGTCGGCCAGTTTGTCGTTGAGGTAGTCGCGCACCAGGTAGGGCAGGGCCAGGTGCAGGGCGACCAGCAGCACGATCAGGCTGCCCAGGCCGAACAGCGGCCAGCGATAGCGGGCTCTCATCGGAGCGTCTCCAAGGCAGGATGTGCGGTTGACCGCACCGCGCCCCGCTGAGTTCGAACAGGCTTTACGGGCCATCGGCCGGGGCTTACCCTTGAGGTCTTTCCCTGCTTTTTTTCATGCCAAGGACCCCTGCCATGAGCCGTATCTTTGCAGACAACGCCCATTCCATCGGCAACACGCCGCTGGTGCAGATCAACCGCATTGCCCCGCGCGGCGTGACCATCCTGGCCAAGATCGAAGGGCGCAACCCAGGCTATTCGGTCAAATGCCGCATTGGCGCGAACATGGTCTGGGACGCCGAGAGCAGCGGCAAGCTGAAACCGGGCATGACCATCGTCGAGCCCACCTCGGGCAACACCGGTATCGGCCTGGCCTTCGTCGCCGCCGCCCGCGGCTACAAGCTGATGCTGACCATGCCTGCTTCGATGAGCCTGGAGCGGCGCAAGGTGCTGAAGGCGCTGGGCGCCGAACTGGTGCTGACCGACCCGGCCAAGGGCATGAAGGGCGCCATCGAGAAGGCCAACGAAATCGTCGCCTCCGACCCGGCCCAGTACTTCCTGCCGGGCCAGTTCGAAAACCCGGCCAACCCGGCCATCCACGAAAAAACCACAGGCCCGGAGATCTGGAACGATACCGACGGTGCGGTTGACGTGCTGGTGGCGGGCGTGGGCACCGGCGGCACCATCACCGGTGTATCGCGCTATATCAAGCACACTCAGGGCAAGGCGATCCTGTCGGTGGCCGTCGAACCCGTTTCGTCGCCGCTGATTACCCAGACCCTGGCTGGCGAAGAGCTCAAGCCCAGCCCGCACAAGATCCAGGGCATCGGCGCCGGTTTCGTGCCGAAAAACCTCGACTTGTCGATCGTCGACCAGGTGGCCACGGTGACCGACGATGAGTCCAAGGCCATGGCCATTCGCCTGATGCAGGAGGAGGGCATCCTGTGTGGGATTTCCTGCGGTGCGGCGATGGCCGCGGCCGTGCGTCTGGCCGAAAAGCCGGAAATGCAGGGTAAGACCATCGTCGTAATTCTTCCCGATTCGGGCGAGCGTTACCTGTCGAGCATGCTGTTCAGCGACATGTTCAGCGAGCAGGAAAACCAGCAGTGATCGGCCTTGCCGCTGATCCGGCGCAATGATCGGCGGCCTGGTTTATTGCAAAATCTTCATCAATGCGATCCCGCCCGGGTTGTTTTTACCTCGGCGGGATCGGTTTATGATGGCAGGATGATTTTTTGGAGAGCAGGCCGCGCAGCCCTGGCTCTTCCCCAAGGAGTGAAAGCATGACCTTTTCCTTTGCAGCCAAGGCGGGTGTCTTGCTGGTGTTTTTCGGCAGCGTGCTGTTCGTGCACCTGCGCGGCAAGGCCCGCCTGCCGGTGTTGCGCCAGTTCGTCAACCATTCGGCGCTGTTCGCCCCCTATAACGCGTTGATGTACCTGTTTTCCGGTGTGCCGTCCAAGCCTTACCTGGACCGCCAGCGCTTCCCAGAGCTGGACGTGCTGAAAGACAACTGGCAGGACATCCGCGAAGAGGCCATGCGCCTGTTCGACGAGGGCTACATTCGCGCCGCCGAAAAGGACAACGATGCCGGCTTCGGCTCGTTCTTCAAGAAGGGTTGGAAGCGCTTTTACCTGAAGTGGTACGACAAACCGCTGCCATCGGCCGAAGCCCTGTGCCCACGCACGGTCGAGTTGGTCAGCAGCATCCCCAACGTCAAGGGCGCGATGTTCGCCCTGCTGCCCGGCGGCAGCCACCTGAACCCGCACCGCGATCCGTTCGCGGGGTCGCTGCGCTACCACCTGGGCCTATCCACACCCAACTCCGACGCCTGCCGCATTTACGTGGATGGTGAGCAATACGCCTGGCGTGATGGCGAAGACGTGATGTTCGACGAAACCTACGTGCACTGGGTCAAGAACGAAACCGACGTTACTCGGGTGATCCTGTTCTGTGACATCGAACGCCCGCTGAGCAGCCCGCTGATGACCCGCATCAACCGCCAGGTCAGCGCCTTCCTCGGCCGTGCCACCGCGCCGCAGAACACCGACGACGAGCGCGTGGGTGGGATCAACCAGGCGTATGCCTGGAGCAAGCGCTTCAGCAACAAGATCAGTGGCCATGTGAAGCAGTTCAAGCGCGCCAACCCCAAGGCCTACCGCGTGCTGCGGCCGGTGCTGGCGGTGGTGGTGGCTTACGCGTTGTATCGCTGGTTGTTCTGATTTCTGCGCAATTTGGGCTGCTTGGCAGCCCATTCGCGGCACAAGGCCGCTCCTACAGGGACCGCGCAAGCCCATCATGGCGCGGTCCCTGTAGGAGCGGCCTTGTGCCGCGAAAGGGGCGCAAAGCGCCCCCACATTTCTTCAGGCCGGCTCCAATGCTTCGACCACCTTGCCACGGCTCAGGTGCACTACCTTGTCCGCCGTATCGAAGTACCGGTCATCATGCGAGATCACGATGATGGTCTTGCCCAAGCGCTTCAGGTCCGGCAACAGCTCGGTGTAGAACACCCGGCGGAAGGTCGGGTCCTGGTCCGCCGCCCACTCATCGAACACCAGTACCGGCCGCCCATCCAGCCAGGCATTGACCAGCGCCAGGCGCTTGCGTTGCCCGGTCGACAGGTCGGTGGTGGTAAAGGCGCCATCGCGTACGCTGACCTTGTGGGCAATTTCCAGCCGTTCCAGGTAGCGCGTGGCATCGCTGGGCAGGCTGTGTTCGTGCTCGGGCAGGTCTTCGAACAGGTAGTAATCGGCGAATACGGTGGTGAACAGCTGGCGATAGTCGTCCAGCGCCTCCGGGCCGACGGCTTTGCCGTTCAGGCGCACTTCACCACGTTGCGGGGTGTACAGGCCCAGCAGCAGCTTGATCAGCGAAGTCTTGCCACAGCCATTTTCACCGACGATGAACAGAATTTCGCCCGGCTCGATGCTCAGGTTCACAGGCCCGACGCGAAACGGCTCGTTGCCGTCCACCGGTGGGTAGGCGTATTCGACGTTGTGCAGTTCCAGGTGCGCGGTAGCCGGGGCTTCGCGCTTGACCGGCGGCGCCAGCAGCAGGTGCGGTTCGGGCGAGGAGAAACGCTCGGACAGGTCGGCAATGCGGCGGAACGCCACTTGGGCGCGGCCGAGGATCGGCAGGTTGCCGATCAGCGTTTCCAGCGGGCCTTTCATGTACAGCAGCACCAGCACGAAACCGCTCATCACCGCCGGGTCGTTGCTTGGCCACAGCGATTGCAGGGCCAGGGTCAGGCCGATGACCACGAAGAACAGCATCGAACCCAGGCTCTTGGCCGCCACGAAAATGTTGATGGCGCGGATGTGGGTGTTGGCGATGAAATCGGCGGTGCCTTGGATGTTGCGCGTCAGCATGGCATGGCGGCGACGGCGGTCGATGCGCAGCTCCTTGGCGCCCTCGGCAATGGCCGAGTAGTGCTTCTGCAGGTTGTCCTCGGCATCGCGGGCGGCGTTGAAGCCCGCCACGCCTTTTTGCCGTGCCACGTACTGGATACCGCTGCCGATGCCGATGGCCGCCAGGGTGATGAGGAAGATCGGCCACGACAGCCACGCCAGGTAGGCCATGCAGCCGGTCACCGTGGTGAGCGAGATGGCCAGCGGGGCGAAGGCGAAGGCGAAGTCGCTGATGGTGTCGACGTCGCGGGTCAGTACCGGGATCAGGCGGTGGGTGCGGTAGCGTTCGATCTGTTCGATCGGCGCGGACAGCACCTTGGCGCCAAGGTCCTTGCGTAGCCGGGCGATGACTTTCTGCCCGACGTAGTTGGTGCCGCTGTCGGCCGCCACGCTACTGACCAAGGCCAGCACGCACAGGCCGGCAAAGGCCAGGATCACACCTTGGCTCATGCCGCCTGCTGCATGCAGGCCCTGGTTGACGGTGGCCAGCAACGCGGTCACGGCGAGGCCGCCGACCATGCCCAGCAGCACCGAGACGATGACCGCCGGGCGGTAAGGTTTGAGCAGGCCCAGCAGTTCGCGGATGGCCCCGGGGGAGGAGGTTTTCATGAAGCGTGATCTCGCTGGTGAAAGTGAGGGCGGGGTCAGCTGCCGAGGGTCAGGGTGCCCTTCATCAAGGTGCTGTGGAACGGGAACGAGCAGTAGTAGCTGTAGTCGGTACCGGGCTTCAGCGTCTTGGTATCGAGGGTGACGCTGTCCTTCTCGCCACCGCCGATCAGCCGGGTGTGGGCGATCACCCGTGTGTCGCCAGGCTTCACATAATCCTGTGCTTCACCGGCTTTCTGGCCGTCATCGAGCACGCCCTGCATGTCAGCCTGAGTGCTCAGCACCCAGTTGTGTCCCATCACGTTCTTCGGCATTTCGCCGGGGTGGGTGAGGGTGAGGGTGAACGAGCTGCAGGCCTTGGGCACGCTGATTGTGGCCTTGTCGAAGGTCATCTGGTCGGTGCCGTGGATTTCCACGGCGCATTGCTCCGCCGACCAGGCGGCCGGGGCTGCGGCGAGCAGGGCGAAGAGCAGAAGCTGGCGAGTCATGTACGGTTCCTGGGCGTTGAAAGGGTGCACATCTACCAGACGAACCGGCGTGCGCTGGCTTTACCTGTGTGTGCTGCCCTGGTGAATTTCCCGCTGGCCCGCTCGTTCATCTAGTCAGGCGCCGCGATGGCGCAAAACCCGTTTTCGCCGCCAACGCGGCCCTGGCTTGAGGTGACCGTACATGAGTGAACTGCTGAGCTTTGCCATCGAACCCCTGGATGCCGCGCGCGGCAACCTGCCGCTGCTGGTGCGCGCGCCGGAGCCGGGCATTGACCTGCTGGAAGCCTTTGCCGAATTGCAGCCGCTGGTGGACCGGCACCTGCTGCAGGCTGGTGGCATCCTGTTCCGTGGCTTCGAGGTGGCAGGTGCCGAAGCCTTCCGTCAGTTTGCAGCCGCCTTCGGCCACCCGCTGCTCAACTACGAGTTCGGCTCCACCCCGCGCAGCAACGTGACCAAGGGGGTGTACACCTCCACCGAGTACCCGGCGCACCAGAGCATCCCGTTGCACAACGAGCAGGCCTACACCCTGGAATGGCCGATGAAGATCTGGTTCTACAGCGTGATCCCTGCCGAGACCGGCGGCGAGACGCCGATTGCCGACAGCCGTGAGGTGTACCGGCGCATGCCGGCGCGCATTCGCCAACGGCTGGAGGAGAAAGGGCTGATGTATGTGCGCAACTATGGCAACGGCCTCGATGTGGAGTGGTCGCAGGTGTTCAACACCGAAGACCCGCGCCAGGTCGAGGCCTACTGCCGGGCGCATGCCATCGAGTGCATCTGGAAGGACGACGGCGAGCTGCGCACCCGCCAGCGCTGCCAGGTGGTGGCACGCCACCCGGTGACCGGGGATGACGTGTGGTTCAACCAGGCGCACCTGTTCCATGTGTCGAACCTGCAGCCAGAGGTACGCGAATCGCTGATGGACATTGTCGAGGAAGAGGACCTGCCGCGTAACGTGTACTACGGCGACGGTACGACCATCGAGGATACGCTGCTCGATGAAGTGCGCGGGGTGCTGGATGAATGCACCATCAGCTTCCCCTGGTTGGCTAACGATGTGCTGATGCTCGACAACATGCTCGCGGCCCATGCCCGCTCGCCGTTTACTGGCAAGCGCAAGGTGGTGGTGGCGATGGCCGAGGGGCACAGCGAGGTGTTGGGCTGATAGGGGTTTGTCGTGGGGGGTGCAGCGCCTGTGAGATCGAGCGCCGCCCGCGCGGCGCATCGCGAGCGAAGCTCGCTCCTACATTTGTTTCGGGACAGTATTGCCTGTGACAGGCGCGCGCGACCGCCTTGTTTGTACGACGCGATATCCAGCCATGCGCCAAAGGGCCGCGCGCCCATGTCACAGGAATAATTGGCCCGAAACAAATGTAGGAGCGAGCTTCGCTCGCGATGCGCCGCGCGGGCGGCGCTCGATCTCACAGGCGCCAAATTCCCAACGGCGGGCCCCTGGTGGCCCTGCTTCAATCCCCCCCTAAATCAGCCCCCCATGCCTTCGTCTGACAGTTACCGCTCGACTGCCAGGACACCGCTCGACATGAATGCTGATCAAACGCTCAAGCTCGCCCGCCGCTTCATCGAACTCAGCCCCGACAAGCGCCGCCTGTTCCTCAAGGCGCTGCAGGGCGAGGGCATGGACTTTTCCGTGCTGCCGATCGCGCCCGGCGTGGAGGTGGCCGAGCGTGACCAGCTGTCGTATGCCCAGCGGCGCATGTGGTTCCTCTGGCAGCTCGACCCGCAAGGCGCGGCGTACAACCTGCCCATGGCCGTGCGCCTGCATGGCCCGCTGAGCCTGGCTGCTCTACAGCAGGCCTTCGATGCCCTGGTGGCGCGCCACGAAACCTTGCGCACCCGTTTCGTCGCCGACGGCGATGATGTGCGCCAGCAGGTGGATGCAGTTGCCGCACCATTGCAGTTGCGCCAGGATGCCCTGGCTGACTTGGACGAAGACACCCGCCAAGCTGCGATTGAAACCATCGCCGAAGCCGAAGCCCTGGCCCCGTTCGATCTGGCCAGCGGCCCGCTGCTGCGAGTGCGCCTGCTGCAACTGGCTGCACAGGAGCATGTACTGCTGCTGACCCTGCACCACATCGTCGCCGACGGCTGGTCGATGAACGTGCTGATCGATGAATTCCTGCACCTGTACGATGCCGCCGTGGCCGGCACCGAGGCCACGCTCGATGCGCTGCCGATCCAGTACCGCGACTATGCCCTGTGGCAGCGCAGCTGGCTGCAGGCCGGTGAGCAGGAGCGCCAGCTGGCCTACTGGCAGGCACGCCTGGGCGATGACCATTCGCCGCTGGAACTGCCACTGGATCGTACCCGCCAAGGCCGGCCCGACTACCGGGGCGCGCGCCACGCCTTCCCCGTCGCCGCCGAGGTTGCCGAACGCCTGCGCGCCGTGGCACGCAAGCACAACGTTACGCTGTTCATGGTCTTGCTGGCCGCCTTCAAGCTGCTGCTGCAGCGCTACAGCGGCCAGGCCGCGATCCGCGTGGGCGTACCTATCGCCAACCGCAACCGTGCCGAAGGCCAAGGCCTGATCGGCTGCTTCATCAACACCCAGGTGCTGCACACCGAGATCGACCCACTGCTGGATATCGCCGGCCTGCTGCAGCGCGTGCGGGAAACCGCCGTGGGCGCACAAAGCCACCAGGACCTGCCGTTCGAGCAGTTGGTCGAAGCCCTGGACCTGCCGCGCAGCAGCGAAAGCCCGCTGTTCCGTGTGCTGTTCAACCATCAGGCGCAGGTGGCGGACGTGCAGGCCATCGAGACCCGCTCCGGCCTGAGCCTGGCGCCGATCACGCTGGAAAAGCACAGCGCACGCTTCGACCTGGCGCTGGACACCCACGAACGCGCCGGGCAGTTGCAGGCGGCGTTCACCTATGCCACGGATGTGTTCGATGCCACCACCGTCGAAGCCCTCGGCGAGCAATGGCTGGCGTTGGTAAACGCGCTGGCCGATGAAACCGCTGGCGCCGTAGGCGAACTGCCTTTGCCTGGCCTGGCCGTTGCTGCCGGTGAACCGCAGCCAGGCGAGGCAACCCTGCTGGTGCACCAGCGCTTTGCCGCTGCCGCCAGCAGCCACCCCCAGCGTACCGCGGTGATGGCCGCAGGTGAGCAGGCCAGCTTCGCCGAGCTCGATGCGCGAGCCGAAGCAATCGCCACTCGGTTGATCGAGGCCGGGGTAGGGCCCGACACGTTGGTCGGCGTGCTGGCCGACCGCAGCGTCGGCATGCTTGCCAGTATCCTGGGGGTACTCAAGGCCGGTGGTGCGTATTTGCCTCTGGAGCCTGAACAACCGGCCGAGCGCCTGGCCTACATGCTCGCCGACAGCGGCACGCGCCTGGTGCTGGCGCCCGGCAACTGGCAGGCAGAACTGGCCGACAAGGTGCGGCGTATCGATTGGGTGCAAACTGGCACCGCCCGCGCCCCGCGCACTGTGCCGGCAGCGGCCAACCTGGCCTACGTGATCTACACCTCCGGCACCACCGGCCAGCCCAAGGGCGTGGCGATCAGCCACGGCGCCCTGGCCAACTATGTCGACGGCATCGACGCGCGCCTGCCGGTGCAGCGTATTCGTAGCATGGCCCAGGTTTCGACCCCGGCTGCCGACCTTGGCCACACCATGCTGTTCGGCGCCCTGTGCGGCGGCCACACACTGCACCTGCTGCTGCGCGAACAGGTGCTGGACGCCGAAGGCTTCGCTGCCTACCTGGCCGAGCACCAGGTGGATGCGCTGAAGATCGTGCCTTCGCACCTGGAGGCCATGTTGGTGGCTGGCCGCGCGGCGCTGCCTGGCCAGTGCCTGGTGCTTGGTGGCGAGGCCATCAGCCCGGGCCTGCTGGGCAGGATCCGCCAACTGGCGCCAGCGCTCAAGGTGTTCAACCACTATGGCCCGACCGAAACCACGGTCGGCGTGCTGGTCGCCGAACTGAGCGAGCAAACCCACCTCGGTCAGCCGTTGGCCAACACCTACGTGGCGGTGCTTGACCGCTGCCTGCAGCCACTGCCGGCCAAGGCCAAGGGCGAGCTGTACATCGGCGGTGCGGGCCTTGCCCGTGGCTACCTGAACCGCCCGTCGCTCACCGCCGAACGCTTCGTCCCCGACCCGCACGGCAGCCACGGCCAGCGCCTGTACCGCAGCGGTGACTGGGTGCGCCAGGGCAACGACCTGCAGTTCGCCGGGCGTATGGATGGCCAGGTGAAAATCCGCGGCTACCGCGTCGAGCTGGCCGAAATCGAAAGCCAGCTGCGTGGGCTGGACGGCGTCGCCAATGCCCTGGTCCGCGTGCATGGCCAGGCGCCGCAATTGCAACTGGCCGCCTGGCTGGTGCCCAGCCAGGTGCCGGCCGACAGCCTGGCCTGGCAGGACTCGATCCGCGCTAGCCTCAAAGGCCTGCTGCCCGAGCACATGGTGCCAACCTACCTGATGGTGCTGGATCACCTGCCGGTCACCGTCAACGGCAAAGTCGACGTCAAGGCGCTGCCAGAGCCGGTCGCTACCCAGGTGGTCTACCAGGCGCCACAAACCCCGCTGCAGGTGCAGCTGGCTCGAATCTGGGCGGAGGTCCTGCAAGTACCGCAGGTGGGCCTGACCGACAACTTCTTCGCCCTCGGCGGCCATTCGCTGTTGGCCACCCAGGCCGTTTCACGGGTGCGCAAGCAGTTGGGGCTGGATATCCCGCTGCGTACCCTGTTCGACACCGTCGACCTGCAGGCTTTCGCCCAGGCGGTGGCCGAGGGCGAGCAGGGTGCTGGCCTGGACATCGAAATCCTCGACCGCCAGCAACCGCTGCCGGTTTCCCGTTCGCAGAACCGCCAGTGGCTGTTCTGGAAGCTCAACCCCGAAAGCCTGGCCTACAACACACCGATGGCCGTGCGCATGCAGGGCAACCTTGACCGTGCAGCGGTGCAGGCAGCGTTGGATGCGCTGGTGGCCCGCCACGAGTCACTGCGCACGGTGTTCGTCGAAGCCGATGGCTTGCCGTGGCAGCGCATCCTGCCAGCCGTCACGGTGCCTATCGGTTTCGAAGACCTCAGCGGCCAGGACCACGCGGCGCAGCTGCGCAAGCTGGAAGCCGAAGCCTTCGTCCCGTTCGACCTGGAGCAGGGGCCGCTGCTGCGTGCCCGTCTGTTCAAGGTGAATGGGCAAGAGCACCTGTTGTCGCTGACCCTGCATCACATCGTTTCCGATGGCTGGTCGATGAGCCTGCTGGTACGCGAGTTGGCTGCTGCCTACAACGCGGCGGCCACGGGCCGGCAGCAGGTCATCGAGCCATTGCCGGTGCAGTACGCCGACTTCGCCGCCTGGCAGCGCAAGTGGCTGGCCGAAGGGCAGATGCAGACCCAGATCGACTACTGGAAAGCGCGCCTGGAGGACGATTTCGAAGTGCTCGAACTGCCTGCTGATCGCACCCGTCCGCAGGTCAAGAGCTACCAGGGCAGCCGCTTTGACGTGCGCCTGCCGCTGGCCCTGACCGAGCGCCTGCGTGCCTTGGCGGTGGCGTCCAACGCCACGCTGTTCCATGTGTTTCTGGCGGCCTATGCCATCGTGCTGTCGCGCTACAGCCGCAAAGATACGTTGAACATTGGTGTGCCCGTTACCAACCGCAACCGCCTGGAGCTGGAGGGGCTGATCGGCTTCTTCATCAACGTGGTGGTGGCCCGCATCGGCGTCGATGGCAGCCAGCGGTTCCCGCAACTGCTGGCGGCGATCAAGGAAACCACCCTGCAGGCCCAGGCCAACAAAGATGTGCCGTTCCTTGAGGTGGCCGAAGCGCTGTACCCGGACCGCGACCAGGGCGTCAACCCGTTCTTCCAGGTGCTGTACAACCACCTGCGCGACCTGGGCGAACAGGTGTCCAGCAACGCCCTGCACGGCTTGCAGGTCAAGGAAGTGGACCTGCTGGAGCCCGGTGCGCAGTACGACATCTCGCTCAACACCCTGGAGCGTTCCGATGGTGTGACCGCTTCGTTCAACTACTCCACCGACCTGTTCGACGCTGCGCGCATCGAGCGCATGGCCGGCCATTGGCAGGCGCTGTTGGAAGCCATCTGCGCCGAGCCGCAGCGCTGCATTGCCGAGCTCGACATGCTCGGTAACGCCGAACACCAGCAACTGACCCATGGTTGGAAGCCGGCGCCGCAGGCCACTAGCGGGCTGTGCGCACACCAACTGCTGGAGCACCAGGCGCGTCAGCGACCAGACGCTCTGGCGCTGATCTTCGACGACCGGCAGATGACCTACGCCGAACTCGACCGCAGCAGCAACCAGCTGGCGCATCGCCTGCGGGCACTGGGCGTTGGCCCGGATCGCCTGGTTGGCGTGGCCGTGGAGCGCGGCCTGGGCATGGCCCTGGCACTGATCGCCATCCACAAGGCGGGTGGCGCCTATGTGCCGTTGGACCCGGACTACCCGCAAGAGCGCCTGGCCTACATGGTCGAGGACAGCAACATCGGCTTGCTGATGGCCGATGCGCCCTCGCGTGAACGCCTGCGGTTGAGCGCACAGCTGCCCTGCGTGCTGCTGGAGTCGGGTACCGAGTGGCTGAACGCCTGGCCCGCCGAGCCGCTGGCCAACCAGGCTGCGCCGGAAAACCTGGCCTACGTGATCTATACCTCGGGTTCCACCGGCATGCCCAAGGGTGTGGCCATCGATCACCATGCCTTGTCGGTGTTCTGCCAGGTGGCCGGTGACTATTCGCGGCTGAGCCCGAACGATCGCGTGCTGCAGTTCGCCACTTTCAGTTTCGACGGTTTCATCGAGCAGTTCTTCCCGCCGCTGGCCCAGGGCGCCTGCGTAGTGCTGCGCGATCTGCGGCTGTGGGACACCGCGACCTTGCTGGACGAAATCAACCGCCACGGTGTGACCGTGGCCGACCTGCCGGCAGCCTACTGGCGCCTGCTGGCGCTGGAGCGCCGCCCGCCGCAGGCCTATGGCCAGTTGAAGCAGATTCATGTCGGTGGCGAGGCAGTGCCGGAAGACGCCCTGCGCGCCTGGCTGGCCGACGGCCCGCCAGCGGTGCGCCTGCTGAACACCTACGGGCCGACCGAAGCCACCGTGGTCGCCACCACCTATGACTGCTCGCAGATGACCGCGCAGCAGATCAGCCAGGGTGGCGTGCCGATCGGCCGCGCGCTACCAGGCCGTAGCTTGCATGCCCTGGACGATGGCCTGGCGCCCTCTCCGGTAGGGGTGCCCGGCGAGTTGTTCATCGGCGGGGCAGGCTGCCTGGCACGTGGTTACCACCAGCGGCCATCGCTGACTGCCGAGCGCTTCATCCCCGACCCGTTCGACCCGGTTGGCGGTGGCCGCCTGTACCGCACCGGTGACCTGGGTTGCTATGACGAAAACGGCCAGCTGGCCTATCGCGGCCGTGTCGACCACCAGGTGAAGGTGCGGGGCTTTCGCATCGAGCTGGGCGAGATCGAGCAGTACCTGCGGGCACACCCGGACGTGCGCGAGGCCACGGTACTGGCCATCGACCTGCCCGGCGGCAAGCAGCTGTGCGCCTATGCCGTGCCGGCTGAAGGGCATGACGGCGATCTGCGCCTGGCCTTGAAGCAGTACCTCAAGGCCAGCCTGCCGGACTACATGATCCCGACCTACCTGGTGACCCTGGCGAGCATGCCGCTGACCCCGAGCGGCAAGCTCGATCGCAAGGCCCTGCCGCTGCCGGACCCTAACCAGCCGCAGCATGACTACGAGGCGCCGCAGACCGAGCGGCAGCAGCAGTTGGCGCACCTCTGGGCGCAGTTGCTGAACGTCGCCCGGGTCGGCTTGAACGACAACTTCTTCGAACTGGGCGGCCACTCCTTGCTGGCTGCCCAGGCGGTGTCGCGGATCAACGTCGAGTTGGGGCTGGACATACCCCTGCGGCTGATCTTCACCCACCCGCAATTGCGCGCCTTCGCCCAGGTGCTAGATGAGCAGGCCCTGTCCCTTTCCGACGACGGCCTGAGCGATATCGAACACATGATGAACGCATTCACAGAGGCCTGACATGGAACTCACAGCAGCACAACGTATCGCCCAACGTTTCGTCGGCCTCCCCGTGGAGCAACGCCAGCAGATCCTGGACAAGATGCAGGCCAGCGGGCAGAGCTTCCGCCTGCTGCCCATCGTGCCCGCCCGCCAGGGCCTGGCGCACATTCCGCTGTCGTACGCCCAGCAGCGACTGCTGTTCCTCTGGCAGCTGGAGCCTGACAGCTCGGCCTACAACGTACCGATGGCCGTGCGCCTGAAAGGCGCATTGGACCAGGCGGTGCTGCAACAGGCGCTGGACGCGCTGGTGCAACGCCACGAATCGCTGCGCACGCGCTTCGCCTCCGTGGAGGGTGAATTCCACCAGGAAATCCTCGACCACTGCCCGCTGCCCCTGGAACTGGTGATGTTCGACGGCGAGCCCGATGCAGCATCGCTGAGCGTGGCCGTGGACGCGGCACTCAAGCAGCCGTTCGACCTGCTGAGCGGGCCGCTGCTGCGGGTGACCTTGCTGAGGGTGGCGGACCAGGAGCATGTCCTGGCGCTGAGCATGCACCACATCATCTCCGACGGTTGGTCGAGCGATGTGCTGGTGCAGGAGTTCATCCAGCTGTACACCGCCCTGGCCGAGGGCCGGCAGGCCGAACTGCCGGCATTGCCGATTCAGTACGCCGACTACGCCATCTGGCAGCGCGCCTGGCTTGAAGCCGGTGAAGCCCAGCGCCAACTGGCCTACTGGCAGGCGCAGTTGGGCGACGAGCAACCGGTGCTGAGCCTGCCGCTGGACTTCGAACGCCCGGCCACGCCAAGCCAGCGCGGTGCGGTGGTGCGCGTGGACATCGCCGGCGAGCAGGCCGAGGCCCTGCGCAGCCTGGCGCGCAAGGGCGGCCATACGCTGTTCGTGTTGGTACTGGCGGCCATGGCGGTGGTGCTGTCGCGCTACAGCGGCCAGGCCGACATCCGTATCGGCGCGCCGAATGCCGGGCGTAACCGCAAGGAATTGGAAGGCCTGATCGGCTTCTTCATCAACACCCAGGTCCTGCGTGTGCAGGTGGACGAGCGTGCCACCTTCGCTGCACTGCTGGAGCAAGTGAAAGAGGTGATTGGCGGCGCCCAGTCGCACCAGGAGTTGCCGTTCGAGCATTTGGTCGACGCCTTGCTGCCCGAACGCAACCTGGCCCACAACCCGCTGTTCCAGTTCAAGATCAACCAGCACGTGGCCGCCAGCGAGGCAGGGCGCCAGCGCCTGGGCGCGCTGGAGGTGGAAGGCTTTGCCCGTGACGGCGGCGATGCCCGTTTCGACCTGGCCTTCGACTTCTCCGACAAGGCCGACGGGATCGAAGGCTACTTCACCTTCGCCATCGACCTGTTCGAACAAGCCACCATCGAGCGCATGGCCGCTTCGCTGCGACAGGTACTGGATGCACTGGTTCGCGACCCGCAGCAGGCGATCGTCGATTGCCCGGACGTCGCAGATGCGCTGCCAACGGCCGTGCAGGCCTATCCACACGGTGACTTCCTCGCCCTGTGGCGCCAGGCAAGGGTTCAAGGCCAGGCGCGCGGCGGCGTGCGCGCCGGTGACCGGTTCATGACCCAAGCCGGGCTGGAGGCGGCGTCCAATCGTCTGGCCGACTACCTGCGCCAACGCGGGGTCGGCGCAGGCAGCGTCGTTGCCTTGTGCCTGCCGCGTTCCATCGAGTGGGTCAGCGCCTTGCTCGCGGTGCTCAAGACCGGTGCGGCCTATCTGCCACTGGACACTCAGCAACCGCAGGAGCGTCTGCAGCAATTGATTGGCGACAGTGGCGCCGCCGCGCTGCTGCACGAACCCGGCGACCATCGTTTCGCTGGCCTGGACGGCTTGCAGGTGATTGCCTGCGACCACACCGCCTGGGCAAGCTGTAGCGACAGCCCGCTCGACCTGGCAATCGCCTCTGAGCAGCCGGCTTACCTTATCTACACCTCGGGCTCGACCGGCCAGCCGAAAGGCGTGGTGGTCAGCCACGGGGCGCTGGCCAGCTATACCCAGGCAGTGCTGGAGCGCTTGCAGTTACCGGCCGAGGCGAGCATGGCGATGGTTTCCACCCCGGCAGCCGACCTTGGCCATACCGTGCTGTTCGGCGCCCTGGCATCGGGCCGCTTGCTGCACTTGCTGCCGCAGGAACTGGCCTTCGACCCGGATGGTTTCGCCAGCTACATGGCGCAGCATCAGGTAGGGGTGTTGAAACTGGTGCCAAGCCACCTGCAAGGTCTGCTGCAAGCAGCCCGCGCTGCCGATGTGCTGCCTGCCGAGGCGCTGATTCTCGGCGGCGAAGCGTGCAGTTGGGGGCTGTTGGAAAAAATCCGCGAACTGCGCCCGGGTTGCCGGGTGATCAACCACTATGGCCCGACCGAAACCACGGTTGGCGTGCTCACCTTCGAGCCCGACCAGCCCGTGCCGGGCTGCCGCACGGTGCCGGTCGGTCGCCCGCTGGGCAACGCTTGCGCCCACGTGCTGGATGGCTACCTCAACCCGTTGGCGGCGCATGTGGCCGGCGAGTTGTACCTGGGCGGGCAGGGCGTCGCCCAGGGCTACCTGGGCCAACCTGGGCTGACTGCCGAACGCTTCGTACCGACCGAGGGCGGTGCCCGCTTGTACCGCACCGGCGACCGTGCGCGGCTGGCAGCCGATGGCCTGATCGAGTTCATCGGCCGTGCCGACGACCAGGTGAAGATTCGTGGTTACCGCGTGGAACCGGGCGAAGTGGGTCGGCTACTGGCGGGCTTGCCTGCGGTCAGCGAGGCCGTGGTGCTGGCCCTGCCGCTGGACAGTGATGCCGAGCGCCTGCAACTGGTGGCTTATGTGGTAGCCGATGCTGGCGTCACCGAGCAGCAACTGCAGGCACAACTGCAAGCACGCTTGCCTGAGTACATGGTGCCGGCGCAGATAATGCTGCTGGAGCGTCTGCCACTGACCGCCAATGGCAAGCTCGACAAGCGCGCGCTACCCGCGCCGGGCGCGGTCAGCCGTGGCTATGTGGCGCCGCAAGGTGAAATCGAGGAGAAGCTGGCCGCTGTGTGGGCCGATGTGCTCAAGCTGGAGCAGGTCGGCAGCAGCGACAACTTCTTCGAGCTGGGCGGCGATTCGATCCTCAGCCTGCAGATCATTGCCCGGGCCAAGCGCCAGGGCATCAAGATCACCCCCAAGCAGTTGTTCGAACAACAGACCATCGCCCAGCTGGCGCAAGTGGCCAAGCGCATCGAGGCCAAGCAGCCGCTGGCTGCCGCGCCAGCCGTGGACACGACCACCAGCGGCGAAGTGGCGTTACTACCCGCCCAGGCGCGGTTCTTCGAGATGGATGTCGCGCAACCGGCGCACTGGAACCAGTCGGTATTGCTCAAACCGGCCAGCCCGGTACAGCTGCGTCAGCTGGAGGCAGCCTTGCGCGCGGTGGTCGAGCAGCACGATGCTCTGCGTCTGCGCTTCACCCGTGGCGATGGCCAGTGGCAGGCACGTTTCCAGCCGTTGGATAACGCACCGCTATTGCGCCAGCACAACCTGGCGGCGCTGGGCGAACTGGAGGCAGCCGGCAATGAGGTACAAGCCAGCCTGAACC
Source organism: Pseudomonas sp. NY11955 (assembly GCF_048068035.1). Lineage (NCBI taxonomy): Bacteria > Pseudomonadati > Pseudomonadota > Gammaproteobacteria > Pseudomonadales > Pseudomonadaceae > Pseudomonas > Pseudomonas sp. NY11955. Next base: position 191,860 of record NZ_JBLUPS010000012.1, read on the forward strand.
TGGAACATGGGCCATTGCTACGTGGCGAACTGTTCGATTTCGCCGAAGGCCAGCAGCGTCTGTTGTTGGTGGTTCACCACCTGGTGGTCGACGGTGTGTCATGGCGGGTGTTGCTGGAAGACCTGCAGGAAGCCTACAGGCAATTGCTCAACGGCCAGGCCGTGAGCCTGCCAGCCAAGAGCGCGTCGGTGAAAACCTGGGCCGAACGCCTGACCGCCCACGCCGGCACCCCTGCGCTGCAAGCCCAGTGCAGTTACTGGTTGCAGGCACTGGCCGGCGGCAATGTCGAACTGCCGCGCGATAACCCGCAAGGCAGCCTGGACAACAGCCATGCCCGCACGGCCGCGTCACGGCTGGATGCCGAACGCACTGCCAAACTGCTGAAGCAGGCGCCGGCGGCCTACCGCACGCAGATCAACGATTTGCTGCTGACCGCACTGGCGCGCACGCTGTGCCAGTGGAGCAGGCAAGACAATGTATTGATCCAGCTCGAAGGCCATGGCCGCGAGGACCTGTTCGACGACCTCGACCTGAGCCGCACCGTAGGCTGGTTCACCAGCCTGTTCCCGGTGCGCCTCACGCCCGAACACGACCTTGGCCAGTCGATCAAAGCCATCAAGGAGCAACTGCGCGCCGTACCGGACAAAGGCATCGGCTATGGCCTGCTGCGCTACCTCGGCGATACCGAGGTGCGTGGGCAGCTTGAGCGCGCCGCCCAGGCCCGTGTCACCTTCAACTACCTGGGCCAGTTCGACGCCAGTTTCACTGGCGAAGCCGATGCCCTGTTCACCCCAAGCGGCGAAAGTGCTGGCCGCAATCAATGCGCAGGCGCGCAACTGGGCAACTGGCTGAGCATCACCGGCCAGGTGTATGGCGGCGAGCTGTTCCTGGAGTGGACCTACAGCGCCGACGTGCACCACCCGGCAACCATCGAGCGCCTGGCCCAAGCCTATGAGCAGGCCCTGGCCGAGCTGGTCGAGCATTGCTGCGATGCCCGGCATCAGGGCGTGACGCCGTCGGACTTCCCGCTGGCCGCATTGACCCAGGCGCAGCTGGACAGCCTGCCGCTGGCGGCAGCGCAGATCGCCGATGTGTACCCGCTGTCGCCCATGCAGCAGGGCATGCTGTTCCACACCCTTTACGACCAGCAGGCCGGCAATTACATCAACCAATTGCGCGTGGATGTGCAGGGGCTGGATGTGCAGCGCTTCCAGCAAGCCTGGCAGGCCACGCTCGACGCCCACGACATCCTGCGCAGCGGTTTTGTCTTGCAGGGTGAACTGGAGCAGGCCGTGCAGGTGGTGCGCAAGGCTGTCGAGTTGCCGTTCAGCGAGCACGACTGGCGCGGCCAGCCTGCCCTGGAGCAGGCGCTGCAGACGCTGGCCGAGGCTGAGCGCCAGCGCGGCTTCGACCTGGCCGCCGCGCCGCTGTTGCGCCTGGTACTGGTGCGTACAGGTGATGCCAGCCATCACCTGATCTACACCAACCACCATATCCTGATGGACGGCTGGAGCACCTCGCGGCTGTTGGGTGAAGTGCTGCAACGCTATGCAGGCGTGGAACCGCCAGCGCAGGCCACGCATTACCGCGATTACATCGCCTGGCTGCAAGGCCAGGACGCAGCCGTTGCCGAAGCGTTCTGGAAGGCTCAGCTTGCCACCCTGGACGAGCCGACCCGCCTGGCCCAGGCCATCGCCGGCAAAGCTGGCGCCGCAGACACGGGTTACGGTGACTACCGCCAGGCCTTCGACCGCGAGCAGACCGCCCGCATCGAAGCCTTCGCCCGGGCCAATCGGGTCACGGTCAACACCCTGGTGCAGTCGGCGTGGCTGCTGCTGTTGCAGCGTTGCACCGGCCAGGCCAGTGTGTGCTTCGGCGCCACCGTGGCCGGGCGCCCGGCTGACCTGCCTGGGGTGGAAGAGCAGATCGGCCTGTTCATCAACACCTTGCCGGTCATCGGCGCGCCGCGTGCCGAGCAGCGCGTGGCCGAGTGGATCGGCCAGGTGCAGGCCGGCAACCTGGCCGTGCGCGAGTTCGAGCACACGCCGCTGTACGACGTGCAGCGCTGGGCGGGGCAGGGCGGCGACGCGTTGTTCGACAGTATCCTGGTGTTCGAAAACTACCCGGTGGCCGAAGCGTTGCAACAGGGCGCGCCAGGTGGCCTGCGCTTTGGTGACGTAGCGGTGCAGGAGCAGACCAACTACCCGCTGACCCTGGTGGTGGAACTGGGCGCCACCTTGTCGATGCAGTTCAGCCACGACCGTGCGCTGTGGAGCGACGAGGCGATCGGCCGCCTGGCGGGCTACTTTGCCAACCTGCTGCAGGCCCTGGTCGAGCAGGCAGATGCCGTTATCGGCGAGCTGCCAATGCTGGGCCAAACGGAACAGCAACGGATGGTCGAAGGCTGGAACGGCACCCAGGCCGCGTACCCGGATGAGCGCAGCATCCATCAACTGATCGAGGCCCAGGTGTTCGCCACCCCGGACGCCCCGGCGCTGGTGTTTGGCGAGCAGACCTTGAGCTATGCCGAACTGAATCGCCGCGCCAACCAACTGGCGCACAAGCTGCGCGAACAGGGCGTTGGCCCCGATGTGCTGGTGGGCATCGCCATGCAGCGCAGCCTGGAGATGGTCATCGGCCTGCTGGGTATCGTG
>NZ_JBLUPS010000013.1:0-186031 GCF_048068035.1 Pseudomonas sp. NY11955
CCGGCGGCGAGCAGCGCGTCGCGCTGCAAGTCCGTGCTCTGGCGGTCGGAGTCCGACGACACGCGCATGTAGCCAACCAACATAGGCGGATAACCATCAAAAACAGGTTTCCGCATAATAGTGAATAGCGATAGAGTTTTCCGTACATTTTTGAGGGGGTGTTGCACAGGTAGCACTGTCGTTTTCAGAAGACGGCTGCACTGAACGTCAGAAGCCGACTGCACTATAGCAGCGGAGGGGTTGGATCCATCAGGCAACGACGGGCTGCTGCCGGCCATCAGCGGACGCAGGGAGGACTTTCCGCAACCGGCCGTTCGATGCGGCACCGATGGCCTTCGCGCAGGGGTAGTGAATCCGCCAGGATTGACTTGCGCTGCCCTACCTCTCACTAGTGAGGGGCGGCAGCGCATCAAGCGGTGAGCGCACTCCGGCACCGCCAACTTTCAGCACATGCGTGTAAATCATCGTCGTAGAGACGTCGGAATGGCCGAGCAGATCCTGCACGGTTCGAATGTCGTAACCGCTGCGGAGCAAGGCCGTCGCGAACGAGTGGCGGAGGGTGTGCGGTGTGGCGGGCTTCGTGATGCCTGCTTGTTCTACGGCACGTTTGAAGGCGCGCTGAAAGGTCTGGTCATACATGTGATGGCGACGCACGACACCGCTCCGTGGATCGGTCGAATGCGTGTGCTGCGCAAAAACCCAGAACCACGGCCAGGAATGCCCGGCGCGCGGATACTTCCGCTCAAGGGCGTCGGGAAGCGCAACGCCGCTGCGGCCCTCGGCCTGGTCCTTCAGCCACCATGCCCGTGCACGCGACAGCTGCTCGCGCAGGCTGGGTGCCAAGCTCTCGGGTAACATCAAGGCCCGATCCTTGGAGCCCTTGCCCTCCCGCACGATGATCGTGCCGTGATCGAAATCCAGATCCTTGACCCGCAGTTGCAAACCCTCACTGATCCGCATGCCCGTTCCATACAGAAGCTGGGCGAACAAACGATGCTCGCCTTCCAGAAAACCGAGGATGCGAACCACTTCATCCGGGGTCAGCACCACCGGCAAGCGCCGCGACGGCCGAGGTCTTCCGATCTCCTGAAGCCAGGGCAGATCCGTGCACAGCACCTTGCCGTAGAAGAACAGCAAGGCCGCCAATGCCTGACGATGCGTGGAGACCGAAACCTTGCGCTCGTTCGCCAGCCAGGACAGAAATGCCTCGACTTCGCTGCTGCCCAAGGTTGCCGGGTGACGCACACCGTGGAAACGGATGAAGGCACGAACCCAGTGGACATAAGCCTGTTCGGTTCGTAAGCTGTAATGCAAGTAGCGTATGCGCTCACGCAACTGGTCCAGAACCTTGACCGAACGCAGCGGTGGTAACGGCGCAGTGGCGGTTTTCATGGCTTGTTATGACTGTTTTTTTGTACAGTCTATGCCTCGGGCATCCAAGCAGCAAGCGCGTTACGCCGTGGGTCGATGTTTGATGTTATGGAGCAGCAACGATGTTACGCAGCAGGGCAGTCGCCCTAAAACAAAGTTAGAAAAGGAAAAGTATGAGCAAGTTATCTGTATTCTTTATATTTTTGTTTTGCAGCATTGCTACCGCAGCAGAGTCTTTGCCAGATTTAAAAATTGAAAAGCTTGATGAAGGCGTTTATGTTCATACTTCGTTTGAAGAAGTTAACGGGTGGGGCGTTGTTCCTAAACATGGTTTGGTGGTTCTTGTAAATGCTGAGGCTTATCTAATTGACACTCCATTTACGGCTAAAGATACTGAAAAGTTAGTCACTTGGTTTGTGGAGCGTGGCTATAAAATAAAAGGCAGTATTTCCTCTCATTTTCATAGCGACAGCACGGGCGGAATAGAGTGGCTTAATTCTCGATCTATCCCCACGTATGCATCTGAATTAACAAATGAACTGCTTAAAAAAGACGGCAAGGTTCAAGCCACAAATTCATTTAGCGGAGTTAACTATTGGCTAGTTAAAAATAAAATTGAAGTTTTTTATCCAGGCCCGGGACACACTCCAGATAACGTAGTGGTTTGGCTGCCTGAAAGGAAAATATTATTCGGTGGTTGTTTTATTAAACCGTACGGTTTAGGCAATTTGGGTGACGCAAATATAGAAGCTTGGCCAAAGTCCGCCAAATTATTAAAGTCCAAATATGGTAAGGCAAAACTGGTTGTTCCAAGTCACAGTGAAGTTGGAGACGCATCACTCTTGAAACTTACATTAGAGCAGGCGGTTAAAGGGTTAAACGAAAGTAAAAAACCATCAAAACCAAGCAACTAAATTTCTAACAAGTCGTTGCAGCACGCCACTACGTGGCTGGACAGTTTGTAAGTTGCGCTTTTGTGGTTTGCTTCGCAAAGTATTCCACAACGCGCAACTTACAAACTGCCGCTGAACTTAGCGTTAGGCATCACAAAGTACAGCATCGTGACCAACAGCAACGATTCCGTCACACTGCGCCTCATGACTGAGCATGACCTTGCGATGCTCTATGAGTGGCTAAATCGATCTCATATCGTCGAGTGGTGGGGCGGAGAAGAAGCACGCCCGACACTTGCTGACGTACAGGAACAGTACTTGCCAAGCGTTTTAGCGCAAGAGTCCGTCACTCCATACATTGCAATGCTGAATGGAGAGCCGATTGGGTATGCCCAGTCGTACGTTGCTCTTGGAAGCGGGGACGGATGGTGGGAAGAAGAAACCGATCCAGGAGTACGCGGAATAGACCAGTCACTGGCGAATGCATCACAACTGGGCAAAGGCTTGGGAACCAAGCTGGTTCGAGCACTGGTTGAGTTGCTGTTCAATGATCCCGAGGTCACCAAGATCCAAACGGACCCGTCGCCGAGCAACTTGCGAGCGATCCGATGCTACGAGAAAGCGGGGTTTGAGAGGCAAGGTACCGTAACCACCCCAGATGGTCCAGCCGTGTACATGGTTCAAACACGCCAGGCATTCGAGCGAACACGCAGTGATGCCTAACCCTTCCATCGAGGGGGACGTCCAAGGGCTGGCGCCCTTGGCCGCCCCTCATGTCAAACGTTGAACGACAGCTTTCCCAAAAGCTCTACGGCTGCTCTGGGTCGACACCGGTAATCGGATCGTTGCCGCACTGAACAGCGCCCCGTTCCAGGTCGCCTCCATTTATGCGGCTGAACCGAGGGAGAGCAGCTTTACGCCGTCTGGCCGCAGTTCGCCCTTGGGCGACACGTGCCGGTAGAGCGTCTGCCGGGTAATCCCGAGTTCTTCGCAGAGATCGCCCACCTTGGTTTCCGGTTGCCCCATGCTGGCCATCGCCAGGCGTAGCTTGGCGGCGGTCATCTTGAAGGGGCGCCCCCCTTTCCTGCCGCGAGCGCGCGCCGAGATAAGTCCAGCGACTGTTCGCTCGGAAATCAACTCACGCTCGAACTCGGCCAGCGCGGCAAAAATACCGAACACAAGCTTGCCGGCGGCAGTCGTCGTGTCGACCGCCGCACCGTGACCGGTCAGGACCTTCAGGCCCACGCTACGCGCAGTTAGGTCGTGCACGGTGTTGATCAGGTGGCGCAGATCACGGCCAAGCCGATCGAGCTTCCACACGATCAGCGTGTCCCCTTCACGAAGCGCCTTCAGGCAAGCAGCCAACCCTGGGCGATCATCGCGCCTGCCCGAGGCCAGATCCTCGTAAAGGTGCGCAAGGCTCACACCAGCGGCGATGAGCGCATCGCGTTGCAAATTGGTGGACTTGTGGGAGGAAAATAAAGTGTCATCCTAACTACAGGACCCTGCAACGTAGCAATTCCTGCAAAAATCCATTTAAAACAATGACTTATTTCAATTCTGCCATCTGCAAGCGTTTTGTGGGGATGGAGGCCGGAATCATTAAAGTATCATCCTAATTTTCGCTCAACCTTGGAAAATGCTGAGAATCGTAAAAATAAAGTTTCATCCTTTCCGCTACTAGTTCAAGGCTTTCTTCCGGCCGCCGGCAACAACGCTGCTTGGCTGAGGCGATCCACTTGCGCTACCGCTCACTGATCAGATCGAACTTGAACTCGACGAGCAGCCAACCATCAGGCCGAGCGTGATCGCCAAAAAAAACGGATCATGCGAAATCCTTCGTTGAGTTTGGCGCGGGTTTTAGCAAATCAGCTGGCCCGCGATCCGGTTGAGAGTGATCCGAAGCGGTCCTTGACGACCGGCACAAATCGGCCGATTCTGTTGAAAAAGTAGCTTTAGCGGCAGCCTGCCGATCAGGTGTGCCTGCTGTCGAAGTGGCTGCAAGCCACTTCAAGTTGCCTTCCGGCGTTTCACTGAGCGTCCTTGCTCAGGTTTAAGGGTTAATTTGAGGGTTTCTGCTCGTAGCAGGCATACCTATCCCGTCAGCGGTGGCCCTTGAGGCAAAAGCTTGGCCATGCGGCGCAGGTTCTGCACCATCGCAGCCAAGGTGAATTCGTCAGTGGCACCCGTTAGGCCACGCAGTCGTAAACGGTCGAGTTTCATGATCCGTTTGAGGTGGGCGAAAAGCATCTCCACCTTCTTTCGTTCGCAGCGAGAGACGAGGTACTCCGGTGTCTTGGCGATGCGTCGAGCCACGTCGCGGGCAGCCTCATGGATGCTGCGGACGATCTTCCGATTCGGCGTGTTGGGGCAGCATTTCGCTTTCAACGGGCAGGTGGCGCAGTCGGTTTGGCTGGAGCGGTAAATGACGGTTTTGGCCTTAGTTACCCGCGACCTTTGCTGGGTGAAGGCGCGCCATTCACTGCGTAGCGGTTTGCCGGCTGGGCAGCGATATTCATTGGCGTCCTGACTCCAGTGAAAGTCGTTACTGGAGAGGCTGTCGTCCTTGCGCTCGGTCTTGTCCCACACCGGCACATGCGGTTCGATGTCCTTTTCTTCGACCATCCAGGCCAGCATCGGGGCGGTGCCATAAGCGGTATCGCCGATAAGGCGTTCCGGTGTGAGATCGAACTGCGCCTCGACACGCTCGACCATCGTCCTAGTCGAATCGACTTCGGCGGTACGGTGCGCCGGGGTAGCTTCCACGTCCATGATCACACCGTGCTCAGTGTCGATCAGGTAATTCGTGGAGTAGGCAAAAAAGGCCGGGCCACCTGGCGCTGCTGTCCAACGGGACTGAGGATCAGTGAGCGAAATTTTCTTGGGAAGAGCCTCAGCCAGCGCCTCTTCATCAAGGGCTTCGAGGTACTCGCGCACTGCGCGGCTGCTGAGCTTTGGATCGTTCCAATCGACCTCATCTCCCGCCACCCCACGTTGCCGGCTGGCATCCGCCTTAATGATGCTGGCGTCGACGGCGAAACCTTCACCCTTGACTAGGCCGGCTGCCATGCAGCGCCGCAGCACCTCATTGAATAACCAGCGGAATAGATCGCTGTCACGAAAACGCCCATGGCGATTCTTCGAGAAGGTCGAGTGATTGGGGACTTCGTCTTCCAGACCCAACCGGCAGAACCAGCGATAGGCCAGGTTCAGGTGCACCTCTTCGCACAATCGCCGCTCGGAACGAATGCCATAGCAAGTAGCCGACGACCAGCATGCGCACCATCAACTCCGGGTCAATCGAGGGACGCCCGATGGGGCTATAGAAATCTGCCAGGTAGGCACGTAGATCACTGAGATCCAAGCACTGGTCGATGCTGCGCAGGAGATGTTGGGCCGGGACGTGATCTTCCAGATTGAACGAGTAGAACAGGCGCTGCTGTCCTCCCGGTAACTGTCCCATCATGCTGTTCGCCCCCACGCTCGCTGACAAAGCAATTTTGCCAACGGCATGGGGAGGCCGCTACTTTTTCAACAGAATCGGCCGCACACAGCCATTCGGCTCAACAGAACCCTGCCTTTACCCCACCAAACTCCGGAAACTCGCCCGGTAGTCCGTCGGCTTGAGATGCACATGTTGGCTGAGGTCGCCGGGTAGCGTGAACAGGCGCGGACCGTCCCGAAACTGGAACACGCGATACAGATGGAATTGATCGCCCGCCTCCTTGGAGAATTCGAGTTCGTTGTGGCTGACCAAGAAAGACGAGCCTACCCCGCCATTGGTGGTTTTCACCTCGATGAAGCGCTCATGGGCGTCCTCTTCGAACGACAGGATGTCGAACCCCGCACCGTCTCCCTGGGTGTCGGACACCCAATCCAGCCGCTGAAAAAGCTCTGGGTGGCCGAGCTCGGTCAGGCGTTGCTGTTCGTAGCCAATCACCCACTGCTCCCCTGCCCGGCCCAGCTTGCGGTTGGCTTCATCGCGAGCGGCATAATCGAACTTTCGCGGTAGGCGTTGCCGTAGAGATGCCGGGGTACGCACAAGCACTTCACGGGCGGGTGGTTCTACCAAAGCCGCTCGGTAGGTTTTGTCACCCGGAAGTTTTACCTCCTCCAGGGCATCGACAAGAGCGCCGACCGTCTGCTGATGTTCCAGAACGTAGGCGTGTACGGATTTACGCAGCAGCAGTTGGCTGTTGCCGCGTGGCTTGTAGCCGTTGATATAGGGCAGGCCCAGGGCATCGAGTACGGCGCTAATGTTCTGGTGCTTGAGCTCGACTGAAGACTTGCTGCGACCGTTCAGCAGTTGGCGCAGTGCCTGGTTGTGCTCGGACTTGTTGTACGGCTCCCCAGCCGCCTCGGCACGCAGCATGTCGAAATAGTCTTCGACCGTGGCCAGGACCTCTTCTTCGGACCAGTCTTCGCCGATGCGAATGATGCGAAACCCGAGCCGCGTCAGCGCCGGAACGACGGTCGCCTCGCCACCGGAGAAGCTGTCAGCAGTGAGCGGGCCCTGCTCGGGAAATTGCTTGCCGAAGGCCACACCGGCGATGGCCTTGGAATCGCAATCGGTGCCGGTCTTCGGATCACGTACCAGGAAGTCGCGGGACTTGCCGTAGCCGTGGCGCGCCAGGAATTTCGTGCGGCCCAGTTGCACGAACTCATCGATGGCAGCCTGCACGGCGGCGGGGCTTCGAAGCTGGGAGAGTTGAGACACAGGGTCCTTCCTTACTGTCATGGTGTGCCGGGAACCGCCGAGCCACGAGATTATGAGTAGCCCCTGAACAGAAACGTCACGATAAAAGCCGTGAACGCCACCAGGCCCATTAAATCCCTTGCGTATTTGCAGCCCGTGCTGTCCAAACCTGTACCAGGTCCGATCAACACGCTCCAACCATTGAGGTACGAAAACACCGCCTGACCGAACAAAAAATGCGTGATAGCCGCCGCAGCCATGACGCCGGAATCGTCAGACAGGCTGTAGCTGTTGACCATTGCCCTGTACGCCTGCATCTGAAATGGCTATTGCCCTGATGGGAGCCGGCTTTTCAGCCACCGACACCAGCGATGCCGTCAATATTCTTTACCCGATAACCATGACCGTACAAGCTAACAAGGCCTGGCAAGCCAGCGGACTTAAAAAGTCTTTTTTTCTACCATCCCACAAAAAAGTTCGTGGTGGAGAAAAGATAAGCTATGCAAGGCTTTAGGAGACGTGGTTTTTCAGGATGACGAAGAACGATTCGGCGCTAGGTGCAACATAGGTGCATCGCACGAGCGCTAGGAACGGCGAAAAAAGGCGGACGTGGCGAAATCGGTAGACGCAGCAGACTTTAAAATTGGAGTGCCCGCGGGGAAATCCGCGGAGTAGAACCGCTCAAAGTCGGGGAACGCTAACGGGCAATACCCTAAGCCAATCCCGAGCCAAGCCCCTTCGGGGGAAGGTGTAGAGACTGGACGGGCGGCGCCTAAAGCCTTCGGGCAATGGCGAAGGGACAGTCCAGACCACGAACGTCATCAGACGGCGGCGAAAGTCGAGGTGGTACGAAAATCTGCTTCTCTGTGAGAGTACGGGTTCGAGTCCCGTCGTCCGCACCACAAAGCCAAACATCCCTGCGATGATCGACCTCTGGGCGTTTGGTCGTGAGCCCGCCACCCTCGCGCTACGCTTTGCGCAGGCGTCGAAGGCGATCAGGTGCGCCCATCGATTCCGTCGAGCACCATCGCTGCGAGTTCATCGCTGGTGTGTGCACCACTATCGAGAACACGGGTTGTGCATGGAAGCCGTTCCCTTGCGGCCAAGCATCGGGCGACATTCGCTAATCGCCACTCTCGAATCTCCGCATTTCGATTCGGGTCAGGATGCATGGTCTGGTTCGCGATCCGGTGACGCAATAGGTCCTCGTTGAGCGTCAGAAAGATGTGCAGCAGCTGATCGTCGATCCGCCTTACCCCGTCGAGTATCTCAGTCAGATAGTCCGGGTGCACGAGCGTCATTGGGATGATGATGTCCTGCGAGTAATTCCTTCGAATCTCCCTGACCGCCGCGATCGTAAGTCCCCTCCACAAGGGGAGATCCTGATAGTCTCCGCTCGCTGGCATGGGGACCGTTTCTTTCACCACGAACCCGATTTCCTCGGGGTCAAAGATCAGCGATTTGGAACGCCGATCGCGCAGCCGCTTAGCGAGCGTCGTCTTTCCGGCGCCGAAAGGTCCGTTGATCCAGATTATCATTGTCGACGGCCTCTAACCTGAAGGCTCGCAAGAGCGCTCGACGGCCTCGTGCGGAGGCACGATCGGAGTGGTTCCGAAATGCTTCTCAAGATAGGTGACGCCGAACGTCACGATGTCCTGCGCGTCGAACAGGTAGCACTGAGCAAAGCCCACGACACCTTCTCGATGGCGACCGAGCTTCACGTAAGCATTTGCTATAGTTTCAACCGCATCCGGCTTTCCTTCGATAGCAAAGCAATCGAGAATGCCGTTTGAATCGTAATCCGATGCCGTTTTCCAGGCGACTTCACCGTCTCTTCCAAGCATCGGCATCTCATACGTCACCCACCGTTTGTTGGGGATATCGGCAACCGCCTCGGCGTAGTGCAATGCGGTAACGGAGTTTAGCGGCGCACCCAACAGCAGGGCCTTCCCGCCAAGGCGAACGAACCGCTCGACGGGCGATCCTTCCCCCAAGGCGTGACCGAGTTCGTGAGGCTCCGTCAGCGTTTCAGCCAGCGGACCAACCGCGACCATCGATGCATCGGGGTGCGCGCTGCGCCGCGCGCCGGGGGCTTGAACCAGAAATTGATTCAGCAGGCCGAACCCACGGTAAGTCCCGGCTGTTGCGGGATCGAACGGCAGCCAGGTACGGCGGGCTTCGTCATCCAGCCGAGCGCCATTCAGAGTCTCCTCGTAGGGTGATCGGTCCCACGACGCGTATCCCATCACAGTGCCAGTCGGCCCAACCGCGGAGCGTAACGCGGCAACGACCGTCTCCGCTCCTCCTTCGACCGGACCAATCGCTTTAAGTGAGGCATGCACCATCAAGAGGTCACCGGTTTGGACTCCGAGTTTTTGAAGCGCCTCCGTTATTGCCTTCCGCGTATGCATCGCGATATCTCCTCTAAACTGCAAAACACTATACGGGGTTTGGGGAGCAATGGAACCAAAAACCAACGTAAGCCCTACCAACGCTTTTCGGTGTCTTCTTCCCAGGCGCCCATCTCGACAAAACAGTTGCGCATGTCGGCCTCCTGGCTGATCTCGGTCAGCAGGTCATGCACGCTCTTGTCCAGCTCATCGTCGCTCCGATACGGAATGGTCAACTCATAGTGGCCGGCATCCAGCCGCTTCATGCCATAGGGCTCCAGGCAGTAGCGCTCAATGTTCTCCGTGGCCCGCTTCCGGCCGCGCACGAACTTGCTGTTATTCACCACCGCGAGGCGCAGGGTGACGGTGGCCACCCGCTCGGCGGCGGGCGGCTCTGCCGGCGACGCGGCCGAAGGCTGCTGGTCGCGTGACCTGGCGCTCTTCTGGTACGCGCCGATCTCGACACCACGGTGGCGCAGGTAGCTGTACAGCGTGCTCTTGGAGATGTGCAGCTTCTCGCCGATCGCGCTGACGCTCAGGCGACCTTCGCGGTAGAGGGTTTCGGCCGCCATGGGGTCGTTTGCGGGAGAGGGCGAAATCCTACGCTAAGGCTTTGGCCAACGATATTCTCCGGTAAGATTGATGTGTTCCCAGGGGATAGGAGAAGTCGCTTGATATCTAGTATGACGTCTGTCGCACCTGCTTGATCGCGGCCGCGATAGCTAGATCGCGTTGCTCCTCTTCTCCATCCGCGTTCCAAGCTGCGGAAAGGCACCCATAAGCGTACGCCTGGTCGAGCAGGCGACGCGGATCGACGTCCAGCGCACGAGAGAATGCGTCCGCCATCTGTGCAATGCGTCTAGGATCGAGACAAAGGTCGTCTCTGTCAGCCGGATCGTAGAACATATTGGCGGCGCCAAAGCCCACTTCACCGACCAGACCGACGGGATCTATCACCAGCCAGCCGCGACTGGAGAACATGATGTTTTCATGATGCAGATCGCCATGTAGCCCACGCAGTTCCGAGGCATTGCTCATCATTTGATCGGCTATAATCGCCGCGTGGACGTAGTCAGTTTGACAACCTGCGTTTTGATCATCGCGCGCCCGCTGAAACAAAGCTGCAAAGCGATCCCGGATCGGGAGAAGGGCAGAAGGCAGGGGTTCCTCAGATGCGGCATACAGCTTCGCCATTAGTTCCGCTGCAATTTCGGTCGCCTGGTAGTCGCCGTGCTCGGCAACGATGTGAGAGAGCATTCGCTCCCCGGCATATTCGAGCAACATCAGATTGTTCTCACGACCGAGCAACCGGACTGCTCCCCTCCCATTGCGCCATACCAGATAGTCGGCCCCGCGCAGTTCATCAGCAATGTCTTCTATAGGTTTCAATCCCTTGACGATTGCAGGAGTCCCGTCTGGCAATGAAACTTTCCAAACGAGGCTGGAAAAGGTGTCCGCAATGAGAACAGGTTGCGAAACGTGCCAATGAGCAGGAAAAACAGGCGGCATGAACATCAACCCCAAGTCAGAGGGTCCAATCGCAGATAGAAGGCAAGGCGTTCGCGGTCGGGGGCTTCGATCCCCAATACATTGAATAGGACAGCGAAGGCGCGCTCTGCTTCATCTGGCGCTGCCCAGTTCTCTTCGGCGTTAGCAATCATGAGTGCCAAATCGGCATAGCGATCTGCTGTTCCGAGCCGCCCAAGGTCGATCAGACCCGTGCATTGAAGAGTTTTAGGGTCCACCATGAAGTTCGGCATGCAGGGATCACCATGGCAAACAACCATATCGGTGCGCTCTTGGTCGAGCCGCACCGGTAGCTCTCGTTCGACACGAGCCAAAAGATCGAGCTGCGGCGTACTCTTGTCCTCGTCCGGTAAGAAGTCGGGATTGACGGCATTGCGGGACACCACATCAACGGCGCGTCCGAACATTCGCGACAGCCTGCGCTCAAACGGACATTGATCAACCGATAGGCTGTGAACAGCGCCAAGTTGCTGCCCCATTGACGGCCACGCTTTGAGCAAATCCGCTCCAGACAGATCAGCCGCCGGTACTCCCGGAATTGCCGTTATCACCAAGCATGCACCCTCCTGTTCCTCCTGCCAGTTGATCACCTCGGGGCAAGCCACACCTCGACCTTTGAGCCAAATGAGGCGGTCACGCTCTCCAGCGAGCTCACCGCGGCGGGAAGCAGGTGCGATTTTCGCGAAGGCATGCCCGTCACCACGTCGAAAAACAAAATCACCAGATTCTCCGCCTCTGACAGGCAACCAGTCAGAATGCGATTCACCAAAAAAAATATTAGTTCGATTCAATGGAGGTTCCTTCAGTTTTCTGATGAAGCGCGGAGGTGGCTCAACCTGCGAAAAGAAACGAGTTGCTACGTAAGTCCGAGAACATGCTTTCCATGGTCTCTGAGCTCGCCTTTGGGACCGACATATCGGTAGAGAGTGACGCGCTCGATGCCGAGTTCCTTGCAGAGATCGGAAACTGAAGTATCGCGCTGGGCCATGGCGGCTTGCGCGAGACGCACCTGAGCTTTGGTGAGCGCGAATTTTCGTCCGCCCTTGCGACCGCGCGCTCTCGCGGAGGCGAGACCCGCCATGGTGCGCTCTCGGATCAGATCCCGCTCGAACTCGGCCAAGGTGGCGAAGATTCCGAACACCATGCGACCGGACGCAGTCGTGGTGTCGATCTGAGCGCCCTTTCCAGTCAGAACCCGCAGGCCGATCTTGCGGTCTGACAGCTCCTTCACCGTGTTGACCAGATGGGCAAGCGATCGTCCGAGGCGATCGAGCTTCCAGACCACCAGCACATCGCCGTCACGCAATGACTTGAGGCAGGCAGTCAAGCCAGGGCGATCATCACGACCGCCGGAAGCAAGATCATCATAGATATTGTCCCGTTCGACACCTGCGGCGCGCAAGGCGTCGTGCTGCAGGTCGAGAGACTGCGAGCCATCGGCTTTGGAGACGCGGGCATATCCGATCAGCATGTATCACAAACGTTCGATTATGTGACAGTGTGAGCCGGAAAGCTCTATCCGTCAAAATTTGTCACTTAACCCGTCATTTTGTTTAAGACATGCAAAGGGTGCATCAGGCAGGTAATGTGACAGAAATTCCGGCGGGATGCCTTCCTTCACGAAGGTGGCGCGCAACCGTTCCAAGGAAGCGGGATCGCGCCGACCATAGGAAGCCAACGCGAACAGCGAGCGTGCCGTCTCGGGGTTGTGTCGCGCTTCAATGATGGCCTCGTCGATGGCCTGGACTGCACGCTGCCAGTGATTGATGGGCTCGGGCTTCGGCGCTTTCGTCGGCAGGCCACTGGTGAACCCGGTTTGGGGCTCGGACCAGAATAGCTTTGCCTGCTCGCCTGGCGGGCTGATGTCCCTCACCTCAATCAAGCTGATTGCCGTTGCCGCCGCCTCCAGCATCTGTAACCGTACTATCGGATTCAGGGTTTCATACGGTCGCCACAGACTTTGCCCAGCACGCAGCGGATGCCCGCAGCCTTCCCAGACTTGGCGGGGATACCCCGCGCAGGTTCCGCACGCGGAAAGCGGGGTGTTCAGCTCATCGAGCAGCGTGCGAAGAAGTCGAAACCACAATCCGGCGTGGATGCGTCGGCGCGGCAGCTCCACGTGACCGGTTGTCAGTGCCTGCCAGGTACGCTGGTCCATCGCCGCAATCGCGTCGCTGGCGGTGCGCGGTTCGGCGTCGGCGTTCTCCCAGCCGAGAAACCGCCCTGGCACGCCCCAATAGGATTCCAGCCAGCAGCCATGCAGCGGGCAGCTCAGCATCAGGGGCAGCTTCCACGCGAGCAGTACGGCTTGGTTCTCCGGATCGCTCAGGCAGAGCGGACAGGCGCGGTTTATCGGCTGGCTGGGCAGCCAGGCACGCCAGCTCGTGATGGATCGCGTCTTACGGCGGAGTCTTGGCAGCAACACCGAGAGCTGAAACGCATAGGTTTCCAAGGCGTCTGGAGTCTGGTCATCAAGGCTGTCCAGTAGCCAAGGCACCCATCCGGCGAAACTCATACAGCGCAGCCGGTCCAGCTCGATGCCGCTCCGCTGGGAAAGCAACGCCAGCAGCGAGAGTGGTGGCGCGGTGTCCAGGTCATCGACCTGGCCGTGACCAAGATCGTGCTCCAGCAGGTCGGGCTCCTCCATGTGATAGCAAAGGGCCACGCGGTTGAGCCATGAGGACAGCGCCTCGCCTTCTTTCGGGGCGGGATGCAGCGGCCAGCGCGGCGCAGGCTTCACATCAGTTCCCGCTCGAATTGCCGCCGCCGCTCGCTGGGTCCGGTGTAAACGGCCATGCTGAGTGTGCGATGGTTGATCGCTTCCTCGCCGCTCTCCACGGCGACGATGGCCGCCGCCATCAGCAAGTGCGCCAGTTCCCCTATGGTGCCCTCGCTGCGTGTGAGCAGGTAGCGAGCCATGTCCAGCGTGGCAATTGGGGAAGGCCGGCGCAGCGGGAGCGAAGCGGCGAAGCTGGCCAGCAGTGAGCAGCAATCGTCGTTGGCCTCCCATACCGGCAGCATCATCGGCTCGAAGCGATTTTCCAACTGGTCATCGGAGCGGATGGCTAGGTAGGCGTCGCGCGTGCCTACCCCAACCAACGGGATGCGCAGTTCGTTGCCGAGGAAGCGCAGCAGGTTGAGGAATTCCCGGCGGTTGACGCTGTTGCCGGCCAGCACGTTGTGCAGCTCGTCGATCACCAGCATGCGCACGCCGACCTTGCGCAGCAGTGCCAGAGCCAGTTGCTCCATTTCCGGCAACCGTGGGCGTGGGCGCAGCGGCGCGCCCATCGCGGCGAGCAGCGCGACGTAGAAGCGGATCACGGACGGCTCGGACGGCATCTGCACGACCAACACCGGGATGTGCTCCTGGTCGGCGTCGGAGCTGGCCGGGTGGGTGCGGCGGAACTTCTCGACGATCATCGACTTGCCATTGTTGGTCGGGCCAACCAGCAGCAGGTTGGGCATGCGTTGCTTGTTTGGCCACGCATAAAGGGCTTCCAGCCGGTTCAGCGCCTCGACTGCGCGCGGATAGCCGATCCAGCGGTCGGCGCGAAGGCGCTGGATGCGCTCGTCCGCCGGAAGACGGGCCAAGCCCTGGGCCGCCGGCAGCAGGTGGGACAGGTCGATGATGGGATATTCGTCCACGGCTACCACTCCTCAATCTGGTCGAACGGTTTGGCGGGTGGCAAGTTGTCTGCCTGCGGGTCGGCAATAT
This sequence comes from Pseudomonas sp. NY11955, assembly GCF_048068035.1. Taxonomy (NCBI): domain Bacteria; kingdom Pseudomonadati; phylum Pseudomonadota; class Gammaproteobacteria; order Pseudomonadales; family Pseudomonadaceae; genus Pseudomonas; species Pseudomonas sp. NY11955. Next base: position 14,593 of record NZ_JBLUPS010000013.1, read on the forward strand.
CCGTATCCGGCGGAACGGGCTTGTCCGGCCGAGCTGATGTCTTGAGGTGCTGGCGGCGATCCGCGTCACGCCGCGCCTTGCGTGTGGCCTTCTGCGCGCTGGTCACAATCTCACGCATCTGGCCGATCATGCGGAACAGCGCCGACTCATCCACCTGTTCGCGCCCTTGCTGCCGCAGTTTCGCCAGCGCCTGCCGTTGTTCCCAGAGGGTGACAGCCGGATGCGACAAGGTACGGTAGGGAATTTCCAGGTAATGCTGTCCCTCCGGTTCCAGGACCCAGATACGGCTGATGTCGCGCGGATCGCGCCGGATCAGAAAGGACGGCCAGCGTTCACGCCGCGCAATCCACGGCTTGAGCGCATCGGCGTAGTAGTGGATGTGGTCGATGACAAAGCCGGTGCGGGTCAGCGTGCGCCGGAGGATCGGCAGAAAATCGACCAGGAACGAAGTAGCGCGTGTGACGACGGCCGGTACGCCGACACGCGCCACGGCCTCGGCCCAGCGCGCGGCCGGCGGTTGGAGCAGGCCGTTGTGCACCGAACCGTGGTAGGTGCCGACCGCCAATGTGAGCCAGCGCTCTAGCTCGCGCAGCGTCAGGGCGGCCTTGTTTTCGGAATCGTAGTCGCCGCGCTGGTCAGGGTTGGAGAAGGTCGTTCCCGGCAGTTCGTCGTGAATCATCTGCATCGCCGTGCCGATGATCCGTTCCACGATGCCGCCATAGTGCGGCTGTCCCAGCGGGCGATAGTCCAGCCGGATGCCATGCTGCTCGCAACCCCGGCGCAGGGCCTCGCTCTTGAACTCGGCCGCGTTGTCTAGGTAGAGCAGCAAGGGCTTGCCGCTCATCTGCCAATCCATTTCCACGTTCAGTCCTTCCAGCCAAGGGCGCTTGTCGCAGGCGACATGCACGAGGCACAGGCCAACCGAAACGGCAGACGGCGCTTCCAGCGTGACGACCATGCCGAGCACGCAGCGGGTGAACACGTCGATGGCGAGGGTCAGGTACGGGCGGCCAATAGGTTGCCGGTCGCGGTCATCGACCACGATCAGGTCGATGACCGTATGGTCTATCTGCACCTGCTCCAGCGGCGCGGTCACGGCAGGAGGCTCGCCGCCCACACCTTGTAGGTCACGAGCGGCATCCTGGCCTTCCCGCCGGCGGATGACCTTGCGCGGGTCAAGGCTAGCGATCCGTAAGGCCACGGTATTGCGCGCCGGCACTCGCAGTTTTTGAGCCTTGCACACCTGAGTGACTTCGCGGTGAAAGGCCGCTAGGCTGCGCTTCTGCTTGGTCAGGAACCGCTTTTGCAGTAGCTCGTGGATGACGCGCTCGACCGGTTCCGGCAAGCGCCCCTTACCTTTACCTCCACCGGACTGGCCGGGCACCAGATCCGTCACGAGGCCGCTGCCTTGCCGGGCACGCCGGATCAGAACGTATACCTGGCGCCGAGACAAGCCCAGCGCCTGAGCCGCCATATCGGCCGCTTCGTGCCCGACCGTCTCCGACTGCGCCAACGGACTGATGATCTCCGCACGACGGCGCGCACGCTCCCAAGCCTCATCAGGCAGAGTGGCCACGCCTTGTTCTGGAATCCGTGGGGTGTCCGTCGCCATGCTCACCTCGCTTTGGTGCACACGAGTATTGAGCATAGTCGAGATTGGTGCAGATCACTTCTGATATTGAACTGTCAGGAGCTGGCTGCACAACAGCCATTACGCCCAATCAACTGGTGCAGTCGTCTTCTGAAAATGACAAGCACAGCGGCGGCTGACAGCCTGTCGCAAAACAAATGTTTTACGACACCTCCTTGAGGTTGCCGCGTTTACATCATTACCTGAACAGGTATAAAATTCCGTCATGACAAACAAAGAAAAACCGCTCGAATGGATCGCGAGCAGCCACAAGGATTTGATGGCGTTGCCGTCCGACGTGCGTCGCCGTTTCGGTTACGCGCTCTCGTTGGCGCAGATAGGCGATCAGGATGACGCAGCAAAGGTGCTCAAGGGGTTCGGTGGTACCGGCGTGCTGGAGGTCGTCGAAGACGATGCCGGCGGCACCTATCGAGCGGTATACACGGTCAAGTTTGCGGAAGCGGTGTTCGTCCTGCACTGCTTCCAGAAGAAGAGCAAGAGCGGAATCGCCACGCCAAAGGCCGACATGGACATCATCCGCGCTCGGCTGAAGGTGGCCGAGGTATTGGCACAGGAGCTACGAAATGCAAAAACGAATCATTGAAGGCGTCGAGGTTCAGCGCAGCTCGGGCAACGTCTTTGCCGACCTTGGACTGCCTGACGCTGAAAAGCTCAAGATCAAGACCGGCCTGGTGGTCGAGATCAGGAGGGCCATGCGCGCCCTTGGGCTGACTCAACAAGCGGCGGCCAAACGCATGGGCATCCCGCAACCGAAGGTGTCGGGCATGATGCGCGGCGACTTCACCAATCTATCCGAACGCAAGCTGATGGATTGTCTGAATCGCCTCGGCTACGACATCGAAATCAAGGTACGGCCAGCAGCCGAGCCGATCGGGCATCTAACGCTCGCAACCGCTTAATCGGAGCTCTCCTGATGGCAGCCCGCATCACCGACGACGAATGGGACGAACTGACTCCCGAGAATTTCGATACCACGGCACTGCTGCGTGCAGTCGATGCCGTGGACGTGCTGCGCGGCGATTTGAATGACAGCGCAGACGGCGCACCTCCGCAACTGCGCACCGACCTGTTGAAGCTGCATCAACTGGCAATGGCCGCGTTCAACGAGGGATCACGCAGCCGAGTGGCTGAGCTATTTGATCTCGCCGTGGATCTTCAGGATCAGGTTGATCATCTGATGACCTCGCTGGAACAAGTGCAAGAAACCCTGTCCCGGTTGACGGCGCTCTACCCAGAAAGCCTGTCCTGAATGTTCTTGGAGACAACCACATCATGAGCCGCAGCCGCCGCAAAACGCCCATCGTTGGGCACACGACCTGCCGTAGCGAGCGCGAGGACAAGAAACTCTGGCATCAGCGCTGGCGAACCCACGAGCGCACCGCGCTGGCCAGCGCGTCGCCGGAAGCTCTATGCGCCCATCTGCCTCTACTGGAAAACCAGGTCAGCAACGTCTGGTCGATGGGTAAGGATGGCCGCTCCTACTGGCCCATCAAGCGCCAGGCCGCCACGGCGGATCGCATTGCCAACCACAAGGGACGCAATCCGCAAGAGCGCGCCTCCCTGAAAAAGCGTCTGCTGCGCAAGTGGATGAGCAAATGAACCTGTCCACCATCGAGGCGCTGGCTATCGCTTGGGCGCGAATCGCTGAAGAAGCAGAACTCCCAGCCGGCTACGAGGGCACGGCGACGCCAGAGGCGCATCGGGCCTGCGAGGTGATCCAGGAGCGGATTCGAGAGCACGTCGTCGCCACCAATGACATGCGGCTGTTCGGCCTGCTGCACCTGCTTGGGCAGGCGTCGCTGCGCATGGAGCAAGCGCTGTGGCCGGAAGAATATGCGCGGATGACCCGCGAGGTCGAGGAAGCTCTCCGAGAGGCCGACGACCCCAACGCCAAGTCGTACACCCACGAAGAAGTCATGCAGGCGATGCAGGAACGCATCGACCGAGCGCGAGACAAAGCCATGTTGATCGGCTGACGGAAATTTCGGCGGTTCCGGCTGATCCAAGAATCTTGGCGTGACCTTACCTCCGCTCTACCGCTGGGTGCCAGCCTCGGCGCACGCCTAACCACCCAACTCAGAAAGGAAAATAAGTTGGTAAAACGCATTCCCGTATCCGAGCTTCGTCTCGGCATGTACATCCACAAGCTCGCCGGCTCTTGGGTTCGACACCCATTCTGGCGCGGCAGCTTCCTGCTGACCGAGCCTCAGGATCTCTCTGCCATTCGAGAATGTGGCGTCGGGGAGGTCTGGGTCGACTTGGCCAAAAGCCAAGTCGACCCAGAGAGCCCAGAGAGCCCAGAGCCCAGAGCCCAGAGCCCAGAGCCCAGAGCCCAGAGCCCAGAGCCCAGAGCCCAGAGAATTGTCGGAGGAGCAATCTCTGCCGTCTAGTCCACTAAGCAAGAAAAGTGACGGCGCAACCTCAATGGAGAGCGAAATGTGTTATGCACGGAAACTCTGTCTTGCGGCCAAGTCCCAAGTCATGGACATGTTCCAGGAAGCCCGGCTTGGCAAGGCCGTCGACCCAAGCACGACGTTGCCGCTGGTCGGAGAAATCGCTGCCTCGGTGCTGCGCCAACCTCATGCCCTCATCAGCGTCGCACGCATCAAAACGCACGACGATTACACCTACCTGCACTCGGTTGCCGTCTGCGCCCTGATGCTATCGCTGGCCCGGCATCTCGATCTAGACGAGGAGCAAACGCGCCTGGCTGGCATCGGCGGACTGATGCACGACCTAGGCAAGGCCGCGATGCCGCTGGAAGTGCTTAACAAACCAGGCAAGCTCACCGATGCCGAGTTCGCCATCATGAAGCGCCACCCTGTGGAGGGCGCAAAGATGCTGCGCGCAGGCGGGGCCGAGCCCGGGGTGGTGGACATTGCCCTGCACCATCACGAGAAGATCGACGGAACCGGCTACCCGGATCGCTTGGCCGGTGACGCCATTTCACTCCTGGCCCGCATGGGCGCAATCTGCGACGTCTATGATGCCGTGACGTCGGAGCGAGCCTACAAAAAGCCGTGGGACCCGTCCGCGGCGATGCGGCAGATGGCCAAGTGGGAGGGCCATTTCGACAAACGCATCTTCCACGCCTTCGTCAAGGCCGTGGGCATCTACCCCGTCGGCTCCTTGGTTCGCCTGTCCTCTCAGCGTCTGGCCGTTGTCGTTGAGCCGGGAATGGAATCACTGCTGACTCCCAAGGTTCGCGTGTTCTTCTCGCTACGCTCGAGAGAGCCGATCCCGATGCAGACCATCGACCTGGCGGCCACGAGTTGCAAGGACAGTATCACTGGCCCCGAAGACCCGACGCTCTGGAACTTCAAGAACCTCGACGACTTGTGGATGGAATAGCCCCCACAAAACGACGGCCCCGTGAGGGAGCCGTTGAACATCGTCGAGCGATGCCCGTCCAGGGAGGGATGGCCGAGCTCGATTCTCCAGAAGGTAGCTGGTGACACGAGTGTTGAGCCCACCCAACTAGGGTGACGGAAATTTCTGGGGTTCCGGCTTACATCCCCGTCATGTTGCTGTCCTTCGATGAGGTGGCAGCGAGACCTTGGCAGTCGACATGTATGGGCCTCGCAATGAGGCCGGCAAAAAGGCAGGTTACAAGCCCCATCCCTTCGCCGGCATGATCCGGATCAGGTTCGAAGGGTCACCGCGCTACTGCTTCAGCGGTTTCTCAGCCCATTGCCGGGCTCCCCTTGGTGGCGAACAGGTATACCCCAGCGGGCCGGGGCTGTCACGCCCCAATCCACCCAATCCGTGGGCATTGGGTCACCCGCTTGTGGGGACTTATCCCCATTCTTGACGCCCCGTTATTTAGCGCACATCAGACGCCACAAGGATTTGTTTAACAAAGCATTACTGAAATATCTGTTGGCACAGCCGTTGCTCAGGCCCTTAAACCAGGCAAAACGCCATTGATGGCCCCAAGCCATACAGCCGCGAGCGAGGCATAAGGCAATGAAAACACCTGCCGTGATTCACCCGACCAGGCATGCATTCCAGCTGTCCTCCGTCACTGCGCTGATGCTCAGCCTCGGGCTGATCACGGCCATGGCGGCCCCTCTTGACGACAACAGCCCGCCGCCACCGACCGACCCATCAGCCTATACCGACCAGCCGGCCGACCCGACCCAGGCCTTGCTCAATCTGAACACCTTGCCAGAAGCCAACCAAGGCTCGCTGGAGCTGACCAACGGCGTGTATGGCGACCGCGATACGGTGCGCACCGACAACGTGCTGCCGCCCGCCCTGCAAACGTCGGACAGGTACCCCACCAACGGCAAACCCAGCCCGTTGTTCGGTGCGCAGCCCTTTACCCAGCAATTGCTGCTGTTCGAAGAGTTCGGCCCGGAAAAACTCGACCCTACACTGCCGGCGCCAGACCTGACCTTCCCGGTCCCCACCCTGGGCGCCGCACCCGCGCAAGACCCGAACGTAGTGGCCCGCAGCGGCCCCGCTGGCACGGCACTGGAAGCTTTCCTCAAACAACCAGGCCTGTATCCCTTCCCCACCCAGTACGCCAATGTGCTCGACCGCAACCCATGGAAGGCGCAAATCGAGATGTTCCTCAACCGCCAACCGGTCGGTTCGCCAGCTGAAGGCCGGCCACCAGGAAAAGGCTGGTCGCACCAGCGCTGGAACGAGTTCTACCCACAGGCGGCATTCAAGACTGCCCAGGCCGGTGCGCGCATCAACCTCGGCCTGCGCGATCGCAGGCAAATGCACAACTACGCAGTGGGTGAGTTTGCCCCAGGAGGCCTGTACTACCAGACCTCGGATATCCCGACCACGCTTGGCACCACCAAGGGCATCGATACCCGTTTCCACCCCAACTTCCCCCTGCAGAACCACAAGTCGTTGTGGACCTTCGACGGCACCTTCCCGCCCAAGCTGCTGATGGTGCGCTACGGCCAGCCGATCCTGATGCGCCATTACAACGCTTTGCCCATCGACCCCTCGGCCAACGGTGGCTTTGGTCTACACACCATCTCGACCCACGAGCACAACGGCCATTCCCCGGCCGAAAGCGATGGTTTTGCCAACGCCTACTTCTTCCCCGGCCAGTACTACGACTACCGTTGGCCGGTGCAACTGGCCGGCTACGACACCATCAACACCCGCGCCCAGGACCCCCGTGCGGCCTTCCCCTGCTCGCCGGGTGAAACCCTGTTCGTCAACGACGGCACACCAGGCCTGAAAACCTGCCAGAACGGCAGCATCAAGATTCGCGGTGACTGGCGTGAAACCATGAGCACCCACTGGTTCCACGACCACATGATGGATTTCACGGCGCAGAACGTCTACAAAGGCAACGCCGTGATGATGAACTACTACAGCGCCCTGGACCGTGGCAACGAAGCCCTGCAGGACGGCGTCAACCTGCGCTTCCCCAGTGGTTCGGGCATGCCGTGGGGTAACCGGGACTATGACGTCAACCTGGTGATTGCCGACAAGGCCTGGGATGCCAACGGCCAACTGTGGTTCAACCCGTTCAACACCGACGGCTTCCTGGGTGACCAGATCCTGGTCAACTGGCAGTACCAGCCCAAACTCAAGGTGCGCGCGCGCAGCTACCGCTTCCGTATCCTCAACGGCTCGGTGTCGCGCTACTTCAAATTCGCCGTGGTGCGGGAGATTGCCGGCACCAGTGGCGAGTTCAAAGGCCCTTCCGGCTCCAACCTGTCGTATGCGCGGGTGCCGTTCCACATGATCGCCAACGACGGCAACATCATGGAACACGCCGTGCCCTTCGATGGCACCATGGACCTCAACGGCGACGGCAACCTCCAGGACAACAACGGCATCCTGCCGCTGCAAGGCATCGCCGAGCGCTACGACATCATCATCAACTTCGCCAAGAACGGCATCAAGGCGGGCGACAAGCTGTACTTCGTCAACCTGGAAGAGCACCGCACCGGCAAGGGCCCGGAGGGGACCATTGCGCTGGCCGACGTACTGTCGGAAAAATACAAGGCAGTGATCAAACAAACCAGCAAAGGCCCGCAGTGGGATAAAGGCGACCCAGCGGTCGGCAAGTTCCTGCAACTGCTGGTGCAGCCATACACCGGCCAGGACCTGAGCATGGACCCAGTGGCCTATGAGCCAGCCAAGCCGGGTAAAGCCGCTGGCCTGAAAATGCTGCCACTGCCCATTGACCGCAATTCGGCTGCCGACCAGGCCAAGATCAAGGACGCCCGCCACCGCGAGTTCATCTTCGGCCGCTCCGACGGTACCGACACCACCCCCTGGACCATCAAGACCGACGGCGGCTTTGGCTACAGCATGGACCCGCGGCGTATCAGTGCGGCACCGCAACTGGCCAACCAGTCCACCGACGGCGGTTTCAGCGGCGATGGCACCCTGGAGGTGTGGAAAATCGTCAACGGCGGTAATGGCTGGAGCCACCCGGTACACGTGCACTTCGAAGAAGGCGTGATTCTCAGCCGCGACGGCAAGGCCCCGCCTGAGTGGGAAAAATGGGCGCGCAAAGACGTATACCGTATCGGGCCAGATGCCGATTCTTCGGAAGAAGTGGAAATGGCTATCCGCTTCCGCGAGTTCGCCGGTACCTACATGGAGCACTGCCACAACACCCAGCATGAAGACTCGTCGATGCTGCTGCGCTGGGACATCGAACACCCGGGGCAGTTCCAGGTGATGCCGACCCCGCTACCAGGGTGGGATGGCGTGCAATACATGGCGTCGGTGGGCCTGCCGACCTTCCGCACCAAAGGTCATGATGACAACGACGACCCGGCCAACAAGCCACCTGTCGCGGCCAATGACAGTGCAGCAACGACCGCAGGCAAGGCGATCACCCTGAACGTTTTGGCCAATGACAGCGACCCGGACGGCAACGTACCGCTGACCGTGATCGGCCTCAGCCAGCCGGACTCCGGCCAGGGTAGCGTCAGCACGGATGGCACCACGGTGACCTATACCCCACCGGCCACGGTCGAGACCCCGTTCACTGCCAGCTTCAATTACACGGCGCGTGATGCCAAGGGCGCCGAGTCGGTGACCCCGGCCACGGTCAGCATTGCCGTGAGCCCGGCAGCCGCGGTCGACCAGATCCAGGTCACCAGCGCCTCTGTGCAGGTGCGCAGCGGTAACCGCTACACCTGGGAAGTGGCCGGCACTACTTCGGTGGCGACCGGCAACAGCATCAGCGTGACTGCGGCCACCACCAGCGGTCCACTGAACCTGGGCAATGCCACGCTGACCGTCGCCACCTCCGGTGCTCGCTGGAAGCTGTCGGTGACTACCACTGGCACGGGCCCGGCAACGCCAGCGACGGTGACCGTGAAATCGGCGCTGGGGCAAAGTGTGACAGTGCCGATCAGCATCAAGTAACCAACGCGTGAAACGGGGCCGCTATGCGGCCCCACTGCAACCAACCAACGAGGATCGCATCATGCACGGTTCATGGCGTTTCCTGCTGGTACTCGCGCTGTTCGCCGCCAGCATTCCATTCTGGCCACTGCAGCCACCACAACCCGTGGCCGAAGAAACCGCCAGCCCCTGGGGGGCCAACTATTTTCCCAACATCCCCCTGCTTACGCAGGACGGCGAAAAAGTGCATTTCTTCGACGACCTGATCAAGGACAAGGTGGTCGCCATCAACTTCATCTTCACCGGCTGCTCCGACTCGTGCCCGGTGGAAACCGCCCGCCTGCGCCAGGTGCAGAAAATCCTCGGCGACCGGGTCGGCAAGGACATCTTCCTCTACTCCATCAGCATCGACCCTTACAACGACACCCCCGCTACCCTCAAGCGCTACGCCGAAAAATTCGGCATCGGCCCTGGCTGGACGCTGCTGACCGGCGAGCCCGACGATATCGAGCAACTGCGCCGTAGCCTGGGCCTGTGGATCGATGGCCTGGAGAACGGCCGCTCCAAAGACCACAACCTGAGCCTTATCATCGGCAACCAGGCCACCGGCCGCTGGATGAAGGCCTCCCCCTTCGAAAGCCCGTACATCCTCGCCGACCGCCTGGGCAACAGCCTGCACAACTGGAAGCAGGCCAGCGCCATGACCAATGACTATGCCCAGGCCCCACAGGTGCGCCCGCCCAGCAGTGGCGAGCAGATCTTTCGTACCCGCTGCTCGTCCTGCCACACCTTGGGCAACATCGAGCCAGGTCAGCCAGGTATCGGCCCCGACCTACTGGGCGTGACCCGCCAGCGTGACGCCAACTGGCTGACCCGCTGGCTGAAAGAGCCCGACCAGATGCTGGCCGAAAAAGATCCCCTGGCCATGCTGCTGTATGAGCAATACAACCGCCTGGCCATGCCCAACATGCGCCTGGGCGATGCTGAAGTCAGCGCCTTGATGAGCTACATCGAAGAGGAAACCACGCGCCTGCAAACACCCGTGGCGAATAGGGAAAACCCCTAAAAGCGATTAGCCATCAGTCATTAGGCTGTCATCTTACTGTCGTATTTTTTGACCATCACCCAGGGTCGGGAACTTCAGCAGTGAATCGCCGTTCGCTTTCCTCCTCCAGCCTTCTGCGGCTGCTGATCCTGATGCTCTGTGCAGCGACCCTGGCCTTTCTCTGGGGGCTGCACATCACCCAGAAAGCCGCCGCTCGCCAGGATGCGCTGTCGGCCAAGGCCGCCGAACACCTGAACCTGGCCAGTATCGTCGGCGAAAGCCTGCGTCAGCTGGTTGACCGCGCCCAGGCGGTGGGCCGGGTTACCCAGGACGATATGAAAGCGCTGCGCCAGGGTACCTTCAGCCTGGCGCGCATCCTGGCCGAAGACCCCGTGTTCAAGCGCATGGCCCTTTACCACCGGCAAGGTCAGCTGCTGTCGGCCAGCCATGCCGGCGAGGCCGTCGAGCTGCCAGCCGACTGGTTGCGCCAGCTGCGGCGGCACGTTGGACGCTACGGTTTCAAACCTTTCCTGCCAAGCATCGAGCCACCTGGCCAACCCGCTGCCCTGCCCACCGCGCGCCTGCCCTTCCTGCTGCCGTTGACCGACCCGAGCGGCCGAGAACTAGGCAACATACTGGAGGTGCAACTGGACATCAGCTACCTGGCGGTGCTGTTCCAGCATATCGACCTCGGTAACAGCGGCTTGGTGCGTCTGCTTCAGGATGACGGCCTGGAACGGCTGCGTATCGGCACCAGCGGCGTGGTGATAGCCGGTGATACCCTGCAGCCCAGGTTGCCGGCGTTCGACGAACAAGCGGGCATGTTGACGCAGTACCTGGCAGGCGATGCCTATCAAAGCCTGTACCGCCGAGTAGCTGAGCGAGGATTCAGCGTTGTGGTCAGCCAGCGTCAGGACGAAATCCTTGCACCCTCGGCTTTGGCCTATACCCGGCAGTTCTGGTTGAACCTCAGCATGACCCTGATGATCCTCGCCAGCCTGCTGTGGACGTTGCGCCTGCTGCGCAAACGCCAGGAGGCCTTCAGCGCGCTGGAGCATGCCCAGCAGGTCAACCAGCAACTGATCGGGCGTCTTGAGGACGAGCACCGGCGCAGCAGCCACGCCGCCGCCACCGACCACCTCAGCGGCTTGCACAACCGCCGCCAGTTCGTCGAGGTGGCTGGCCAGGCGCTGACTCGGCAACGTGGCAAGCGCCGGCTGATGGCGATCCTGTTCATCGACATGGACCGTTTCAAGTCCATCAACGACTCGCTCGGGCACAAGGTTGGCGACCTGCTGCTGCAGGCCGTGGCCGGGCGCATCCAACGCTTGCTGGCCCCCGGTGACGAGGCCTCGCGTTTTGGCGGCGACGAGTTCGTGGTGCTGCTGGCCGGCGAGCGCAGCGAAGAGCAGATCAACGCCTGGGTCCGTGAGTTGGTGCAGAAACTGTCGGCCACTTACGCCCTGGATGGTCAGGAGGTCAACACCAGCCCAAGTGTCGGGGTGAGCATCTGCCCGCGCGACGGCCAGGACATCGACAGCCTGATCCGTAGCGCCGACGCCGCGATGTATTCGGCCAAGCAGGCCGGGCGCGCGCAGTATCGCTTCTTCGACCCCTCGCTGAACCTGGCCGACATCCAGGCCTTCACGCTGGAACAGGCCTTCGGCAGCGCCCTGGCCGAGCGCCAGTTCGTGCTGCACTACCAACCGCAGATTCGCCTCGACACCCAGCAAGTGCTGGGTTACGAAGCGCTGGTGCGCTGGGACCACCCGGCGTTCGGCTTGCTGTACCCGGACCGTTTCATCGAACTGGCCGAGCGCAGTGGTTTCATTGTCGAGCTGGGCTGGGAGGTGCTGCGGCTGGCCTGTGAAGCATTGTCGAGCTGGGAGGCCCAAGGCCGAGGGGCACGGTTGGCGGTCAATGTCTCCGCCCTGCAGTTGCGCCAAGCCGACTTCGCTACCCGCCTGCTGAGCAAGTTGCAGCACCATGGGATCGCGCCCCAGCGGCTGGAGCTGGAAATAACCGAAACCACCATCCTCGACCCCGAAGGCACGGCGGTGACCCACCTGCACACGCTGCGCAGCGCAGGCCTGGGCATCAGCCTGGACGATTTCGGTCGCGGCTACGCCGGTTTTGCCCACCTTCACTCGCTGCCGCTGAGCAAGCTGAAGATCGATCGATCACTGATTGCGGCGCTGTCCAACAGCCATGACGACAGCCCTATCGTGTCTTCCACCATCATCCTGGCCAAGCGCCTGGGCCTGGAGGTGGTGGCCGAGGGCGTGGAAACCCGTGAACAGGTGGTGTGCCTGAAGCTTGCCGGCTGCGATATCGCCCAGGGCTACTACTTCAGCCGAGCGCTGTCACCGGCACAGTTATGCGATTACCCGCCCTTCAACGGCGTCGAAGACAAGGCATGTGTGTACTGAAAACACTGGGAGGCGCCTTGCGCGATTCTTGTGGGAGCGGGCGTGCCCGCGAACACCGGCGTAGCCGGTGCCATCCACCGCGTCGGATGCTTCGCGGGCACGCCCGCTCCCACAGGGCTCGCAGCGCCTGTGACATCGGGTGTACAGGACAGGCAAACCATTTCGGTTTATCGTGTACCGATCGCCCACCGACACCCGCACCATGACCGATATCGAGCGCTACCTTCGCGCCGCCACCCGTGACAACACCCGGCGCAGCTACCAGGCCGCCATCGAGCACTTCGAAAGCCATTGGGGCGGTTTTCTTCCGGCCACCGCCGAAAGCATCGCCCGCTACCTGGTGGACCACGCCGACCAGCATGCGGTGAGCACCCTGCGCCAACGCCTGGCCGCGCTCAGCCAATGGCACGTCGCGCAAGGCTTTCCCGACCCGACCAAGGCGCCGCTGGTGCGTCAGGTGCTGCGCGGCATTCGCACCCTACACCCGACACCGCCCAAACAGGCTGCCCCGCTCTTGCTGCAACACCTGCAAACCGCCGTGGCGTGTTTTGACGAAGAAGCCCGTCAAGCCCGCGAACACCACGACCTGGCAGCCCTGCGCCGGGCTCGACGTGACAGCGCGTTGCTGTTGCTGGGTTTCTGGCGTGGTTTTCGTGGTGATGAACTGGCACGCCTGCGCATCGAGCATATCCAGGCCGAAGCCGGTGTCGGCATTACGCTGTTCCTGCCGCGCAGCAAGGGCGACCGCGAAGCACTGGGCGTGCAACATCGTACCCCTGCCCTCAAGGCCTTGTGCCCGGTCACTGCCTACCTGCAATGGCTGGAAGTCGCCGGCATTGCCCACGGGCCGGTGTTTCGCAAGCTCGACCGCTGGGGCAACCTCGGCGACAGCGCGCTCAACAGCAACAGCCTGGTCGGCCTGCTGCGGCGCATGCTGGAACGTGCCGGAGTACCGGCCGCGCTGTACACCGGCCATTCGCTACGCCGTGGGTTCGCCACCTGGGCAACCGCCAATGGTTGGGAACTGAAGTCGCTGATGAGCTATGTGGGGTGGAAGGACGCTAAATCGGCGTTACGCTACATCGACTCGGCGCAGCGCTTTGGCGAACTGGCCGTGCTACCGCCTAGTCAGGCGCAACGCCTTATTCCTTGAAGCTGTGCCGGGCGACGCCGCCCGTTTCCGGGCGAATGGCATACAGGTCGCCAGCATCCGGGTAATGGTGCAGGTCTTCGGGGCTCATGTCGAAACGTGCAGTGCTGATGTACAACGTGTTCATCCCCGGCCCGCCGAAGCAGCAACTGGTGGGGCAAGGAACCGGCATCAACACCTGGTCGGTCAGGTGGCCGTGGCGGTCGTAGTGCAGCAGGCAACTGCCATGGTACTGGCACACCCACAACCCGCCGTCGCGGTCCAGCGCCAGGCCATCCGGCCGTCCCAGTTCGGCTGGGGTTTCGGCAAACAGCGTCACCGCGCCCAACCGGCCTTCCACCCAGTAATCGGCGCGGTAGATAGCGCGCGCCGCTGAGTCGACGAAGTACACCGTATGGCCGTCTTGCGACCAGGCAATCCCCGTGGGCAAGGCCATATCGTCATGAATCACCTGGTCGCTCAACTGCCCGTCAAAGCGGAACAGCGCTCCGGTATTACCACTGAGCGCATCGTCCATCAGCCCAGTCACGAAGCGGCCTTGCGGGTCACAGGCACCGTCGTTGAAACGGTAGGTCGAGCGCGGATGGACCGATGCCGAATGCTGGCATACCTTGCGCGACTGCATATCGAAGATGGCCACACTGGCATCCTCGGTGAAGATCAGGTTGCCCCGGTCGGTCAGCGCCAGGGCGCCGATGCGCGCGGCAGATTCGTAGAGGCTCTCGACTTCGCCATCGGGCGTCAGGCAGTTGATGCGCCCACCAGAAATATCGACGAAGTACAGTGCGCCGCTGCGCTCATCCCAGACCAGGCTTTCACCCAGGTCCGCACGCGTGTTGGCGACTTTGACTGGCACGTAGTTGCATTCCTTGATGCGGTTCCAGCGCTCGGCCACCTGCGCCAGGTCGCCGGCCTGCACGCGGCCGAGGTCCCGAGGGTAGTTGACGCCACTGTTTTCGTTGAAGCGAGTGGCGGTGAACTGGCCGTTGCTGGCACGCAGGATATAGCCAGTGTCATGGCACAGTGCACTGGCCAGGTACAGCACACCGGGCGTGACCCACTCGGGTTTCAGCTCTTCGGGCGGCTGGCTGATGCCCCACATGCGGGTCTTGGCCACCGGCGAAATGGCGTTGACCAGGATGCCATGCTCCAGGCCCTCCATGCTCAGGGCATTCATGATGCCGACCTGGGCCATCTTGCCAGCGGCATAAGCCACCAGGCCAGGCTGCGCATAGCGCTGGTACATGGCGCGGTCCGAGGTGGTCAGCACTACCCTTGGCGCCGCGGAGCGTTTGAGGTGTGGCCAGGCATGCTTGGCCAGCCATACGGGTGCCTGCACGTTGATGCCCAGCGCACGTTGCAGGAAGGCGTCGTCCTGGGCCTCGATACGCTGGTAATCGACCCATCCGGCATTGTGGATGAGGATATCCAGCGCACCGAACTGCTCGATGGCCAGCTCGACCAGTTGCTTGCAGGCCCCCTCGTTCTCCAGGTGCCCAGCATGCCCGACCACCGCGAAACCCTTGGCGCGCATGGCCGCCAGTGCGTGCTCGAGCGCCGAGGCGTCCTGCCCTTGCCCCGAGCGGTCGGTACCCAGGTCGCTGATGACGACCCGCACGCCGCGTTCGGCCAACGCCATGGCATAGGCCAGGCCCAGGCCCTGTGCGGCACCGGTGATGACCGCAACTTTGTTGTGGAAAGGGTCTGTAACGGGCATTTCTGGCTACCTTCAATTCTCCTTTTTACGATATCAACAAAAAAATCAATGACTTAATATTAAAAGCATGCAACTTTGATATCTCATGGATATCACCGCCGAGTCGCCGCGCCGCAGGATTTCAGGATGATCGAAACACGTTTGCTCCGGCAGTTCATCGCCGTGGCCGAAGAGCTGCATTTTCACAAGGCCGCCGAGCGCCTGCACATGGCGCAACCACCGTTGAGTCAGGCCATCAGCCGCCTTGAGGAAAAGCTCGGTTTTGGCCTGTTCCTGCGCAACAAGCGCGGCGTTCGGCTGACGCCGGCAGGCACGGCTTTCCTTGATACGGCTTACCGCACGCTGGCGGAGCTGGAACAAGGGATCGAGTACGCCCGCAATGTGTCGGCGGGGGTTAGCGGCAAGCTCACCATCACGGCCATTTCCATCGCCTATTACGATTCGCTGCTTAGCAGCCTGCGGCGCTTTCGCGAGACTTACCCGAACGTGCAGTTGACCATCCGCGAGATGCCGTCGGCCTCGCAGGCCAAGGCGTTACTGGCCGGCGAGGCGGACATCGGCTTCATGCGCAGGTTGCCACTGCCAGCCGGCACCCTGGAAGCACGCTTGTTGCTTGACGAGCAGATCGTCATGGCCCTGCCCGCCAGCCATCCCAAGGCAGCGCACGAGGACGTCGACCTGCGCGACTTTGCCGATGAGGACTTCGTGTTTACCCCGCAAGCGCTGGGCGGCGGCTACCACGCGCAATTGGTCGCGCTGTGCGAGTCGGCCGGTTTCTACCCCAAGGTGGTGCAGGAGGCCGCGCAGATCCACACCCTGCTTGGGCTGGTGGCCTGCGGTTTTGGCGTGGCCCTGGTGCCAGCGTCGTTCGTTGGTTCAACCCCGCGCGAGCGAGTTCAGTTTCGCCCGATCCGACCGATCGATGGGCAAATTGCCCCTGGTCTTGGGCTGTACATGAAATGGAGCGCCCAGAACGCTTCGCCGGCGCTGGCCAACTTCATTGCCATGTTCAATTGCCAGCATCTTGACGAGTAACCCTGTGGGAGCGGGCACGCCCGCGAACACCGGCGAAGCCGGTGCCATAGATCCGCAGCGCCTACCTGCTTCGCGGGCACGCCCGCTCCCACAGGGTTCACCACAGGCTTCGGGATAGCCTCATGTTCGCTTCGTGCAGCGCCAAAGCCGTCCAATGTCACAAGCCCGCGCCTGCAGCAATTCAGCGGCATTGGCGCACGCCTGCTCCAGGCTCATCGGCCCGCTGGCCAGGGCGAATGCAGCATCGACACCGTGGGCATACAGCTGCTGATATCCCTCCCCCAAGGTCCCGGCCAGCACTACCACCGGCACGCCATGACGCTTGGCAACCCGGGCAACGCCCATGGGTGTCTTGCCGCGCAGTGTCTGGGCATCGAAGCGGCCCTCACCCGTCACCACCAGGTCTGCCCCCTGCACCAAAGCATCGAGGCCGACCAGTTCGGCCACCACCTCCACGCCCGGGCGGAATTGAGCACCCATGAACCCTCGGGCGGCGAAACCCATGCCACCTGCCGCGCCACTCCCAGGGAAACTGCGTACATCCTCACCCAGCAGCTGCGCACAGTGGTCGGCAAAGTGCCCCAATGCCTGGTCCAGCGCCTGCACCTGCTGTGGGCTGGCACCCTTCTGCGGGCCGAAGATCGCCGATGCACCGTTAACGCCACACAGCGGGTTGTCAACGTCTGCCGCTACTTCAAACTGCACCTCGGCCAGACGCGGGTCGAGTTCGCTGGCATCGATGCGGGCCAACTTGGTCAGGGCCTCGCCGCCCTCGTCCAGCGCATGCCCGTCGGCATCCAGCAGGCGCAGGCCAAGCGCGCGCAACATGCCACTTCCGGCATCGTTGGTAGCACTGCCGCCGATGGCCAGTACCACCCGCTGCGCACCGGCGGCCAGGGCCGCGGCAATCAGTTCACCGGTGCCCCAGGTGCTGCTGCGGCACGCATCGCGCTGGCCGGTTGGCACCAACTGCAGGCCACTGGCCTGGGCCATTTCAATGATTGCCGTGCGGCTATGCGGCAGCCAGCCCCAGCCAGCCTCGACGCTCTGCCCCAGGGGGCCGCGCACGGCCTGACGGCGCAGTTCGCCGTGGCAGGCGGCCAGAATCGCCTCCATGGTGCCTTCACCGCCGTCGGCCATCGGGCACTCGACCCGTTCAGCGTCCGGCCACGCTTCGCCAAGGCCTGCCGCGATGGCACGGGCGACACCGGCAGCGTCGAGGCTGTCCTTGAACGAGTCGGGGGCAATGACGATCTTCATGAGGGTTCTCCTATCCTGATAAGCGGCATGCTGACAGGTGGCTGCCAAGGAGGCCTCGGTCAAATGCACAAAACGCCGGGCGGGTTGTTTGGGCAGATGCCTTTGCGGTTGGCCTTGTAGGAGCAGCCTTGTGCTGCGAAGGGCTCCGCACGGTCGCGGCAGATGTGTTTCCTGGGCCGGCCTCTTCGCAGCACAAGGCTGCTCCTACAAGCGTCGTCTCAATCTGCCGGCAGCAGCTGCAATCCCAAATACAAACTAAGCATCCCTTCCATGCGCAGTGGGTCGACCTCGCCCAGTTCGGCAATCCGCTCCAGGCGGTAGCGCAGGCTGTTGCGGTGAATACCCAGGGCATCGGCACAGGCCTGGCTCTGGCCGTCATGGGCACACCAGGCGCGCAGGGTGGCGAGCAACTGGCCACTGCTGTCCCTGGCGCGAATACGCTGCAACGGTTCCAGCAACTCATCCAGCGCGTCATCGTTGCGGTGGCGCCACAGCATCGCCGGCAGCCGGAAACGCTGCAGGCTAAGCAAGCGTTCGGTGGGCAATATCTCACGGCCATAAGCCAGCAAGTCACGCACCCGGCGGTAACCCCGGCGCAACTGCTCCAGGCTCTGTGCGGCACTGCCCAGGGCCAGCCGTTCCACTTCCCAGCCATGGCGTTGCAGGCGCTCCAGCAGGCGCAGCTCATCCAGGGCTACGCCTGCCGGGCGGCACCACAGCAACGACTGGCGCGCGGGGCTTACGCACCAGCTATCCGGGTAACGGCTCATCAACCACGCGGCCAGCGCCTCGGCGGCAGGCCCGGAGGCAATTTCAAACAGGCACGGTACCCTCGGTAATTGGGGTTTCAAACCCAGCTGGCGAGCTTCGTCAAGCAAGCGCGGCGAGTCACCGCTACCACCTAGCAACAACGCCAGCAGGTCGTCGCAGCGCTGCCTTCGCCATTGCTGGTCAGCCTGCAGATTGCGCTGGGCCAGCAGCATTTCGGCGGTCATGCGTACCAGTTCGCCATAGGTGCGCACCTGTTGCGGGTCACCAGTCAGGCCCAGCACGCCCATCAGCCGGCCATCGAGCATCAACGGCAGGTTAACTCCCGGCTGCACACCCTTCAGGCACTTGGCCGCGTCAATGTCCAGCTCGACGATCCGGCCGTTGGCCAACACCAGCTGCGCCCCCTCGTGACGGGTGTTGATGCGCTCCGGCTCGCCGCTGCCCAGGATCAAGCCCTGGCTGTCCATGACATTGACGTTGCACGGCAGGATGGCCATAGCCCGGTCAACGATATCCTGCGCCAGGTCATGGTCGAGTTCGAACATTGCGTGGTCCTTTAGGTGTTAGGCTTTTGGGCTCGGGCACAGCAGCCTGGGCCGAGCGCTGTGCAAAAGCACAAAGACAGGCTAGCCGCAGTCCCCGAGACTCGTCAGGGCGAGCGCCGGAACAGGCGACGCGGCGAAAACCATAACAACAGAGAACCCGATCATGGCACACAGCCCCGCCCCTGACCACGGCACGGACACCACCCGCAACGCGCTGTACCGGCGCATCACCCTGCGGTTGATTCCGTTCATTTTCATCTGCTACCTGTTCAACTACCTGGACCGCGTCAACGTCGGCTTTGCCAAGCTGCAGATGCTCGACGCCCTGAAATTCAGTGAAACGGTGTACGGCCTTGGCGCCGGCATTTTCTTCATCGGCTACGTATTGTGCGGCCTGCCAAGCAACCTGGCGCTCAACCGCTTTGGCCCACGGCGCTGGATCGCGCTGATGATGATCGCCTGGGGCAGCCTCTCCACCTGCCTGTTGTTCGTCACCACCCCAACCGAGTTCTATACCCTGCGCCTGCTCACCGGTGCCGCCGAAGCCGGCTTCTTCCCGGGTGTGGTGCTGTACCTCTCGCGCTGGTTCCCGGCGGCCCGACGTGGGCGCATCATGGCCCTGTTCATGTCGGCGATACCGGTATCGGGCCTGCTCGGCGGGCCGTTCTCTGGGTGGATCCTGGAGCACTTCGCCGCAGGCCAGCACGGCTTGGCCGGCTGGCAGTGGATGTTCCTGATCCAGGGCCTGCCGACGGTTGCCCTGGGCGTACTGGCGGTGTTCCTGCTCAGCGATGGTTACCAGAAAGCCGCCTGGCTGAGTCCGGCCGAACGCCAGCTGATCGCCGCCGACCTGGAGGCTGATGCCGCCAGCAAGCCGAACACCACTGGCGACAGTGTGTTGGCCGTATTGACCAACCCGCTGATCTGGACCTTCGGCTTCGTCTACTTCTGCATCCAGAGCGGCGTCTACGCGATCAACTTCTGGCTGCCTTCGATCATCAAGAGCATGGGCTTCGACAATCCGCTGCTGATCGGTTGGCTGAGCGCTATTCCCTACCTGCTGGCCGGTGTGTTCATGATCCTTTGCGGGCGCTCGGCGGACCTGCGCAACGAGCGCCGCTGGCACCTTGTGGTGCCAATGCTGATGGGTGCCATCGGCCTGCTGATTGCGGTGAACTTCGCCGGTAACCCGACCATTGCCATTCTTGGCCTGTCGATTGCCACCATGGGCGCGCTGACCGGTTTGCCCATGTTCTGGCCGATGCCCACGGCATTGCTCAGCGCCGGTGCCGCCGTGGCAGGGTTGGCAATCATCAACTCGGTAGGCCAGATGGCCGGCTTCCTCAGCCCGTACCTGGTGGGGTTCATCAAGGACCAGACCGGTTCCACCGATGCTGCGCTGTACTCGTTGGCAGCACTGATCGTTGTGGGTAGCCTGGTGGCCTTGCGCGTTACTCGCGCGGGTGCGCTGAGTACTGCACGGGCCAATTGAGGCATTCGCGGGCTCGCCCGCTCCCACAGGATCATCACCAACTCAAAGTCTATGGTGTCCCTGTGGGAGCGGGCGGGCCCGCGAAGAGGCCAGCCCTGGCTATACAGAAACCACCCTTCACACCGATCGTCAGCTCAACGCATCCCCTTCCCAGCCCAGGCGTCAAATGGTTCCAAAGGCCCCTTTGGAGAAGCCCCATGACCCAACACGCCGTGGCACGCCTGGCCCAACTCGCCGAACACCGCCCTTTGCGCGTACAGGCCGGCAGCGAAGAGCTCATCCTTATCCGCCAGGGCGATCAGGTACATGCTTACCAGGGCAACTGCCCTCATGCAGGTGCCCCCCTCGATGAAGGTGTGGTTTGCGGCGGTCTACTGGTCTGCCCCTGGCACAAAGCGGCATTCGCCGTTGACGACGGGATGGTCTGCGAACCCCCTGCGCTGGCTGACCTGCGCCGCTACAAGGCTTGGGTAAAAGAGGGTGAAGTGTGGGTCGATGACCAACCGCTGCCGGCGAGCGAACCGCCCAGGCACAGCGATGCCCGCTGTTTCGTGGTGGTCGGTGCCGGTGCCGCCGGCAGCGCTGCGGTTGCCACCCTGTTGGCCCATGGTTTCGCTGGCCGACTGGTATGGGTCGATCAGGAGCGTCAGCCCGCCTACGACCGCACGGCCCTGAGCAAATTCGTGATTGCCGGGCAGATGGCGCCCGATGAAGTGCCTGCCCTGCTCGAAGCCGACGCTTTGCGCCAGGGCCAACTGGAGCGCAAGCATGGCAAGGTGCGCACACTGAACAGCCAGAAGCGCCAACTTACGCTCGCCGATGGTCAGCAGATCGATTACGACGCCTGCCTGCTGGCAACCGGTGCCAAAGCACAGCGCCCAGACATACCCGGTGTCGACCTGCCCGGGGTGTTCACCCTGCGCTCACGGGAGGATGCCGCACAGTTGCTCGACGCAGCCGAGCCGGGCCAGCCGGTGGTCATCGTCGGTGACGGCTTCATCGGCCTGGAAGCTGCCTCGGCATTGCGCAAGTACGGCGTTCAGGTGCACGTGGTCACTCGCCATGAAGTTCCACTGGCCCGACAGCTAGGTGAACGCATCGGTCGCAGCATTCGTGAGCTGCATGAACGTAAAGGGGTCACCTTCCATGGCCCCACTGAAGTCGAACGCATCGAGGGTCAGGACAAAGTCCAAGCCGTGCGGTTGGCCAACGGTGAACGGCTGCAGACGTCCCTGGTGCTGTTCGGCACCGGGGTAAAGCCGGCCACTGCCTTCCTTCAAGGCGTGCCGCTGATCGAGGACAAATCTGTAAGGGTCGACGCAGAAATGCGCGCAGCCGATGGTTTGTGGGCAGCAGGAGACATCGCCACTTTTCCCCTCACAGGTCACCCGGCGCGTATCGAACACTGGCGCCTAGCCCAGCAACAGGGCGTTATCGCCGCTGCCAACATGCTGGGAGAACAGCGCCGCTATGCCGATGTGCCGTTCTTCTGGACCTACCAGCACGGCCGTACCTATGAAGTGCTAGGCCACGCTCGGGACTGGAACCGGATCGAGTTCGTCGGTGAGCCAGAAGAAGGCGATTTCATTGCTTTCCAGTGTGTGGATGAAAGGGTCCAGGCCGTGATCGCCAAGGGGTACTCCGATGCCATGGCGACTCTGTCGCAACGTATGAAGTACCCATTGACGTTCGATGAGTCAATCAAGCTAGTTGACACGAATCTTTCTGACCCGCTCGGTGATGAAGTGAACTGCTGAGAATAAATTAATCGCATTGTCAAATGAGGCTACCCATTTCGGATGGCGCCGGGTTGGCGCTTTCTGGTTGACCGGGTCAGCGCCACAATACACATATCTGTTAGCCCTGCCCTTAGCAAAAGGGCTTGGCGCAGCAGGACTGTAGAATGTCCCACGCGCAGGGCTGTAGAAGCGTTTGCCTTGTTCCAGAGGATAACCTTGTATTACCCAATCCATTGGCTGCCCATGGAAGCCTGACAAAAACGCGCTCGTTGCGTCCTGGGTAAAACCATAAGCCGTATAGACGTAATGGTGGCGGGGTGAAGGGTCTTGTTCGTCACATTGGTTGAAGCAGCATTCAATTGCCATGGGGACTTTCCTTTGTCCGAATCAAATGGGTACGGGCCAAACATTATTCCGCGACTGGCCTCACGCCTACTGGTAAGGTTGTTAGGTGTCATGCCATCCACGCCCGCGCTTTCATTGCCCTCCCGTTGTGTGTAAAACAGGTGGTTCAGCCGACTGCAAAAGGACCCAGACGCATGATCTACCGCCCCCTCGGCCACAGTGGCCTGCAGGTTTCCGCCCTCACCCTGGGCAGCATGATGTTCGGCGAGCAGACCAACACCGAGGACGCCCTGCGTATCATCGACAAGGCCTGGGACCAGGGCATCAACTTCATCGACACTGCCGACGTGTACAACGCCGGGCGTTCAGAAGAAATCGTCGGTGAAGCCGTGGCGCGCCATCGCCAGGACTGGATCGTCGCCAGCAAGGTCGGCTTCGGCCCTGCCGACGGCCTGCCCAACCGCAGCGGGTTGTCGCGCAAACACATCTTCAATGCCCTGGAGGCCACGCTGACGCGCATGGGCATGGACTACCTGGACATCTACTACCTGCACCGCGAGGACCACAAGGTACCGCTGCAAGAAACCGTACAGGCCATTGGCGACCTGCTGCGCCAGGGCAAGATTCGTTACTGGGGCGTGTCCAATTTCCGTGGCTGGCGCATTGCCGAGGTCTGCCATATTGCCGAGCGACTCGGCGTGCCCAAGCCGGTGGTCAGCCAGCCGTTGTACAACATCGTCAACCGCCAGGCCGAGCCCGAGCAGCTCACAGCCGCAGCGGCCCATGGCCTGGGTGTGGTGCCATTCAGCCCGCTGGCGCGTGGCGTGCTCAGTGGCAAGTATGCGCCGGGTGCCGTACCGGATGCCGGTAGCCGTGCAGGGCGTCAGGATAAACGCATCATGGAAGTGGAATGGCGCCAGGAGTCGTTGGCCATTGCCCGGCAGATTCAGCAGTATGTCGAGGCCAAGGGTGTTGGCGTTGTGGAGTTCGCCATTGCCTGGGTGTTGAACAACCAGCTGGTGACGTCGGCGATTGTCGGCCCTCGTACTGAAGAGCAGTGGGATACCTATGGCGGCGCGCTGGCGGTAAAGATTACGGCGGAGGATGAAGCGTTCATCGATTCGCTGGTCACACCGGGTCATGCTTCGACACCGGGGTTCAATGATGTGGCCCATTATGTGAGCGGCAGATTGGCACGCAGCTGATCCCCCAGCGATGAACTATTGGGGAGCCCTGTGCCGGGCTCCCGGTCCCCCTTTTCCCCAATCACCTCGGTATCGTGCGCACCATTGGTTTTCCACCTCTGGAGCTGTAATGAAACTCTTGCAACCGCTGCAAATCGGCCCACTCACCCTGCCCAACCGTGTGTTCATGGCCCCCCTCACTCGCCTGCGCAGCCTGGAGCCGGGTGACGTACCCACTGACCTGATGGCCCAGTACTACCGCCAGCGCGCCAGCGCCGGGCTGATCATCACCGAGGCCACGCAGATCTCGTTCCAGGCCAAGGGCTACTCGGGCTCGCCCGGCATTCACAGCGCCGAGCAGATCGCCGCCTGGAAACACATCAACGAAGGCATCCATGCCGACGGCGGCCACAGCGCCGTACAGGTATGGCACACCGGACGGGTATCGCATACCTCGCTGCAACCTGGCGGCGAAGCCCCGGTGGCGCCTTCGGCGCTGGCGGCCGGTGCACGCACTACCCTGCGTGACGAGCAAGGCAACCTGATACGCGTGGAAACCTCTGCACCTCGGGCACTCAGCGAAGCGGAAATTGCCGGTATCGTTGCCGATTTCGGCCAGGCGGCGGTCAATGCCCGTGAGGCCGGCTTCGATTTCATCGAGCTGCATGCTGCCCACGGTTACTTGCTTCACCAGTTCCTGACGCCAAGTGCCAACCAGCGCGACGACCGTTACGGCGGTAGTATTGAAAACCGTGCACGCATCGTGCTTGAAGCAGTGGATGCAGCGATTGCTTGCTGGAGCGCCGAACGCGTGGGGATCCGTGTATTCCCGCTGGGTGGTTTCAATGGTGTGGACAATGGCGAAGACCAGGAGGCTGCTGGCCTGTACCTGATCCGTGAGCTGGCCAAGCGCAACCTGGCCTACCTGCACCTTTCCGAGCCGGACTGGGCGGGTGGCAAGCCGCTGCGTGACGAATTCCGCCAGGCGATACGCGCGGCCTACCCAGGAGTGATCATCGCAGCAGGTGCCTACACCGCCGAAAAAGGTGAAGACCTGATCGCGCGCGGCTTGATCGATGCCGTGGCGTTTGGGCGCAGCTACATCGCCAACCCGGACCTGGTGGAGCGGCTGCGGCTGCAGGCACCGTTGAATGAGCACCGGGCGCAGTTCGATTACGCCAATGGGCCTGAAGGGTACACGGACTATCCGTTCCTGAAGCAGGCTTGATGCAAGAAGGGAGCTCGAAGGCTCCCTTTTTTTGCCTGTGCGGGCCTCTTCGCGGGCACGCCCGCTCCCACAAGCACCCTACAGGATGCGATTCCCGAGCAATACCTGTGGGAGCGGGCGTGCCCGCGAAGAGGCCATCAAGGTTCAGCTCAGCTCGGACAGTGCCTGCGCCGCATAGGCATGCGAGCGCTGCCGTGCCAGCGGGTCATGGATGCGGCAGTCGATCATCAGCTCGTCCGCGCCGGTCTGTTCGATCAGCGAGCGCAAGCCTTCTCGTACCCGCTGCGGCCCACCGGCCACCGTGCAGGCCATGACCTGTTCAAGCACCGCACGCTCATGCTCAGGCAACCGTTCCACATAGCCGTCCTGCGGTTTGGGCAACAAGCCGTAGCGCCCAACGTGCAGGTCCAGCATCCACTTGCGGTGGGAGCTGGCCAGGTAGTCCGCCTCGGCATCGCTGGCGGCGGCAAACAGGTTCATGCCTACCATCACATACGGTTTGGCCAACTGCGCGGAAGGCTGGAAGTTGGCGCGGTAATGGGCAATCGCCTGCAGCAGGTACCGTGGGGCGAAGTGCGAGGCGAAGGCATAGGGCAGGCCCAGCTTCGCCGCCAGATCGGCACCGAACAGGCTGGAGCCAAGGATCCACACCGGTACATCGTGCGCACCCGGCACGCCCCGCACTCGGCGTTTGCCGTTGTCGGCCAGGTAATCGCGCAGCTCGGCGATGTCCTGGCTGAAATCACGCTCCGGCGCCGCACCGCGCAAGGCGCGCACGGTCGGCCCGGAGGTGCCTGGCGCACGGCCCAGGCCCAGGTCGATACGGCCCGGGTGCAAGGTATCGAGGGTGCCAAACTGCTCGGCCACCACCAACGGCGCATGGTTGGGCAGCATGATGCCACCGGCCCCCACACGGATATGGCGGGTGGCATTGGCGATTTCGTTGATCACCAGCGAAGTGGCAGCCGAACCAATGCCCGGCATGTCGTGGTGTTCGGCGATCCAGTAGCGGCTGTAGTGCTGTTGCTCGACATGCCGCGCCAGTTGGCGGGATTCTTCGATCGCGTCGGCGAAGGTCTTGCCTTCGCCAATCATGACCAGATCCAGTACGGACAGTGCAGTCATGGGGTCTCCAGAGGGATTATCAGTGGCTGCCAGTTTCCCTGCTGCGCTGCCATCGATAAACCCAGCTACAGGCCCGATAGAGGGGCCTGGCATTCCCCAATCAGTATTCCCAAGGCACCCCCGGTTCCCAACTGGCCACCAGCAAATCGATAAAGCCGCGTACCCGTGGGGACAGATGGCGCTTGCTCGGGTACACGATGCGAATCGGGTCCGCCGGTGGCCGATAGCCTTGCAGGACTTCCACCAGGGTGCCGGCGCGCAGGTCGTCACCGGTGATGTAGGTGGGCAGGTGAATCAGCCCGAAACCGGCCCGGGCACCGTCGAGCATGGCCTCGGAACTGTCGATGTTCAGCCGCCCGGGGTCTTCGCACAGGTGCAGCCCCGCTTCGGTGTGAAAGCGCCAGGGCATGGCTTGCTCGCCCGCGAGGAATGCGATCTTGTCGTGGCCATACAGGTCGCCAGGCACTTGCGGCACCCCGCGTGCTTGCAGATACGCAGGCGATGCACAGGTCACGAACTGCTGCCAGGCTACCGTGCGGGTGAGCAACTGCGAGTCTTCCTTCGGTGCACCGATGCGTACAGCGACGTCCACGCCCTCCTCCACCAAGTCGACGAAGCGGTCGGTGAAGCGAATGTCCGCACGCAGTTCGGGCCACTGCTTGAGGTACTGGTCGAGAATCGGCAGTACATGGCGTTGGCCGAGCGACAGCGGCGCGGTCAGCCGCAGGGTGCCGGTGGGCTTGCCACGGCGTTGGGCCATGGTGCTTTCGACCTCGTCCAAGTCATCCAGGATCTGCCGCCAGCGTTCGAACGCCACCAGGCCTTCGTCGGTCAGGCTCAACTTGCGCGTGGTGCGATTGAGCAGGCGCACTGCCATGCGTGCTTCCAGGCGGGCGATGCTCTTGCCCACCGCCGAACGGGTCAGGCCCAGGCTGGCAGCGGCAGCAGTGAAGCTGCCGGCCTTCGCCGCGCTGACGAAGGCGGCAATGTCGCCGAAGCGGTTGGGTTCCATGCTGTTTTCCTGACGCTGATGAGACCGCCTTAGATGGGTGCATTTACCGTCATTACAAGGTGCCAGGCCCTACCCCCCTTCAGCCTGCCCGAGGTAGCGAGCTGTCCAGCTTGCCAGCGGCAGTGGTGGCTGTTGGTAGACAATGCGTCGCCAGATGAGCATCAGATCATCACCGTTGAACATCGATCCAGGCCCGCTGCCACGCCACGGCGAAGGCACATCGACGATCCAGTGCCCTTGGTGATCACGGTGCGCCATATTGAAACGGAAGGTGTAGTTCCCCGGAATGCCCATGCGCAGGTCGGTGACCACCAGCGCTTCGCCTATCTGGTCATAACGCAGCCAGTCATCGGTGAACCAGCGCAAGCGCTGGTGCAGAGGGTCGCCTGCCAGCGCTTTCGCCAGTTCCAGGTTGCGCGGCAGGCGCTGCATTTCTGGTGGCTGACGGTCGAACCCGCTGCTGATGCCTTCGTAGTAATCGCCCCCCGGGGTCTTGGCCAGCACCCGCCAGACCAGGCTGTTGAATGCCATCGGCACGGCACGTACCTCGCTCGTGACGATACCTTGCTGGTTCAGCGCTGCCTCAAAGCGCTGCTCGGCGGCCATGCGCCCGGCAAGGCCGAAACCCAGGTAGGCGGTGCTGAACACCAACGCCAGGGTAAGCAGGCGTGTCGCCCTGCCGGTCACCCCCTTGATGATGGCGTAGATCACCGCAGCCAGCAGCGGCAGGGTGTAGACCGGGTCGATGATGAATACCGCCGCCCAGCTTTGTGGAGTGGTTTGCAAAGGCCAGAACAACTGCGTGCCGTAGACCGTGAAGGCGTCGAGCACTGGGTGGGTGACCAATACCAACCAGAACGCCACAAAAAGCCTTGCCAGGGTATAGCCCTTGTCGGGCCAGCACCTGTTGACCAGCCAGGCCAGCAGCAAGGCCAGCCCGGTGAGCACGAACAACGAGTGGGAGAAGCCGCGATGGTAGGTCATCTGCGACACCGGGTCGGCGTAGCGGATGATCACATCCAGGTCGGGTAGCGTGGCCAGTGCTGCGCCATACAGCAGTGAGCGGCGGCCCTGGATGCGCCCGAGCGCGGTCCCTTGCAGGGCCGCGCCAAGTACGGCTTGGGTGATGGAGTCCAAGGGTGGCATTCCTGAAAGTGTCGTTCACGCAAGCTACCTTCATCCACCCTTGCTACGCAATTGCCCTGGAGGGCTCAGAACAGCTGCCAGGTGTACACCAACGTCAAACGGTTCTCGTCGATATCGCTTCGGTAGTTGGACCGCGCCATGGCATTGCGCACCCGGATCCCCAGCCCCTTCAGCATCCCGCTCTGTACCGCGTAGCCGATATCCAGGTCACGCTCCCGATCACGTCCTTCGTAGCCCAGCCCGGTATCGACATTGTTACCGGTGATGTAGCGCACGGTCGCCGTCAGCCCCGGCACGCCCATGGCGGCAAAGTTGTAGTCATAGCGCACCTGGTACGAGCGCTCGTCGGTGTAGGCAAACTCGTAGGTCGGCACTTCGTTACCCAATGGCGAAATGTTGGCGAACACCCTTGGGAACGGGCTGTCGCCATAAATGCCCTGGTAGCCGACATGGACGCTGTGCCCGCCGTGCCGGGCAGTGAACATCGAGAAGAACGCCTGGTTGTCGATGTTGCCCAGCAGCGCATCGCCGTCTTCACGTGCGGTGAAATAGCCCAGGTTGGCGCTGAGTACCCAGTCGCCCACGGGCTTGCTGTGCTTCAGGCCGACAAAGCCCTGCTCGTAGATGTCTTGCAACTGCCCGTACCACAGGCTGACGCTGCTCTGGTTGGCATTGAACGCATAGTCGCCGCCCACGTAGTTGAAGGCATCGCTTTCGGCTTGGCGCATCGGCACATGGCCGAGCATCGCGTTCATCTTGCCGTCGCCGCCTTCGTTGCGCAGGTGGGTACTTTTCAAGTGTCCGGCCTGCACCGTCAGCCCATCGATTTCCGCTGAACTCAAACTGGCGCCCTGATAGGTCGGTGGCAACAGGCGGATATCACTGAAGGTCAACACCGGCAGGTTCGGCTGCAGTTCGCCAACACGCAGTTCGGTTTTTGACAGGCGGGCCTTGAAGGTGGGCGCCAGGCGGCTGTACTCGTCGGCGGCGCGGCCATCGCCATGCACCGGCAACAGGCCGGTATTGGTGCGGTCGGGGCTGCTGTCGAGCTTGATGCCCAGCAGGCCCAGGGCGTCCACGCCAAAACCGACCGTGCCCGGGGTGTAGCCGCTCTTGAAGTCGAGGATGAAACCTTGGGCCCATTCCTCGGCCTTGGATTGTTTATTGGCCCCGACAATGTCGGAGAAATCGCGGCTGAAATAATAGTTCCGGGCACTCAGGGTGGCCTTCGAGTCCTCGAAGAAGCCGCCTTCGGCAGCCAGCAGTGGCTGGCTGAGCAACGTCAGGCCCAGGGCAACGCAAGGGGTGTGATTCATTCCGAAGCTCTCTTGATCTTGTTTTTATGGATAAAGCGTTGGAAACACGGCAGTTCATAGGGTACGGCGCAACACCTCCCGGGCACGTGGCTGACGCAGCCTGAGCAGCGCGTGGGCCAGCAGGCCGAACAGCAGCCCCCAGAACGCCGCCGACAGGCCCAGAAAGGCCACCCCCGAAGCGGTGACCAGGAAGGTGAACAGCCCGGCATCACGCTCGGCCGGCTCTGCCAGGCTGCGGGCCAGTGCCTCGCTGATGGCGCCATACAGGGCCAAACCGGCCAGCGCGGCGATCAGTGCGGCGGGAAAGGCGGCGAACAGTGACATCAAGGTGGCCCCGGCAATGCCCAGCAGCAGGTACAGCGCGCTGCCAGCTACCGCCGCCACATAGCGCCGCCTGGGGTTTTCATGGGCTTCATGGCCGGTACACAGGCTGGCGGTAACCGCCGCCAGGTTCAGCCCGTGGCAGCCGAATGGCGCCAACAGCGCCCCGGCCAGAGCGCTGGCGCTGATCAGCGGGCTGGCGGGCGTGGGGTAGCCGGCGTTGCGCAGTACCGCCATACCCGGCATGAACTGCCCGGTCAGCGCCACCAGCACCATTGGCAACGCCAGGCTGAACACCGCCGCCAGGCTGAACTGCGGGGTGACCCACTGGGGTGAGGCCAGCTCAAGCACCAGAGCTTCGCTACGGAACGCACCGCTGGCCACAGTGACCACGGTGCCCACGCACAGTACCGCAGCCACTGCATAGCGCGGCTGCACCCGGCGCATCAGCACGTAGGTGACGAACATCGCCAACACCAGCATGGGTTGCACCGGCAAGGCGCGGAACACTTCGATGCCGAAGCTGAACAGGATGCCGGCTTGCATGCCGGCGGCAATGGAGCCCGGCAACCGCGCAATGATGCGGTCGAAGGCGCCACTGATGCCGATCAGCAGCAGGACCAGGTTGGCCACAAGGTAGGCGCCCACGGCCTGTTCCAGGCCCAGTTGCGGCAAGGCGGTGACCAGCAACGCCGAACCTGGGATCGACCAGGCGATCACCACCGGCACGCGATAACGCAAGCTGAGCAGCGCGCCGAGCACGGCACTGCCCATGGATACCGCCCAGACCCAGGACGACAGTTGCTGGTGCGACAGGTCAGCGGCTTCGGCGGCGTGGAAGATGATCACCAATGGGCCGGCGTAGGAGATCATCGTGGCAATGCAGCCGGCGACGATGGCGGACAGCGAGCTGTCCTTGATCAGGGTTGTCATGAAGCATCTCGCAAGGCATCGGCCGGCCTTGGTGGCGGGCTCTTGTTTGGGTGTTGGCCTTTTCGCGGGCTTGCCCGCTCCCACAGGTTTCGGTGCCTGTGATGAAAACCTGTGGGAGCGGGCGAGCCCGCGAAGAAGCCAACCCGGTGAATCAGGCCTCCTGCAATGCCCGAGGCCGGCTACTGCGCTGCTCATCGACGCTGCCCTGGGCCTTCTGCAGCTGGAAGTCGAACTTAAGCTGCGCATGCCGCCCCGCATCGCCTTCAACGAAAACAATTTCCCCCACCAATCCATCGCGCGTGGCATAGGCAAAGTCATCCCACAGGTACTTGTCCCCCGACAGGTTGATCTGCGTGGTCAGGTGCCGGTAACCCGGGGCCGAGATAAAGAAGTGCACGTGCGCCGGCCGCTGGCCGTGGCGGCCCAGAAGGTCCAGGCACTCCTGAGTCGGCCCCTGCGGGTCGCAGCCATAGCCCGACGGCACGATCGAGCGCGCGCGGTAGCGCCCTTGTGCATCGGTGACGATGCGTCGGCGCAGGTTGTACTGCGACTGGCTCTGGTCGAAGAACGAGTAGGTGCCACGGGTGTTGGCATGCCACAGGTCAACCGTGGCCCCGGCCAGCGGCTGCCCTTGCGGGCCGAGCACCTGACCCTCCAGGTACATCACCGTGGCTACGCCCTCCTCGCTACCGTCATCCATACGCACTTCACCCTCGGCAATCGGTGCGCCGGCCACATAAAGCGGGCCTTCGATAGTGCGCGGGGTACCGCCGACCAGGCCTGCCTGCTGGTCCTTGGCATCCTGTAGCAGGTCAAGGAAGTGCTCGAGACCCAGGCCCGCCACCAGCAGCCCGGCTTCGCCGCGGCCACCCAGGCGGTTCAGGTAGTCGACGGCATGCCAGAACTCGTCCTCGCTGATCTCCAGGTCTTCGATCAGCCGCGCAGTGTCCTGCAACACACGCTGCACGATGCGCTTGAGCCGAGGGCTGCCGGCATCGTTGCCAACGCCTGCGGCCTCTGCGAAGAACTGCTGTACTTCGCCAGTTTGGGAAATTTTCACGGTCATGGGTTTACCTCATCTTGTTCTTTTCGGTTCAAGCCTGCGCGGCAACGGCGTGGGCGTGGCGCCGTCCACTGGCCAGGTGCACGGCCATGGCCAACGCGGCGATGGCGCCTGGGATGGCGAAGGCAATGAAATTGAGTTGCAGCGGCAGGTTGATGCCCATCAGTGCGCCGCCCAGCAGCGGGCCGACGATGGCGCCGTTGCGGCCAATGCCCGAGGCCCAGCCCAGGCCGGTGGAGCGCACTGACAGGCCGTACATTTGCGCAGCACCGGCATACAGCAGGATCTGCGTGCCAATGGTGGTGGCACCGGCGATGAAGATCAGCAGGTAAAGCACCGGCATCGGGCTGTTCACCCCCAGCAGGCTGATCGAAAGCGCAGCAGCAATGAAGAACGCCACCTTCACCTTGACCAGGTTGTAGCGGTCGCCCAACCAACCGCCGAGGATCGCCCCGGCCATGCCGCCAAAGTTCAGGGCCAACAGGAACGACAGGCTAGAGCCCAGGCTATAACCTGCGTTGGCCATCAGCTTGGGCAGCCAGGAACTCAGTGCGTAGACCATCAGCAGGCAGCAGAAAAACGCCAGCCACAGCGCCAGGGTGCGAATCGCCAGGCCGTTGCGGAACAGTTCCAGCACCGACGCCCCGCTGCCTTTGCGGTCGACCGCCTGCAGCACGTCGTCATCCTGCACATCGCAGCCCGGGTCCAGCCGTTTGAGCAACTTGCGCGCCTCGTCGCTACGGCCTTGGCGCACCAGAAAGCCGATCGATTCCGGCAGGTAGTAGAGGATCACCGGCAACAGCAACAGTGGTACCGCAGCGGCGAAGAACATCGATTCCCAACCGAAGCGCGGCAGCATGAAGATGCCAACGCCCGCCGACAGCATGCCGCCCAGCGAATAGCCGCTGAACATGATCGCCACCAGCGTGCTGCGCAGGCGCTTGGGGGCGTACTCGTTCATCAGCGCCACGGCGTTGGGCATCAGGCCGCCACAACCCAGGCCGGCAATGAAGCGGTAGATGCCAAATTCGCTCGGGCTGCTGGCGAAACCGTTGAGGATGGTCGCCCCCGAGAACAAGGCGAAACAGATGGCGATGCCCTTCTTGCGCCCGATGCGGTCGGCCAGGCTGCCGAATGCCAGGGCGCCGAACATCATGCCGAACAGCGCATAGCTGCCCAGCGCACCCGCCTGCAGCGGGGTCAGGCCCCACTCTTTCATGATGACCGGCAGTACCACACCGTAGATGAACAGGTCATAGCCGTCGAAGATCAGCAGCAGGCCGCACCAGGCCATGACCATCCAGTGAAACGGGGTGAAGCGGGCATTATCGATGATCGGGTGCACGTCAAGGGTTCGCATGGCATCTGTCGCTCTTGTTTTTGTTGTGAGGGAAAGCTGTTGCCTTGAGGTCGTTGCTCAGCCGAGGTCGCCGCCCCCTACCGGCAGGGTCACGCCGGTGATGTAGGAGGCTTCGTCGGAGGCCAGGAACAGAATCGCGCCCACCTGCTCGTCGATGCTGCCGTAGCGGTGCATCAGGCTGCTGTCGAGGGTCTGGTCGACGATCTGCTGGTACCAACGCTTTTCCTGCTCGCTCTGCTCGGCGCTGTTGCGTGGCACGCGCCGGGGCGGCGCCTCGGTGCCGCCGGGCGCGGTGGCGTTGACGCGGATGCCACGGCCGGCGGTTTCGAAGGCCAGGCACGCGGTCAGGGCGTTGACGCCGCCTTTGGCCGCGCCATAGGGCACACGGTTGACGCCACGGGTGGCGATGGACGAGACGTTGACGATGGCGCCGCTGCCGCGTTCGAGCATGTACGGCAGTGCGGCGTGGCAGCACCACAGGGTTGGGAACAGCGAGCGGCGCACTTCGGCTTCGATCTGCTCGACTTCGTAGTGCTCGAAAGGCTTGGCCCAGATAGTGCCACCAACGTTGTTGACCAGGATGTCCAGGCGGCCGAAGGCTTCGACCGCACTGGCCATGACTCGGGCGCAGTCAGCGTGTTGCTCCAGGTCGGCAGTGAGGGTGAGCATGCCCTCGCCGGCCAGTTCATGGACCAGCTCGGAACGGTCTACCGCGACCACTTGCGCGCCCTCGGCCTTGAGCCGCCAGCACACACCCCGTCCGATGCCTTGAGCAGCACCGGTGACCAGGGCGACCTTGCCTTGGAATCTGTTGTTCATATCCATCTCTCCGGTTCACCACGATCCCTGTGGGAGCGGGTTTACCCGCGAATGCGTCCGACAAGACATAACCGCTGTACCGGCCGGCCTCTTCGCGGGTAAACCCGCTCCTACAGGGGGCAGTGTTGTGTTCGGGGTAAAGGAGTCAGGCCGCCGCCGCAAACTTCTCGTAGTAGAAGTTGGCCGGGGTAATGCCCTGCTCGCGCACGTATTGGCTGACCGCCTCGACCATCGGTGGCGGCCCGCACAGGTAAACGTCCACATCGCCGTCGTTGAGATGGCGTGGCTCGATGTGCTGGGTCACGTAGCCTTTCTGCGGGTACTGGCTGTCCGGGTTGGCCACGCAGGCGCTGTAGGTGAAGTTGGGTATGCGCGCCGCCAGCGCTTGCAAGCGGTCGAGTTCGACCAGGTCGAAGTCGTTGGTCACGCCATAGATCAAGTGCAGCGGGTGTTCACTGCCCTGCTCGGCGATCTTCTCCAGCATGGCGGTGAACGGCGCCAGCCCGGTGCCACCGGCCAGCAGCAACAGCGGCCGCTGGATAGGCCGCAGGTAGAAGCTGCCCAGCGGCCCGGCCAGGCTCATGCTGTCGCCGGTCTTGGCCAGGTTGGTCAGGAAGCTGCTCATCAGCCCACCCGGCACGTTGCGAATCAAGAAGCTGACTTCGCCGTCCTTCTGCAACGAGCTGAACGAGTAGGCGCGGCTTTGCTCGCTGCCCGGCACCTTGAGGTTGACGTACTGGCCGGGCAGGAACGCCAGGCGGCTGAGGGCGTCGCCCTTGATCGACAGGGCAATGGTGCTGGCCGACAACTGGCGTACATCGCTGATGGCCGCCTCGAAACTGGCCTGTTCGGTCTTGCACAGCTGCGACGAAGCCGGGATGCGGATGACGCAGTCGCTTTCGGCGCGCATCTGGCAGGTAAGCACATAGCCTTCGGCGATTTCGTCTTCGCTCAGGGCGTCTTCGATGAAGTTGTCGCCCAGGTCATAACGCCCGGATTCGGCCTTGCATTTGCAGGTGCCGCAAGCACCGTCGCGGCAGTCCAGCGGGATGTTGATGCCCTGGCGGTAGGCGGCATCGGCCACGGTCTCGTGGCCGCTGGCCTCGATGAAACGGGTAACGCCGTCTTCGAAATTGAGTGCGATCTGGTAGCTCATGTTGCACCTCGCGGGCGAGCCGGCCCACGGCGCGTCGCAGGACGCACCGGGCAGCGCTCGCAAAAACCGGTATCAGATGTGGTAGATGTCGATGACCTGACGCACGTAGTCGTTCTTCAACACCACCTTCTTGGCCTTGATCAGCGGCTGCTCGCCACGCAGGTCGAGGGTGTAGAAGCTGGTGCCGAAGTAACTGTCGGTGGTCTTGTAGCGAAAGCTCAGGGTGTGCCAGTTGAAACGCACCTGGCAGGTGCCCTCGCCCTGCTCGACGATCTCGATGTTGCTGATGTTGTGCGAGGTGCGGGTGTCGGGCACGGTCGCGCTGGAGCGTTCGGTCTTGATACGGAACACGCGGTCTTCCAGGCCGCCACGGTTGCCGTACCAAATCAGCGAGATTTCGCTTTGCGGGTCTTCGGTGAGGGTGTCGTCATCGTCCCAGCTCGGCATCCAGAAGCTGGCGTCACTGGCGTACAGTTCCAGCCACTGGTCCCACTGGGCGTCGTCCAGGTAGCGCGCTTCACGGTAAAGGAAGTCGCGCACGGTTTCATAAAGGCTCATTGCACGGCCTCCACGGGGATCAGACGCTGTTCGTCCTTGAGGGCCTGGATCATGGTGTCCTGCCAATACTTGTGCTGCAGCACGAACAGGCCTTCGTCCTCGGTGCGCACGCCAGACAGCAGCGGTTCGAGTTCGATCTCCTTGGCGGCCTCATCGGCGCCTTCGACCCAGTGTTTGGCACCGCGGGACATGTCGTTCCAGCCAGTGCCGCCGCCGTAACCGGTCTGGCACGAGCGGAACTCTTCCAGGTCGTCCGGGGTGGCCATGCCGCTGACGTTGAAGAAGTCTTCGTACTGGCGGATGCGCTTGGCGCGGGCGTCGGCGCTCTCGCCCTTCGGCGCGATGCAGTAGATGGTGATTTCGGTCTTGTTCACCGAGATCGGCCGGGCAACGCGGATCTGCGAGCTGAACTGGTCCATCAGGTAAACGTTGGGGTACAGGCACAGGTTGCGCGAGTTTTCGATCATCCAGTCGGCGCGTGCCTGGCCGAAGTCGGCGGCCAGTTGGTCGCGGCGCTCGTAGGCCGGGCGGTCTTCGGGGTTGGCCCAGCGGGTCCACAGCAGCAGGTGGCCGTGGTCGAAGGAGTAGAAGCCGCCGCCCTGCTTGGCCCAAGAACCGGCGCTCATGGTTTTGATCTCGTCACCCGCTTCGCGCTGCTTGCGCTGGTTCTGGGTGGCGGCGTAGTTCCAGTGCACGGAGCTGACGTGGTAGCCGTCGGCGCCGTTTTCGGCGGTGAGCTTCCAGTTGCCTTCGTAGATGTACGAGCTGGCACCACGCAGCACTTCCAGGCCTTCCGGCGACTGGTCGACGATCATGTCGATGATCTTGGCCGACTCGCCCAGGTGCTCTACCAGCGGCTTTACATCGGCATTCAGGCTGCCGAACAGGAAGCCCCGGTACGACTCGAAGCGCGCCACCTTGGTCAGGTCGTGGGAGCCATCGCAGTTGAAGCTGTCGGGGTAGCCGGCATTGCTCGGGTCTTTCACCTTCAGCAGCTTGCCGCTGTTGTTGAAGGTCCAGCCGTGGAACGGGCAGGTGTAGCTGGAGCGGTTGCCGCGCTTGTGCCGGCAAAGCATGGCGCCACGGTGGCTGCAGGCATTGAGGAACGCATTGAGCTCACCGTCCTTGTTGCGCGCGATGAAAATCGGCTGACGCCCCATGGTCAGGGTGAGGAAGTCGTTCTTTTCGGGGATCTGGCTTTCATGGGCCAGGTAGATCCAGTTGCCCTCGAAGATGTGTTTCATCTCCAGGTCGAACAGGCGTGGGTCAGTGAACATCTCACGCTTGCAGCGGTAGATGCCTTTTTCACGGTCGTCCTCGAGCATGGCATTGAGGTAGTCGAATCCCAGGGACATGGCCAGGGTCTCCCTTGTTATTGTTTAGACCTGGTCAGGTTAGGGATTGCTATGGGAGCGGAATATCCGGTTTGTGCGCGGTGTTATCCGTTTTGTGCAGGTTATGTGTCTGTCTTGAGGGCCTTTTCGCAGCACAAGGCTGCTCCTACAAGAGCGGGCTTGCCCGCGAATCAGCGCCGATTGCGCAGGGTTTCGGAGGGCAATTCGCCGAACTGCTGCCGATACACCTCGGAAAACCGCCCCAAATGCAGGAAGCCATAGTCCATGGCCAGCTCGGTCACACTGCGTACCGAGCAGCTCGCGTCGCCGAGGCAGGCACGCACCTGCTCCAGCTTGCGCTGACGCACATATTGCTTGGGCGTGGTACCAAGATGCCGGTCGAACAACGCATACAACGACCGCAGGCTCATGCACGCTTGCTCTGCCAGCGCCTCGGCTGGCAGCTCAAGTTTGAGGTTGCGATCGATATATTCGATGATCCGTTCAAGGCTTGCGCCAGGCGAGCCCAGGCGTTCGCGACGGATATTGGTGCTCATCAGAGTCAGCAGCTTACTGGCGACAATCTGGCTGTAATGGCCCTGCACCCTGGGCAGCGAATCGCTCACTTCCGCTTCGTGGCAAACCATCGCCAGCAGGTTCACGAACCCGTCCAGTTCATCCAGCCGATAATGGTTGCGCAGGAACCGCACGCCGCCTTCCGGCCTGTGCCAGCGCTGTTCATCGCAGATCGAGTCCAGCAGCCGGGTCGGTACCTTGAGGATGAACTTCTCACAGTCTTCCGAATAGGTGAGGTCAACCGGGTCATCCGGGTTGATCAACAGCAGCTCACCCGGCACAAGGTGCTGCTCGCGCTTGTGCCCGCGCCACAGGCAATTGCCGTTGAGCAGCACCTGCAGGTGGTAGATGGTTTCCAGCGCTGGCGAGGTAACGCGCACGCTGCCACCGTAGCTGATGCGGCACAGGTCGAGTTCGGCGAACTTACGATGGCTGAGGCTGGCCTGGGGGTGGGTGGTGCGCGATAGGCCGATGCAATGCTGGCCCACATGCTGGTTCACATAATCGGACACAGCATAAGGGTCGGCGTGGTGAAACACGCTACTGCGCTCGCTCAGCAGGCGGCTTTCCATAGGCATGGCACTCGGCATCGTTATTGTTCTGGTCGCCGCGTCCTACTGCCTTGTGGGCTGTGGTTGCGGTCTTCACGGTCATTCTATCGGGCCGGTTGCGGGTCGCGGGGGCAGGCGACAACCGGTGGATGGGCACACTACAGCAAAAAGCCGGGGGTTGGGCAATGCGGCGATGGGATTGGATGGGCGGATAACGGACAGGCTTTGTGCAGTCTGTGTTCGTTTATCGAACAGTATCTTCGTGCTGCCCTGCCCACCCCTGGCTACGGGCACGGTATTGGCGCGGAGCAACGGCAAACAACTCACGAAAGCGCCGGTAGAAATGCGGGAAGCTGACAAACCCGCTGGCCACGGCCACCTCGGTCAATGACTTACTGGTGTGTTGCAACAACTGCCGCGCATGGGTCAGGCGCAGTTCCAGATAGTAACGCGGTGGCGTGGCCTGCACATGGCGGCGGAACAGGCGCTCCAGGTGACGGCGGGACAATCCGGCGTGTTCGGCGATTTCGTCGATGCCAATGGGGTCTTCGATATTGGCGTGCATCAGCTCCAGGGCCAGACGCACACCTTGGGGCAGGCTGGGGTCGATTTCCGGCGCGCTGGCCGGTGCGTCGCTCATTACCCGCGAACGGTCACATGCCAGCATCTGCTCCACGGCCTGGCGCAGGGGTACGCCACCGCACTGTTCAAGCATGGCCAACATCAGGTCCAAGGCACTGCTGGCACCGGCGCAACTCATGCGCCGACGGTCCAGTACATGGGCGTGGCGGCTGATGCGTACCTTGGGGAACAGCTCGCTCATCATTGCCCGGCCATCGGGGTGGAAAGCGCAATCATGGTCGTTGAGCAATCCGGCTTCGGCGAGGAAGT
Source organism: Pseudomonas sp. NY11955 (assembly GCF_048068035.1). Classification (NCBI taxonomy): domain Bacteria; kingdom Pseudomonadati; phylum Pseudomonadota; class Gammaproteobacteria; order Pseudomonadales; family Pseudomonadaceae; genus Pseudomonas; species Pseudomonas sp. NY11955. Next base: position 53,686 of record NZ_JBLUPS010000013.1, read on the forward strand.
AGGCGCCATTCCACAGGCCTCCCAACTGGCAACCGTGCTGGTCAGCTTGACGCAGCCTGGCACGCAGCAATGGCGCGGTTTCCAGGCGCACGCGGAAGCCGCCACACACCAGCAGGCAGTCAAGGCCATGCACATCCAGGTCCGTGAGCTGGGTGTTGACGGGCAAGGCGATGCCCAGGTCGCTCATCACTTGCACGCCCTCGCCCACCACCTGGATCTGGAACAACGGCGTGGCGCTCATCAGGTTGGCGGTGACCAGGCTGTCCATCGCTGCCGTGAAGGCCATCATCGAGAAGTGTTCGCGCAGGACAAAGGCCACGCGTCGGCACGGCATTGACAGTGAAGTGCGGATGGCAGGGTCCAGGTGGGCCAGGTTGGTGTTCTTGAGGATGCTTTCGAAGTGGCTCATGGTTTCAACTCAACAGCGGAAATCGCATTGGCTTATTCGCGGGCTTGCCCGCTCCCACAGGCCTTGTACAGTTTTCGGAACCTGTGGCGGACCTGTGGGAGCGGGCGAGCCCGCGAACAAGCCAACACTGATGGAACAGGTTACTTGCCGGCCTGGGCCGCTGCGTCACGCGAGGCTTGCAGCCATTGATCAAACTGCTGGCGGTGGGCGGCAACCCATTCCTTGGCATGGCGCTCGATGTCTTTAGGCTTCTTCTCGCCCTGCTGCATCTTCAGGTTCTGGTTGCTCTCGTCGTCGGTGCTGATCTGCACCAGCGACAGGAACTTCAGCGCCGCCGGGTTGTTTTCGGCAAAGTCCTTGTTCAGCACGGCCACCACCTTGTCGATGGCAAAGCCCAGGTTCTTGCCCTGGTAGGTAGTGTCCACGTCGTTATTGCCATCGGGCAGGTCGGTCTTCGGCACTTCCAACCAGACGACGTCCTTGCCTTCGACCAGCACGCTGGCGATCCACTGTGGCACCCAGGTGAAGTACAGGATCGGCTTGCCTTCCTTGTAGCGGGTAAGGGTGTCGGCCATCAGCGCAAAGTACGAGCCCTGGTTGACGGTGACGCTCTGGCCCAGGTCGTAGGCCTTCATGTGGTGGGAAATTACCAGCTCGCAACCCCAGCCCGGGTTGCAACCGGTCATGTCGGCCTTGCCATCGCCGTCGGTGTCGAACAGCTTGGCGATTTCGGGCTTTTTCAGGTCGGTGATGTACTTGATGTTGTACTGGTCGGCGGTTTTCTTGTCGATCAGGTAGCCTTGGGCGACGCCCGGCAGGATGTTGCCGGTCTTGACCATCACATCATCACCACCGGCTTGCTGGTAGAACTTGTCGTGGAGCTTTTCCCACAGGTGCACGGTGAAGTCGGCATCGCCGCTGGCCAAGGCCACCATCATCACACCGTACTCGGTCTCCTTCGGCTCCTGCACCTTGTAACCCAGCTCGCGCAGGCCTTCCATGGCCACTTCGCCGCGGAAGCGCTCTTCGGCTATGGAGGGAAAGATCGGTGTTACCTTCACGCCATCACCCGGTTTTTCCGCCGAGGCCTGGGCGCCCAGCGCAGCGGCCACCAGGGTCAGCGCCGTGGCGCATTTGAGGATGCTGCGGGAGAACTTGGATTCGTGCATCGTCGCTTACCTTCTTCTGATTTTTATCTTCAAGTGCGGCAGATCGAACGTCTCGAAAGTCTTGCTGTGCTCAAGCGGTCTTGCGCCGCCCTTGCGGTTGCGTTACGCCACACAGGCGCATGACGACGCCTACGGGGCCGGTGTGGTACCAGCGCTGGCTCGGGTCGGCACTGGTGCGGGCGCCCATGGCCTGGGTAAGGCGGTCGAGAAAGATCGCCAGCAGCACTAGCCCCACACCGCCGACCGTGGCCAGGCCCATGTCCAGGCGACCGATGCCGCGCAGGACCATCTGGCCCAGGCCGCCGACCGAAATCATCGAGGCGATCACCACCATCGACAGCGACAGCATCAGGGTCTGGTTGAGGCCGGCCATGATGGTCGAGGTGGCCAGCGGCAGTTGCACGCGGGTCAGCATCTGCCGTGGGGTGCAGCCAAAAGCACGCGCGGCTTCGATCTTGTCTTCCGGTACCTGGCGGATGCCCAGGTTGGTCAGGCGCACCAGCGGCGGCAGGGCGAACACGATGGTCACCAGTACCCCGGGCACGTTGCCGATGCCGAACAACATCACCACCGGGACCAGGTAAACGAACGCCGGCAGTGTCTGCATGGCATCGAGCAGCGGGCGGATGATGCTTTCCAGGCGGTTGCTGCGGGCGCAGACGATACCCAGCGGAATGCCGATGACCGCGCAGAAGAACACTGAGGTCAGTACCAGTGCCAGGGTGGTCATCGACTCCGACCACACACCGATCAGGCCGAGCAAAGTCAGGGTGATGAAGCACAGTACCGCCATGCGCTTGCCTGCCAGCTGCCAGCCCAGCAATGACGAAAGGAGGATGCCGATGGTGGGCGGAATGCTCTGCAGGGTGAACTCGATGCCGTTGAGTACCTGGTCGATTGGCCAGCGGATGGCGCGAAACACCTCGCGGAAGTTGTGCACCAGAAAGTTCAGGGTCGCGGTGACCCAGTCGCCCAGGGGGATGGTGGCCGCCTGGAACGGGTCAAGCAGGCTGAATTCGGACATGAGGGCTTACCTCTTCTAGTAAACGCTACGGGCGCTTCTTGGATTAGTTGCGGCTCAGGGTCTGCAGCAGCTCGTTCTTCGACAGCGTGCCCTTAAAGGCGCCCTGGCGGTCGAGCACCGGTACCGGGTATGGCAGGTCGGCGGCAATCGCGAGCACTTCGTGCAGTGGCGTGTCGGTGTACACCGGGCGCTGCTCGTGCAGGCTGTATCGATCACTGGTAGTGGCGCCGTGGGCGTCGGTGTCGACCACGCCCAGCAACTGACCACGTTCGTCGACCAGGTAGCCGAACGGCACGCCGGCCTGGAAGCTCGGGGCCTTGCCGTTGACCTTGCACACCACGGCCGGGTCGAACCTGGCCACATCGCCGGCCTTGAGCACCCGCGAGCTGTCGAAACTCTTGAAGAACGTACGCACGTAGTCGTTGGCGGGCCGGTTGATCAGCTCTTGTGGGGTGCCGATCTGTACCACACGGCCACCTTCCATGATTGCGATGCGATGGCCGATGCGGATGGCTTCTTCGATGTCATGGGAAATGAAGATGATGGTGCGTTGCTGTTCGGCCTGCAGGCGGATGAGCTCGCCCTGCATCTCGCTGCGGATCAACGGGTCGAGCGCGGAGAACGCTTCGTCCATCAACAAGATCGCCGGGTCGTTGGCCAACGCCCGGGCCAGGCCCACGCGCTGCTGCATGCCACCAGACAACTGGTGCGGGTAACTGTGCTCGTGGCCGGCCAAGCCCACCTGGTTCAACGCTTCACGGGCGCGGCTGTGGCGTTCGGCTTCCGGCACGCCGGCAATTTCAAGGCCGAAGGCGGTGTTTTCCAGCACGCTCATGTGCGGCATAAGCGCGAAGGACTGAAACACCATGCCCATTTCCTTGCGGCGCACATCGAGCAGGGCTTTATCGGAAAGCCCGGTAATTTCCTTGCCGTTGAGGTGGATGCTGCCGGAGGTAGGTTCGATCAGGCGGTTGAACAGCCGCACCATGGTCGACTTGCCCGAGCCCGAGAGGCCCATGATGACGAAGATCTCGCCACGCTTGACGGAAAAGCTTGCATCGAACACGCCGACGACGTGGCCGGTCTTGCTAAAGATTTCGTTCTTGTCGGCGCCTTTGCGGAGCATCTCCATGGCCAGGTTCGGGTTGGGACCGAACACCTTGAAGATGTTGTTTACCGAAAGAATCTCATCGGCATGGCTCATACGACCCTCTTTATTATGCTTATTAACCAATCAATCAACATCGCACTTTCAATAAGGCGGGTAGCGATCAGTGCGAGTACGCTTGGCAGTCCGTTCAAATTCGAACGTGAGTCAAAACCGGCACGCAGCATGTCCTGCTTCAAAAAGTTATCCGACATCGATGTCTCGAATGTCGCGCCGTGGCGTTAACGTTAGGCCCAGCGCCAGAGCGGGTCCAACGACATTTGTATGGCGCTAACCATTACCTGAGGTTATCGATTGCGGGCAAAGTGCCGACGCAGAGCCTGCCGGAGTGCGCTTGACTGTAGGAGCAGCCTTGTGCTGCGAAGAGGCCGGCTCATACACTAGGGTTGGGGGCCTCTTCGCAGCACAAGGCTGCTCCTACAATTTGCGGCGCCTGGGCGGGCCTCTTCGCAGCACAAGGCTGCTCCTACAATTTGCGGTGCCTGGGCGGGCCTCTTCGCAGCACAAGGCTGCTCCTACAGAAGACCGCGTGGGCTACACCGGTATCACAAAGGACCTGCACCCTACCGACATGGTCAGACACTCCGAACCCGATCAGACGCTGATCAAGATGCCCTCGCTGCGTGCGGTCAAAGTCTTCGTCGCCGCTGCCAAGTACCAGAACTTCACCCGTGCCGCCGAGGCACTGTGCGTGACCCAGGCCGCAGTGAGCCGGCAGATACGCGAGCTGGAGACCTACCTGGGCGCCGAGTTGTTTACCCGTGTGGGGCGTGCTGTGGAGCTGACGGTGGCCGGTTCGATCTTCTTCGATGCGGTGCAGTTATCGTTCGTCAACATCTCCCAGGCGGCCGAGCGTATCCGCAGCAACACCAACACCAAGCACGTGGTCACCCTGTGCTGTTCACCGGCCTTTGCCGCCTTGTGGATGGGGCCACGCATGCCGAAGTTCTTCGCCGAACACCCGGACATCGACATCAACCTGGTAACCACGCAGAACTTTCTGTCGATGGAGCCCGGGGTGCGCCCGGACATCTACATCACCAAGTTGGGCAAGGTGCAGACAGGCTATAGCTCCCACCCGCTCAACCATGACGTGATCTACCCGGTGTGCACACCGCACTATTTGGCACAGCACCCGGAGGTCGGAACCCTGCAAGGGCTGCGCGATGGCACCTTGCTGAACCTCAGCCCCTATGGCCGTTCACAGGTTGCCGAGCATGTGGACTGGAATGTGTGGCTGGCCTTCCATGACGTCGACCTGAAAAGCCGCGCCAACACCGCACCGCATTTCTTCAATGCCAACGACTACAACCTGTTGGTGCAACTGGCCCTTGGCGGCCAGGGTGTGGCGTTGGGCTGGCACCACTTGGTGGAGCCGTTGGTGGCGCAGGGCCTACTGATAAGGCCAGTGGTAGAGGAACTGGTGCTCAAAGACACGTTCCACTTCCTGGCGTTCAATGAAGACAAGGAGCATGAAGCCAGCTGCCTGCGGTTGCGGGACTGGCTGCTGGACGAGTTTCAGCCGTTGCTTGAATCGTTGCGTAGCCGATGATCCCATTTTTCCCGAGTTACTGCACCGGTAGAAAGTTCATCAGCAGTAGGCTCTGGGCGTAATTCAAGCCAATCCGCCGATACCGCTCATCCAGCAACTCGGCCAACAAATCGAGTCGTGCGACTATCTTGCCAAATTCCACGGCAAAACTCAGGTTGCTGCCCTCCTCCGAGATTTCGTTGGAGAACAGCAGCAACACGCCATTGGCATCCTGTCGCTGGCTGAGCATCCACGTCGCCTTTTCGATATTGCGCGCGGCGTTGTTGATGAACAGCGGGTCGATGGTGTCGGTCATGTAGAACTCGGTACGCCCGCCATGCGCGGTGATCAGCATGCTGCCGATGGCGTAGATGAAGGCGCCGACGCGGTCGCCACGAAATTCCGGGCTCAGGGCGTAGCTCAATGCCGCCAGGTCGCGGCGGTTGCCCAGTTGCGGCAGCGGCTGGCGCTGCTCGATGGCGATGCGGATCTGGCGCTCGGCAGTGGCGGCGTCGACGTAGCCCGACATCTTCCACTGGTTGGGGTTGCGCAGGTACAGCTTGTTCATCAGCAGGTACAGGCTTTGCAAATTGTCGCGCATCGACAGCGTGGCCAGGCGGTCGACACTGGTCTGGAACAGCTCGCTGGGTTTGCCATTGCCGAACTGGCTGAGCATATCGCGGCCCTGTTCCTGCGTGCAGCCGCACAGGCCCGCAAGGGCGCCGGCCAGCAGCAGGCGAGTAAAGAATTTGGGGTGTCTTGCAACCATCGGCACCGGGTCGATATTCGGCGGCCGCCTTGGGAATCAGAGCAGCCTGGCCAAGCATAGAGCCCGGAAATTGGAAAAAGTGCGGTGAAAGCTTGTTCCGGTCTCTCACAAGGACCCTGCTGAACCTGTGGGAGCGGGCGAGCCCGCGAAGAGGCCGGAACAAGCAGCAATAGATCACATGGCGTGACGCAACATCTCCACCACCTGCGCATGCAGCGCCGGGTCACCACAGGCCACGACGCAACCACCGTTCTGCGCCGAGCTGCCGTCCCAGGCCGTAATGACACCACCCGCCCCTTCGACGATCGGCATCAGCGCCTGTACGTCATACGGCTGCAGGCTGGCCTCGACGATCACATCGACAAAGCCCGAAGCCAGCATGCAGTAGGCATAGCAGTCGCCACCATAACGCATCAGCCGCGCCTTGCCGGCAACGGCCTCGAACGCGGCCTTGCGCTCGGCGGTGTCGAACATGTCTGGCGTGGTGCACATCAGCGTGGCCGAAGCCAGGTCGGCACAGGCACGGGTCTGCAAGGGCGTGCCACTGCGCCAGGCGCCTTCGGGAGTGCCGACAAAGCGCTCGCCGGTGAACGGCTGGTTCATCACCCCAACCACCGGGCGCGTGCCGTCGTTCAGGGCAATCAGCGTGCCCCACAGCGGCAGGCCGGTGATGAAGGCGCGGGTGCCGTCGATCGGGTCGAGGACCCAGGTCAGCGGGCTGCTGCCGACGGCCACCCCGGCTTCTTCGCCAAGGATGCCATGCTCGGGGTAACGCGCCTGGATCAACTCGCGCATGGCGTCCTCGGCGGCCTTGTCGGCGACCGTCACCGGGTCGTACAGACGCCCGCCCTTGTCCTCGACATCCAGGCTGGCGCGAAAGTACGGCTTGATCGCCACAGCGGCAGCATCGGCCAACTGCTCGGCGAAGGTACGGAATTCGCCGATCTGTTCAGCGCTCAGGGACATGGGGCAGGCCTCGTGACAATGATGGGGCCAGCATCATACCCGACACGCCGTGCCAGCCGCACTCAAACAGCCGTCAGGTGCTCATACAGGATGGTCGCGCCCACCAGCATCAGCACGATGCCGCCGATGATCTCGGCACGCTTGCCCACCACCGACCCCAGGGCCCGCCCCAGCATGGTGCCGAGGGTGACCATGGTCATGGTCGCCAGGCCGATCGCCGCAGCCGCCACCCAGATGTTCACATCGACGAACGCCAGGCCAATGCCCACCGCCAGGGCATCGATGCTGGTCGCCACCGCCGTCACCGCCAAAATCCAGAAAGAGTGCTGGCTTTGCTTTTCTTCCTCTTCTTCATCCGGTTTCAGGCCGGCGTGCACCATGTGCGCACCCAGTAACAGCAGCAGGAAGAAGGCAATCCAGTGGTCCCATTGCTCAACGTACTGGCTGGCTGCCTGGCCCAGCAGCCAGCCAATGATCGGGGTTATGGCTTCGATGACACCAAAGATCAGGCCGGTGCGCAGGGCTTCGGCCAAACGGGGTTTGTGCAGGCTGGAACCTTTGCCGATGGCGGCCGCGAAGGCATCCGTGGACATGGCGAAGGCGAGGAAAACGAGGGAAATGGGATTCAACGATCAGGCTCCGCCGGGCTACGAGTCAACGACAGCTCCCTGCAGGCCCGGCTTGGCCACAGAAAGGTCGTTGGTCTCGCCAATCCAGCTGGATGCACAGGCCATGGCAGGTTGCCAAATATGTTGACCAGTGCGCCTTCGCTTGGGTGCGAAGGCAGGCTACTCCCCAAAGAGTGCGGCGATGATAACAGCCCTTGGTGAAAAAAGCGTGAACGGCTTTACCAGGCGCACACGGGCTAGACTGAACAGAACCAGGTGACCGGGGGGCTGCCACACGTGGAGGTGTGAGATGAGCCAATTCAAGCGTCTGTTCGTCATGCTCGGCCCGCAAATGCGCCACACGCCAGCGCTGCAACGCGCGGCGGCACTGGCGGAATCCAGTGGGGCCCTGCTGGATATCAACGTGTTCGTCGACGACGTCGACACCTTTGGCTTGATGAGCGATGGCCGCGAGCGCGAGCGGCTGCTCAGTGACAACCGCCAATGGCTGGCGGACGAGGCCGAACAGCTGGGCAATGCCGGCCTGGACGTGTCCACCGAGCTGTTGTTGACCCGTGACCCACTGGGTTCCGTGCTGGAGCGGGTCGAACGGCTGGGCTGCGACCTGCTGATCAAGGATGTACAGCACGAACCGGTGCTCAAACGCCTGCTGGTCACGCCATTGGACTGGCAGTTGCTAAAGGACAGCCCGGTCGCCGTGCACCTGGTCAGCGACATCCGCCTGCCCCTGCCTCGGCAAGTCGCCGCCGCGGTGGACTTGAACAGCCATGGCGCAGGCGAGCACCTGGACGAGCAGGTGATCCACTGTGCACATGCCTTGGCCCTGCAGTGCAACGCCGAGCTGCACCTGCTGCATGTGTGCGACGCGGCCAAGACCCACATTGCCGACTTCGGTGCTGGCACGGTGACCATGCCCGGTTTCGAGGGCAGCGTGCGCACTGCGCAGCGAGCAGCGTTCAACCGCCTGGGCGACCATCACCAGATCCCGCTGGAACGCCGGCACTTCCTGGAAGGTGCAGCGATCAAGGCCATTGCCCAGTTCGTCGGCCACAGCCGGGCCGATGTGATCGTGATGGGCAGCCACCGGCATGATGCGATGCAGACATTCCTGGGTGGGACCACGGCGCATGTGCTGGAGCATCCGCTGTGTAACGTGCTGGCGATCAAGGCCGTGCGCTGAATGTGGGTATGCCTGAACAGGTCTCGCGAAACATCCAGCTCGCCAGATTATCTCGGTAATGTGTAGGAGCAGCCTTGTGCTGCGAAGTGGCCCGCATGCCAGAAGCGCAGCTGTGGCAACAAAGGCCTCTTCGCAGCGCAAGGCTGCTCCTACAGGTACCGGGCATAGCGTTGAGCCTGGCTCAGAAACCTTTGCTGTAGAACAGCGAGTACGACTCGATCCCGTCGTTAGGCTGCTTGAGCCCGGCGTTGGAGTAGTGCATCGCGCGGATTCCCACCTTCTGCTCGCCCGGCAACTTCAGCCCAAAACCGATACGGTCTTCGAAGTTGACCGAAGAGCCCAGGCGCTGATTGCCCACGTCGGTCTTGGAAAACGCCGCCAGGCCAATACCCGCCTCGATGTACGGTGTGTAGGTGAAACCGCTGAACTCATACGTGAATACCGGGCTGAATGACAGCGAGTGCGCACCACTGGCGTCACCGCCCTCCCAATAGGTGTAGGCAGCATCCCAGTAACCGGTGACATAGCCGGTACTGCTTTCCAGCCATTTCTTGTCCCAGTCGAACGAAAGGCCAATGCGGTAGGTCATATCGCCCTGGCCTGTGGCACCCACGGCACCGGACACCTGCGCGGCCTGGGCCAGGTTGGCCCCTGCAAAGGCCAGCATTGCAGCGGCCAGCGAAGCTGCGAGACGGGTTTTCATCAACGACTCTCCTGATGGTCTACACGGCAAGCGGGGGCTTAGGCCCCTCGATCTTTTAGGGTGGACCGGCGCATCCAGACCGGTCACACGAAGTAATAGTTTTTTGATTATTGTCCAGATAATCAGAAAGTTGAAAGTGTATTGCCACTATTGGCTAAATCGCTTGCTTAAGATGTGCCCTGCCGTGCACAACGCTTCAGTCGTATTCCGCCTCTTCATGTTCACCCAGCAAGCGCCTTTGCCGGGGTGTAGCTTCCTCCAGCACTTGCGGGTTGAAACGCCAGTTCAAGTACGGCGAGAACTTCTGCGCGACCATGCGCCGGCCATAGTGCACCTGCAGCATGTCGCGCTCGCGGGCCTGGCTGCAGTTGGCCCCGCCGCTGTGCCAGACATCGCTGCGAAACACCAGCGCGTCGCCCGCCTTGCACAACACTGGCTGTGCTTCACGCCCCTGCCAGTGGTCCTCCCCTGCCTGGGGTGGCCGCGCCGCGCGGTGGCTGCCGGGTACGATCCAGGTCGGCCCGATGCCGTGGTCGATGTCGCTGAGGTACAGCTGCGCAGTCAGGATCTGTGCGGGTTGGGTGAAGTCGCCTTGCGCGCTTAGCCAATCGGGCAGCTGCATGGGCAGATGATCCAGGTGCAAGGCCATGCCTGGGTAACCCGGATGGCTGCGCCAGGCAGTTTGCCCGATCACATGGCAATCAGCGCCGAGCGCCGCTTCAGCCAGTGTTATCACAGGCGGCAGATCGAGAAAGGGCAACCACAACGGGTTGCGATTGAACACGCACTTGTAGTGTTCCAGCAGCCCCTGGTAGTCCCAGTGAATCGGCTGCAGGTCATCGATTGCGCAGCGCAACAAGGCGATACGCAGGGGTTCGAGCACACCGGGGAGCAACACATAGCCCCGCTCGTCCAACATCGCCAGTTGAAGGTCCAGGCTCATGGCTATGTGCTCCATCAGGGCAGGAGTACATCTGTACCCCTGCCGTTATTCCATCAACGCCAGTTCAGGCTCACGGTTGTAGGGGCCTTGCCGTTCACGGTCACCAATTGCTGCACCGTCTCACCCTGGGCGTTGCCAGTGATTTTGTACTTGCCAGGCGGCAGCTGCACATACAGCAGCGGCCCGGCATCCGTGACGCTCAGTACGGGCTGGCCCTGTGCGTTGTGGATATCGACTGAGGCCCCGCTCTGGAATTTGCCTTCCGGACCCGTGGAAAGTTCTACATGCAGGTCATAGCCGGAAGTCTTGCGCAGTGCATTGGCTTCATCCTGGCCAATACCGCCTTGCACGTAGTGCACACCGTTCTGTTCCTGCGGTTGCAGCTGAACGGCCTGCATGTCGATGGGGGCATTGAGGTCGGCGGCGGCCGCCAGGGTCCATGGCAAGGCCAAGGTAATCAGCAACGCGGCGCCGAGTGCATAGTGATGGTTACGCATGGTACGACCCTCATTTAGAGGATGGCTTACCTATTATCTGATCCTCCGGGGGGGGTTGGTGTTCGTGGCTGATGCATGGTCGTCACCGTGACATTCGGCACTTATTCATGAAGCAAAGATAAATTTATCTATTAATCAGTAGGTTACTAGACCTTCCTCAAGCAGTTTCACAAACATACTCAAGCTGCGCGATACCGTGCCCCGTCGCCATACCAGCCAGGTTTTCAGGTAGCGGAAATCTTCCGACATGGGCCAGGCACTCACGGTGCTGCACCCCGGCATATTGTCGAGCATGCTGCGGGGCATCATGGCCAGCCCAGCGCCGGCACTGACGCAGGCCAACATGCCGTGGTAGGACTCCATCTCGTGGATCTTGCCCGGTACTGCCTGGTCCTTCACGAACCAGTTTTCGAAATGATGGCGGTACGAACAGTTGGCTCGGAAGGCGTAGATGCTTTCGCCGTTTACGTCCTGGGCGCGTGTCACCGGTGCATGGTTGAGCGGGGCAATGACCATCATCTCTTCCTCGAACACTGGCATGCCTTCCAGTGTCGGGTGCAGCACCGGCCCGTCGACGAACGCGGCCACCAAGCGGCCAGACAGCACCCCTTCGAGCATGGTCCCGGAAGGCCCGGTAGACAGGTCCAGGTCAACCTTGGGGTAGCGCTGGTTGTAGGCTGCCAGCAAAGCCGGGATGCGCACCGCCGCAGTGCTTTCCAACGAGCCGAGGGCAAAGGTGCCCTGTGGGTCTTCACCCGCCACTGCCAGCCGCGCCTCGTGCACCAGGTCAAGAATACGCCGAGTGTATTCGAGAAAATTCCAGCCCGCGGGTGACAGCCGCAGGCGGCTCTTCTCGCGGATGAACAGCTCCACACCCAGGTCTTCTTCCAGCTGCTTGATGCGCGTGGTCAGGTTCGACGGCACCCGGTGGATGTGCTGCGCGGCGGCGCTGATGCTGCCCTGCTCTGCCACGGCTTTGAAGATCTCCAGTTGCACCAGGTCCACAGCCTTTCTCCAAACGTGAATGTTTCGCTCATTATTATTCAGTTTTCATTAAAGCCATAGCCCACTAGTCTGGCGCCACTGATTAACAACAACGAGAGTGTCCCGCCATGAGCGCGATCAGCAGCCTGACCCACGCCATCTCCCTCGACCCGTACAGCGGCGAGCAGATCGGCGCCTACCCGTTCGACACCGACGCCGCACTGGAAGCGGCGCTGCAACGTGCCAAGGTTGGCTACCGCCAGTGGCGCCAGGTGTCGCTGGGTCAGCGCAGCGAGTACTTGCTCGCCCTGGCCAACACCCTCGAAACCAAGGCCGAAGCCTTCGCGCAAATGATCAGCCGCGAAATCGGCAAGCCAATCGCCCAGGCACGCGGTGAAGTCAGCAAGTGCGTGGGGCTGTGCCGTTGGTACGCCGAACACGGCCCGGCCATGCTTGCAGCCGAACCGACCCAGGTGGAAAAAGCCCGCATCGAATACCGCCCGCTGGGCCCGATCCTGGCGGTAATGCCGTGGAACTTCCCGGTCTGGCAGGTACTGCGTGGCGCCGTGCCGGCGATTCTGGCGGGCAACACCTACGTGCTCAAGCACGCACCGAACGTGATGGGCAGCGCCTACCTGATGGGTGAGCTGTTCAAGGATGCCGGCCTGCCCGAAGGCGTGTTCGAAGTGCTGAACGTGACCCCGGATGGCGTCACCCGCGCCATCAACGACCCACGTATCGCCGCCGTGACCCTGACCGGCAGCGTACGTGCCGGCATGGCGATCGGTGCCCAGGCCGGTGCCGCGCTGAAGAAGTGCGTACTGGAGCTGGGTGGTTCCGACCCGTTCATCGTCCTGGCCGACGCCGACCTGGATGCCGCCGTCAAGGCTGCGGTGATCGGCCGCTACCAGAACACCGGCCAGGTCTGCGCCGCCGCCAAGCGCCTGATCGTGGAAGCGAGCATTGTCGAGGCGTTCACACGCAAGTTCGTTGAAGCCACGCGCCAGCTGAAAATCGGTAACCCGCTGGAAGACGACACCTACATCGGCCCGATGGCGCGCTATGACCTGCGCGACGAGCTGGATGGCCAGGTCCAGGCGACGCTGGCCGAAGGTGCCACCCTGCTGCTGGGCGGCAACAAGGTCGAAGGCGTGGCCAACTTCTACGCCCCCACTGTGTTCGCCAACGTTACCCCGGACATGACCGCATTCAAGCAGGAGCTGTTCGGCCCGGTGGCAGCGATCATCACTGCACGCGATGCTGATCATGCCGTGGAACTGGCCAACGACAGCGAGTTTGGCCTGGCCTCGACCATCTACACCGCCGACTACGCGCTGGCCGAGCGCATGACCGCCGCGCTGGATACCGGTGGCGTGTTCATCAACGGCTACTGCGCTTCCGACCCCCGCGTGGCGTTTGGTGGCGTGAAGAAGAGCGGGTTTGGCCGTGAACTGTCGCACTTTGGTGTACGTGAGTTCACCAATGCCCAGACCGTGTGGCTGGATCGCAACTGATGTTGTGAATGGGGCACAGGTACAGCGCATGCCTTCTGGTCGGCGCCGTACCTGTAGGAGCAGCCTTGCGCTGCGAAGAGGCCGGCAAGGCTAAAGATCATCTTCGGCTGCAATGGCCTCTTCGCAGCACAAGGCTGCTCCTACAGATTCCTCGCATGCCTTATACCCGAACCTGGTCCTTGACCCAGTCCAGCATCCCTCCCGGCACGATCAACTCATGCCGCGCCCGCGAACAGGCGGTATACAACCCCGCCAGCATCCGCGCCCGCTCATTGCGGTTCCCCGCCACCAGGGGCGCGACCATCAGCTCCGGCGACACCATCACCCGGGCAAACTCCATGTTCTTCACATCCCTCACCCGCCCCAGAAACAGTTTCGGCGCCTTGTCCCAGCGGTAACGGCTCTTGGCCTTGGCAAAGTGCTCTGGCGTATAGCCCTTGCGCAGCATGCTGGCCACCGCCAGAAACGCTTTGTCGTCACCCTTCTCCTGCTCCAACGCCTGCCAGCTGGGATAACGGAACAGCATCGGATGGCGTGCCCGAGTGCCGTAGCGGTACAGCTCGATACAGTCCTCGACGAACAGCTCGAAGTCCTTGCGTGCGCTTTTCAGCAGGATGAACGGTACGCCTTGATGCGTCAGGCGCTGGAACCAGCCAAACAGGCCCCATTCGTCATCGACGATCAGCGCCGTGGGCTGCTGCGGCACCGTCACCGTGTCGAAGAAGCTGACCCGGGTGTAATGCTCGGCACTGCCACTGAAGGCTGCCTGGATTGCCGCCGGGTGCGCCTGGATCAGCGGGTTGAGCACATTGTCCATCGCCGGCCCGGCACGCAATGAGTGGTCGATGCAGCGTTGGCGGATGAAGCTGCCATGGTGCGGGCTGAGGCCGTTTAGGTTCTGCAGTTCGTCGCCCAGGGCGATGATCGACTGCGGGCTACGATCAAGCACGGCAAGCATCGGTGCCGACAGCTCGTGAGCCTCGTCGACGATGACGTGGGTGTAGCGGCTATCGATCACATAGTCGGTCAGCGACAGCAACTTGACCCGGTGATAGTCGCGCACCGGCAGCTGAATGTCCCGCGCGGACGGGCGAATCAGCTCCTGCCAATACAGGCGCGCCTTTTCCAGCAGCACCTCCTGATCCAGCGGCGAGGTGCCAGGCCCGGCCCAGGGCAAATGGTGCAACTGCAACTGGGTATCGGCACTGTGGCAGAACGTGCGCACCGCGCGGACGCACAAGGCAACCACGTCGCGCGCGGCCAGCGGGCCGATGTCGGGGATAGCCAACCAACGCACCACCTGCGCATCCTGCGGGCGCCATGACAACTTGGTGCGATACGGGTCACGCAGGCGCCAGCCGTTGCTGGTGAGGTCGCGGTTGAGCAGCTCGTCAGCCAGTTGACCGAAGGTCAGCGCGGTGTACGCGGCAGCGTCCTTGACGCGCGCCTGCAGGGCGCGCAACTGGCCTTCGGTCAATGCCAGCAGCAACGTGCGCTGTGGCTCCAGCAGGCGGGCGAACTGGTGAATCAGAAAGGTCTTGCCGGTACCGGCAAAACCCTGCACGGCCACCGACTCGTCGATGCCACTGAGGAATTCGCGCAGCAGACGGTTCTGCTGGTCGCTGAGCAGCAGATCGCTGGCCAACGACGGCAAGTACACCGGGTGCAGCGGGGTGGCCCGTTGGCGGTAACTGTCGGCGAACTGGAAGTTCCACTGGCCCTCGCCATCGAGCAGCTCGACGGCCTGGTACTCCACTTCGGCCGACAGCAACCCAATGCCATTTTCGCCGAGCATGCCCAGGCCCATGGCGAACGCTTCATGATCGAAGTGCTGCGCCACCTGGCCCTGGAATCGCCCAGGGGCGACGCCTTCGACTTCGTTGGCAAGGCGCACGATTTCGGCAAAACGGCGCTCCTGCGCGTCGGCCGAGGCGGTGGTGGGCTGGCGTGGCAGGTTTTGCACAAACAGTACCGCGGCGGCATCAAGAATGCTGGCAGCAGCGAAGAAGTCGGTATCGGGCGCGCTGGCGAGGCGGTCGGCCTGGTCGCTGGGCAAAGGCAGGTAGAACATCGGCACCTCGGGTGGAAACAGGGCGGCACGATAGCAACTTTCAGTGGGTAATGCTGGGTTTAACCCCTGCCCCGCTTCAATGTCTCGCTCGGAAACTCCTTGAACAATTGACGGTAACTCTCTGAAAACCTTCCCAAATGCCAGAATGACCAGCGCATCGCCACCTCGGCCACGGTCACCCCGCCCCCGCGCAAAAGATCGCGCCGAGCACCGTTCAGCCGGCGCAAGCGCAACCAGTGCGCAGGCGGCATGCCGGTGAACGCTTTGAACGCCTGCTGCAACTGGCGCAATGAGACCTTGGCTACCGCCGCCAACTCCACCAGGTTCAGCGTCTCTTCCGGGCAGTCGGCCGCCCATTCGCTGACCCGGCGCATGATCGCCCGCTCCTCGTCACGCCGCCCCAGGGCCACGCCCTGCAAGCGCTGGCAGGCGTTGTCGAGTATGAACAGGCAGTCCTCCAGCAATTGTTCTGCCAGGGCTTGCCCCTGCAGCGGGCAACCGGCCTCGCCCAGCCGGGTCAGCGTCGCGCTCAGCCAACTGCCGAACAACGCATTCTGCCCGCTACCCAACGGAACCATGAACAACCCTTCCAGCCGTTGCGGGTCTAGCCCATGGCGGGTCAGGAAGGCCTGGTCGAACACCACCGCCACTTCCTGGTAGTTCTCCGGC
This sequence comes from Pseudomonas sp. NY11955, assembly GCF_048068035.1. Classification (NCBI taxonomy): domain Bacteria; kingdom Pseudomonadati; phylum Pseudomonadota; class Gammaproteobacteria; order Pseudomonadales; family Pseudomonadaceae; genus Pseudomonas; species Pseudomonas sp. NY11955. The sequence continues at coordinate 69,912 of NZ_JBLUPS010000013.1, forward strand.
GTGATCCAGATATTGCGGCTTTGTTCGTTCAGCAAGTACAGGCTGTTCTCGCTGCGGTCGAAGCAGAATGCCAGGGAACCGCTTGGCGCACGGAAGAACTGCTCTACCCGGGTGTTGAGCCGTTCTTCGTAAACCTCCACACCGTCGAGCCCCAGGCAACGCAGCTCACCGCTGAAATGCCCGGGAGACATCTGCCGGTACTGTTGCTGCCAGCCAGGGGTGGCGCGCACCAGCTCGGTGACATCGGTGGTATGGAAAGCCTGGACCTGCAACGCATTGGCGGTTGTCACGCATCGTCCTGTATGCACTCTTTTGGTGCATTAACTGCCGAAGAAAGTGGATAGATTGCCCCGGGGGGCTGCGACCAAGATAGTCTCCAGCGCGTCACCTGGGAAGCGCAACGCCTTCGCAACCGTACAACGGCTTGCGCAAGGGGCCACGCTCCCACACTAAAACCCAACCAAGAGGTCTGTATGAACGCCCCCTTCGATCAGCTGTCCACCTGGCTGAAAGAACACCGGATCACCGAAGTCGAATGCGTGATCAGCGACCTGACCGGTATCGCCCGCGGCAAGATCGCACCCACGGCCAAGTTCCTCCACGAACGTGGCATGCGCCTGCCAGAAAGCGTGCTGTTGCAGACGGTCACCGGCGACTACGTCGACGATGACATCTACTACAACCTGCTCGACGCTGCCGACATCGACATGGTCTGCCGCCCCGACCCCACCGCCGTGTACCAGATCCCGTGGGCGATCGAGCCGACCGCGATCGTGATCCACGACACCTTCGACAAACAAGGCAACCCTATCGAGCTGTCGCCGCGCAACGTCCTGAAGAAGGTGCTCAAGCTCTACGCCGACAAAGGCTGGCAGCCGATCGTCGCGCCCGAGATGGAGTTCTACCTGACCAAGCGCTGCGAAGACCCGGATTTGCCACTGCAGGTGCCACTGGGGCGTTCCGGGCGTGCCGAAAGTGGCCGCCAATCGTTCTCGATCGATGCCGCCAACGAGTTCGACCCGCTGTTCGAAGACGTCTACGACTGGTGCGAGATCCAGGGCCTGGACCTGGATACGCTGATCCACGAAGACGGCCCGGCGCAGATGGAAATCAACTTCCGTCACGGCGACGCGCTGGACCTGGCCGACCAGATCACCGTGTTCAAGCGCACCATGCGTGAGGCCGCGCTCAAGCACAACGTGGCCGCCACGTTCATGGCCAAGCCGATCACCGACGAGCCGGGCAGTGCCATGCACCTGCACCAGAGCGTGGTCGACATCGCCACTGGCAAACCGATCTTCGCCAACGAAGACGGCAGCATGAGCCAGCTGTTCCTGCACCACATCGGTGGCTTGCAGAAATACATCCCCAAGCTGCTGCCGATGTTCGCGCCCAACGTCAACTCGTTCCGCCGTTTCCTGCCGGACACCTCGGCACCGGTGAACGTCGAGTGGGGTGAAGAAAACCGCACCGCCGGCCTGCGCGTGCCCACGTCCAGCCCAGAGGCGATGCGGGTGGAAAACCGCCTGCCGGGCGCCGATGCCAACCCGTACCTGGCCATTGCCGCCAGCCTGCTGTGCGGCTACCTGGGCATGGTCGAGCGGATCGACCCGAGCGCGCCGGTACAGGGCCGTGCCTATGAACGGCGTAACCTGCGCCTGCCGATCACCATCGAAGATGCGCTGCAGCACATGGAGGACTGCGAGACCGTGCAGCAGTACCTGGGCAAGCAGTTCGTCCAGGGCTACGTGGCGGTCAAACGGGCCGAGCACGAGAACTACAAGCGGGTCATCAGCTCATGGGAGCGTGAGTTCCTGATGCTGAGCGTCTGAACCCCATTCACGGCATGCACATGTTTTGTAGGAGCAGCCTTGTGCTGCGAAGGGGCGGGTAGGGCAGAAGATCTTCTCTGGCCCCTTCGCAGCACAAGGCTGCTCCTACAGGCACATGAGCAACCTGTGAGAGCTCGACCACCCCAACTACACCGAACTCGAAGAACAAGTCCAACGAGGTGTTCCCATGCGTCATCTGCAAGCCCTGATCCCCGCCGCATTCACCCTGCTGTTCGCCACCACCACCCACGCCACGCCCTCGGTCAGCGTGTACAACTGGACCGACTACATCGGTGACACCACCCTGGCCGACTTCCAGGCCAGCAGCGGAATCAAGGTGGTCTATGACGTGTTCGACTCCAACGAAACCCTCGAAGGTAAGTTGCTGGCCGGGCGCACGGGCTATGACGTGGTGGTGCCGTCCAACCACTTCCTCGCCCGCCAGGCCCAGGCGGGTGCCTTCCTGCCGCTGGACCGCAGCAAGCTGCCGAACTGGCAGCACCTGGACCCCAAGCTGCTCAAGCAGCTTGAACAGAACGACCCCAGCAACCAGTACGCCGTGCCCTACCTGTGGGGCACCAATGGCATCGGCTACAACGTCGACAAGGTCAAGGCAGCACTGGGTGTGGACCATATCGATTCGTGGGCGGTGCTGTTCGAGCCCGAGAACCTGAAAAAGCTCAAGCAGTGTGGCGTGGCATTCATGGACTCGCCCGACGAACTGTTCCCGGCCGTGCTCAACTACCTGGGCATGGACCCACGCAGTGAGAAACCCGGCGACTATGCCAAGGCCGAGGCCCGGCTGCTCGAACTGCGCCCCTATATCACCTACTTCCACTCCTCTAAGTACGTCTCCGACCTGGCCAACGGTGACGTCTGCGTGGCGTTCGGCTACTCCGGCGACGTGTTCCAGGCCGCCAACCGCGCCGTGGAGGCGAAAAACGGCGTGAAGATCGCCTACAGCATTCCCAAGGAAGGCAGCAATCTGTGGTTCGACCTGCTGGCCATCCCCAAGGACGCCAACAATCCCGAACAAGCCCTGGCGTTCATCAACTACCTGCTCGACCCCAAGGTGATCGCCAAGGTCAGCGCCACGGTCGGCTATGCGAACGCCAACCCGGACGCCAAGGCCTACATGGATGCATCGCTGGTGACCAACCCCGAGATCTACCCACCCCAGGAGGTGCTGGACAAACTGTACATCTCCAGCACCCCGAGCCCGAAGATCATGCGCGTCATGACCCGCTCCTGGAGCAAGATCAAGTCCAACCGCTGAGTCGAGAACGCCATGACTTCGAATAACCAACACACCGCTTCGTACTACGCTGCCACGGCGCGCGACGCGGCACCTTACCCCAGCCTGGACGGCGAATTAGTAGCTGACGTTTGCGTGGTCGGCGGGGGGCTGACCGGGGTCAATACGGCACTGGAGCTGGCCGAACGCGGCCTCTCGGTGGTGCTGCTGGAGGGCCGGCGCATCGGCTGGGGCGCCAGCGGGCGCAATGGCGGCCAACTGATACGCGGTATTGGTCATGATGTCAGCGGTTTTGCCCGGCATGTCGGCCAGGACGGTGTGCGCTACCTGAAGCAGGCCGGCATCGACTCAGTGGAACTGGTGGCCGACCGTATCGCCCGCTATGACATTGCCTGCGACCTGCGCTGGGGCTTTTGCGAACTGGCCAACACAGCGGCGCAGTTCGCCGCCTTCAAGGATGAACAGGAAGACCTGGCCGCCTTGGGCTATCGCCACGAAACACGCCTGGTCGGTGCCGGGCAACTGAACGAGATCGTCGCCAGCGACCAGTACGCTGGCGGCCTGGTGGACATGGGCTCGGGCCACCTGCATCCACTTGATCTGGTCCAGGGAGAAGCCCGCGCGGCCCACAGCCTGGGCGTGCGCATTTTCGAGCAAAGCCCGGTGCTGCGTATCGAGCACGGCCCCAGCGTGACCCTGCACACCGCCCGCGGCAAGGTGCGCGCAAACAGCCTGGTGCTGGGTTGCAACGCCCACCTTGACGAACTGGAGCCGCGCCTGAGCGGCAAGGTGCTGCCTGCCGGCAGTTATGTGGTGGCCACCGAACCCCTGCCCGAAGCGCTGGCCGGCAGCCTGATCCCGCAGAACATGGCGTTGTGTGACCAGAAAGTCGGCCTGGATTACTACCGCCTCACCGCCGACCGTCGCCTGCTGTTCGGCGGCGCCTGCCACTATTCCGGGCGCGACCCCAAGGACATCGCCGGCTACATGCGGCCCAAGGTGTTGAAGGTGTTCCCGCAACTGGCCAACGTGCGCATCGACTACCAATGGGGTGGCATGATCGGCATTACCGCCAACCGTTTCCCCCAGGTCGGGCGCCTGAGCCAGCACCCCAACGTTTATTACGCCCAAGGCTATTCCGGGCACGGGCTGAACGTGACGCACTGGACTGCCAAACTGCTGGCTGAAAGCATCGCGCTTGGCCACAGCCACGGCCTGGATGTATTCAGCGCCGTACCGCACCTCACCTTCCCTGGCGGCAAGGCATTGCGCTCTCCGCTGCTGGCACTGGGCATGCTGTGGTACCGGTTGCGCGAAGCGCTGGGGTGAGTTCGGCGTGGATTTTGCGGCGCCTGGGAGATCGAGCGCCGCCCGCGCGGCGCATCGCGAGCAAGCTCGCTCCTACATTTGTTTCGGGCCAGTATCGCCTGTGGCAGGCGCGCGCGACCGCCTTGTTTGTACGACGCGACATCGAGCCATGCGCCAAGGCGCTCGCGCGCAAATCCCCCAGGAATAATTGGCCCGAAACAAATGTAGGAGCGAGCTTGCTCGCGATGCGCCGCGCGGGCGGCGCTCGGTCTCCCAGGCGCCGGATCCCCCAAGACGAGCACTTGGGATTAACCCCACCCACTGGCCAACCGTCATGCACCTGCTAGCGTTGTTGAGGCCGACCTCTCATGGATGCCTCTTCATCATGAAATCACTGCCTCGCATTACCCTGTTGTGCGCCGCCCTGCTTGCGGTGGCCGCTTGCTCCAGCAATCGCGTGGACCCCAAGGATTACTCCGGCTTCCTCAAGGATTACAGCCGGCTGCAGGAAGCCAAGAGCCCGTCGGGTGCCCCAGTGATGCGCTGGATCGACCCCAAGGTCAACGTCAACCAATACAGCCAGGTGTTCATCGAGCCCAGCCAGTTCTACCCCAAGCCGCAGCCAACGGCGGTTATCTCACAGCAGACGCTGCAGGAAATCACCCGTTACTTCAATGAAGCCCTGCGCCGCGAGATGGGCAGCGTTGTGCCCTTGGCCAAAGGCCCAGGCCCTGGCGTGATCGTGGTACGCCCGGCAATCACTGCGGTGTCGACCAGCAACGAGGGCCTCAAGCCTTACGAGGTGATTCCTATCGCGCTGATTTCGGCAGGCGTGAACACTGCCATGGGTGGCCGTGATCAGGAAGTGGATGTCGGCGTGGAAGCAGCGTTCCTTGACGGTGCCAACCAGAAGGTACTGGCCCAGGTGGTGCGCAAAGGTACTGGCCAGGAGTTGGAGAACGATACCCAGAAGCTGACCTTGAACGACGTCAAGCCAGTGCTCGATGGCTGGGCCAAGGACATGCGTGCGAGCTTCATCGAAGCCAGGCAGAAAGCCCGCTGAAAGCCGCCCGGATCCAGCACTTGTGAGAGCGGCCTTACCAAGGCGCTCTCACAAGAAGCCGCATTGTCAGCACTCGACAAACGCAACAGCCAAACCGCCGCGCGAAGTTTCCTTGTAATTGGCATGCATGTCCGCCCCGGTATCGCGCAGCGTGCGGATAACCCGGTCGAGCGAGATGAAGTGCTCGCCATCCCCTCGCAACGCCATCTGCACGGCGTTGATCGCCTTTACCGCAGCAATCGCATTGCGCTCGATGCACGGCACTTGCACCAGGCCACCCACGGGGTCACAGGTCAGCCCAAGGTTGTGCTCCAGGGCAATCTCGGCGGCGTTTTCCAGCTGGGCCGGCGTAGCGCCCAGCACTTGCGCAAGCCCGGCAGCGGCCATCGAGCAGGCTGAACCGACCTCGCCCTGGCAGCCCACCTCGGCCCCCGAAATAGATGCGTTCTTCTTGCACAAGATGCCGACCGCCGCCGCTGCCAGCAGGAAATCCACAACATCCGCATCGCTCACGGTCGGGTTGAACTTCATGTAGTAGTGCAGCACGGCCGGTATGATGCCCGCCGCACCATTGGTGGGCGCGGTGACCATGCGCCCGCCGGCGGCGTTCTCTTCATTCACCGCGAGGGCGAACAAGTTCACCCATTCCATGGCGCTGAGGGTCGAGCCGATCACGTTGGGTTTGCCCAACTCCTGCAGGCTGCGGTGCAGCCGCGCCGCGCGGCGCTTGACGTGCAACCCACCAGGCAAGATGCCTTCGTTGCGCAGCCCGTTCTGAACGCACTGTTGCATGGCCGCCCAGATACGCAACAGGCCTTCACGCACCTCGGCCTCCGGGCGCCAGGCACACTCGTTGGCCATCATCAGTTGCGCCACGCTCAAACCGTGGGTCTTGCACAAAGCCAGCAACTGGGCACCGCTGTCGAACTCATAAGGCAGAAGCACGCCATTGGTTTCGCCTGCCGGTGCATCGATCTCGGCCTGCTCGACGATGAAACCGCCGCCCACCGAATAATATGTCTGGCACAACAGGCTGCCCTGCCCGTCCATGGCTTCCAGGCTCATGGCATTGGGGTGATAAGGCAGGTTCTCGTCGAGCAGCAGCAGGTCACGGCCATATTCGAAGGCCAGCGGATGGCTACCATCGAGCATCAGGCAGTGCTCCTGCAATACCTGGCCTATACGCGACTCGATGGTGGCCGGGTCGATACGGTCCGGCCACTGGCCCATCAGCCCGAGCAAGCATGCGCGGTCGGTAGCGTGGCCAACCCCGGTAGCCGAAAGTGAGCCATACAGCCGCACTTGCACGCGCGTTACCCGCGCCAGCAGCCCCTGCTCCCGCAATGCCTGGGCAAAGGTAGCCGCCGCCCGCATCGGGCCCACGGTGTGGGAACTGGACGGGCCGATGCCGATTTTGAAAAGGTCGAAAACACTGATAGCCATGCTAATGCCTGCCCGTACCCTGATGTGCATCCAGGGTGCGGCTGTCTGGAGAAATTGAGCGTTATTGCGATTTTGCGCGATACTGACGCGCTGGCTCACGGATGACCAACGAAACTTTCTAAGCAAGGCTTTAGTGGTACTAAACGATGCGACGACAACTTAATGGTCAGATGTTCGTCTGGCTGCATGTATTCGCCTGCGCAGCCCGGCACCTGTCCTTCACCCGCTGCGCCGAAGAGCTGCACATCACACCGGGTGCGGTCAGCCAGCAGATGCGCCAGCTGGAAGAGCGCCTGGGCTACCAACTGTTTCTGCGCCGGGCGCGCGGCGTGGAGCTGAGCGCCGAGGGGCAACGGCTGGCACAGACAGTGGCCGAGGCCTACGGCAGCATCGAGGCAGAACTGCTGCGCTTGGACGCTGGGGAAATTCGCGGCACCTTGCGCGTACGCTCGATCCCCTCGTTTCTGGCCAAATGGCTCACGCCTCGCTTGCCGCGTTTTCAACAGCGCTACCCAGATATCGAACTGCGCCTGGTAGCCGAAGACAGCGCCCAGGCACTGACCCCAGGGGACTTCGACCTGGCCATCGACCTGAACGATGGCAGCTACCCGGGCATGCTCTCGACGCCACTGCTGGACGAGCAGATCTTCCCGGTGTGCTCACCCACGCTGCTGCGCGGGCGCCCGCCGTTGCACGGGCCCGCCGATCTGGCGCACTACCCGCTGCTGCACGACATCACCGCCTGGCGTGGCAGTTCGGAATATGCCGAGTGGGAGTTCTACCTGGAGGGCATTGGCGCCGCCGGCCTGGATGTGCGCCGTGGGCATACCTTCAACCGCAACCACCTGACCATCGAGGCCGCGATTGCTGGTATCGGCGTAGCGATCGCCCGCCGCACGCTGCTCAATGACGAACTGGAACGCGGCGCACTGATCGTGCCGTTCGGTGTGCCGATCGCCAACCACAAGCGTTACGTGGTGCATTACCCGCCAGGCGGGTTGAACCAGCCCGGTGCGCGGGCAGTGCATGACTGGCTGGTGGAGGAAGCGCGGGTGTTCCGCGAGTTGCACCCGCTGAACAAGGAATGACTGTTGGTTTATTGCGGCGCAATGCGCTCACTGTGGGAGCGGGCGTGCCCGCGAACACCGGCGCAGCCGGTGCCAGCCACCGCGTTGACCCCATCGCCGAGCTGGCGAAGTTTCAATAAGCCTGCTTCCCGGTAAACGCATTCAGCGTGCGCACCAGAATCACGAAGTCCAGCCACAATGACCAGTTGTTGATGTACTCAATGTCCGAGTCCACCCGCTGGATCATTTGCTCGATATCCTTGGTCTCACCCCGGAAGCCGCGCACCTGCGCCAAACCGGTCATGCCGGGTTTGATGTTGTGGCGGGCAAAGTAGTCAACGATATCCTGGGAATACAAGGTGTCATGCTGCAAGGCGTGCGGCCTGGGCCCGACCAGCGACATTTCCCCAGTCAGTACATTGAACAACTGCGGCAGCTCATCCAGGCTGGTACGGCGGATAAAAGCGCCAATGCGCGTAAGCCGCGGGTCATTTTTCTGCGCCTGTTTGACCTCGCCGTTCTCCGGTTGGTGAACATGCATGCTGCGGAACTTCCAGATACGGAACGATTCTCCAGTCCAGCCGGTACGTTCCTGGCGGAAGAACACCGGGCCACGGCTATCGAGCTTGATGGCCAGCGCGACCGCCAACAGCACCGGTGACGCGAACAGCAGAATCAACGCGGCCAGCACGCGGTCCTCGAGGTTTTTCAAGAACAGGCTCATGCCCGTCAGTGGCGTCTCCGACAAGGTCAGCACCGGAATGCCGGCAATTTCCCGCACGCTGTGGTTGATCAGGCGCAACGAGAAGATATCCGGCACCCAGTTAACCGCGATGCACTTGTCGAGCAACTTGAAATACACGTCGTTGATGACTTCGGAGCCGCCCAATGGCGTCACCAGGTACACGGTGCGGATAGCGTGCCGGGCCACCAGTTCGTCAAGGTCGGCAATATGCCCGAGCACCGGCAGGCGTTGTTTGCCTTCGGCGCCTTCGCGCCCCTGCTCTCCAGCCTTTTCGATCAGCACGCAACCCAGCACCCGCTCGCCGAACCAAGGGTTGTTGCTGATTTTCTGATACAGGAAATTGGCCAGGTCGCCGTCGCCGATAATCAGGGCATTGTCCAGGCGCGCATGCGCGGTGAACCGTTTTTGCAGTTCGCGCACGGCAAAATGCAAAAATAACTGGGCCACATAACCAATGACGAATAGCTGCCCCACCAATAGCCGCGAATAGGTTTCGCTCTGCTTGGTCAGGAAGGCCATGACTACCAGGAAGCAGAAAGTTGCCGACCAGGCTTTGAACAGGCGGAAGGCTTTGATCGAAAGCCCGACGTTGGTGCGATAGATAGCATAGTGGTCATAAATCACCGCCAGTGCGCCAATCAGCAGCAGCAGCATGATCACGTAATCGGAGGTGATGTAACCGAACTGGTCGTAGATCAGGTACCAGGCAATGCCGGTCACGGCAATGCCATCGAGGCCGGCCTGGATGGCGTTACTGACACTGCTTCTTCTCTGGAGTAAGGAACGACTGCTTCTGGGTTCGAAAACCATTTCAGACCTCATCAATTTGAGCGTAGCAAGTGCCTTCCATCAAACAGCAAGTCTTGAAAACAGCTTATGCAAAGCCAGTGAAGCACGTTCGTGGAGCCCCCAAGCCATTGATCTCACTGTAGCAGCCACCTGCCGCCGGCGTGCCCGGAATCAACGCATGTACGTGTTTTGGCCGATTCATACGGTGCGCCTGGCCGAAACCGCCGCCCGTCGATACAACAGGGTGCGCAACAGGAACAGCGGGTTGCCCAGCACATAGCGCATGAACAGGCGCTTGGGCTCACGCGCCAGCCGGTACAGCCACTCGCCCCCCAAACGCCGCAGCCACTCAGGGGCGCGGCTGACCTTGCCGCCGAGAAAGTCCAGGATCGCCCCGCCGCAAACGATCAGGCAAGGCCCGCCAATGGCTGCCAATTGTGCCGCTACCGCTTCCTGCTTGGGCATGCCCATACCCAGCACGATCAGCTCGGGTTGCTGTTCACGGGCCAGTTGCAGATAGGTTTCAACGCAGGCAAAGCCATCGTGCACCGACACTGGCACGATGCCGAACTGAGCTTCACAGCGGTGTACCGCCTGGTCCAGGTAGGGTTGGCGGGTGCCCCAGAAGGCGACCTTGCGCCCACGGTAGGCGGCCATGAGCCTTGGAATGAAGTCGGTGCCATTCATGTTCAGCCCGGGCTCCAGCCCAAGGCGGCGATACAGGATCGCCATACCGGAACCGTCTCGCAGCAGCACGTCTGCAGCCGACAGTGCCTGGCAATAGGCGCCATCGCGCACCACCAGGTTCATCGCGTGGGCATTGACAAAGCCCAGCACGGTGGCCGTTTCCGGAATGGCAAGGCGGTCGAGCAGGTGCTGCGCCGCAGCGTCGTCGGCTACCACTTCCAATTGGTCGATAACACGCTTCCAGCGATGCAGCCACTGAGCCATCAGTCGTCATCCCGTTTTGAACGCACCCACTCAACCTGGCGCTTGATGAGGAAACTCAAGTACAAGGGGATTTTCCTGGCCGCGTAGAACGGCGCGTACAACAGCACCGAGAACGGAATCAGTTCACGGCAGAAGCGCGCCCAGGCCAATAGTACGGCAAGGGCCAACAAGGCCAGACCGGCAAGGGCGAGCCACGCCGGTGCCGCCAGGCCAAACAGCAGGTACGCCAGCCAGGTCACCAGGTTAAGCCCGAGCAAAGCCAGCACCAGCAACGCCAGGGGGGGCACCAGCAGGTCCAGGGTCAAGGCTGCCAGGCTACCGTTGCGTTGGGTCAAGGCAGCCAGCGCCCGCTTCGGCGCGTCGGCCAGCATCAAACCCAGATGGCCATGCTCCCAGCGGGTGCGCTGGCTGTTCAGGCCTTGCTGGCTGAGCGGAAACTGGCTGGTAACCAGTGCCTCTGGGCAGAACACGGGCGGCTTGCCCTGCTGGCAAAGGTCCAGGCCCAGCTTCACGTCCTCGACCAGGTGACCATTGGCCAGGTTGATCAAGCTCAAGTCGTGCCAACCGAACGCCATGCCTGCCCCCATCAGCTGGCATGGCAGCCCCAGGCGCGACCAGCCGCGTGGACGCACCAGGTTCTTGACCCGCCAGGCAAACTCGGCAACCTGCACTTTCAACCCAGCACCTGCGGGTGCACGCATCAAGTACAGCGACTGTACCGGGCGAGCCACTTCACGGCAGCGGCGCGCCAGGCAGTCGATTGCCCCTTCGCCCACTTGGCAGTCGGCATCCACCACAATCACCACCTCGGGTGGCCGCTGGGCCAGATGGCGCACACCAAAGTCCAATGCATAGCCTTTGCCGCGCAACCGCGTATCGTGGCGCTCGACCACTTCGGCGCCGGCCTCGCGTGCCAGTTGCGCAGTGTCGTCAGAGCAGTTGTCCGCCACCACCAGCAAGCGGTCGCCATCGAGCAGTTGGGGGACAAGGCTGGCCAGCGTCGCACGAATGATCGAAGCCTCATCGTGCGCCGGCACCAACACCGCCACGCGCGGGCGCTCAACAATGCCTCGCGGCCTGGACCGTGCCGGCAGACATGCCAGCAGTACCTGAAGCAGCAACACCAACACCGGCACCAGGACGATGATCGCCAACAGGCCCAGTAACCAACCCAATACACTTATCATGCGTATGCCTTGAAATAGCCGGCCAGCTTGGCCGCCTCGGTGTCGATGTCATGCCGTTGCAGGACACGCTGGTAGGCCGCCTCGCCCATGCGCTGCAGGACCTCTTCTGGTTGCGCCAGGCAGTCGGCCATGGCCGCCGCGAGCGCGTCCACGGCACCGGCCGGGAACAGCCAGCCGTTCTCGCCAGGCCGCACCAGCTCTGGGATACCCGCCACATAGGTGGTCAGCACAGGCCGGCGCAGCGCCATGGCCTCCATGATCACCACTGGCAGGCCCTCGGCGAAACTCGGTAGCACCAACGCACGGGCGGCAAGGATTTCTTCACGTACTTGTGCGCTGCTGATCCAGCCGGTGATGCGCACGTAACGCTGCAAGCCATGCCGGGCAATCAACGCCTCGATCTCCCCGCGCATTTCGCCGTCACCGGCCAGCACCAGCTCGAAGGTGATCGACTGGGCGGCGAGGCTGCGCGCCGCCTCAAGCAACAGCAGTTGGCCTTTCTGTTCACATAGGCGCCCTACGCACACCAGCCGTGGCGCTGACGGCACATTGACCGGTGCCACCTCATGGAAACCACGCTCCAGGCCACAATGCACCACCTTCACTTTGCCCCAGTGCTCGTGCGCCACCCAACGGTACAGCTGGCTGCGTCCGTATGAGCTCACCGCCGCTACAAAAGCGGCACGCCGCACCTTCTCCCCCATGTGCAGGAACTGCGGCTTGTCGAACTCTTCCGGCCCGTGCACGGTAAAGCTGTACGCCGGCCCGCCCAGGACATTGGCCAGCATCACCACTTCGGTAGAATTGGTGCCGAAATGCGCGTGCACGTGTTTCGCCTCCCCAGCCTGCAGCCACTGCAGCACCTGGCAGGCTTCGGCCAGGTAGACCAGGTGGTAGGGCCAGGCGCGATCGGCCCGTAGACCAAGGCGCATGGCCAGCCACAGCGCCTGGAAAAACCGCCGCGGCTGCGCACGCAGCACCTGCCACGTTGGCCCCAGCAACCCTTTCAGCCCGCCTTTCAGCACATAGCGGGTCTTGTCCCGTTCGGTTGCATCTTCGGCATCCTGAACGTCGGCATCCCACCCGCGCAGGGCGATACGTTGCACCTCGACCCCCTGGCGCTCCAACGCCAGGATTTCGCGACGAATGAAACTGTGACTGACCTTCGGGTACTGATTGATGAAGTAAGCAATGCGCATACGAATCCAGATCCAAACCCGCTTGATGACCTACCTTCCCTGGCAACCTTCACTTCAGGCTGTCGACCACGGGCGGTCTGTCTACTGCCGATGCACTCACAGCAAATGCATCCCCCTGTTTTCCTTGTAGTCCAAGGTTGTGATTGCTGCCCGGCAATGCGGCCTGCAAGCGGGTAAAAACATCGTCGAGCAACGCCTCGCGGCGGCGGTACATCGCCCGTTTCTTTGCCGGGATGTCGGCTTGCGCCCGTTGCGCCGGGGCCAGCGGCAGGGTGAAAAAATCTTCGCGGTCAGACGCCATGGCGCCGTGCTCCTGCCAGATTACGTCGTAGTTGGCTGCCAGGTCCTGGCCCTTGTCGCTGCCAAAATAGGGATGACGATGGTGCCGGCAGCTATCGCTGACGGCGTACAGCCGCGTCACACCTAGGGTCCTGGCCAGGCATTTCAATGCTTCGAGCAGCAGGCTACGTGGGCGCAGCCCTTCGAAGTCCTTGGTCAGGTCGCGGTAGATGGCCAGTGAGGTATCGCTGTCGATGCCTTTGTGGATGCCCTGCACCGCACCGATGAACAGGCTTGGCTCACCCTGGCTATGGCCCAGGGTAAAGGCCAGGGATGCCACGCGCAGGTCGCCCTGGAACAGGTTCAACACCAACTCACCTTCGCGCTTGAACCAGATCGGCCGATCCAGCACCAGGCTACAGCCCGGCGAATGGCTGGACAGGTCACACAGCCTCAAGCTTTCGTCGCGCCCCAGCAGCAACAGCGCCGGGAACTGCCCGGCCACCCGCTCGAAGTGCGTGGCCACTGCATCCAGACGCTGCGGGGCCTCCCAACATTGGCTGATGTAAGGCCATTGCACGACACCGATGCAATCCACCCCCAGCCGCTGCAAACCATGCGGCCCCAGTGCGGCCGTCATGCGTCGCATGAACGCGTTCAGCTCAGGCCACTGCCTGGCAATCTGCCGGGTCAGCTTGTACTTGTTGTGCAACGCCCGCAACGAGTAGCCCGGTTGCAAGGTAAACACGCTTTTCACGAGGGTGCCGAGCATCATGGGTTTCTCTCACTTGTACTCGATCAAAGCCGATTTGCCGGCCGCCAGGCGGTGACGCAGGAACTTCAGCTGGCCAAGCATTTCCGGGAACTTGCCCAACACCAGAAAGACCGCCTGTAGCCAGTTCTCGCGCGCCGACTTGCCGCCACGGCGCGCCAGGCGCACGGCCTGCAGCGGGTAGATGAGTAATAACAACAGGCCCCAGCCACCCAGTAACAGGCAGGCCAGCACGATCACCACGGGTATGCCCAAGCCCCATAACCAGGCCCTACGCGACTCGCGCAACCAGTGCCGTTCGGGTGGCTGGCCATGCAGGTAGGCACCCTCGGCGTAGGCGTGCCCTGCGCGCAGACTACGCCGCCACCATTGGCTGAAACGGGTCATGCCGGCGTCGTGCAGGGTCATCTCGGCGGCCAGGCGCCAGACTTTCCAACCGTTGGCCCGCAACCGCACGCACAGTTCAGGTTCTTCTCCGGCGATCAGGTCAGGGCGAAAGCCCGCAACCGCAGCAAAGGCATCTGCCCGCATCAGCGCATCGCCACCGCAGGCCTTGGCCTCACCGATAGGGGTATCCCACTCCAGGTCGCAGAGCAGGTTGTACACCGAGCGCTGCGGATAGCGCTCACGCCGGCGGCCACAGACCACCGCCACCTCGGGGTGCTGCTCAAGAAATGCCTGCGCGGTGGACAGCCAACTGACATCCACCTCGCAGTCACCGTCAACGAACTGCACCCATTGCATCGATGGCAACAACCGCTGCAAGGCGGCAAAGCCTTCGTTGCGGGCACGTGCAGCGGTGAACGGGATACCCATGTCGAGCGCCAGCACCTCCACCCCCAGGTTGGCGGCCAGCTGCAGCGAACCGTCGGTGGAGCCAGAGTCGACATACACGACCTTGTCCGCCCCATGGGCCAGCGAGCGCAGGCAGCGCTCAAGGCGCTGGCCTTCGTTTCGGCCGATCACCACCACACCGATAGCAGTCGCCATGGGCCTCACTCGACAGGCGCCGTGGCGGCCGGTTGCCGGGCCTTGATGATGGCCGGCACCCCCACTGCCAGGGAATTGTCAGGCACGTCCACCAGCACGACGGCATTGGCGCCGATGATCACGTTGTTGCCAATACGAATGCTGCCCAACACCTTGGCCCCAGTGCCGATATCGACATTGTTGCCAAACACCGGAGCAATCGGCTCCTCGACATTCTTGAGGCCCACCACCACGCCGTTGCGGATGCGGCAATCATCGCCAAAACGGGCATAACCACTGACAACGATGCCGCCAAAATGGTCGATGACGAAGTTGCGCCCAATCACCACTTCGCATGGCAGTTCGATACCGGTGATGATCTGCACGAATTTGAAAAGCACCTTGTAGATGAGCGAGCACAGCTTGCGCAGCAATGCCGGGCGCACGGTATAGCGCCAGCGGCCAAAGCGGTACACCAGCAATACCCAAAAACCCTGGGCGCCCCAATCCCCGCCATGGGCCCGCAGGTCGGCACGAATATGTTCGAACATGGCTCCACCTACCTTGTCGGTTGGCTGGCGTACCGGGTCTTGAACAGCAGTGACCAGGTCGCCCGGCAATGACGCCAGCAGGCCTGAATCGCGCCCCAGCCGCGTCGCTTCAACAGCGCCTTGAGTGCCAGCACCAGGTCACCCAGGGTGACCAGCAGCATGTGCAGGGCAAGCCCCGCAACCCCGTGGTGCTTGCGGAAATACAGCAACTCGCTTTCGATCTGGTAAGACGAGATCTGCCGGCTGGCCGCCTCCAGTTCCGCCACCGACTTGGAGCTTTCGCCACCGATGTGCACCACCGTGGTGTGCGGGTAGAACACCACTTTCCAGCCAGCCTCCTTCACCCGTTTGCAGTGGTCCACTTCTTCGTAATAAAGGAAGTAGCGTGGGTCGAACAAACCGACTTTGTCGAGCACTTCGCGGCGCACCAGGTAGAAGCAGCCAGGCAACCAGTCGCACTCGCGCACCGAGGCGTGGTCCCAGTTCATTTCGTCGACCATCTTCAACCCAGGGAAGAAGCGGCCCAACCCGGTACGCCCTACAAACACATTGAGCGGCGTGGGGAAGTAGCGGCAACTGGGCTGCAAATCACCATCACGACCCTCCAGGCGCACCCCCAACACACCACAGTCTGGGTGGGCGTCCATGTAGTCGAGGGTTTTTTGCAGGGAATCGGCGGCAACGAAGGCATCGGTATTGAGCAACAACGCGTACTTGCCCTTGAGGTGTGCCAGCAACTGGTTGTTGGCGCGGCCAAAACCCACGTTCTGCTTGTTGCTCAGCAACAGTGCCTCGGGGCACACCTGGGCCATGCGCTGCACCGAGTCATCGCGCGAAGCATTGTCCACGACCAAGTAACTGGCCAGCCGCTCGCCGTCGGCTCGGCGCAGCGCGTCGAACATCGGCTGTAGCAGCCCGGCCGTGTTGAAGTTGACCACCATGACATCCACGGGTTTGCTACCCATTTTTACTGTCCCCGAAGAAATACTGGCGCCGTTGCGCCATCAGCAGCGGCTCTACTTCCGGGTCGTAGGCGCCATTGCGTTGCTTGACCAGATCAATCCACGGGTAACTTTCGCAACGCGCCTCGACCCGCTTGATCAACTGCTCGGTGGTGCAGATGAACTGAGCCGGGTTGCCGCCAAACACGGTGCCCGGCGGCACGTCCTTGGTCACCACCGCGCCTGCGGCAACGATTGATTCCGGCCCGATGGTTACACGGGGCATGATGATCGCACCATGGCCAATGAAGCAGTTGTCTTTGATATCAATGAAACCGACCGAGTCGAGGTGTTTGCCGAAGCGATGCTCGATCAGCAATACCACCCCGTCATGACCGATCAAGGTGCAGTCGGACAAGCCCACGCTGTTACCGATGCGGACCAGCGAAGGGTCGAGAAACTTGCAGCCGGTATTGACGAAGAAGTTGCTACCGACCGAGTGAAAGTTGCCCCACTTGGTGAGGTAGGCGCCCCACTCAAGCCCGGAAGGGTTGCAGAACCGCCTGTAGAATTTGCCCCCTCGCCCGGTTGCATGGGCATAGTGCGCCACTGCCTTGCGTATCCATCCCTTCATACTGCCTGGCCTCGTGATCTGAACAATCTGGAGTGTCCTGAGGCGTTCCGGTCTCGTTCTTCTAGGTGCTGACCGCAGCGCACTCGACCCATGTACAACCTGTATTACGCAGCGGCGCCGCTGGCCGCTCTCATCTTGCTATCGAGGTGGTCGGCCAGCCGCACGGCAAACTGCAACAGCGGCATGGTCGGGTTGGAAGCGCCGCCCTTGGCGAAGATACTGCTGCCGGCGACATACAGGTTTTCGGTACCAAACACCTTGCAATTGCTATCGACAACACCGAACTGCGGCGCGGCGGCCATGCGCGTGGTACCCATGTGGTGAGCATGGGGCGCCATTTTCAGCGGGATCGAGGTGTCATAAACGAAATCGTTGAGTTTGACGAAGCCCAGGTCCATGTCGGCGAACTGCTTGGCCAGTTCGCTGCCAATGCACTTGATGGTGTGTCGGTCATCGGCGCTGAGTGCCCAGTTGACGTTGACCTTGGCAACACCCAGTGCGTCCTTTTCGTCAAGCAGCGAAATGCGGCTGTGCAGGTTGGGGAACTGCTCGATCATGGTGCTGATCACGCCATCACCCGGGCAGCTGAACTTGGCGACGAAGGCGACCTTGCTGGCAACCCCCATGTCACAGGCCAGGTTCTCCAGAAAGTGCTTGACCTCGGCAGTACGGCCATAGGTCTGCACATCGGCCAGTAAGGCAGCGGTGACATTGCCTTTGCCGGCCTTGTACTCGTCGACGAAGGCATCGGTGGTGTAGTACTGGCGCGGCTCCGGGTCCTGGCCAGACTTGAGGATAAAGGTGCCCAAGTCGATGTTCAGGTGCTCCATGAAACACCCGCCGACCAGCCCTTCCCTGTTCACCACACCCGCCGCCACCAACGTCTGGCTGTTAAGCAACTGCCGGGCATTCTCGATGGCGCCTGTAGCCAGAATGAAGTTTCTGGCCACCAGGCGCTGACGATTGCGTTCGTAATCGGACAGCACCACTGCGGCCAGATGGCCAGAAGCCTTGTCGAACTCCAGGTCCACACAGTTGCAGTTGATGAACACGTCCAGGCCTTTGGTCTGCTCCAATGCCGTGGCGTACTTTTGCGCAAAGCGTGTCGGCGTGCTGAGCAGAAAGCGGTCTGCCTCGAAGTCGCCACCAGCAAGGCCGGTGTTCATCGCGCGAAAATCCGAGCCCGGCGGCAGGTCGACGATGTCCATGGCTGCCGGCAGGTAGCCTTCGATCTCCGAATAGGGAATGGGCCAACCCGGCAAGTCACCTGGCGGGGCGATGGTAAAGTCCGATGGGGTGAATGGCCGGCAACGGCCAGCCCAGTGATTGGAAGTGCCCCCCAGGTAGCGCAGGCGGGTTTCCTCGGCATACAGCTCAAGGCCCGTGGACGCGCAGGCGTAAAGGCCTTGCGAGTGCGGCGCATACTCGCGCCCCCCGCCTTCGGCAAGCAATACGTTCCAACCAGCGGCGGCCAGGCGCAAGCCCAGGGTGATACCTGCCGGGCCGGCACCGATGATGCAGAAATCGTAGTTGTCGCGCAGCGCCTTTTGCTGCTGATAATCCTTGATCATGCTGGCTCGTTCCGGAAATAACGGGACGGCAACACCCAACCGTTGATCACCACGAACCCGGGCTTTTCCACCGGCCGGCCAGCAACGGCCGCCGAGGCGCCAAACACCGCGCCACCTACACCGAGCAAGACGCAACTCTGGAGAAAGCCTCTACGGCCCAACTGCGCAGTACAAAAAGTAAGCTTCCCCATGATCCCGTGACCTGTACCCATGAAAGTTACACCCAGCACGCCGCTTTACAGCCAGTCGAAAAAGGCCGTTAGCAGCGCCCCGCAAAGCGCCCCGACAGCCAGCATCGGCAGCACCACCAGCTCACGTTTGAGGCTGAACATGTCCAGTTTGCAATTCACGTAAACAACCAGCACCAGCGTTGGCACGGCATGCAGGGCAACCCCCCAGATAGCCCACTGCACACCACCAATCGCCAGCAACAGCGGTAGCAGCCCCCAAAGCGAGACCAGGCGGATGATGTTGTCCATGGCCTGGTACTTGGTCAGGCCCAAGGCAATCCACACCTGATGAGCCAATGTATAGCGCATTACGATGAACGACAGCGAAAGAATTGCCAGCATCGGGCCAGCTTCGCGGTAGCGATCGTCGTACATCCAGCCAATCAGCAGCGGGCTGGCGGTGAGGAAGCCACCACAAATGAACAGCACGAGCAGGTCTATCAGCAGACGGAAGCGGTGATACAGCGCTTTCAGGCGTTCCTTGTCGTCGGCCCGGGCTGCTTCACTGAAGGCAGGCAGCGCTACGGCACCAACAATTTTCATCAGCGCGGTCTGCACCGCGCCAAGGATCAGTACGGCAATCGAATACACCCCCAGTTGCGCCGCCGACATGCTGGCGCCAAACCACATGCGGTCACCGTACATGGCCAGCACGCCGACCATGGACGACAACAGGATCCAGCGGCCAAACACGATCAGCTCGGTCAGCGCCGTGCGGTCCCAGCGCAGGTGGTTGTTCGGCCCCTCCAGGGCGGTATGCCCCAGCACGGTCCAGGCCACCGCCGAAACCAGGCCCGAGATCACCAGTGCCCAGATCGAGTGGGTCAGCAAGCCCAGCACCAGCATCACCACCAGGCCGGCCACCTGCGAGGCCAGGTCGACCAGCACCACGCGTTTTTGTTGGAAAGTTCGTACAGCCACATCTATCTTGGTGGACTGGAATCCCCAGATGGCCGCCGACAGCCCGGTTACCGCCAGCACCATCGGCAGCACCGGGGCGGCATAGGTGGAGTCCGCCGGCCACAGGTCGGCCAGTTGAGCCAACCAGGCACCCAGGGCCAGTAGCAGGGTCAGGGCGAACAACAGGAAACCGCGAATGATCTGTACGGTCCAGGCGGTGTTGAGGAAGTCAGGGTCGTCACCGCGGTGACTCTGGATGATGTTCTGGCGCAGGCCGACATCGGAAAGCAAATGCAGGAGTACCGAAACGGTGGTGGCAATGACCATCACCCCGAACATTTCCGGCAGCAGCAAGCGGGCCATGATCAGATTGCCGCCCAGGCGCATCACCTGAGAAGCCACCTGCGAGACCAGGTTCCACGACCCAGCGTTCAGGGCCCGCTTGCGCAGGCTCGCAGTGGCTGACGCATCAATCGACGGCATGACTTCATTCTCTGACTGATTGGCTAAAAGTCACTATAGTTTCAATTAGCCACGATGCTAGCCGTTGCCCACCGAGGGAAAGGTGTACATAGCCGATGCCTGAACATTTTCGTGCGTTGATCGTCATCCTGTTTTTGGCGAGCGTGGTCTTCCTGCTGGCGCGGCGGCCTGCCACCGACCTGATACCGCTCAGCGACTACAAGCGCCGGCGCAATCTGTGGTTCCTGCTGACCGTGCTGGCCTTTGCTTCGCACAGTTTCTGGCTGTACCTGGGCGCGGGCGCGGTCATCCTGTTGCTTGCCGGGCGCCGCGAACACAACCCCATGGCGCTGTTCTACATGCTGCTGTTCCTGATCCCGCCAGCGTCGGTGCAGGTGCCTGGGTTTGGCGTGGTCAATTACCTGGTCGACCTCAACCACATCCGCCTGCTGACCCTGTGCGTGCTGCTGCCGGCTGCGCTGCAGCTACGCCGGCAAGCTGACACGCTGCGCTTTGGTCGCACCTGGGCTGACAAGTTGCTGGCGGCTGGCCTGGTGCTGATGAGCGTGCTGTACCTGCGTGAAACCACGCCCACCGATACTCTGCGCCAGGCGCTGTACCTGTATGTCGACGTGTTCCTGCCGTATTACGTGGCCAGCCGTGGCCTGCGCCAGATCAGCGAGTTCAAGGACACCTTGCTGGCCTTCGTGCTCACCGCCTTCGTCATGGCGCTGATTGCCGTGGCGGAATATGTACGCCACTGGCTGTTGTACAGCGCCCTGGTCGATGCCATGGGCGTGCCTTGGAGCATGTCCGGTTACCTGAGCCGCGGTGGCGCACTGCGGGCCAGCGTCACCACCGGCCAGGCGATTGCCCTGGGTTATGTGATGAGCGTGGCGATTGGGTTGTTCCTGTTCGTCCAGGGGTATGTGCAACGCCCGCTGCACAGGGCCATGGGCGCGCTGCTGCTGGCCGCCGGGCTGTTCGCGCCGTTGTCACGTGGGCCGTGGATCGGCGTCGTGGTCATCGTGGTGGTGTTCATCGCCTTGGGCAAAGGCGCCGTCAAGCGTCTGGCGCTGCTAGGCGCGGCTGGCATGCTGGCGTTGCCCTTGCTGACCGTCGTGCCTGGTGGCGACAAGGTGCTGGACCTGCTGCCGTACATCGGCAACATCGAAAAAGAGAACATCACCTACCGCGAACGGCTGATGGACAACTCCTGGATCGTCATCCAACGCAACCCGCTGTTTGGCTCGTTCGATTTCCGTAATACCCCAGAAATGCAGTCGATGATCCAGGGCGAAGGCATCATCGACATCGTCAACACCTACATCAACCTGGCGCTGAGGGTCGGGCTGGTCGGGCTCGGCCTGTTCGTGGCGTTCTTTGCCGTGGTACTCAGGGGCATCCGCAGGGCCATGCTCAGTTTCCCCGACAAGGATGACGAGCGACGACAGCTCGGTCGGGTGTTGCTGGCGACGCTGATCGGCATTCTGGTGATCATCTTCACCGTCAGCAGCATCACCTTCATTCCGGTGGTGTACTGGTCGATCGCCGGACTGGGCGTGGCCTATATCCAGATGGTTCGCCGGCTGCACGACAGCCAGGCCATGGAACTGGCCGAACCCGGCCTACAACCCAGGTAATGTTCATGAATGTGCTCACCCTGCGTCATTTCGTGCGCCTTTCGGCCATTGCCGGCCTGGCCCTGCTGCCGTTGGCCGGCTGGGGTTCAGACTGGCAGGTCAGTGTCGATGAGCAGAATGGCTTGCCTACCGTGACACGCGGCGGCGGCCCGGTAATGAAAGCCAAATTCGACTTCTGGGCCGCCAACTGGAGCTGGACCGGCTTTTATACCGACTTCAAGGTCAATGGCCCCTACCACTACACGCTGCAGGGCAAGAACAAAGAACTGGACTTCGACCTGTTGGCAGATATCCGCAAGGAACAGGCGCAAACCCTGAGCTGGGCCTTCGACCTCAACGCCCACAGCCGCCAGAGCGGCGTGATGGGTGGCGGCATGGTGTTCCAGTTCGACCCGGCGCAGATCGCCGGCGACATGGGCGCCCCGCAACTGCTGCCCGGCAACCGCGGCTGGACGTGGGGCAAGGGCGACCAGGGTCGACGTATCGAGATGCGCTTCGACCCGCCCCTGGCCAAGGTGTATTTCGAGCGCGGCAACCCATCCGAGCTGCGTGCCTTTCTCTACGCAGACCCGATCAGCGCCGGCCACCAGCAACTCAAGGCCGTGCTCAACGTGACCGGCGACATCGACCTGGGCCCTACCTCCAGCGAGCGCTTCGGCTTGGCCGACCCCGCCAGCTGGCCTGATGACCAGTTGGACTGGCGCACCTCGCCTGTAGACCTGTCGTTTCTCAACGCCGCAGAAAAACCCGCCGGCAAGCGTGGTTTCGTCAAGGCGGTCGGTGACCAGTTGATGTTCGCCGACAACACCCCGGTACGCTTCTGGGGCACTAACCTGTCTGCCTACTCGCTGTTCAAAAGCCCCGACGAAGAAATTCGCCAACAGGCCAAGCGCCTGTCGGCACTGGGTTTCAACCTGGTGCGCCTGCATCACCACGATTCGCCCTGGGTCAGCCCCAACGTGTTCGGTGACGGCACCCTGGTGCGCGATACCCAGCAGCTCAGCGCCGAATCGCTGCGCAAGCTGGACCTGTGGATCAAGGCACTCAAGGACGAAGGCATCTACACCTGGCTGGACATGCATGTGCAACGTGCGTTTACCGCCAACGACAAAATTGAAGATTTCAAAGAGCTACCCGAGAAGGACGGTCGCGTCGACCTGAAGGGCTACGCCTATGTGAACGACAGCATCCAGCAAGCGATGAAACGCTTCGCCGAGCAGTACATGAACCATGTGAACGAGTACACCGGCCTGGCCTACAAGGACGACCCGGCCATCGCCGCCGTGCTGATCACCAACGAGAACGACCTCACCCAGCACTACGGCAACGCCCTGTTGCCGGACAAGGATGTACCGCGCCACAGCGAGCGCTACATGGCGGCCGCCAAGACCTTTGCCAGGCAATATGACCTGCCTGCCGACCTCACCTGGCGCGCTTGGGAGCATGGGCCGTCCAAGCTGTTCCTCAATGACCTGGAGCAGCGCTTCAATGCCGACATGATCGGCCACCTGCGCAGCCTTGGCGTGAAAGTGCCGATCGCCACCACCAGCACCTGGGGCGGCAATGGCCTGAGCGCGCTGCCGGCGCTGACCGCAGGCGATGTCATCGATGCCCACAGCTACGGCGCCAATGGCCAGTTGGAGAAGAACCCGCTGACCAGTGACGGCATGATCGACTGGATCGGCGCTGCCCAGGTGGTCGGCAAACCGCTCACCGTCACCGAGTGGAACGCCGAACCTTTCCCGCTGCCCGACCGTCACTCGCTGCCGCTTTACGTGGCCGGCACCGCCAGCCACCAGGGCTGGGACGCCATGATGCAATACGCCTACAGCCAGCAGGGGTTCAACCCAGGCTGGCGCACGGCGGACAACTGGCACGCGTACAACGACCCAGCGATGATCGCCACCCTGCCCGCCGCCGCCCTGCTCTACCGCCGCGCGGACGTCAAGCCAGCCACCACTCGCTACGTGTTCGCACCGACGCCTGCCACGCTGTACAACCAGGAAATCACCCCGCGCAATTCAGTGCTGTTGCGCACGGCCATGGAAAAGGGCCAGTTGCAGATCGCGCTGCCACAAACACCGCAACTGCCCTGGCTGAAACCCGCTGCCATCCCGGCAGGTGCGCAGGTGCTGCAGGACCCGGAGCAATCGCTGCTGCCCGCCGATGCCAGCGAGTCGGTCACCGACACTGGCGAGCTCAAGCGCAATTGGCAACAAGGCCTGTACACCATCGACACGCCGCTGACCCAGGCTGCCACTGGCTGGCTGGGTGGCCGCCCAATCAGCCTGGGTGCCATTGAGGTACAAACGAAAACACCTTATGCCAGCGTGGTGGTGCAGAGCCTGGACGGCAAGCCTTTGGGGCAGTCGCGTGAGCTGCTGCTGTCTCTGGGCACCCGCGCCATGCCCAAGCCCGATGACAAGACGCCCTTCAATGTCGAACCCCTTGAAGGCAGCCTGACCATCAAGGCACCCGCTGGCCTGAAACTGTTCGCCCGCGATGCACAGGCTCAGCTCAAGCCGCTGCCGGCGCCCTACAAGGATGGGCAATACACCCTGACGTTCGACGGTAGCTACATGTCCAACTGGCTGTTCTTGAAATAGAGCATATGGCCATCTACGCTCAGGTCACCTGTCGCTGATCATCCCACCTGCACGTTTCAGGGAGGGTTCGCTGCGTCTGTAATCAGCAGTTTCCAGGAGGTAGGGATGAAGTTTCTGGTGGTGGGTGGTGCGGGCTACATTGGCTCGCACATGGTCAAGCACCTGCTCGCTGCAGGCCATGACGTGGTAGTGGCGGACCTTGTCTCCCCGGGCGCCGGCATCCAGTGGGCGAAACTCGACATTGCCGACGAAGCCGCACTGGATGTGTTGTTTGGCGTTTGCCGCTTCGATGCAGTGTTCCACTTCGCCTCGTTCATTCAAGTGGGTGAGTCGGTCAGCGCGCCCGGCAAGTACTACCAGAACAACGTTGCCGCCACCCTTGCCCTGCTGCAAGCCATGGTGAATGCCGGTATCAAGCACCTGGTGTTTTCTTCGAGCGCCGCGGTGTACGGCAACCCTCAATATGTGCCGATCGATGAAGCGCACACCAAGGGGCCGATCAACCCCTACGGGCTGAGCAAATGGATGGTCGAGCAGATTCTCGAGGACTTCGACCGGGCATACGGTTTGAAATCTGTCTGCCTGCGTTACTTCAATGCCGCCGGTGCTGACCCCGATGGGCAGCTGGGCGAACGCCACGAGCCGGAAACCCACTTGATTCCGTTGATTCTGCAGGCTGCATCCGGCCGGCGTGAGGCGGTAACAGTGTTTGGCCGCGATTACGACACGCCAGATGGCACCTGCATACGCGACTACGTGCATGTGGCGGACCTGGCGGCAGCCCATGCGCTGGCAGTGGAGTATTTACTGGCGGGTGGCGAGCGCACCGCGTTCAACCTGGGTAATGGCTTGGGCTTTTCGGTGCAGGAGGTGATCGATACGGCCCGGGCGGTGACTGGGCGGCAGATCCTTGCCCTTGATGCACCACGCCGCGAGGGTGACCCGCCACGGCTGGTGGCCGATGCGAGCAAGGCGCTGCAGGTGCTGGGCTGGCGACCGGAGTTTGCCTCGCTGGAGCAGATTGTGCGGCATGCGTGGCATTGGGAATTGCAGTATCCCTGGAGCCGTTGAATCGGCCTCGTGTTCTCGCTGAATTGGCTTCGTTCTCTGTAGGAGCAGCCTTGTGCTGCGAAGAGGCCGGTGCTGCCAGTCACATAATGTGCTGTCTGTACCGGACTCTTCGCAGCACAAGGCTGCTCCTACAGGATGACGTCAAGGCTTAGTAGTAGGTTCGTGGCTGCTCGTCGGCCTTGTTCAATACTGTCCCGAGCAGGTTCACCGTTGCCAGGTGGTGCAGGCAATCCTCGATCTCCTTCTTGTTGTTCATTCCGTTGGCCACCACCAGCAATACACAGTCGAACTTGGGTATCACAGTGATCGCATCATCCGAACTGAGCAACGGCGGCAAATCGAAAATGCAGATGCGCGACTCGTAGCGGTTGCGTAAATCGCTGATCAGGTTGTTCACCTTGGGCGACGACAGCATCTCGGTCGACAGTGGCACCGGCACCCGTGTCGGCAGCACCACGAAGCGCGGCAAGGTTGGGTTGACCAGGCAGTCCTGCAGCTCGGCCTTGTCTGTCAAGAACTCGTTCAATGCATGTTCCATTGGCAGGCCCAGGCTGCTGCCGACCTTGGGCCGACGCAGGTCGAAGTCCACCAGTAACGCAGTCTTGGTGGTGTGGTGGGCAATACTCATGGCCAGGTTGATCGCCAGCACCGTCTTGCCCGCTTCAGGCGTTGGCGAGGTGATCGCCAAGGTGCGCCAGCCGTTCTCCTCCATGGCCCTGAGCACCTGCGTGCGCAGCAGGTCGATCGGCCCGTTCATGTTGGAGTTCTTGTTGTACGCCACGATGCGGTGGCGCTCCAGGTGGTCCGCGCGCAGCGGCACTACCTTGGTGTTCACGTAATCGAATTGCCCCGGCACTTCCGTCAACGCCGTACCGGGTGCGGGAGACAGTGCCTGGGGGGTACCCGGGGTAACCTGATGAAGATTATTGCCAACAGCCGGCTTGGTCCTGTCCATCACTGCTTTCCCTATACAAACCGAGACATGACTTTGAACAACAGCACATCCAATGGCATGTAGAACATGTGCACCAACACTACCATGATAGCCGCCAACGCCAGTGCCGCCAGGATCAGCCGGTTGCGCCAGCGCTTGCGCCTGGCCACGTCGGCTCTGGTATCGATATACGGCACCGCTACCAGTACCCGTTTACCCAGCAGGTTTTCCAGGGCGCCAACACCGCGCACGCGCTGATTGAGCATCTCCATCAACATCACCAGCGCACCGCCACCGGCCGGGGCCAGCACCAGGCCCAGCGCCGCGATTTTCTTGCGGTTGGGCTTGATCGGCTTCTCAGGCAATAGAGGGGGCTCCAGCAGCACGAAGCGTTCGGCCTTGTTTTCCTGCTCGAGGCTTTCGGTAATCTTGGCGCCCATTTCCTTGGCGCGGATTTCTTCGTATTTTTTACGCGCGTTGTCGTGGTCACGCATCAAGGTCACCAGGCCACGCTCGACCTGCGGCGCTTCAAGTATCTCGGCTTCGTAGCCTTCCATCTTCTTGGTCAGTTCACGTTTCTGCTCGGCCAGCGAGGCAATGCGCTCCTGGGCGGCGCTCATCTTGGCGCGCACACGGGCTACGTCAAGGCTGACCGTGGAGGCTGCCGCCGTGCGACCACCACTGGCTTCGAGCGCCTGGATCTTGCGTTTGATCGCCACTACATCCGGGTGGGCATCCTTGTAGCGGGTCAACAGACGGGCATACTCGGCCTTCAGGCTTGCCAGGTCCTGGGGCTGGTCGGCACTGGTTGGCCGGGTGCCTTCAGTCGTTTTGGTCGCCAGGCCGGCATTGGCCGCGGACAGTTCCAGCTCCAGGTAGCGCAGCTCTTCCTGGGCAGCCTTGTAATCACGGTCGACCTCACGGAACTCCAGCTCCGAACGCGACAACATGTTCATGCGCAGGGTCTGGTGCTCGGGCAAGGCATTGGCATGGGCCTGCTTGAAATCGGCCAACTGGTTTTCCAGGCTGGCCAGTTCGGCACCCAGCTTGTTGGCTTCCTGGGTGAGAAACTCGGTGGTTTCGTTGGCCCGCTCGGTACGCTGCTTGAGGTTTTCGTTGAGGAACAGCGTCACCAGTTCGTCGGCGACTTCCTTGGCCACTTGCGCCTGCTTGTGCTCGAACGACACGTTGAACGCCACGGTCGCTTCGCCACGGCCACGGACAAAGGTGGTGAGGGTTTCGACCACGATAGCGTTGCGCATCTGGTCGATCTTGTCGCTTTCGCTGAGGCGTTTGTCGGCGAACAGGTCGTACTTGCCGATGATGCGCAGCAGGTTCTCACGGGTCATCACCCGTTGGCGGATCACCTCGATGCGCTCATCGGCAAAGCTGGTGTTGTTGGTGGACACCAGTTCGGGCGAGATCTGCTGCGACTCCACCAGGATGGTGCCGGTCGACTGGTAGATCGGCGGCACCATCAACGCGACGGCAACGGTCGCGGCAAGAATGACTGCGGCACTCACCCCTAACACCAGGGCCCTGTCCTTGATAATGGCGATGTAATCTCTGAGGGAGAGCTCGTAGTCAGACTTCATGGGGCCACCTGCCTGAAATTCAGATGTCGGGGTACCTGTACGTCAACGTCAAACCAACGATCGTAGCGGTCGCATCCGGTACATGGTCTTGCTGCCGTTCCTTGTACATCAGCGACAGGCGCAAGTCCCAGTAAGGCGAAAACTGGCGGCTGGCCCATACGCTGTAAGTCTGCAATGTGTTGGGCGACTGCCCTTTGCTGTCTTGCCAGGCGGCGTCGGCACCCACCCGGGTCAACTCGGCCACCGCGTAGCTCCATACACCCCGCACCTGGTCCAGCTCGGCGAAGCCGCCTTCGGCGCTGGCCACCGTGCTGCGTTCGGCGGTGAAGCTGGCATCGGCACGCGGGCCGGTGTACAGCAAGGCAACCCCACCCTCCCCGCGTCGGCCACCATCGTCACCAGACACTTGGTTGACGCCAACGTGGGCATCGGCGCTCAAGCCTTCGGCAAGCTGGTACTTGATGCCAACCGCCGGGGTGTAGCTGTTGGAAGCGGTCGCGGTCAGGTCCTGCTCGGGCTCATAACGTCGAGCACCAAAGCGGGTGTACAGATCGGCCCGCTCGCTCCAGGCGTAAGTCCAGGTGAATACGTTCGCCAGTTCCTCGTAGCCCGTCAGCGTACTGATGTCATAGCGAGCACGGTTGTAGGTGGTTTCGTTGCTCAAGGTACTGCGTTCGGTAACTGCCTGGCTCCAGTTGCCCGTCAGGGTGTAGAGCTTTTGCGTACCGTCGGTGGTAATCACCCCGGTATCCAGCACGGTCCCCGACAGCGTCGAGCTTTCGTTGTAACGCGCCACCAGGCCGAAACGCCCACGCTCGGTGGTGCGCTGCCAGCCCAGGCTGATATCGGGGTCTTCACGGTCATCGACAATGTCCGTGTCGGACGAGCGCAACACATGCATGCCCAGCCCCAACCTCAATTCGTCGCGGTCGAAAGTACCGATCAGGGTGTAATCAGGCGCAATGATCGTGCGCGTTATGCCCTTCTCCCCCGAGGTCAGCAACAAAGGGTTGCTGTCGTATTCGACAGACGTCGGTACCACCACCGTAGACTGCCAATTTGCCGCCAGGACCGCGTCCGTGAACGGCAAAGCCAAGATTGCCGTTGCAATGCTAGTTGTTCTAAGAAGAGGCATTAAATGTTCTTATTAAAAGGCAAGATCAAGGAACGACCAGCGTATCGCCAGCCTGAAGTTGGATGTTGGTGGACATGTCCCGTCCAGACACCAGGTCCTTATATCGCACGGGCAGGATCTTTTGGGAAGCGCCGGTGCCACGGACTACCTTGATTTCGCTTTCGTCGGCAAACTTGTCCAGGCCACCCGACATGCTCAACGCCTGAAGCACCGCCGTAGGGCCTGCCATTTGCACCGGCCCAGGTTTGATCACCTTGCCTTGGACATAGACCATATTGCCGGCGATGCTCTTGACGACAACGCTGACGTTAGGGTCGGGGAGGAATTTTTCGAGTTTGGCAGCCACTTGCTTTTCGACTGCCGTCACGTCCAGCCCGGCGACATTGATGCGCCCGGCCAGGGGGAAGGTGATACTGCCATCGGGAAGAACGGTGGCTTCTTGACGCAGGCTGTCTTCCTGCCACACCGAAACCATTACCACATCGCCGGGGCTGAGCAGGTAGGCAGCACTGCTCTGGTCGGCGTTACCGGCGCCGGACCACACCGTCAGCATGCAGAATGCGGCAAACATTGAACGCATCATGAGGGTCCCTCCGGCCAAATGGCCCGACAAAGAGCACTGAATGAGAACAACACACCAACTCTCGCTCCGCTTCGCGGCATACAACTACCGCGATGGCCTCGACCTTCCTGGAGGCCCTTACCTTGACGCTGTAGAGGTGGGCTGTAACGCCCTGTAAACGTGGCCCCAACAGGCTACTGGGAATATAGCAACGGTTGGGGAATTCACAAGCCAGGCCTTGGGCTTGCGACATTGGGTAGCCGTTTCAGGCACCCGATATCCGGCTCAGATCTTTCTGCGGTTGGCAACGGCTACAAAGCCGATGACAGCGAAGGCAAAGAACCAGCCGGCGGTTGAAACAGGAATGATACTGTTTTGATTTATATACGAATCTGCCGCGCGCGCCGCGCCACTCAGCATTACCAGCAAAAACATCGATTTGATAATCAGAGTCGTGCGCATACGCCCCTCCAAAAAACAGGAAAATCAAATAGTTATTAGCATGGTGTGGCGGGAGTTGCTTCGTTGCTGATTTGAGCTTATGGGCACAATGACATTACGTCAATGATCCGACACCATAATAAAATTCAATCGACGATGGGCGTACTCGTCAAAATATCGACATGCAAATTATGCAAGGAAGCGCGGTTGGGATGGAGGCTGCGTTTCACGGTTGAGAACGCATGGGGGCACCGCCTGCCCCCCTGAGCTTTCACTCGTCGGCGTGATGGACAACCACCAGCAATTGCGCCGGCGTGCCACCTACCGAGCGTAGCCGATGCGGTGTCTGGGCGTTGAAATGAAGGGCATCGCCTTGCTCCAGCAACACGCGCTCGTTCATGAAGTCCACCTCTACCTGGCCGGCGTGCACGAACAGAAATTCCTCGCCCTGATGTTCCTTGAAGGTGGGGTCGCTGAATTCGGACGGCGGCTGGATCAGAAACGGTAGCAAACTGCGCTGGCCGACCTGGCTGGTGAGGGCCGCGTACCCCGGCCCCTGCCCGTCGCCTACCAGGGCCTGGCGCTCGCCATGGCGCACCAGGCTATAGCGGCTCTGCCCGGCCTGTTCTTCGGCGAACAATTCTTCGACATTGACGTTCAGCGCCCGCGCCAGTTTCAGCGCTGCGGCGATCGAGGGCGTGTTGAGGCCGCGCTCGACCTTGGACAGGTAGCTTTTGGTCATGCCGGTCTTTTCGGCGAGCATTTCCAGGGTCATCCCCAGTTTCTTACGCAGCAGTTTCAATCGGATAGACATGTGACGCAGGTTCCCAGGCTGAACAGCCTGGCCATGATACGTGGACTGCCGAGGAAATGCTGGGGCTGCTTTGCAGCCCCACACCTTTACGGCATCACGGGTGGAACATACTGCAGCGTCGTACCCAGTGCCCACAGCAACACCAGCACCAACGGCACATGCACCAGCAACTGCACGAACGAGAAGCCGATCAGGTCGCGTGCCTTGAGCCCTAGCACGCCCAGCAACGGCAGCATGTAGAACGGGTTGATCAGGTTCGGCAACGCTTCGGCAGCGTTGTAGATCTGCACAGCCCAGCCCAGGTGGTACTGCAGGTCATTGGCCACCAGCATCACGTAAGGGGCCTCGATGATCCACTTGCCACCGCCCGAAGGGATGAAGAACCCCAGCACCGCCGAATACACCCCCATCAGCACGGCATAGGTGTCATGGGTGGCAATCTGCGTGAAGAACAGCGAAATATGATGGGCCAGAGTCTGTTCGTCGACACCCTTCACCTGGGTGAGGATGGCGGCAATCGAACCATACAGCGGGAACTGGATCAGCACCCCCGTGGTGGTCGGTACGGCGCGCGCCACCGCGTCGAGGAAGCTGCGCGGACGCCAGTGCAGCAAGGCACCGAGCATGATGAACAACAGGTTGTAGGTGTTCAGCCCGGAGATCGCGGTAATCGCCGGCTTGGTCGCGAACTCTTGGTACAGCCAGCCTGCGGCCAGGGCCACCAGCAGCAGGATGAGGATCGGGCTGTGCTCCAGCCACTCACCCGGGCGGGTGCGTTGCGGTGCAGGTGGTGCTGTGAAGCTGGGGTCGACACCACAGTCCTCGGCACTACGTGCGCTGTTCGGGCCCGGCGCGGTGGCGTAGGCGATCACCAGCGAGACCACCACCAGCGCCGCCAACATCACGCCGGACTGCCAGAGGAAGATGGTTTCAGTGAACGGGATAACCCCAGTAATCGACAGGATCGAAGGCGGCAGGCTGGCCGGGTTGGCCTGCAGTTGCGCCGCCGACGATGACAGGCCCAGCGCCCACACCGCGCCCAGGCCCAGGTAGGCGGCCGCGCCGGCGGCGCGGTAGTCCATCTTCAGGTCGGTGCGCCGCGCCAGGGCGCGCACCAGCAGACCACCGAACACCAGGGACAGGCCCCAGTTGAGCAAGGAGGCCAGCATCGAAATCAGCGCTACCCAGCATACCGCCGAGCGACCATTGGCGGGGATGCGCGCCAGGCGATCGATCAGTCGCGCGGCGGGCGGCGAGCTGGCCACCACATAACCGCCAATGACCACGAAAGCCATCTGCATGGTGAACGGGATCAAGCTCCAGAAACCGTCGCCAAAGGCCTTGGCAGTGTCGGTCGGTTTGGCCCCCATGGCCAGTGCGCCGATACACACCAGCAGCACCGCCAGGGCGGCGAACACCCAGGAATCGGGGAACCAGCGTTCGGCCCAGTTGGAGCAGCGCAAGGCAAAGCGCGCGGAACGGCTGTCTTGAATTTCAGCGGCCACAGTTGAATTCCTTTTATTGGTTTTATCGGATAAATCAGCAAAAACACAAAACCCCTGTAGAAGCAGCCTTGTGCTGCGAAGGGGCCAGTACCGACAAACATTGCGTTAATGTCTGCGCTGGCCCCTTCGCAGCGCAAGGCTGCTCCTACAGGGGACGTTGTATTGCGAGTGATTAGAAGGTCATTTCCTTCACATCATCCGGCACGATCAGCTTGCCGGCGGTTTTCTCGATGATTTCTTCGACGCTCACCCCTGGCGCGGTCTCGCGCAGGATGAAAGCACCGTCTTCGATCTCCAGGTAAGCCAGGTCGGTCAGCACCTTGCGGATGCAGCCGGCACCGGTCAGCGGCAGGCTGCACTGGGGCAGCAGCTTGGACTCGCCATCCTTGGAAGCGTGGGTCATGGTAACGATGATGTTGTCGGCGCCGGCCACCAGGTCCATGGCACCGCCCATGCCCTTGACCAGCTTGCCCGGGATCATCCACGAGGCGATGTTGCCTTGCACGTCCACCTCGAAAGCACCCAGCACGGTCAGGTCGACGTGACCGCCACGGATCATGGCGAACGACTGCGCCGAATCGAAGATCGAGGCACCGCGGCGGGCGGTGACGGTTTGCTTGCCGGCGTTGATCATGTCGGCATCGAGGGTGCTTTCGGTCGGGAATTCGCCCATGCCGAGCAGGCCGTTTTCCGATTGCAGCATCACATCCATGTCGGCGGGTACGTAGTTGGCCACCAAGGTCGGAATACCGATGCCCAGGTTCACGTAGTAACCGTCCTTCAGTTCACGGGCGACGCGTTGCGCCATCTGTTCGCGGGTCAGTGCCATGGTCAGGATCTCTTTGTTGTTCTGGTGGATGGCGCTCAGGCCTTGACGGTGCGCTTTTCGATACGCTTTTCGAAGGTGCCGACGATGACACGGTCCACGTAGATGCCCGGGGTGTGGATTTCGCTGGGCAGCAGCACGCCAGGCTCGACGATTTCTTCCACTTCGACCACGGTGATCTTGCCGGCGGTGGCCGCCAGTGGGTTGAAGTTTTGCGCAGTGTTGCGGTACACCACGTTGCCGTAGTGGTCGGCCTTCCAGCCCTTGACGATGGCGAAGTCACCGGTGATGGATTCTTCGAGGATGTACTTGCGGCCCTTGAACTCACGCACTTCCTTGCCGTCGGCGACCGGGGTGCCGTAGCCGGTGGCGGTGAAGAACGCCGGGATGCCGGCGCCACCGGCGCGCATTTTCTCGGCGAGGGTGCCCTGCGGGGTGAGCTCCACCTCCAGTTCGCCGCTGAGCAATTGGCGTTCGAACTCGGCGTTTTCGCCCACGTAGGAGGCGATCATCTTGCGAATCTGCCGGTCTTCCAGCAGCACGCCCAGGCCGAAGCCGTCGACGCCACAGTTGTTGGAAACCACCGTCAGGCCCTTGACGCCACGCCGCTTGATTTCGCTGATGAGGTTTTCCGGGATGCCGCACAGGCCGAAGCCACCGGCCAGTACCGTCATGTTGTCGGTCAGGCCTTCGAGGGCCTGTTCATAGGTTGCAACGCGCTTGTCCAGTCCGGCCATGCTGATCCGCCTTTTGTAGTTGTTGAACCGACGAGGCTGTCGGTGAGCGTGTGCAGACATCTTCACCGCAAGCGACTGATTTGTTAATTTTGTTTTCGTCATCGATTGATAACTTTTACAAAACAAACGATAGGCCCGACATGAACGTCAAGCAACTGCGCGCCTTTGTCGCCGTGGCCAAGTACCAGAGCTTCGCCCAGGCCGGTGAACACCTGCATGTTTCGCAACCGGCCCTGAGCCTGACCATCAAGGCCCTGGAAGAAAACCTTGGCGGCGCCCTGCTCAGCCGCACCACGCGCAGCGTCAGCCTGACCGCCGAAGGTGAAGTGCTGCTGCCACTGGCGCGGCGCCTGCTGGCCGACTGGGACGACACCGAAGAGATGCTGCGCCAGCGCTTTACCCTGCAACTGGGTCGCGTGTCGGTGGCGGCCATGCCGGCCTTCGCCGGCAATTTGCTGCCCCATTCGCTCAAGGTGTTTCGCCAACGCTACCCCAAGGTCAACGTCACCGTGCATGACGTGATCAACGAACAAGTACAGGAACTGGTACGCCATCGCCGCGTCGAACTGGGCATCGGCTTCGAGCCGGACAACATCGATGGGCTGGACTTCCACCCGTTGTACATGGACCGCTTCGTTGCGGTGGTACCCGCCGACTCGCCCTTGGCACTACTCCACCAGGTCAGTTGGGCACAGCTGATGGCCGAAGATTTCGTCGCCCTGCAACGCCCTTCGGCGGTGCGCCTGCTGATGGAGCAGAATGTGGCGGCCCACCACGGCAAGCTGGCCGTGGCGTTCGAAAGCCACCAGCTGGCAACCATCGGCCGCATGGTCGCCAGCGGCCTGGGGGTCAGTGCCGTGCCGGCGCTGTGCATCAACCAGATGCAGGAGCTGGGCGCCCGTTGCGTGACCTTGGTCGAGCCTACCGTCGAGCGGCGCATCGGCGTGATTGCCCTCAGCGAACACAAGCTTTCCACCGCAGCGCAGGCGCTGCTAGAGGTTCTGCTTTCCAATACCCACATCCCGGAGGTGACATGCGTTACGTGAAACTGGCAGGTTCGAGCGTTCCGGCCATCGGCCAGGGCACCTGGTACATGGGGGAAGACCCTGGGCGCAAGGCTGCCGAAGTGGCGGCCCTGCAACAGGGTATCGAGCTAGGCCTGAACTTGATCGACAGCGCCGAAATGTATGCCGAAGGGGGAGCGGAAGCCGTCGTTGGCCAGGCCATTGCCGGACGCCGCGACCACGTGTTTCTGGTCAGCAAGGTCTACCCGCACAATGCCGGCCGGCGCAACATGGCGGCTGCCTGCGAACGCAGCCTCACGCGCCTGGGCACCGACTGCATCGACCTGTACCTGCTGCACTGGCGTGGCCAGCACCCGCTGGAGGAAACCGTCGAAGCATTCGAGCGCTTGCGCGAGCAAGGCAAGATCAAGCGCTGGGGCGTGTCCAACTTCGACGTCGACGACCTGCGCGAACTGCACAACCCTGACTGCGCCACCAACCAGGTGCTGTACAACCCGGCCCAGCGTGGCATTGAATTCGACTTGCTGCCGTGGTGCGAAAAGCGCGCGTTACCGACCATGGCTTACTGCCCGCTAGCCCAGGCCGGGCGCCTGTTGCAGCACCCGGTGCTGGCGGAAATCGCCGAGCGCCATGGCGCCACACCGGCCCAGGTCAGCCTGGCCTGGGTGACCCGCGATGACGGGGTCATTGCCATCCCCAAGGCGGTGACGCCCGAGCATGTACGGCTGAATGCCGCAGCGGGTGCGTTGACCTTGACCCGCGAAGACCTGCGCGCGATCGACCGGGCGTTTCCGGCGCCAACGCGCAAGCAGCGCTTGGCGATGGTCTGACCGCTACACGCGCTTAACCTGTAGGAGCAGCCTTGTGCTGCGAAGAGGCCAGCACAGACATCACACCTTGTGAATGCCTGCATCGGCCTCTTCGCAGCACAAGGCTGCTCCTACAAGGGGTAGCGACAGGTTCGCAATCAGTGGAAGTCGCGGCTTCGCACATCCAGCCCTTGCAACAATGGGCTTAAATCCTCCAGCCGCCGCGCAATCAAGTGCCGCACGCCATTCTCCTGCTCCAGCCGCCCGTTGACCTTGAGCAGCCGCGACCCCACCAGCGCTCTGCGCTGCCGCTCGGCAAGCGCCCGCCACACCACCACATTGACCATGCCGTGCTCATCCTCCAGGGTAACGAAGGTCACCCCACTGGCGGTTTGTGGACGTTGCCGCCCCACTACCAGCCCGGCCACGGCAATGCTGTCGCCATGCGCCACGCCGTGCAATTCGCTGGAGCCGCGACACCCAAGCGCCCTCAGGCGTGAGCGCAACAGGGCCAGTGGATGGGGCCCAAGCGTAGTGCCGAGGGTTTGATAATCGGCCAACAGGTCCTCGCTCACGGTTGGCACAGGCAAATCCACCGTTTCCTCAGGCAAGGCTTGCACATCGGCGAACAGCGGCAGCTGCGGCTGCACCGCCGCCACCTGCCAGCGCGCCTGGTGTCGATCACTGGCCAAGCTACGCAGCGCCCCGCCATCGGCCAGGCGTGCACGGGCGCGTGAGTCGAGCCCGGCACGCAAGCACAGGTCTTCGACATCGCGCCAAGGCCGCTGCGCCCTCGCCTGCTCCAGGCGCCTGGCATCGGCTTCGGCCAGGCCACGCACCAGGCGCAAGCCCATGCGAATGGCCAATACGCCGTCAATATCAGGCTCGAGGGTGCAGTCCCACTCACTGTGGCAGACATCCACCGGCCGAACCTCGATCCCTTGGCGGCGAGCCTCTTGCAGCAACTGGTCCGGGCTGTAGAAACCCATCGGCCAGCTGTTGACCAACGCGCAAGTGAAGATCGCCGGCTCATGGCACTTCAACCAACTGCTGGCATAGCACAGCAAGGCAAAGCTGGCCGCATGCGATTCAGGGAAACCATAGCTGCCAAAGCCCTTGATCTGTTCGAAGATGCGCTCGGCAAACGCCAGTTCATAACCATTGCGCAACATGCCCTGCACCAACCGCTCGCGGTGCGGCTCCAGGCCACCGTGGCGTTTCCAGGCCGCCATGCTGCGGCGCAACTGGTCAGCCTCGCCCGGCGTATAATCGGCTGCGACCATGGCCAGTTCCATCACCTGCTCCTGGAACAGCGGCACGCCCAAAGTACGTTCGAAGACTGCCTTGAGTTGCGCGGACGGGTACGTCACCGGCTCTTGTTTCAGGCGCCGGCGCAGGTACGGATGAACCATGTCGCCCTGGATCGGACCGGGGCGCACGATGGCCACTTCGATGACCAGGTCGTAGAACGTGTTGGGCCGTAGCCTCGGTAGCATGGCCATTTGCGCGCGCGACTCGATCTGGAACACACCCATGGTTTCGGCGCGGCTGATCATGGCGTAGGTGGCAGGGTCCTCGCTGGGGATGGTCGCCAGGGTTAGCTGCCGGCCACGGTGGCGCTGCAGCAGGTCGAAGCAACGGCGCAAGGCACTGAGCATGCCCAGCGCCAATACGTCGACCTTGAGCAGGCCGACCATGTCCAGGTCATCCTTGTCCCACTGGATCACCGTACGCTCCGCCATGGCTGCATTCTCCACTGGCACCAACTGGTCAAGCGGTTGCTGGGAGATGACAAAACCACCCGGATGCTGGGACAAGTGCCGGGGGAAGCCGATCAGCTCACCGGCCAGTACCAGCACCCGACGCAGCGAAGGGCTGCCCGCCTCGAAACCGGCCTCGGCCAGGCGCTGCTCATCGGGCATGCGGTCGCTCCAACGGCCACAGCACTTGGCCAACGCATCCACCTGGTCGGCCGGCAGCCCCAGCACTCTCGCCACATCCCGCACTGCTCCGGCGGCATGATAGGTGTTGACCACCGCCGTCAGCGCCGCACGGTGCCGACCATAGCGGCGGAACACGTACTGGATCACTTCTTCGCGTCGATCATGCTCGAAATCCACGTCGATATCGGGCGGTTCATTGCGTTCGCGAGACAGAAAACGCTCGAACAGCAGGCGGTGTTCCATGGGGTCGAGCTCGGTGATGCCCAGCACGAAACACACGACCGAGTTGGCTGCCGAGCCGCGGCCCTGGCATAGAATGCGCTGGCTGCGGGCGAAGGCGACAATGTCGTGCACGGTCAGGAAGTAGCTTTCGTAGCCCAGCTCTTCGATCAGCGCCAGTTCCTTGGCCAGCACATCACGCACCTTGCCACTCGGCCCGTCTGGCCAGCGCAGCGGCAAGCCTTGCTCGCACAGCTCGCGCAGCCAGCTTGCCGGGGTATGACCCTGAGGTACCAGTTCGCGCGGGTACTGGTACTTCAACTCACCGAGGTCGAATTGACAGCGCTCGGCAATGGTCAGGGTTTCTGCCAGCAGGTGGGCCGGGTACAGTTCGCCCAATTGCGCCTGGCTGCGCAAGTGCCGCTCGCCGTTGGCAAACAGAAAGCGCCCGGCCTCGCTCACCTGGCAATGCTGGCGGATGGCAGTCATGCAGTCCTGCAAGGCACGGCGGCCACGCACATGCATATGCACGTCGCCGCAGGCCACGGCGCGGATGCCCAGATCAGCCGCCAGCGCCTGCAGCCGTTGCAGGCGCATGCCATCGTCACACCCCCGGTGCAGGTGCACGGCCAGCCACAGGCGCTCGGCGAATACGTCGTGCAGCCACGTGCCGGTGGCCGTATCGCCGCTGTCATCGGCCACCCACAAGGCCAGCAGGCCTTGATGGTGCTGTTGCAGATCGTCACGAAACAACTGGTACTCACCCTTCTCTGCCCGCCGCCGGGCACGAGTGATCAGTGCGCACAGGTTCTGGTAGCCGCTCAGGTTCTCGACTAGAAGCACCAGTTTGGGCCCGTCGAACAACTGCACCTCGCTGCCGACGATCAGCCGCAGTTGATGCGCCTTGGCAGCCTGCCAGGCGCGGACGACACCGGCCAACGTACACTCGTCAGTGATCGCCAAGGCCTGGTAGCCCTGCTCGCGCGCACGCCGGAACAGCTCGTCGGCGCTCGACGCACCGCGTTGGAAACTGAAGTTGGAGAGGCAATGCAGCTCGGCATAACCCGCGGTGCTCATGCGAACCAGCCCTGCAGCCACAGCGGGCCGGCCTGGCTCAAGTCGCGATAGGCCCAGCCGCGCAGGCCATCACGGGTTTCGATGCGGTAGTAGTCGCGGCGCACATCGCCGCCATCCCACCAGCCGGATTCGATGCGTTCGGGGTAGCCCTGCACCTGGTAGCCTGCGTCATCCAGCGCCATCGGTGCCGACAGCAGCCAGCCTGGGCGACTGCCCGGGGCTACCGGGGTGTGGCCTTGGGCGCCCTGCTCTGCCAATTGCCAGGCGCATTCGGGGCGGTGGTCGGCCAGCGCGCTCAGCCCCTTGACGGCCTCATCCCCCAGGCGCGCGCGTAGCCGCTCACGCAATTGCTCCCAGGGTTGCGCCTGTTGCGCCCGTGGGTCGAACAACGCCTGATGCTGTGGCACGAACGCTGGCAAGTCTTCGGCAACCAGCCGCAGGGTGCGCACAGGTGCGGGGATGCGCAGTGGCTCCAGGCGCCCACGGGCCAACTCGAACAGCATCGCAGCATCGCGCTCGGCTGCCAGCAGGCCCACCTTGAGCAAGGTGTCCGGCCCCTCGGCGTGCTCCAGGTGCAGGCAAAAACGCTGTACGCCGCAGTCGCGCCCGGCCAGAAATGCAGCAAGATCATTGAGCATGCGGCGCAGCGGGAACAACAGTGCCTGGTGCGATTCAACGTCGAAATTCAGCTCCAGCCGGGTTTCGAAGCGATCCGGTGGTTGGTAGAAGTCCAGCCCCAGGTTGCGCAGGCCGAGCAACTGGTCGAGGTGCAGCTGTACCTGTGCGGGAAAGCGCCTGGCCAACGTATCACGCGGCAAGGCGAGTACCTGCCCCAACTGCCGCAGGCCCATGCGGGCAAAGGCTTCAGCCGCCTCTGCCGGCAAGCCGATGCGCGTGATGGGCATGCTCAGCAGCGCCGCTCGGGTGGCGTCGGCATCGCTCACGGCCAAGCCGTCGTGAGCATTGGCGAGCATGCGCGCCGCCACTGGGTTGCTGGCCAGAACAATGCGTTGGCTCAGGCCCAGTTCAGCCAGCTCCTGGCGCAGACGCGCCTCGAACAAGGGCCAGGGGCCGAACAGCTGCAGGCTGGAGCCCACTTCCAGCAACAGCGCCCGAGGGTAATGCAGGCTGACTTGGGCGCTGAAACGGTAGGCCCATGCCGCCAGCAGTTGCTGCACCTGGTCGATGCGTTTGGGGTCGGCTTCGATGCAGGTGAAACCCTCCGCCAAGGCACGCGCTGCGGTCAGGGTTTGCCCAGCCCGCAGGCCAAGTGCAGCGGCCGCCGGGTTGACTGCCTGCAGCACGCGTCGCTGGGTAGGCCCGCCAATCAGTACCAGGGGCGTGTCAGGGTCGTCACGCTCACGCAGGACGGTGTCCAGCGCCAGCTGCGGGAGCAGAATGCAGGCCCAGAGCATGGTGCATCAGCCCCGCCCCGGACAGGCGATGGGAAGCGCTGGCGGCATGCCGCCACGGCTTTTCAGTACGCGCCATTGCGCCGGGCGAGTGTCGACGGCAATGCGCAGTGCTGCCGGTGAAGGGTTGTGCGCAGCCTGTTGCGGCCTGCAGGCAAACGCCAGCGCCTGCCCGGTTTCGGCGGCCACCTGCAAGCGCCGCAGGGCGCGGTCATCGGCGCGTTCCGGCCAGCACAGCACCGCCGCGCAACTGCCCGAGCGCAGGCACTGCTCGGCGGCCCACAGGGCCTCGCTAGGTTCGGCATCCACCTGCACCAGCCAGCGCAGGTCCACCCCTGCTGCCTGCCAGGCCGGCGCATAAGGAATGAAGGGCGGTGCCACCAGCACCACGCGACTGGCTTGGGCACTCAGCCGGGCCAGGGTTGGCCACAGCAACTGCAACTCGCCACAGCCGGGGCTGGCCAACAACAGCTCGCTGAGTGCCGCCGCCGGCCAGCCGCCTTCGGGCAAGCGTTCGTCGAGGGCAGCATGGCCGGTTGGCTGCAGCCCGAGTGGACGCGCCTGGGCCTGTCGACCGCGCCATACCCGGCGCTGGTCGAGCAGCCTGTCGAGGTCGATCACCGCGCCCATCAGTCGCGCCTCAGCAAGCCGCAGAACACGCCTTCGATGAAGAATTCCTGTTCGGGCTGCACATCGATGGGCGCATACGCCGGGTTACGGGGCAAAAGCCGGTAATTGCCGCCCTGGCGTTGCAAGCGCTTGATGGTCACTTCGCCGTCCAGGCGCGCCACCACGATCTGCCCGTCGCGGGCGTCGGGCTGTTGCAGGATGCCGACCAGGTCACCGTCGAAGATGCCGTCGTCGATCATCGAGTCGCCACGCACTTTCAGCGGGTAGTCGGGGGTACGGCGGAACAGGCTGGGGTCGAGCAGCAGCTGCTCGTGGATATCCAGGTCCGGGCCGATGGGGGCGCCTGCCGCTACCTGGCCCAGCACCGGGATTTCGAGAATCTCCGGCCGGCGCAGCGGTTCGGCCAGGCGAATGCCCCGCGCCTGGTTAGGCGTGACATCGATATAGCCGGCTTGGCATAGGGCTGTGATGTGCTTGCGCGCCACGCTGCGCGAGGCAAAACCGAAGCGCGTGGCGATATCGGCCAGGCTGGGTGGCTGGCTGTGCTCGGCGATGCGCTCGCGGATGAATTCGAAAATGGCGCGGCGTTTGGGGGTAAGATTGTCCATGGAGCACATTTGTACTCTTTTCGGAGTACGCTGAACAGCCCCCTTTGTCGTCGGCTTTGGTTATGATCGCCTGGCTTGTGTTTTCTTGATCTGGATATCCCATGCTGACCGCCCTGCTGTTCGACCTCGACGGAACCCTCACCGACACTGACACCTTGCACTTGCAGGCCTTTCGCCAACTGCTGCGTGAGCACGACGGCCGTGAGCTGAGCCAGGCGCAGTTCGACGCCCAGGTCAGCGGCCGCGCCAACGGCGAGTTGTTCGCCGAGCTGTTCAGTGGCGCCAGTGTCGAACAGTGCCAGGCGCTGGCCGACCGCAAGGAAGCCTTGTTCCGTGACCTGTCGCCGTCGCTTGAGCCGATGCCAGGCCTGTTGCGCCTGTTGGAGTACGCCAAGGCCCGTGACATCGGCATGTGCGTGGTGACCAACGCACCGCGGCTGAACGCCGAGCACATGCTCAGTGCCATGGGCCTTGCCCAGCGCTTTGAACATGTGTTGGTGGCCGAGGAGCTGGCGCGGCCCAAACCAGACCCGCTGCCCTACCTCACCGGGCTGCGGCGGCTGGGGGCCGAGGCCAGGCAGGCGCTGGCTTTCGAGGATTCATTGCCGGGGGTGGCGGCGGCCAGTGGAGCGGGGATCTTTACCGTGGGCGTGGCTACGACGCAGACGCCGGAGCGGTTGCTGGCGGCGGGGGCTAGGCTGGTTGTCGATGATTTCAATGATCCGGCATTGTGGGCGTTGATCGAGGGTATGGCTTGAGGTGTGTGTTGGGAGTGAGATCGAGCGCCGCCCGCGCGGCGCTTCGCGAGCGAAGCTCGCTCCTACATTTGTTTCGGGCCAGTAACACCTGTGCCAACGCGCGCGACCGCCTTGTTCATACGACGCAATATCCAGCCATGCGCCAAGGGGATCGCGCGCAAATCCCCCAGGAATAATTGGCCCGAAACAAATGTAGGAGCGAGCTTCGCTCGCGATGCGCCGCGCGGGCGGCGCTCGATCTCGACCCCACCATAACCCTCAAACCTTACACCTCAGGCCCCCATGCTGATCGACGAAGAACTGACCCTTAAAAAGCTGGAAACCTTCCTCGCCTTCATGCGCACCGGCAACCTCGGCCGCGCCGCCGCCGAGCTGTCCACCAGCGCAGTCAGCGTGCACCGTGCCATCCATTCGCTGGAAAGCGCCCTGCGCTGCCCGTTGTTCAAGCACGAAGGTCGCCAGCTCATCCCACTCGAAAGCGCCTACGTGCTGGAAAAGAAAGCCCGGCAACTGATCCAGGACGCCGAACAGATGGTGCGCCAAACCCGCGAAGCCGCCGGTTTCTACGCCGAACGCTTCCGCCTCGGCGCACTCTACTCGCTGACCGTGAAAACCGTGCCAAAGCTGGTCATGGGCCTCAAACTGCGCCGCAGCGAACTGAACATCGACCTGACCCTGGGCTCCAACGTCGACCTGCTGCAGCGCCTGAAGAACCACGAACTGGAGGCCATCCTCGTCTCCCTCGACGAAAGCGCCAGTGACCCGGCCTGCGAGCAACTGCCGCTGTTCTCCGACGACATTTTCCTTGCCGTACCTACGGATTCGCCCTTCGCCGGGCAGGCCGAGGTAGACCTGGCCGACCTCGCCGACTCCACTTTCATCACCCTCACCCAGGGCTTCGCAACCCACCGCGATGGTGCGCGGGTGTTCCAGCAGGCCGGGTTCGAGCCGAAGGTGGCCATGCAGGTGAACGATATCTTCACCCTGCTGAGCATGGTCAGTTCAGGCGTGGGCTTTGCCCTGCTGCCTGGGCGCATCGCGGCGGTGTACGAAAACCGCGTCAGGTTGATTGCCTTGAAGCCGCAATATCGCCTACAGCAGCATATTGGGGTGGTGTTCTTGAAGGCACGGGAGCGGGAGCCGAACCTACTGGCGTTGCTGGCGGAGTGCCGGATGTACAGCCTGGAGCGCTAACCCGTGCCTTGGCATGTCGACCCTGCAGCCATACCGCCAAGGCTGCCAGCCCAGCAGGCAACAGCAGCGAAGCGAACACCTGGGAGAAACTCCAGCCCAATGCCAGCATCTGAGCCCCGGCAAACGCGCTGAGCACGGCGCCAATGCGCCCGATACCGCTCATCCAACTGGCCCCGGTCGCCCGCGCGGGTGTCGGGTAGAAGGCCGCCGCCAAAGCATTCATGCCAACGCTCGCGCCATTGAGGCCAAAGCCCACGGCACAGGCAACGGCGCACAACCAGGCGAAATCACCGGCCACCTGGCCGATGGTGAAGATGACCGCGCCGCTGAACAGAAAAGTCAGCATCAGTACACGTTGCGGATTACAGCGGTCCATGGCCCACCCCACAGAAATCGCCCCCACCGGGCCACCAACCTGGAAGCAGGCCGTGACGATGGCCGCTTC
The DNA here is from genome assembly GCF_048068035.1 of Pseudomonas sp. NY11955. Lineage (NCBI taxonomy): Bacteria > Pseudomonadati > Pseudomonadota > Gammaproteobacteria > Pseudomonadales > Pseudomonadaceae > Pseudomonas > Pseudomonas sp. NY11955. The sequence continues at coordinate 114,049 of NZ_JBLUPS010000013.1, forward strand.
GGACACCGAAAAACCGCCGCCCTCCTTCACCAGCGTCGGCAGCCAGCCGCTGAACAGGTAAACCAGGAACAGCGCCAGCACGTAGCCGCTCCAGAGCATGCAGGTACCAAAGCGATAGCGCGGCGAGAGGATGGTGGCGATTGCACCGCCAGCGGCCTGGGCTTTACTGGGCATGACAAAAGTGGTGTCGGCGTTGACATGCTCAGGGGCCAGGCGGCGGACAATGGCCAGAATGCGCTTGCGGTCCGCGCCCTTGCTGACCAGAAAGGTCACCGACTCCGGCAAGCGCCAATACAGCAACGGCAAGACCAACAGCGGCAACACCCCGCCCAACGCCAAGACACTGCGCCAGCCCAGGTTGGGGATCATCCAGGCGCTGACGAAACCACCGGCCGCCGCCCCCAGGGAGAACCCACAGAACGCCAGGGTGATCAGCAGTGAGCGGCTGCGGGCCGGGGCATACTCGCTGACCAGGGTGCTGGCATTGGGCATGGCCGCGCCCAGGCCCAGGCCGGTGAGAAAGCGCAGTGCGACCAGGGTTTCCAGGTTGGGGGAAAAGGCCGAGGCCAGGGTCCAGATGCCGAACAGCAGCACGCTGCACAGCAACACCGCCTTGCGCCCGTAGCGGTCCGCCAGAGGCCCGGCAACCAGCGCACCAAGGGCCAGGCCGATCAGTGCGGCGCTCAGTACCGGGCCCAGGCTTTGCGCATCCAGGCCCCAGTCGCTTTTCAATTGTGGTGCGATGAAGCCGATGATGGCGACGTCCAGGCCGTCCAGGGCAATGATGAGGAAGCCGAGGAACACCACCCATTTCTGGTAGCGGCCGATGGGTTGCTGGTCGATCAGTTGGCGCACGTCGAGCGTGTTGTTCATGGGTATCACCTGTTGTTGTTTTTATGACGGTGTTTCGCAAGCAACCGGCTTTGTGCAGGAGCAGCCTTGTGCTGCAAAAGGGCCGGCATGATCACAGAGGATCTGTGGCTTTACGGGCCTCTTCGCAGCACAAGGCTGCTCCCACAGCTACCGCGCGTGCATTAGGGGAAAAGGCTGGGCAAGCGTACAGGCCTGATGATCCGTGTCTCCTGCGCCACCACCAGGTCGCGGGTGGCGTGCAGGTACGCGGCAAAGTCCGGGTCGGCATCGCGTGCCGCGCTGCGCTTTTCAAAATCATCGAGGCTGTCATAGCCCCACAAGTGCACCACCTGGTTCAACGGGCCGATGCTGCTGGTATAGAACGCCAAGGGTGCGCCGAGGTGGCGCAGCAGGATCGGCATCGCCAACTGGTCGAATGCTTCGAGAAAAGCCGCCATGCAGCGCGGGCGAATGGTGTAGATGCGGTGGTCGACCACAGGCTTGTCCATCACGCCACCTCCCGCGCACTGCCCGCAGCCGCCAGCCCCTGCTCGACACCCGCCAGATGGCGCCCGGTGATGTAGCCAAAGGTCATGATCGGCCCCAGGGTGATGCCCGCACCCGGGTAGTTGCCGCCCATGATGCTGGCGCGGTCGTTACCCACCGCATACAGGCCGTCGATGGCCTGCCCATCGGCCGCCAGCACTTCACCGACCACGCTGGTGCGCAGCCCGTCGAAGGTGCCCAGGTCGCCCATGATCACCTTCACGGCAAAGTACGGCCCTTCGCCCACCGGCGCCACGCACGGGTTGGGCTGTTGCTGCGGGTCGGCCAGGTAGCGATTGAAACGGGTGCTGCCGCGACCGAACTGGCGGTCTTCGCCATGCACCGCGCCTAAGTTGTACTCGCGTACAGTCTGCTCCAGCCCTTGTGCATCGATGCCGGCCTTGCCTGCCAGCTCGGCCAGGGTCTTGCCCTTGAGCAGGTAGCCGTTGCGCAGCAATGGCCCCAACGGCATCGGTGCAGGCTTGGCAAAGCCCAGCCCATACTTGGCCAAGGTGCGGCGGTCGCACACCAGCCACATGGCGGTTTCTGCCTGGTCGGCACAGGCTTCGATCAACGCTGCACCCACGTCATGGTAGGAGTTGGACTCGTTGGTGAAACGCCGGCCTGAACGCAGCACGCCGATCACACCTGGCTTGTAGCGGTCGAGCAAATGCGGAAAGGCAATGTGCCGCCCACCAGCCACCGGCACCTTCGATACCGGCATCCACGCTGCAGGTGCCTGCAGGCGGATATCCACCTTGGCCCCCAGCGCCTCGGCCATGCGCGCACCATCACCGGTATTACCTGCCGGCACCGGTGAAAAATGCTCGCCGCCACGCCGCACATGCGGGTAAGCCTGACGCAGCCGTTGCAAGTCATGGGAGAAACCGCCACAGGCCAGCACCACCCCGCGCCGGGCCTGAATGCGCAGCTCGCTGCCGGTCTGCCCGGCCAGCGCTCCAACCACCCGCCCCTCTTCGTGCAGCAACTGCCGCGCCGGAGTGCCTGTGAGAATCGGGATGCCCAGGTCCAGTGCCGAGCGCACCAGCCGCGCCGCCAGCGCATTACCGCTGGTGACCTGGGTGCCACGTCGGTACAGGGCCAGTTCCTTCAAGTGGGTCATCAGGCGCTTGGCCACATACACGAACGAGGTCAGCGAACGGGTGACATTGAAGAAGTGCTTGAGGTCGGCATTCGACGAATTGAACATCATGCCAATGAACGTGATGGTTTTCAGCGGCGGGCGCAGGCGCGCCATGTCCGGCCCCAGGCCACGAATGTCGTAAGGCGCGGCCAGTATCGAGCGACCCACATCGACGCCGCCCTCCACCTGTGGGTGGTAGTCGGGGTACAGCGTGGGCACGAACTTGACCGACGTCTCGCGCTCGAAAAACGCCACCATCTGCGGCGCGTAGCGCAAGAAGGCCTCGACCCCGGCCGCATCGAAGCAGGCACCGGCTTCGTTGCGCAGGTAGGTCATGGCTGCCGCGTAAGTGTCGTTGCCCCCATGCGGGTTGCCCGGTACCCACAACACGCCGCCGGAAAACGCCGTGGTGCCGCCGAAGCAATCGTCCTTTTCGATGACGATGACCTCCAGGCCAAGCTTTTTCGCCGTGATGGCAGTCGCCAGGCCACCCGCCCCCGCACCGATCACCAGCACATCGCAGCTGCGCGTATTCATTGGCCTGCCCCCTCGAAACCCGGGCGCGGGATCAATGCCATGGGCATGCTTTCCAGCCCGCCATCCACGGTCAGCTCGGCGCCGTTGATGTAGTCGGCGCGGCGGCTGGCCAGGAACAGCACGGCCTCGGCGATGTCCTGCGGCTCACCGATGCGCCGGTTGGCGGTCATGGCGCTACGCTGGCGCTCCACCTGCGGGTCGGCATAGAACGCCGCCGACAACGGCGTGCGGATCAAGCCCGGGCACACCGCATTGCTGCGCACACCGTGTGGCCCCCACTCCACGGCAAGCTGCCGCGACAGCATGCTGACGCCGGCCTTGGCCGCGCTGTAGGCACCGCTGTTGGGTTGCGGGTAATGGGCGGCAATCGAGGCGACATGCACGATGCGGCCCTGGCCGCGGGCCAGCATCGAACGGCCGAAGGCCTGGGCACACAACAGGTAGCCACTGAGGTTGACCGCCAGCACCTGGTTCCATTGCTCCAGACTCAGCGTGTCCAGCGCGCCTGGGCGCAGCACGCTGGCATTGTTGACCAGGACATCGCAGCGCCCATGCAGTGCCTGCACCTGGGCAGCCGCTTGCTCCACGCTGGCCGGGTCGGCGATGTCGCAGCCCAGGGCGCTGACTTCGCCCGCGCTGTGCTCACCCAGGGTGGCTGCCAGTTCGCGGCATTTGTCTAGGTCGCGGTCCAGCAGCACCACATGGGCCTGCTGCTCCACCAGGGCTGCGGCCAGCGCCGCACCTATGCCGCCGGCAGCGCCGGTTACCACGCAGACGGCCGAGTCCAGGCCCAGCCACTGAGAGGAAATATTGTTGTTATGCATGCTGCTCTCCAGAGTGTCGCTTGTTCTGGGCAACAGCCTATGGCCGGCAGACGTACCGGCAGAATGGACAAAACCTGCAACCAGCCCCACATTCCCGACAATTTTCTCCCTGCCCCCTGAAGCCTGCAGGCAGGTGTGGCACAGTAGCCAGGTACCGAACAGAACAATTACAACAACATGAACAAAATCCCCAATTACGCCCTGTACGGTGAAACCGCGCAGCCGGTGTGGCACGAAGCCCTGCACGTGGAGCAGATTTCCCTGCGTTCTGGCGCGCACAACTGGGAAATTGCCGCACACCGTCATGACGGCTTGCTGCAGCTGCTATACCTGCAGAGCGGTGGCGGTGAGGTGTTGTTCGACAGTGACCGGTTGCAGGTTCATGCGCCCTGCGTGGTGTATGTGCCGGCGCAGGTGGTGCATGGCTTTCATTGGGCCGGCCAGGTCGAGGGTCAGGTGATCACTGCCGCGCAGCCCCCGTTGGAAAGCATCGCCCAGGTGCTGGCACCCAACCTGCTGGTGCAATTGCGCAAACCACAGGTGATCGCCCTGCCGCTGTGGTCCGCCGATGAGGACCCGCTGCTGCCACTGTGCCAGGCCCTGCGCGAGGAATACCACAACCGCGCCCGCGAACATGTGGCCAGCAGCATGGCGCTATTGCTGACGCTGATGATCCAGGTGCTGCGTCATGAACCGCATGTGCCTCAGGGCGAACAGCGCCCGGTGTCCAGGCGCAGCCAGCAGTTGACCGCTTTCCGTGAACAGGTGGACATGCACTACCGCACGCACCGGCCACTGGCGGACTACGCCGCCGAGCTGGGCATGACCCTGGCGACCTTGGGGCGGTTGTGCCAGGAGCACCTGGGCATGACGCCAATGAATGTAATCAATGCCCGGCTGATGCTGGAGGCCAAGCGCATGCTTGCGCATTCGAGCCTGAGTGTGAAAGAGATCGCCCATGAACTGGGGTTTGCCGATGTGGGGTATTTCAGCCGGTTCTTTCGCAAGCAGGCTGGGGTGAGCCCTAGCGGGTTTCGGGAGGGCCAGTAGCACCTGCGGGCTTTTGCTTTGGCCTGTGGCGGCCCTTTCGCAGCACAAGGCTGCTCCTACAGGTATCGCGTGCTTTCTGTAGGAGCAGCCTTGTGCTGCGAAAAGGCCGCCACAGGCAATCAAACAGCCAAGGCCCGCTGCACCTCGCCGACGGTGGTCGCCAGGCTGCTCAAGTGCAAATTCAACACCCGCTCCACCGGTGCCTGGTCAAGCGGCCAATGCAAGGCAATGCTCCCGGCCAGGCGCCCTTCGGCATGCACCGGCAATGCAATGGCGCGGATCAGGAACGGCAAGCGCACCGGGTACTCCCAGTGCCCTTCGGTGCGCTGGCCAAAGCCCTTATGCGCTTCTTCTTCGATATCGCGCAGCAACGTGTCGTCACCCAACCGCGCATGGTCCGCCAGGCGCTGCACTTCATCCTCCGCCAGCTCGCCCAGGCAGGCCCGCCCCATCGCCGAATGGAACAGGCTGGCATGGTGCCCAACGATCTGGCAGGTGTGCGGGTAACGCTTACGCAACACCTGGGGAATGGCGCTTTCCATCACCTCCAGCCGCTGCCCGTCGAAACACGACAGGTCCGCCACCAGCCCGGTGCGTTCGCTCAGCTCCAGCAGCATGGGTGCGGCGCTTTCCACCAGGCGCCGCTTGAAGCGCAACTGGCGGTCACCGAACAGGCGCCGCGCGCACAGCCGGTAGCGCCGATCGCTCAGGCCACGGTACACCCAGCCTTGCTCCTGCAAGGTGGCGAGCATGCGCGACACCGTAGCCTTGGGCAGCGCTGTCAGGTAGTGCAGTTCTTCCAGGCCCAGTGCCTGGTGTTCGCCCAGCAGGTCGACAATGGCCAGCGCCCGCTCCACCGAACGCACGCCGCCACTGTCTGCCGTGATGCCCATGGATGTGACCTCCTTGTAGCGGGATGGTCAGGATAGCCAGCAAGAACCGCGCCTGCCCAGTGCTTTCATGAGCCCTGCAGGCATTGTGGCGGGCAACGCTCCACCCAGCGGGTGAGCTGCTCATGGGCATACGCCAACTGCAACACGGCATGATCAGCCTGCGCCGGGCCTATGATCTGCAGGCCCATGGGCAGGCCGGCGGCGTTGAACCCGACCGGCACGCTGATGCTCGGCAAGCCGGCCAAGGTTGACCCGATCACCACCTCCATCCAACGGTGATAGGTGTCCATCGCCCGCCCCCCGACCACCGTCGGCCATGGCTGGCGTGCATCGAAAGGGAACACCTGGGCCGAAGGCAACAGCAGGAAATCGTAACGTTCGAACAGCTTGGCCAAGGCGCGGTACCAATCGCTGCGGTCCAGCGAGGCCTGGTACAGCGCCGCCGCACTCAACTGCAAGCCACCTTCCACCTCCCACTGCGCTTCGGGCTTGAGCAGTGCGCGCTTGCCTGGGTCGGCATAGGCCGCGCCGAGGTTGCCGTGCACCAGGAAGTGGCGGTGGCTCAGCCAGCATTGCCACAAACGGGCCAGGTCGAATGCCGGCTGGCAGGCCTCGACCTGGCAGCCCAGTTCGGCAAAGTCGGCCAGCGCCGATTCGCACAGGCTCATGACCCCGTCATCCATCGGCAGGTAGCCGTTGTAGTCGCCCAGCCAGCCGACCCGTACACCGCGCAAGTCACGCTGCAAACCCTGGGTGAAATCGCGCCGGCCTTCGCTCAGCGACAGTGGCACCCGCGCGTCGACGCCAGCCTGTATCGACAGCAACCGCGCCACATCGACCACGCTACGGCCCATCGGCCCCTCGGTTGCCAGCTGCTGTACGAACAGCTCCGGCGCCGGCCCGTGCGGCACGCGGCCCTGCGACGGGCGCAGGCCGAACACGTTGTTGAACGCCGCCGGGTTGCGCAGCGAGCCCATCATGTCGCTGCCGTCGGCCACCGGCAACAGGCGCATGGCCAGTGCCGCAGCCGCCCCGCCGCTGCTGCCACCGGCCACCCGTCCTGGGTCATAGGCATTGGTGGTGGTGCCAAACAGGCTGTTGTAGGTTTGCGAACCGAGGCCGAACTCAGGCACGTTGCTCTTGCCCACGATCAGCGCCCCGCTCGCCCGCACCCGCGCCACGCTGATCGCATCCTGCTCAGGCAGCTGCTCGGCGAACAGCGGCGAACCCAGCGTGGTGCGTAGCCCGGCGGTAGCAGCCAGGTCCTTGATCGCCTGCGGCATGCCATGCATCCAGCCGCGCGAGTGGCCACGGGCAAGTTCGCGGTCGCGCTCGTCGGCCTCGGCCAGCAGCACCTCGGCCGGGCGCAGCGACACCAGCGCATTGACCTGCGGGTTGAAGCGTTCGATATGCGCCAGGTAGGCCTGCATCACCTCCCGGCACGACAGCTGGCCGGCATGAATGGCCTGGGACAATGCCTCTGCATCGAGGGCAACGATGGGGTCGATGGCTAGCGGCTTCACGGTTTTACTCCAAGGTTGAAAGTGGCAGGCTGGCCCGCTCGGGGTGCTTCTTTCAGGCAGTAGGTAGCCAACAGCGTCAGCAGGCAGGCGAACAGCACGTAGAACGATGGCGCCACCGGGGTGCCCAGCACTTTGCTCAGCCAAGTCACGATCAACGGGGCAAAGCCGCCGAACACCATCACCGCCACGTTATAGGCCACCGACACGCCGGTGGAGCGCACCTCCACCGGGAACTGCTCGGCCAGGGCGGTAGGCGCCGGGCCAAAGAAGCCGCCGATGGCCGTGCACAGCAGCAGCTGCATGACCAGCAGGCGCTCCACGGAGGGCGCGGCGGCCACCCACACATACAGCGGGTAGACCATCACGAAGAACGCCAGGGTAAAGGCCATCAGCACCGGGCGCCGCCCCAGCCGGTCGGACAGCGCGCCAGACAACGGAATCACCACGGTCATCAGCCCTACCGCGAGCATCTGTACCAACAGCACCTGGTCCAGCGGCAGCCCGAGGTTCTTGTGGGCGAAGGTCGGCATGTTCACCAGCACCACGTAGAACGACACCGTCGCGCCACAGGCCAGGCCCATCGATACCAGCAGACTACGTCGATGTTCACGCAGTACCTGCCACAGGCTGGGCGACTGGCCCTTGGCCTGACGGCGTGCCTCGACGAACTCTTCGGGCTCTTCCATATGCTTGCGAATCCACAGCCCCACCGGGCCGATCAGTAGGCCCAGCACGAACGGAATACGCCAACCCCAGCTGTCCAACGCCTCGGGCGAGCACAGGTGGGTCACCAGCGCCACCATGGCCGCGCCGGAGAACACCGCCAGGCACTGCCCTACCAATTGCCACGAGCCATAAAGGCCCTTGCGATGGGCAGGCGCGCTCTCCACCAGAAACGCCGTAGCACTGGCATACTCACCGCCCGTGGCAAAGCCCTGCAGCATGCGCGCCACCACGATCAGCAACGGCGCGGCCATGCCGATGGCCAGGTAGTCGGGGGCAAAGGCGATCATCGCGATCGACACGGTCATCAGCCGGATGATCATCTGCATGGCCGCCTTGCGGCCCTTGCGGTCGGAATACATGCCCAGCAGCACGCCACCTACCGGGCGCATGAAAAAGCCGACGCCGAAGGTGGCCAAGGCCATCAGCAGCGAGGCGTACTCATCGTCGGACGGAAAGAACTGCCGAGCGATGATGCTGGCCAGAAAGCCGTACACGATAAAGTCATACCATTCCAGGGCATTGCCGATAACGGCGGCGACCACTTGCCGGGTACGCGACACGCCGGTGCTCGAAGTCTGCATAGGGAACACTCCACACAATGATTGGGTGATCGCCCAGGCGCGGTCGCGCCCAGGTTCCAGCGGCAGTCGTCAAAAAGGCGATCAGGCGGGCGCGAGCCAGCGCTCTGCCAGCGCGCCCCAGTAGGCGGCGCCGGTCAGCAGGATGTCGTCGTTGAAGTCATAGGCCGGGTTGTGCACCATCGGCCGCGATACCCCATTGCCGATGAACAGGTAGGCGCCCGGGCAGCGCTGCAGCATCCAGGCAAAGTCTTCGCTGCCCATCAGCTTGCGGGTGTTGCCATCCACCGCCTCGGCACCGAGCAGCTCGATGCCTACCTGGGTGGCGAAGGCGTTTTCCGCGGCATGGTTGACCAGCACCGGGTAAGCCGGGCGGTGTTCGATGCTGGCGCGGCAGCCAAAGCTTTCGGCCTGGCTGACGATGATCGCCCGTACCCGCTCCAGGGTCTGCGCCCGCACCTCGGCGTTCAGCGCGCGCAGGCTCAGGCGCAGCAGCGCCTGTTGCGGGATCACATTGGCCGCTTCGCCGGCCTGCAACGCACCGACGGTGACCACCGCCGCCTCCTGCGCATCGATATTGCGCGCCACCACGGTTTGCAGCGCCATCACCACACTGGCCGCCGCCACCAGCGGGTCGACGGTCAGGTGCGGCATCGAGCCATGGCCGCCCACCCCGTCGAGGGTCACCGTGAGCAGGTCTTGCGAGGCCATCATCGGCCCCTCGCGAAAGCCCAGGTGCCCGGCTGGTAGCCCAGGCATGTTGTGCATGCCGAACAGTGCATCGCAGGGGAAGCGTTCCAGCAGGCCGTCGGCGAGCATCGCCTCGGCACCACCCTGGCCCTCCTCGGCCGGCTGGAAGATCAGCGTCAGCGTGCCGTCGAACTGCCGGGTCGCCGCCAGGTAGCGCGCCGCGCCCAGCAGCATGGTGGTGTGCCCGTCATGGCCGCAGGCGTGCATGCAACCCTGGTGCTGGCTGCTGTAGGCCGCGCCCGTTGCTTCGTGGATGGGCAGCGCGTCCATGTCGGCGCGCAGGCCCAGGCGGCGTGGGCTGCTGCCATTGCGCAGCACGCCGACCACACCGGTCTTGCCGATGCCGGTGTGCACTTCATAGCCCCATTGCTCCAGCAACCGGGCGACCAGCGCCGAGGTGCGGCTTTCTTCGAACCCCAGTTCCGGGTGGGCATGGATATCGTGACGGATCGCGTGCAGGTCGCTGGCCACATCGTTCAGCCAGGCCAGGATGTGCTGATGTCGGGACATGTAGAGTCTCCTCGCGCGGGTGGTTTCCCGTTCTTGTTGTTCGCCTTGAGGTCACGACGGGTGAGGCAGGTCGTGCTTGGCTGACAGATAAGCGCGAGTGACGAGGGATAACAAACGAATGTGGTTCCACCCAGCGGAACCAGTTGCGGAGACGGAAAGCGGTGTGAGCAAGGGAGTGGTCAAACTTTCGGTGCTTAGTAGCTGAAACGCTGGGTCAGGTAAAAGAAAGTCAATAGATCCGAGCCATCCTTTTTACTCTTGTCATGAGAGTTAGTGCTGCGCTACGACGAGTCGCGCCACGTAGAAAACCTCGCCTTGCAGAGCCCCAAGGCGATGCAGACCGCGCTGAACGAAGGCAAGACAACGCCGAAATCTTTCAGCGCTCGGTAGCGCTCAGCGACTCCGATCACCTGCGCGCCAAGCGCCTGCAGATCGCCACCGGCCTGAAGGCTTGCGATCAGTCCATCGTGACTAGAAAAGGACTCAGTGGAGTTGAGTGCGAAAGCGAAGACGACCTTAATGCCGGTACTTTTTCATGCAGGGGTTCAAGAATAGCCGACTCCTTGCCAAGCAGCAGATTCCATCCGCTGGCCTCCTTCAATGATTCCCAACCAAGATCAAGAAGAGAAACCCCTGCAATCTAACTTCCTGTACAGTCTTCCTGATATCGCTAAACAACTGCCTGACATAGCTCTCAGACTTACGGGTTCCAGAACCCGCACGGTATATGCATTTGCTGTTACCGCGAGCGCTTCATTGAGCCACAGCCAAGGACTGCCTCATGCCCCCACGCCCAACCACCCCAAGCGGCTTCGTCCGCGTGCGGGGCGCCCGCGAGCACAACCTGAAGAACATCGATGTCGATATCCCCCGCGACGCCTTGGTGGTGTTTACCGGCGTGTCCGGCTCGGGCAAGTCTTCGCTGGCGTTCTCCACGCTGTATGCCGAAGCCCAGCGGCGCTATTTCGAATCGGTGGCGCCCTATGCCCGGCGCCTGATCGACCAGGTTGGCGTGCCGGACGTGGATGCCATCGACGGCCTGCCGCCTGCCGTGGCCCTGCAGCAGCAGCGCGGCACGCCTAGTGCACGTTCCTCGGTGGGCAGCGTCACCACTTTGTCCAGCTCGATCCGCATGCTCTATTCCCGCGCAGGCCACTACCCGGCCGGGCAAGCGATGCTGTATGCCGAAGACTTTTCGCCTAATACGCCCCAGGGTGCCTGCCCGGAGTGCCATGGCATGGGCCGGGTCTACGAAGTGACCGAAGCGACCATGGTCCCCGACCCGTCGCTGACCATCCGCGAGCGCGCAGTGGCGGCATGGCCGATGGCCTGGCAAGGGCAGAACCAACGCGACATCCTGGTAACGCTGGGCTATGACGTGGACATCCCCTGGCGCGACCTGCCACAAGCGCAGCGCGACTGGATCTTGTTCACCGAGGAGACGCCCACCGCCCCCGTGTATGCCGGCCTTACCCCAGCGCAAACCCGCGAAGCGCTCAAGCGCAAACTGGAACCCAGCTACCAGGGCACGTTCATGGGCGCTCGGCGTTACGTGCTGCATACCTTCATGCACTCGCAGAGCGCGCAGATGCGCAAGCGCGTGGCCCAGTACATGCGCCCCAGCCCCTGCCCACTGTGCCAGGGCAAGCGCCTGAAGCGCGAAGCACTGGGCGTGACCTTCGCCGGCCTGGACATCGCCGAGCTGTCGCACTTGTCGTTGCAGGCGCTGGCTGCGGTATTCGCCAAGGTGGCGGCAGCAGACTACCTGACGCAGCAGCAGGATGACCTGAGCCTGGAAAAGCGCCTGGCCGCTCAACGCATCGCCAACGAGTTGCTCGAACGCATCACTACCCTGCTCGACCTCGGCCTGGGTTACCTGGCCCTGGAGCGCAGCACCCCGACGTTGTCCTCCGGCGAACTGCAACGCCTGCGCCTGGCCACCCAGCTGAACTCGCAGCTGTTCGGCGTGATCTACGTGCTCGACGAGCCGTCGGCCGGTTTGCACCCGGCCGACAGCGAAGCACTGTTCGAGGCCTTGCAGCGCCTGAAGCACGCGGGCAACTCGGTGTATGTGGTGGAGCACGACCTGGACACCATGCGCCGCGCCGACTGGCTGGTGGATGTAGGGCCGGCTGCCGGCGAGCATGGCGGCACCATTCTTTACAGCGGGCCGCCCGCAGGCCTGGCCCAGGTCGAGCAGTCATGCACCCGCGCCTACCTGTTCAGTGCCCCGGTCCAGGCCACCCGTGCACCCCGCCAGCCCGGCGACTGGCTGAAGCTTGAAGGCATCACCCGCAACAACCTCGATAACCTTGCTGCCGCATTCCCGCTGGGCTGCTTCACCGCCGTTACCGGTATTTCCGGCTCTGGCAAGTCCAGCTTGGTCAGCCAGGCCCTGCTGGAACTGGTTGGCGCACACCTGGGCCATGCCGAGCCACGTAGCGAGCCCGAAGAACACAGCCTGGAGGACGAACCTGAACAGGCCAGCAGCGGCCACGTGAGCGCGGGGCTTGGCAGCATCAAGCGCCTGGTGCAAGTCGACCAGAAGCCAATCGGCCGCACACCGCGCTCCAACCTGGCCACCTACACCGGCCTGTTCGACCATGTACGCAAGCTTTTCGCCGCCACCGAGCAGGCCAAGGCCCGGGGCTTCGACGCGGGGCGCTTTTCGTTCAACGTTGCCAAGGGCCGCTGCGGCAACTGCGAGGGCGAAGGTTTCGTCAGCGTCGAGTTGCTGTTCATGCCCAGTGTCTACGCGCCCTGCCCGACCTGCCATGGCGCCCGCTACAACCCCGAAACCCTGGCGGTGAACTGGCAGGGCATGAACATCGCGCAGGTGCTGCAACTGACCGTCGACCAGGCCCTGCAGGTGTTTGCCGAACAGCCACCGGCGCGACGTTGCCTGCAAGTGCTGCACGATATCGGACTGGGCTACCTGCGCCTGGGCCAGCCGGCTACCGAGCTGTCCGGTGGCGAGGCACAGCGGATCAAACTGGCGACCGAACTGCAACGCATCGCCCGTGGGGCAACGCTGTATGTGCTGGATGAGCCCACCAACGGCTTGCACCCGCAGGACATCGACCGGCTGCTGGTGCAACTGAACCGCCTGGTCGAGAGCGGACACAGCGTGGTGGTGGTCGAACATGACATGCGCGTGGTCGCGCAGAGCGACTGGGTCATCGATATCGGGCCGGGGGCCGGAGATGCCGGTGGCAAAGTGGTGGTCAGTGGCACACCGCAGGTAGTGGCTGAGTGTGCCGACAGCCGCACAGCGGCGTTCTTGGCCAAAGCCTTGTAGCGGCTGCGCATTGCCAGGTTCCGTGGACGGCGTTTAGAATGCGATCAATTCTTAATTACAGCCTTCGCCTGGAACCTTGCGCCCGCCATGCCGCCCGCCGACGCTACCCTCAACCTGCAGGTCCAGACGCTGTACACCGAGCACCATGGCTGGCTGCAGGGCTGGCTGGGGCGCAAGCTGGGCAATGCCTGCGATGCTGCCGACCTGGCGCATGACACGTTCGTGCGCCTGCTCAGCCGGCAGGGCAATAGCTATTTGGGCAGTGAGCCCCGGGCCTTGCTGACCCACATCGCCAAGGGCCTGGTGGTCGACCGCTGGCGCCGCCAGGATGTCGAGCGGGCCTACCTGGAAGCCATTGCCCACTTGCCGCAACCCGAAGTGCCTTCGCCGGAAACGCGCTGGTTGATCCTCGAAACCCTGTACCGTATCGACGCCATGCTGCGCGACATGCCGGCCCGGGTGCGCCAGGTGTTTCTCCTGTCGCAACTGGACGGGCTGACCTACGCACAAATCGCCGAACAGCTGCAGGTTTCACTGATCACGATCAAGCGCGACATGCGCACGGCTTTCCTCGCCTGCCTGAGCATCGACTGATGGTGCAGCGCATCGACCCGTTGATCCTTGGCGAAGCCGCAGACTGGCTGGTGCAGTTGCAATCGGGCAGCGCCACCGAGGACGACCATCGTGCCATCCAGGCCTGGTGCCAGCGCAGCGCCGAGCACGCCCAGGCGTGGCAGCGTGCCGAGGCCATTCTTGGCGACTTTCGCCGCCTGCCCACCCCCGTTACCGGCGAAACCCTGCGCCGCCTGAGCCGCAACGGTGCGGTCAGCCGCCGCCAGGCCCTGCATCGCCTTGGGCTGTGGCTGCTGGCAGCGCCAGCGGCTTGGCTGGCCTGGCGAGAAATGCCCTGGCAGCAATGGACCGCCGATGCACGCACAGCAGTTGGTGAACAACGTGCGTTGACCCTGGCCGACGGCAGCCAGGTGCTGTTGAACACCGCTACCGCCATCGATATCACGTTCGACGCCCGACAGCGCCGCATCGACCTGCTGGCGGGCGAGATTCTGCTCACCAGCGCCAAGGACCCTGCCACCCCAGCGCGCCCGCTGCTAGTGCGCACCGTGCATGGGCAAGCCACCGCGCTGGGCACACGTTTCAGCGTCCGTGTCGATGGCGCGCTGACCCGGGTAGCCGTACTAGAGGGCGCAGTCGATACCCGCCCATTGCATGCTGGCGGCCTGCTGCTCAACGCTGGGGAGCGCAGCGCTTTCGATGCCGAACGGGTACTGCCTGCCTCCATGCTGGAAACGGGGGACCTGGCCTGGGAGCACGGTATGCTGCTGGCGCGCGACATGCGCCTGGCCGACCTGCTGCTGGAGCTGGGCCGCTATCGCCCCGGCGTGCTGCGCTGCCATCCAGCGGTGCGCGAATTGAAGGTATCTGGCGCCTTTCCACTGGCCGACACCGATGCCAGCTTGCGGCTGTTGAGCGACACCTTGCCAGTGGTGGTACAGGGCCTGACCCGCTACTGGGTGACCGTTGAGCCCATCAGTTGACGGCCCGCCTGCAAGGGCCGCGAAAATTGAGTGATACCTTTTCCTGCGTCGTCCGGTGATGAGTGCAGAACCTTCATTTTCCGCACCCACAGGACCCTCGCATGACGCCCCGCCAGCCGTACCGTTTGCCTTTCAAGGCCCTGGGCCTTGCCATCGTCATGGCCGCCCTGGCCCCCACGGCGATGGCCGCCGACACCACCCCGCGCACCTACCACCTGGCTGCCGGCCCATTGGCCGATGTACTGGCGCGCTTCGCCGCCAGCGCCGGGGTACCGTTGTCGTTCGACCCCGCTTTGCTCAAGGGCGTGCAAAGCCAGGGCCTGGAGGGCAGCTACAGTATCCCGGAAGGCTTCACCCGCCTGCTGGCCGGCAGCGGTTTCAGCCTGATCACTACCGACAGCGGCGGCTACACCCTGGCACCAACAGTGGAGCTGGGCAATGCTCTGGAACTGGGCGCGACCACCATCAACAGCGACCTGGCCGCCAGCAGCGACACCTGGCAAGGCGGCCAGGTCGCCCGTAGCGCCCGTCTGGGCGTGCTCGGCGACCAGGCCATCAGCGATGTGCCGTTCAGCGTCACCAGCTACACCGCCAAGGCCATCGCCGACCAGCAGGCTCGGACGCTGGGTGACGTGTTGCTCAATGACGCGTCGGTGCGCCAGTCGGCGGGCTTTGGCAACTTTTCTCAGGTCTTTACCATCCGCGGCTTGCCGCTGAACACCGACGACATCAGCTACAACGGCCTGTACGGCGTACTGCCGCGGCAGATCGTGACCACCGAGGCGTTGGAAAGGGTCGAGGTGTTCAAGGGCTCCAGTGCCTTCCTCAATGGGGTTGCGCCCCAGGGCAGCGGCATTGGGGGTGCAATCAACCTGGTGCCCAAGCGCGCCGAAGATACCCCCACGCGGCATGTCACCCTCGACTATGCCACTGGCGACAACGTTGGCGGCCACCTCGACCTGGGCAAGCGTTTTGGTGAAGACAACCGTTTCGGCGCTCGCCTCAACCTGGCCCAACATGATGGCGGCACCGGCGTCGACGACGAGGCCCAGCACTCCACCCTGGTCGCCGTAGCGCTGGATTACCGTGGTGAAAGGCTGCGCCTGTCCACCGACCTGGGTTACCAGAAAGAGCGCATCAACCAGGGCCGCGCGGTGATCTACCCCACCGGCAGCAAAGTGCCCCATGCGCCCTCGGCGCGTGACAATTATTCGCAGGCCTGGACCTGGTCGCAGCTGGAAGACACCTACGGCATGCTCAACGCCGAGTACGACCTGAACGACGACTGGATGCTGTATGCCGGTGCCGGCGCCAAGCATACCCGCGAGAATGGCGAATACTCCTCGCTGTACGTCAGCGACGAGAACGGCACCGCGCGCGGCGGTTTTCTCTATTCGCCCCACGACGAGGACAACAAAAGCGCCGTCGCCGGGCTCAATGGCCGCTTTGCCACCGGCCCGGTCAGCCATCGGGTCAATTTCGGCCTGTCGGGCATGTGGGGCGAACAGCGCTCGGCCTACGAGGCGTTGGCCGCCAGCAAGCGCTACGACAGCAACCTGTACAACCCGGTGAGGGTTCCTCGCCCAACCGATACCTACTTCGGCAGCGACCTGCACGACCCACGCATCGTCGGCAAAAACCGCAACAAGAGCGTCGCGTTGTCCGACACCCTGGGCTTTCTTGATGACCGTGTGCTGTTGACCGTGGGTGTACGCCGGCAATCGATCAGCGTCGACAGCTGGGCGACCGCCACGGGTGTACGCAACACGCCTTACGACGAGTCGATCACCACGCCGGTGTATGGCCTTGTGATCAAGCCTTGGGAGCATGTGTCGTTCTACGCCAACCGCATCGAGGGCCTGGCCCAGGGCCCGACGGCACCGTCGAGTGTCAGCAATGCCAACGAGGTGTTCCCGCCCAAACGCAGCAAGCAAATCGAGGCCGGGGTGAAACTGGACTGGAACAGCTTCGGCGCCACGCTGGGGGTGTACCGCATCGAGCAGCCCAACAGCGTCACCTACCGCGCCCCAGGCGCTGCGCTGGACACGTTCAGCATGGACGGCGAGCAGGTCAACAAAGGTGTGGAGCTGAACCTGTTCGGTGAACCGGTAGACGGCCTGCGCCTGCTGTCAGGCGCGGTGTTCATGCACACCGAGCAAAAGCATACGGCCTATGGCAACAACGACGGCAACCGCGCCGCCGGCGTGCCACGCTTTCAGTTCAACCTGGGTGCCGACTGGGACGTGCCTGGTATTCAGGGTGCCGCGCTCAATGCCCGGCTGCTGCGCACCGGTGGCCAGTACGTGAACGCGGCCAACAGCCTGAGCATCCCGGCCTGGACCCGGGTGGACCTGGGCGGGCGCTATCGCTTCAAGGTCGATGACAAGCAGGTGACATTGCGCGCCAATGTGGAGAACGTGGCGAACAAGGCGTACTGGGCATCGGCGTCGACCTCGAACAACTACTTGACCCAGGGTACGCCGCGAGTACTGCGATTGTCGGCCAGTGTAGATTTCTGAGCCCTTCGCAGCACACGCTGCTCCTGCAGGTACGGCGCCGCCTGTAGGAGCAGCCTTGCGCTGCGAAAGGGCCGGAACAGATGGATGTCATTACCACTGCCCTACATCCACCAGGCCAGCACCACCGGCAACCAGGCAAACGACAGCACCGTCGAGCACATCACCAAGTTTGCCACCTGCTCCGGCTCACGGTTGGCCCGTACCGCCATCAGGTAGTTGAACACGGCCACCGGCATCGCCGACTGCACCACCAACACCGCACGCTCCAGGCTGTCCATCCCCAGCGCTGCGCCCACCGCCCAGCCCACCCCGGCCCCCAGGCCAATGCGCAAACCACCCAGCAGCATGCCACTGCCGACATGGCGCAGGCGAATGCTGGCCAGCGATATCCCGAGGGTCAGCAGCATCAACGGAATGGTCATGCCACCCAGTAAGTCTGCGGTGTTGGCCAGCCAGCGCGGCAACTCGAAATCCAGAAATATGATCGGCATGGCACCGGCCAGGCTGATCACGATAGGGTTGTGCAGCAATGCCTTGAACGAAGCGGCGGTGCCGGAAATGGCCATGCCAAGGGTGAACTGCACGATCGACAAGGTGAGAAAGAACGCCACCGCCAGTGCCAGGCCATGCTCGCCAAAGGCGTACAGGCTGATCGGCAGCCCCATGTTGCCCGTGTTGGGGAACATGAACGCCGGCAGCAGCACCCGCCAGTGCATGCCCGAAGCGCGGCACACCAGCAACCCGGCCAGGGCCATGCCCAGGGTACACAACAGACAGGCCAGGGCCATGCTGGTGAAGGCGCTGGGGTCCAGCTCGGTGCGGCTGAGGGTGGAGAGCACCAATGACGGTGTGCCGACGGTCATCACCACCCGGGCGATGAACTCGGTCGGGTAGTCCAGGCCCTTGCGGGCCCAGGCATAGCCGATGCCGGCGACGATGAATACCGGTGCCAGGACTGCGAACAGCGACGCGAACATTCAGGGCCTTCCTTGGTGTAGGTTCAGCATTATGCAGCAGTCTGCACATTTTCCCAGGCGCGAACACGCCCCTGTAGGAGCAGCCTTGTGCTGCGAAAGGGCCTGTAACCGGTCAAACTGTCTGTGGCGTTAACGGCCTCTTCGCAGCACAAGGCTGCTCCTACACAAACCAGATCAGCCATCGAAAATGTCTGTAAAAGACACTTTCATGTCGCGCCGAGACTGCGGCGTCTCGTCGCACACCGATGCCCCTTGGGCAAACGCTTCCAAGCCCGTAGAATCCCGCTTCCTTTTCGCCCGTCGCCTTGAACGGTGGCAACCGGCAGCAATGACAGAGTCAGCGCCTGAACACATGGACGCACATGTGAAATAGGCTCAACCCTCCCCGCCCGGCCCATTCCTCATGGGGCCCAGCGGTTGAGTCTTGCCCAGGTCGCATCCGTGTCGCCACTCGCCCCTTGCCGGGTCGAGCCGGTGTGCGCGTCCGAGAAGGCGCTCATTCCGCTCATCCAACTAGAGGTACGTATGTCTCCGCGTTTGCTGGCCATGGCGCTGGCGCCCCTGCTCGGGCTGTTCATCATCGCCCTGGGCAACGGCTTCATGTCTTCCCTGACCACCCTGCGCCTGGGCGCTGCCGGTGAATCAGCCACCACCATTGGTATCGTCTCGTCGACCTACTTCATCGGCCTGACCCTCGGTGCCATCTTCAACGACCGGCTGATCCTGCGCATCGGCCACATCCGCGCCTACACCAGCTTCGCCTCGCTGATCGCCGTGACCATCCTGCTGCAAGGGCTGTTCTACGACGTCACCTGGTGGTCGGTGCTGCGCCTGATCAACGGCTGGGCGGCGGTCGGCGTGTTCCTGGTGATCGAAAGCTGGCTGCTGCTGGCCGGAGACGCGAAGATCCGTGGCCGCCTGCTGGCGCTTTACATGATCGCCTTCTACGGTGCCGGGGTGATCGCCCAGGCGGGCCTTGGCGAAATTACCCAGCTGGGCGACACCGCACCCTTCATGCTGGCTGGCGTGCTGGCTGCCCTGTCGGTCCTGCCCATCGTTATCCTGCCGCGTGTATCGCCGCTGCTGGACCAGGTAGAGCCGCTCAAACCCCGCCAGTTGTTGGGTGTGGCGCCGTCGGGCCTGGTGGGCTGTTTCGGTTCCGGGGTGGCCATTGCCGGCATCTATGCGCTGCTGCCGCTGTACCTGCAGCGTATCGGCCTGGAGGTGGGTGAGGTCGGCAACATGATGGCCTGGGTGATCCTCGGTGCCATGTTGCTGCAATACCCGGTGGGCCGCTGGTCCGACCGCAAGGACCGCCAGGATGTGCTGATCGCCCTGGCCGCGCTGTGCGTGGTGCTGTCGCTGATCACGGTGTTCCTGCCGTCTGACTCGTTCCTGCTGCCGGCCATGCTGTTCCTGCTGGGTGGCGGCGTGTTCACCTTGTACCCGGTGGCGGTCAGCCATGCGGCTGACCGGGCGCCGTCCGATGCACTGGTACCGATGATTCAGGGCTTGCTGCTGATCAACTCGCTGGGTTCGGCCATGGCGCCGGTCGCCATGTCGCCGATGATGACCGAGTTTGGCGAGGCCGGGTTGTTCTGGGCCTTTGCCGTGGTCAACCTGGGCATGGTGTGCTTCTTCATGTGGCGCCGCGGCAAGCGCCCGGCTGCGGAGCACCCGGCGCCGTTCACGGCTTCGACCACCTTCTCGCCAACCGGCGCCGAACTGCGCGTGACGGAAGACCTGATGCATGCGGCGCAGGAGCATCCGCCGCTGGAGCCAGTTGAAAGCCCGACGCAACGCTCAGAACCCATCTGAGTCAATCGCTGGTCCTCTGTGGGAGCGGGCGTGCCCGCGAAGCAGGCAACACGTTGTCTGGCACCGGCTTCGCCGGTGTTCGCAGGCACGCCCGCTCCCACAGTGGTGCAATGACCACCCGTCGCCCGGACGGCACGCCTCCTTTCGCCCTAAGCCAAACGAATGACAGATCATCCGCAAAGGAGACGTTCCATGATCCGCATTCGCCCACTCTCCCTGTGCCTGGCGCTCGCCTTGAGCAGCCTCGCCGGCACCACCTTCGCCGCCACCGATACCAACACCGACAGCCACCCGCAAACCGACCAGACTGGCGGCAAGACCGCCGGTGAAGACAGCAGCGTCAATAGCCCCGGCAGCGGCAAAAGCAACGACAGCAGCGACACCGGCAGCAATACCGATGCCGCCGACGGCGCCAGCGGCGGCTCCAACAGCACCGGCGAAGCCACCGGCTCAGGCGCCGGGCACACCGGTGGCACCGCCGAGGACCAGGACAGCTACTGAAGCACCCCTGGGCTACACTGCGCTGCAAAGCCCGGCCAAGGAGTTACCATGAACCTCAAGCCCTGGCTGCTCGCCGCCCTGCTGCCCTGCGCAGCCTTGGCCAACAGCAGCAACCAAGGCGCGCTGTCGATCAGCTCCTCGTCGTTCACCGATGGCGGCGTGATCGCGCTGCAGCAGGTTGGCCTGGACCCGGCCTGCGGGGCCGGCGAGGAGCGTACCCCGCAGCTGAGCTGGGACAACCTGCCCCCAGGCACGCAATCGCTGGCCCTGATCATGTTCGACCCGGATGGCGGCAAGGGGGTTGGCGTGGTGCACTGGCTCGCCTACAACATCGACCCCGAACAGGATGGGCTCAAGGAAGGCTCGGCAGGGCTGAGCGGGCAATACGTGACCGTTGGCCGCAACTCGCGGGGCACCTCCAGCTACCGTGGCCCCTGCCCACCCGCCGGCGATAACCCGCACCACTACGCATTGACCCTGATCGCCACCGACCTGCCGTTAGGTACCTTGCCCAAGGAGCTGGACCGCAACGGCCTGCTGCAACTGCTGCAAGGCCATGCACTAGGGGCGCAAACCCTGGTCGGGCGCTACGGCCATTGAACCAGCCAGTACAAAAACAAATCATCGACCCCATAGCATTTATCCATTGAATGGCCCGGTCGAACTGAAGTAAGCTCGGGCTCATTCACTGGAGAGCAACATGCCGAAACACACCCGCAACCACGCCAACCACACCGGTCGCAACCTGCGCCCTGTGCTGGCCGTTGCCGGCTGCGTGGCACCTGCCAACTATTACTTTGGGTATTGGTTTAGCCACTAGGCGCCGGTACCCACACGGCGCCCACCTTCGAGGGGCCGCCGAACATGAGAATACTCAAACCCCCGGTCGGCTCCCCGACCGGGGGTTTTGCTTTTCAGGCCTTTGAACAACACCGATTCACATTGAGGACAGATTCATGAACTACGCCACTTATTACTACGCAAACACCTATGCCTGGCGATTTAGCCAATCCCGTTCGGGCCAGCCTGCCGCCTCCGACCGGTCTTCTACAGGTGGCAATGCAGCAGCCAATACGAATTCAACGATCTGTCGAACACCTCGATAGGGCCGACCACGCGGGCTTGAACCCGCCGTCCGCCCAGGGAAAAACGCCATGCAAGCTTCCAACCTCGCCCTGCCCCTGACCCAGCCGCAAGCGGCCAACAGCACCGTCAGCAAACGCCTGCCCAGCCCGCACCTGCTCAAACAGCAGATGCCACTGCCCAGCGAACTGGCCCTGCAAGTCCAGGCCCACCGCCAGGCTATCCGCAACATCCTCGAAGGCCGCGATCAGCGCTTGCTGGTCATCGTCGGCCCGTGCTCGATCCACGACCCACGCTCGGCCCTGGAATACGCCGACCGCCTGGCCGCCCTCAGCCGCGACGTCGACGACAAGCTGCTGCTGGTGATGCGCGCCTACGTCGAAAAGCCGCGTACCACCGTGGGCTGGAAAGGCCTGGCCTACGACCCGCACCTCGATGGCAGCGACGACATGCACTCGGGCATCGCCTTGTCCCGTGGGCTGATGCTGAGCATGATCGAACGCGGCCTGCCGATCGCCACCGAGTTGTTGCAACCGATGGCCGCCGGCTACTTCGATGACTTGCTGGCCTGGGCCGCGATTGGCGCACGCACCACCGAATCGCAAATCCACCGCGAAATGGTCAGCGGCCTGGAATTGCCGGTCGGCTTCAAGAACGGCACCGACGGCGGTATCGCCATCGCCAGCGATGCCATGCGCAGCGCTGCCCACCCGCACCGCCACTTCGGCATGGATGCGCAGGGCCACCCGGCAATCATCGAAACCTTGGGCAACCCGGACACGCACCTGGTACTGCGTGGCGGCCACAAGGGCCCGAACTTCGACGCCAACAGCATCGCCATGGCCCGCCAGGCGTTGGCCAAAGCCGGGTTGCAGGCACGGATCATGGTCGATTGCAGCCACGCCAACAGCGGCAAGGACCCGGCGCGCCAGCCGGCCGTCTTCAATGATGTGCTGGAGCAGCGCCTGGCCGGCGACCGTTCGCTGGTCGGCGTGATGATCGAGGGGCACTTGTTCGATGGCTGCCAGGCACTGGGCAAGGGCGCACTGAAATACGGCGTGTCGATTACCGACGGCTGCCTGGGCTGGGCGTCGACTGAAACCCTGTTGCGCGAAGCGGCACAAAAACTGTGAGCCGAAGGTCGTAAGGCTGGCAAGACATACCCCGGGCAAGTGCGCTAGGCTTGCCTTTTTACCCCAAGGAGCAGTACCCATGGCCCGTGCAACAGCCCGCCACATCCTGGTCAGCAGCGAAGACAAATGCAACGAACTGAAAGCCCAGATCGAAGCAGGCGCCGATTTCGCTGAAGTCGCCAAAGCCAACTCTACCTGCCCGTCCAGCCGCCAGGGCGGTGACCTGGGCTCGTTCGGCCCAGGCCAGATGGTCAAGGAATTCGACACCGTGGTGTTCAGCGCCCCGATCAACACCGTGCAAGGCCCGGTGAAAACCCAGTTCGGCTACCACCTGCTGGAAGTGACCAGCCGCCAGGACTAAGTCATCGCAGCCGATGAAAATCCCTGTGGGAGCGGGCATGCCCGCGAATAGGCCGGATCAGGCAACCCGATTGCCTGGTCTGACGCATTCGCGGGCTGGCCCGCTCCCACAAGGCTTGGGTTGCCTGCTCTTGCTTTGTCTTGCCTTCAACACACTGGCCGCCCCAACCCACGCCCTCACCGTCTACGGTGAAGCCCCGCGCTACACTGCCAACTTCCAGCATTTCGACTACGTCAACCCCAATGCCCCCAAGGGCGGTATCCTGCGCCGTTCGGCCATCGAGATTGGCCAGTTCGACCACCTCCTCCCCTACATCGACAAAGGCATCGGCGTCAGCGAAGTCGATGGCTTGCTCTACGCGCCACTGGCTGTGCGCTCTTTCGACGAACCCTATACCGTGTATGGCCTGATCGCCCGGCGCATGGAGCGGGGCCCCGAGGATGCCTGGCTGCGCTTCGACATCGACCCGCGCGCCACCTTCGCCGATGGCAAGCGGGTGCGCGCCGAAGACGTCCGCTTCACCTTCGAGTTGCTGATGAGCAAGGGCAGCCTCAAGTACCGCACCCAGTTCGCCGACGTGACCGGCGTGACCGTGGAAAGCCCGCACAGCGTGCGCTTCGACTTCAAGCCCGAGCACGGCCGCACCCTGGCGCTGGACCTCGCCAGCCTGCCGGTGTTGCCCGAACACGATTGGCAACAGCGCGACTTCACCAACGGTGCCGGCTTCGACAAACCTGTCGGCAGCGGGCCGTACCGCATCGGGCGCATCGACAACGGCCGCAGCATCACCTTCGAGCGCGACCCTGCCTGGTGGGCGCGTGACCTGCCGGCCAGCCGTGGCCGCTACAATTTCGACAAGCTGCGCATCGAGTACTTCGGCGATACCGAAGTGGCGCGCCAAGTGCTCAAAGGCGGTGGCTACGACTACAACCGCGAGTTTTCCGCCACCGCCTACACCCTGGGCTACAACGGCGCGCAACTGGACGACGGCCGCCTGCAACGCGCCCATCTGGGCCCGGCCAAGCCGCAGGTGGCCCAAGGCTTCGTGTTCAATCTCGACCAGCCGCAGTTCAAGAACCGCCGTGTGCGCCAGGCGCTGGGCATGTTGTGGGACTACGAGTGGAGCAACCGGCAGATGATGCGCAATATGTACATCCGCCAACAAAGCGTGTTCTCCAACACCCCGCTGGCTGCCCGCAAGCTACCCGATGCCGGTGAGTTGAAGCTGCTTGAACCGCTGCGCGGCAAGGTGCCAGACGAAGTCTTCAGCGCCGTGTTCACCGCCCCGGTCACCGATGGTTCGGGGATTATCCGCCAACAGCAGTTGCAGGCCCTGGCCCTGCTTGAAAAGGCCGGCTGGCACCCTGAAGGCGACCGCCTGGTGAACAGCCAGGGCACACCGTTGGCGTTTACTTTCCTCAATGGCCAGTCGGGCATGGAGCGCCTGCTGCTGCCGTGGAAGCGCAACCTGGCCCAGATTGGCGTCACCCTGAACATCCGCAACGTCGATTCGGCCCAGTACGTCAACCGGCTGATGGCGCGCGACTACGACATGATCGTGACCGGCTACCCGGTCACCCTGTCGCCGGGCGCCGAGCTATACAACTACTTTGGCTCGGCTGCGGCCCACGACCCCGGCTCGAACAACTTGATGGTGTTGCAGGACCCCGCCGTGGACCAGCTGATCGACGGCCTGGTGCGCGCCAACAGCCAGGCCGACATGCTGCACCACGCCCATGCGCTGGACCGGGTACTGCAATGGAACTACTACTGGATCCCCAACTACTATCCGCCGGGCAGCTCCACCGCCTGGTGGAACCGCTTCGGCCTGCCCAAGGTGCAGGCGGCCTATGATGAAGGCTTGGACACCTGGTGGGAGATCAGCCCCAGCCCACTGACCAACGCACAGATGGCCGAACGCCAGAAGTCCTCACCATGACCACCTACCTCCTGCGCCGCTTGCTGTTGATCGTCCCAACGCTGCTGGCGATCCTGTTGGTCAATTTCGCCATCGTCCAGGCCGCGCCGGGTGGCCCGGTGGAACAGGCCGTGGCGCGCCTGCAAGGCCTTGGTGGCGGCGCCCCCGGCGCGCGGGCTGAAGTTGTCCACGGCGAATCCCGGGCCACCCGGGGCCTGGACCCAAAACTGATCGAAGAGATCAAGCGCCAATACGGTTTCGACAAAACCGCCCCTGAGCGCTTGTGGTTGATGCTCGGCCAGTATGCCCGGCTGGACTTCGGCAACAGCTTCTTTCGCGGCGCCAAGGTTACCGACCTGATCCTGGACAAGCTGCCGGTCACCCTGTCGCTGGGCTTTTGGGCCACGCTGATCACCTACCTGGTGTCGATCCCGCTGGGTATTCGCAAGGCGGTGCGCCACGGCAGCCGCTTCGATGTCTGGAGCAGCGCGCTGATCGTCATCGGCTACGCCCTGCCCTCGTTCCTGTTCGCCCTGCTGCTGATCGTGCTGTTCGCCGGCGGCACCTCGCTCAACTGGTTCCCGGTGCGCGGCCTGGTCTCGGACAATTTCGACGAGCTCAGCCTGCTGGGCAAGGTGGCCGACTATTTCTGGCACTTGGTGCTGCCGGTCGGCGCCCTGGTGATCGGCGGTTTCGCCACCCTGACGCTGCTGACCAAGAACGCCTTCCTCGACGAAATTTCCCGCCAGTACGTGGTGACAGCCCGTGCCAAGGGCCTGAGCGAGCGCCGTGTGCTGTATGGGCATGTGTTGCGCAACGCCATGCTGCTGGTGGTGGCCGGGCTGCCACAGGCGCTGATCAGCGTATTCTTCGCCGGCTCGTTGCTGATCGAAGTGATCTTCTCGCTTGATGGCCTGGGCCGCATGAGTTACGAGGCGGCCGTGTCGCGGGATTACCCGGTGGTGTTCGGTACGCTGTTCATCTTCACCCTGGCAGGCCTGCTGATTCGCCTGATCGGCGACCTGTCGTACACCCTGCTCGACCCGCGCATCGACTTCGACACGAGGGCGCACTGATGCTCTCGCCCGTATCGCGCCGACGCCTGCAACGCTTTCGCCGCAACCGCCTCGGTTGGGTGTCACTGTGGTTGTTTGCCGGCCTGCTGCTGCTCAGCCTGGGGGCTGAGCTGGTGGCCAACGACAAGCCGCTGCTGCTGAGCTACAAGGGCCAATTGTACGTACCGGCGCTCAAACGCTATACCGAGCAGCAGTTCGGCGGGCAACTGCCATTTCAGCCCGATTACCGCAGTGCCTATGTGCGGCAGCTGATAGCGGACCAGGGCGGCTGGATGCTGTTCGCACCTATCCCGTTCAGCGCCGATACCCCCAACTACGACCTGCAGGTGCCCACCCCCAGCCCGCCCAGTGCCAGCAACTGGTTAGGCACCGACGACCAGGGCCGTGACGTGCTGGCGCGCGTGCTGTACGGCACGCGGGTATCGCTGCTGTTTGCCTTCGCCCTGACCGTGGTCAGCGTGCTGATCGGCCTGGTGGCCGGTGCCCTGCAGGGCTACCACGGCGGCTGGGTCGACCTGCTTGGCCAGCGTTTGCTGGAGGTGTGGTCGGGGTTGCCAGTGTTGTACCTGCTGATCATCCTCAGTGGTTTTGTCGAACCGGATTTCTGGTGGCTGCTGGGGATCATGGCGTTGTTCTCCTGGTTGACCCTGGTCGACGTGGTGCGCGCCGAGTTTCTGCGTGGGCGCAACCTGGAGTATGTAAAGGCCGCCCGGGCGTTGGGGTTGCCGGACAGCCAGGTGATGCTGCGGCATATCCTGCCCAATGCCATGAATGCCACATTGACCTATGTGCCGTTCATGCTGACCGGGGCGATTACCACACTCACCGCACTGGACTTTCTTGGCTTTGGCATGCCGGCAGGCAGCGCTTCGCTGGGCGAACTGGTGACCCAGGGCAAGCAGCACCTGGAGGCGCCATGGCTTGGCTTTACCGCGTTCTTCGCGCTGGCGGTGATCTTGTCGCTGCTGGTGTTTATCGGGGATGCCTTGCGGGAGGCGTTCGATCCCCGAGGATGACTTTTCAGGATGTTTACCCATGCACGACAGCGACAGCCTCAAGGACTACCCCCAGGTACGGCAACTGGCGATCCGTTCGCTGTTCGAGATCATCGAGCAGTCCAGCGAAGGCACGGTGATCGTCGACCGCCAGGCACGCATCGTCTGGATGAACGAGCGGTACGCCCGGCGCTTTGGTTTGGCCGACGCCGCCAGTGCCATCGGCCAGCCGTGCGAAGCGGTGATCCCCGGCAGCCTGATGCGCGAGGTGGTGGGCAATGGGCGGCCGATTCTGCTGGATATGCTCGACACGCCGAACGAGCCGCTGGTGGTCATGCGCCTGCCCATTCATGATGACCAGGGCACGCTGATCGGCGCCATCGGCTTTGCCCTATTCGATGAACTGCGCAGCCTTTCGCCGCTGCTCAAACGCTACTCCAGCATGCAGCAGGAACTGGCCTCGACCCGCTCGCAACTGCGCGCTCGTCAGGCCAAGTACAGCTTCGCCCAGTTCGTTGGCAGCAGCGCCGCCTGCCTGGAGGCCAAACGCCGCGCCCGGCGTGGCGCGGGCAGTGATTCGCCGGTGTTGCTGCTGGGCGAAACCGGCACCGGCAAGGAGCTGCTGGCCCACGCCATTCACGCGGCGTCAGCGCGGGCGCACAAAGCCTTTGTCAGCATCAACAGCGCGGCAATCCCTGAAAACCTGCTGGAAGCCGAGTTCTTCGGCACCGCCCCGGGTGCTTTTACCGGTGCTGACCGCAAAGGCCGCAGCGGCAAGCTGCAGCTGGCCGAAGGCGGTACGCTGTTCCTCGACGAGATCGGCGACATGCCGCTGGCCCTACAGAGCAAGCTGTTGCGGGTGCTGCAGGAAAAGGAATACGAGCCGGTAGGCTCGAACCAGATGCTGCGCAGTGACATACGCATCATCGCCGCCACCTCCATCGACCTGCAGGCCGCCATGGCCCGTGGGGCGTTCCGCGCCGACCTGTATTACCGGCTGAACGTGTTGCCGATCGATGTGCCGCCGTTGCGGCAACGGCTGGAGGACCTGCCCGCGCTGTGCGAGGCCATATTGGGTGAACTGGGAAGCCAGTACGAGTTGGAGGCAGACGCGCAGCAGCTGCTGGCGATGCATGCGTGGCCGGGGAACATTCGCGAACTGCGCAATGTGCTGGAACGCGCGACATTGCTGACGGACCAGCCGCGGTTGGGGGTGGCAGACCTGCGGGCGGCGTTGGGGCCGTTGAGCCCAGTGGCCGAGGCGCCAGTGCGGCAGACGTACCGTGAGGCGTACGAAGCGTTCGAGCGCAAACTGATTACCGGGGCGTTGGCCGAGCATGACGGAAATGTGCCGGCAGCTGCGGTAGCGCTGGGGCTGGGGCGGTCGACCTTGTACAAAAAAATGGTCGCGCTCAATCTCTAAACGGAGACTTTTGTTTCTAATTTGAGATAAATGAGATGGCCTAGTCCTGTAGGAGCTGGCCTGCCTGCAATGGGCTGCAAAGCAGCCCCTACAGTCTCAAAACCAAGACATCGATGTACATCATAAGAAAATAACCCTTTAAAATCATAAACTTACTGATTGGCACGATTCCCGCTATCTCCTGCAAACCGATAAAAACAAGACTCACCCAGGAGACCCACCCCGATGACCGTGCTCATCGCCCTCGCCGCTTTGGCCCTGCTGATGCTGGCTGCCTACCGCGGTTACAGCGTAATCCTCTTCGCCCCCATCGCCGCCCTCGGCGCCGTCCTGCTCACCGACCCGTCCGCCGTGGCCCCTGCGTTCACCGGGGTGTTCATGGAGAAAATGGTCGGTTTCATCAAACTGTACTTCCCGGTATTCCTGCTGGGTGCGGTGTTCGGCAAGCTGATCGAACTGTCCGGCTTTTCCCGTTCGATCGTCGCTGCGGCCATCCGCCTGCTCGGCACGCGCCAGGCGATGCTGGTGATCGTGCTGGTTTGCGCCCTGCTCACCTATGGCGGCGTCTCGCTGTTCGTGGTGGTGTTCGCGGTGTACCCGTTCGCCGCCGAAATGTTCCGCCAAAGCCGCATCCCCAAACGCTTGATCCCGGCCACCATCGCCCTGGGCGCCTTCTCCTTCACCATGGACGCCCTGCCCGGCACCCCGCAGATCCAGAACATCATCCCCAGCACCTTCTTCAACACCACCGCCTGGGCTGCACCGTGGCTGGGCCTGATCGGCACACTGTTCGTGTTCTTTACCGGCATGGCCTACCTGCAGCGCCAGCGCAACAAGGCCCAGCGCGCCGGTGAAGGTTATGGCACCAACTTGCGCAACGAGCCGGAAACCGCTGCCGACCTGACCCTCCCCAACCCTTGGCTGGCCCTGTCGCCGCTGATACTGGTGGGGGTGATGAACCTGCTGTTCACCCACTGGATCCCCCAGTGGTACGGCCCCAGCCACAGCCTGCAACTGCCAGGCATGAGCGCGCCGGTACACAGCGACGTGGCCAAGCTCACCGCCATCTGGGCCGTGCAGGCAGCGTTGCTGGTGGGCATCCTGATGGTGCTGGTGTGCGCCTTTGGCGCCATCCGCACACGCCTGGCCGAAGGCACCAAAAGCGCGGTGGGCGGTGCCTTGCTGGCAGCCATGAACACCGCTTCGGAATACGGTTTTGGCGCAGTGATCGCCTCGCTGCCAGGCTTTCTGGTACTGGCCGATGCCCTGCGCGGCATCCCCAACCCGTTGGTCAATGAAGCCATCACCGTGACCTTGCTGGCCGGCATCACCGGTTCTGCATCGGGAGGCATGAGCATCGCCCTGGCGGCCATGGGCGACACGTTCGTCGCCGCCGCCCATGCCGCCAACATCCCGCTCGAAGTGCTGCACCGGGTGGCCGCCATGGCCAGCGGCGGCATGGACACCCTGCCGCACAACGGCGCGGTGATCACCTTGCTGGCAGTCACTGGCCTGACCCACCGCGAGGCCTACAAGGACATTTTTGGTATTACCCTGATCAAGACCCTGGCGGTGTTCGTGGTCATCGCCACGTTCTACGCCACCGGCATCGTCTAAGGAGCTTTGCATGACCCTCAATGGCAAGACTGCACTCGTCACCGGTTCCACCAGCGGCATCGGCCTGGGCATCGCCCAGGTATTGGCCCGGGCTGGCGCCAACATCGTGCTCAACGGCTTTGGCGACCCGGCACCGGCCATGGCCGACATTGCCCGGCATGGGGTGAAGGTGGTCCATCACCCGGCCGACCTGTCGAACGTGGCCCAGATCGAGGCTTTGTTCAACCTGGCGGAGCGCGAATTCGGCGGCGTCGACATTTTGGTCAACAACGCCGGCATCCAGCATGTGGCGCCGGTGGAACAGTTCCCGCTGGAGAGCTGGGACAAGATCATCGCCCTCAACCTGTCGGCCGTATTTCATGGCACGCGCCTGGCGCTGCCGGGCATGCGCACGCGCAACTGGGGGCGCATCATCAATATTGCTTCGGTGCATGGCCTGGTCGGTTCGACCGGCAAGGCCGCCTACGTGGCGGCCAAGCATGGTGTAGTCGGCCTGACCAAAGTGGTGGGCCTTGAAACCGCCACCAGCAATGTCACCTGCAACGCCATCTGCCCAGGCTGGGTACTGACGCCGCTGGTGCAAAAGCAGATCGACGATCGTGCCGCCAACGGTGGCGATCCACTGCAAGCACAGCACGATCTATTGGCAGAAAAGCAGCCGTCGCTGGCCTTCGTTACCCCCGAGCACTTGGGTGAACTGGTACTATTCTTGTGCAGCGAGGCCGCAAGCCAGGTTCGCGGCGCCGCCTGGAACGTCGATGGTGGCTGGTTGGCCCAGTGACGGGCGGCCTGGACCTGGTGCGGGTCTCGCATTCGTTTATCTGCAAGGAGGCCCTATGCGCCCAACCCCAAAGTCCGCGATTCTGGCCCTGAGTCTGGCTGCCGCCGCGCCTGCGCTGGCTGCCAGCCTGAAGGACGTCGCCCCTTACCCTGAAGCGGAAAAAGGCTTCACCCGGCAGGTCATCCACTTGCCAGCCCAGGCCGATGAGTCGGCCTATAAACTGGAAATCCTCGCCGGCAAAACGCTGAAGGTCGACTGCAATCGCCAGCGCCTGGGCGGCAGCCTGGAAGAACGCACCCTGGATGGCTGGGGCTACAACTACTACCGCCTGGACAAAGTCAGCGGCCCGGCCAGTACGCTGATGGCCTGCCCGGATGGCAAGAAGACCGAAGCCTTCGTACCGGTGGTCGGTGACGGCTTCCTGCTGCGCTACAACAGCAAGCTGCCGGTGGTGGTGTATGTGCCCAAGGATGTCGAAGTACGCTACCGCGTGTGGTCGGCGTCGCAGGACGTGCAAAAGGCTAAAGTAGAATAAGTCGCCCGCTTTCGCTGTAGGAGCAGCCTTGTGCTGCGAAAGGACCGGTAAGCCTTGAGATTGTTCGTGGTTTTCACGGCCTCTTCGCAGCACAAGGCTGCTCCTACATGCAAATAGCATCCTTGCGGTCGAGGAGGTTCGGCATGAACGATGTGCTCTGGCGCCCCTCCACGGCGCGGATCGAGGCCAGCCGGATGGATGCGTTCCGCCGCCGGGTCAACCTGCGCTACAACCTGCAACTCAACGACTACGAGGCGCTGCACCGCTGGAGCATCGAGCAGCGGCCCGCTTTCTGGCAGACCCTTGCCGAGTATTTTCACGTGCGCTGGCATACCCCGCCGAGCCAAGTGCTCAGCGAAGGGCCTCAGATGCCTGACGCACAGTGGTTCGCCAATGCCACCCTGAACTTCGCCGAACACCTGCTGCGCCGCCGCGACGACCGCCCGGCCGTGGTCGCCGTGCGTGAAGATGGCCAACGCGAAATGTTCACCCATGCTGAACTGGCCGCACAGGTCGCCGGGCTGCAAAAGGCGTTCATGGCCGCCGGTATCGTCGCCGGCGACCGAATAGCCGCCGTCATGCCCAACACCTGGCAAACCCTGGTTGCCATGCTCGCCTGCACCAGCCTTGGCGCGGTCTGGTCCACCTCTTCGCCCGAGTTTGGTGTACACGGCATCATCGACCGCTTCGGCCAGATCGAACCCAAGCTGCTGATTGCCTGCGCCGGTTACCAGTACGCCGGCAAGGCCATTGACCAGGTGGCCAAGGTCAACCAGGTGTGCGCTCAGTTGCCTGGCTTGGAACAGCTGATCGTGGTGCCCCATACCCGCAGCGGCACGCGCGCCGACGAATTCCAAGCAGCCAATGTCAGCCTGTGGGATGACTTCTTCCAGCCTGGCGGCGAACCCCGCTTCACCCCGCTGCCGTTCGATCACCCGCTGTACATCCTCTACTCCAGCGGTACCACCGGCGTGCCCAAGTGCATTGTCCATCGTGCCGGTGGCGTGCTGTTGCAGCACCTCAAGGAACACGGTCTGCACAATGACCTGAAGGCCGATGACGTGCTGTTCTACTACACCACCTGCGGCTGGATGATGTGGAACTGGCTGGCCAGCGGCCTGGCGGTGGGGGCCACGCTGGTGCTGTACGACGGTTCACCGTTCCACCCAGGCCCCGAGCGCCTGCTGGACATGATCGACGCCGAACGCATCCACGCCTTCGGCACCAGCGCCAAGTACCTGGCAGCGCTGGAGCAGGCGGGCCTTGAACCTGCCGCCAGCCACCGCCTGAGCAGCCTGCGGCTGCTGCTGTCCACCGGCTCGCCGCTGTCACCACATAGCTATGACTACGTGTACGACAAGATCAAGGCCGACCTGTGGCTGGTGTCCATGTCTGGCGGCACCGATATCGTCTCCTGCTTCGTGCTGGGCAACCCGACCCTGCCGGTGCGCCGTGGCGAAATCCAGTGCAAGGGCCTGGGTATGGCGGTGCAGGTGTGGAACCAGCAGGGCCATGCGGTGGTGGACGAAAAAGGCGAACTGGTGTGCTCGCACAATTTTCCCTCGATGCCGCTGGGGTTCTGGAATGACCCGGACGGTAGCCGTTACCTCGACACCTACTTCAGCCAGTTTCCGGGGGTGTGGGCCCAGGGCGACTATGCCGAACAACGTGCCAGCGGGGGCATGGTGATCCACGGTCGCTCCGATGCCGTGCTCAACCCTGGCGGTGTGCGCATTGGCACGGCGGAAATCTACCGCCAGGTGGAAAAAGTCGAACAGGTCGTGGAAAGCGTGGCCATCGGCCAGGACTGGCACGGTGATGTGCGGGTGGTGCTGTTCGTGCGCCTGCACGAAGGCCTGCAACTGGATGAACCCCTGCGCCAGCACATTCGCCAAGTGATACGCCAGTACACCACACCCCGCCATGTGCCGGCGGTGATTGCCCAGGTCAGCGACATACCGCGCACCATCAGCGGCAAGCTGGTGGAGCTGGCCATTCGCAATGTGGTGCATGGGTTGCCGGTGAAGAACACCGACGCCCTGGCCAACCCGGAGGCGCTGGAGCAGTTTCGTGATCGCGTGGAGTTACGCGAGCAGGCATAATGCCGTCCTTTTTTCCCCGATGCACAGGTAGCCCATGAAAGCCCAAGCCCGCCACATCCTGGTCAAGACCGCTGACGAAGCCGAAAAGCTCAAGCAGCGCATCGCCAATGGCGAGGCTTTCGATGTGCTCGCGAAGAAGTTCTCCATCTGCCCTTCGGGCAAGCGTGGCGGTGACCTGGGCGAAATCCGCCCGGGGCAGATGGTCGGCGCCATCGACCAGGTGATCTTCAAGAAGCCGTTACGTGTGGTACACGGTCCGATCAAGAGCAAGTTCGGCTACCACCTGGTGCAAACCTTCTACCGCGATTGACCGCAACGGGTACCTAGCATTTTTGCCAGTTGCCCCGGCACCGTACATTGCATACAAAACAGGCAGGGCCGAAGCGTTGCTTCAGGTTGTGGCTCCTTCAATGGGCACGGAGACCTGTCTATGCGATGCCACCGCTTGCTGCTGCCTGTCGCATTGCCCCTACTGACCCTGCCTTTGCTGGCTCACCCCCAATCCCAGACGGTTTCAGCCGGTGAAAACCTGGGCGCTCTTGTGCAGACCAATGCCGCTGATGATTTCACCCTCACGGGTGGATCGGTTCAATCGTTGCAGCAAGGCAATGGCCAAGACACATTCAGCATGTCTGGCGGCACGCTTGGGTCGTTGAACCAGGGCGGTGACTTCGACACATTCAGCATGACCGGGGGCACCATCACGGGCGCATTCGAAGACGGTGACTCGGCTTCGTTCAAAGGCGGCAGCATCGGCCGAATTGACCTCAAACTCGCTGACAACTTCCTTGAGATATCCCAGGATCTCGGGGTCGAAACCATCGTTGTCGGCAACGTGGTCAGCGGGCTTGGCAACGACACGATCATCATGACTGGCGGCACCATCGGCGGTGATATCAGTACCAGCAGCGGCGTTGACAAGGTCACCATCAGCGGCGGCACGCTCAAAGGCGAAATTCGTACTGGCAACGACGACGATGTGTTTACCTGGACGGGTGGCCAGATCGGTAAAAGAGTCATCTTGGAGAACGGCAATGACACGGCCACGGTACGCACCCTTGACCTCAGCAACTCAACAGTTACCCTGGACGGCGGCACGGGCACCGACACGCTGACGTTCGAGCAGACTCAGGTCGGCAAAGGAGCGTTGTACGCCAACTGGGAGTCCATCGCCCTAGAGCAAGGCAGCCAGCTGACCCTTAACGACACGCTGAAATTGGGCGACTTGGGCGCCACCCTGCCACGCGTGATCCCCGCCACGGACACCGGCACCTTGCAAATCGATGCAACGAGTTCTCTGATCAGCCGCCAGGGCAGCATTGTCAGTATTCAAGGTGAGAACAAGGCATCGGTGGTGAACGCCGGCACTATCGACCTGAGCAGTGGCAACGACGCACAAGGCCGCCTGACCGTCCAGGGCAATTACACCGGCGACAACGGCACCCTACGCCTGAATAGCGTGCTGGCAGGCGATGATGCAGCCTCCGACCGCCTGGTGGTCAGCCGGGGGGCCATCGGCGGTTCTACCCGATTGCTCATCAACAACCTCAATGGCGCAGGTGCATCGACCGTACAGAACGGCATCCAGGTGGTCGAAGCCCGTGATGGCGCTACCAGCACAGCCACCGCCTTCGTGCAGACCCAGACGCTTTCGGCCGGTGCCTATGACTACCGACTGTTCAAAGGGGGCGTGACGGCAGGCAGCGAAAACAGCTGGTACTTACGCTCCACCCTGGTCGCGCCACCCGCCCCAGTCACTGTACCGGAACCGGTGCCAGAACCTGGCGAGCCGACCCAGCCAACCGAACCAACCGAACCAACTCAGCCAACTCAGCCAACCCAGCCGGGCGAGCCACCCGTGGCCGCCCCAGCCGTCACCCCACCGGTCGCTGCGCCAGCGCCCGGCCAGATCGACCTGCCCGCACCCGTGCCAGGTGAAAGCGTGCCGCTGTATCGCCCAGAAGTCCCGGTATACGCCGCAGCGCCAAGGGGTGCTGCGATCATCGCCCGCCAGGCATTGGGCACCTTCCACCAGCGCCAGGGCGACCAGCAGTTGCTCAACGCCGAGGGCGCCCTGCCCGCCAGCTGGGGCCAGGCTTACGGCGGCACCCTGCGTCAGCAATGGAGTGGCACGGTCAGCCCGAGCCTGGATGGCGACCTTTACGGTTTCAAGGTGGGCCAGGACCTGTATGCCAAGGGTGGTGACAGCGGTTACCGCCAACATGTCGGTATCTACGTCAGCCACAGCCGCCTGGACGCCGACGTCAAAGGTTTCGCCCTGGCCGTGCAGGACCGCAGCGTGGGTGACCTCAAACTCGATGGCGACAGTGTAGGCACCTACTGGACGCTGGTAGGGCCGCAAAGCGAATACCTGGATGCGGTGCTGCAGTACACCCACCTAAATGGCCGGGCGCGCTCCGACCGTGGCGACAAGCTGAACATCGACGGCCACGCCTGGACCGCTTCGCTGGAAACTGGCTACCCCATCGCCCTTTCGGAGCGCTGGACGGTGGAGCCGCAAGCCCAGCTGATCGCGCAGAAGGTCTCGCTCGATAGCGCCAGCGACAGCGTCTCGCGTGTCAGCCACGACGCCCAGGTTGAACTCACTGGCCGCTTGGGCCTACGCCTGGAAGGCACGTTCACGGGCAGCAGCGGCCGCCTGTTGCAGCCTTTTGCGCAGGTCAACCTGTGGCACGGCGACGGTGGCCGCGACACCTTGACCTTCGATGGGGTAGACAAGATCAAGACCGACTACCGCTATACCTCGGTGCAACTGGAAAGCGGCGTGGTGGCGCAGGTCAGCGAATCACTGAGCCTGCATGGCGGCGTGCAATACACCGCCAACCTGGACAGCCGCCAGCAGGAAGCCAGCGGCGTGAACCTGGGCGTACGTTGGCAGTTCTAGCGGCGCGCCGCCAGCAAACCGAGGCCGGCGCAACCCAGCAAAGAGGCACTGACCCGGTTGAACAGCCGGCGTGGGCCGGGCTGGCTGAACCAGCGCTGCATATAGGCGCCCAGGCCCGAGTAAATGGCAATGGCCGCCCATTCCAGCAGCAGGAACAGCACGCCCAACCAGAGGAACTGCTCACTCACCGGCGTGGTGCTGCCGACCGAGACGAACTGCGGCAGGAAGGCGGTGAAGATCAGAATGGCTTTGGGGTTGCCGGCCGCAACCCAGAACTCCTGGCGCGCCAGGCGCCAGGTACCGCGTGGGTGATCGGTTGCCACCACAGCCTCGCCCACCGGTGCGCGCCACAATTGCCAGGCGATGTAGAACAGGTAGGCCGCGCCCACCACCTTGATGGCCAGGAACAGGTATTCGCTGGTATGCAGCACCACCGCCAGCCCCATGGCGGCCAGGGCAATCATGCCGCTGAAGGCGAGGATGCGCCCGCCACCGGCCACGCAGGCGGTGCGCAGGCCGTAACGGCTGGCGTTGTGAAGCGACAGCAGGTTGTTCGGCCCTGGCGCCATGTTCAGGGCGAAGCAGGCGGGGATAAAGAGCAGCAGGCTTGAAAGGTCCATTCTTGTTTTCCTCTGACAACAGGTGTCTATTTCGGCGTGTGCCGGGCCTTGCGGTCAAGTTACAGCCAGCGATAAAAACTGTACGGGTACGCGGCAGCTGTTAACCTGCCGGCAATCCCGAGGAGCCTGCTATGCCCCGTTCCCACACCGTCCTGTGGCGCGACCCGGCCCTGGCGCATGTCGAAAGCCGCCGCGCCTGCCATAGCCGGGCCTGCTACAAAGCCCACAGCCACCCGACGTTCTCCATCGGTGCGGTGGATGCGGGTCAAAGCCATTTCAGCGGGGCTGCCGGTGGGCAAGAACGCCTGACACCCGGCACGTTGGTACTGGTCCCGGCCCAACGTGTACATGCCTGCAACCCCGAGCCTGGGCAGGCCTGGAGCTACCAGATGCTGCATGTGGATGCCGACTGGCTGACGCAGTTGCGCCGGGAATCAGGGCTGGGCGGCGCCGGGGCCGGCGAGCCGGCGCGTGTCTGCCGGGATCCGCAGGTGTATCGGCAGTTCTGCGCGCTGAACAGCGTGCTGTTTTCCAGCGCCAGCAACAGTGAGAAAGATACGGCGTTGATTGCCTTTCTGGGGGATCTGGATTTTTCCGTGCACCCGCCGCTGACAGTGGCTCCCGCCTTGGAAGCTGCCACGTTGAGCGGGTTGCTCACCCACATCGAACACCTGGACCCGGCACAATTGAGCTTGGAGGTACTGGCACGGGAGGCCGGGCTTGGGCGCTATCAACTGATCCGCGCGTTTCGTGCGGCTACCGGGCTTACGCCCCATGCCTACCTGCTCAATGCCCGGGTCAATCGCGGGCGCCGGCTGTTGGGTGAGGGGGTGGCGCTGGCCGAGGTGGCCTACCAGCTTGGGTTTGCCGACCAGAGCCATTTCCAGCGGGTGTTCAAGGCCTATGTGGGGGTAACGCCGGGGCAGTACCGGGGAGACTGAAGGCCTGAATTGCGCGATCCCCTGTAGGAGCAGCCTTGTGCTGCGAATGGGCTGCGCAGCAGACCTAAAGGCATTTAATCCGCATTGCAGATTGCGGGGGCTGCTACGCAGCCCATTCGCAGCACAAGGCTGCTCCTACAGGGGACCGCGCCCACAGGTTGGGTGTGCAATTTTGTTCAATACGGTGCGGCAGGCCCGGCAGCAGACTGCGGTTTTCTCCGTCGAGCAACCCAGCCCATGCAGCCATTTCTGATCATCGCCCTCGCCCACTTCCTCGCCCTGCTATCCCCCGGACCAGACTTTTTCCTGGTCGCACGCAGCTCGATCAACAGCGGCTGGCGCATCGCCAGTGGCGCTTGCCTGGGCATCGCCCTGGCCAATGGCGCGTTCATCGCCATGGCCTTCACCGGCCTTTCGGTACTGCAGCAAGGCAGCCTGTTGTTCACCACGCTGCAGCTGGCCGGCGCCAGCTACCTGCTGTACATCGGCGTGCTGTTTCTGCGCCATGCCGGGCAAGCCAGCCTGGGCACGGTCGCTGGCAGCCAGCGGGTTCAGGGTTGGTGGCGGAATATGGGCATAGGCTTCTTGTCGGGCATTCTCAACCCCAAGAACGCACTGTTCTACGCCAGCCTAGCCAGCATGGTCGCCAGCACCAGCGCCGGCTGGAAAACGGCTTACGCCCTTTGGATGTTCAGCATCGTTCTGCTCTGGGACCTGCTGGTTGCCGTGGCCATCGGCAACCAGCGGGTACTGCGGCGTTTCTCCCGCAGCCTGCCATGGCTGGAGCGGGCCTCGGGGGTCATGCTGGTGGCTCTGGCGGGAGCGTTGTTGCTGCATCTGGCTCGGGGCTGACCAGTTGCAGGGTGCGCATGTCCATCAAGGTGAAATGGCCGCTGGCCCAGCCCCCGGTGTCCAGGTGCCAGACATTGCCCAGCAGCTTGGCCTCCAGCACCGGCGTGTGGCCGACCAGCAAGGCGCGCAGGCCCTGTACCGGCAGGGTGTCGCCTTCCTTCAGCCGCCGCCGTGACCACTGGCACACTTCCCGCACCTTGGGGTCGTCATCCAGTTCCAGCCAGGTGCGTAATACTGTCCAGTCGGCAAACGGGCTGTCGGCATGCAGCAGGCCGACCAATCCGGCCGCGCTCTCGACTTCTATCGCTATCGGTAGCTGTTCGAAGCGCTCAACGAAACGCAGTTGCTGGTCACGCGGCAGGTCGAGGAACCAGCCCCCTCCAGCGGCGCGGTACATGTCCAGATCGAGCCGGCCACCGCGCACGCGGGTAATGGCCAAGGCCTCATGATTGCCCTGCACGGCATGGAACCAGGGCTGCGCCAACCAATCCAGCGCCGCCTCGCTGTGCGGCCCACGGTCGACCAGGTCACCCACGCTGAATAGGCGGTCCACGGCCGGATCGAAGCCGACTGCGTCCAGGCACTGCTGCAGGCGCTGGAAGTGCCCGTGGATATCACCCACCGCCAGGTCCCGTCCGCGGATATTGGCGATCAACCGCCGAAACCGTCCCATTACAATCTTCCTCTGCTGGTAGCGCCATGCCAGGGGTAAAATGGAAGCACACGCAATCTGCCCCGGAGGTGCATCATGCGTACCGCCCTCGTGTGTGCCGTGCTCATGGCGCTGTCACTGGACAGCATGGCACAAGGTGCCCCGGCCGCGCAGGTCGAGGTGCGTTTCGACCACCCGGAAAAATTCCGCGATGCCAGCCTCGACAGCCACGGCTACGAGCGTGGCGCCGACGACTATGTCATGAAAACCCTCAGCCAATACCTGCAGAAGCTCGGCCAGCGCTACCTGCAACCGGGCCAGCAATTGGTCATCGACATCCGCGACATCGACCTGGCCGGGCGCTTCGAACCCTGGCATAGCCAGGCCTACGATGTGCGCTTCATGCGCGAAATCACCTGGCCGACCATCGACCTGACCTACACCCTCAGCCAACCCGGCAAGCCCGACCAGCAGGCGCAGGAACGGGTCAGCGACAAAATGTACCTCAGCCGGCCGGGCCGGGCCGCCAGCAGCAGCGATCGCCTGTATGCCGAGAAGGCCATGCTCAACGACTGGTTCCGCCAGCGCTTCGCGCCGCACTCGGCTTCCTGAAAAACCCTTCACTGGTACAGGCGTTGGTGCCGATAGTATGCTCGGCCCTTCGATCCGTACCAGGGAATGGTTCTCATGAAACTGTGTGCCGTACAACTGGCATCGCTCAAGGGCGATTTACCAGGCAATCTCCAGCGCCACCTGGCCTGCATCGAGCAAGCTGCGGCCCTTGGGGCCGAACTGGTGGTGTTCCCCGAACTGTCGCTGACCGGCTATGAGCCGAGCCTGGCGCGCCAGGCCGCCTTGCCCGTCACCTCCACGCGGCTGGACCCGCTGCAGGCAGCCTGTGACCGCCTGAGCATCACCCTTGCCGTGGGCCTGCCACTGCCAACGCCCGACGGCATACGCATCGGCATGCCAATCTTCAGCCCTGGGGCTGCGCGCCAGGCCTATGCCAAGCGGCGCTTGCACGATGACGAGCTGCCTTACTTCACCCCGGGCGATCAGGCGCTGATGATAAAGGTGGGGGAGCACCGGGTGGCACCGGCGATCTGCTACGAATCGATGTTCATGGCGCATGCGGCCATGGCCCGCGAGCACGGTGCCGACGTGTACCTGGTCAGCGTGGCGAAAACCGCCAAGGGTATCCGCGAGGGATACGCGCATTACCCGGAAGTGGCGCGTGAGCTGGGTATGCCGGTGCTGATGGCCAACTGCGTGGGGCCGGCCGACACCTTCATCGGTGCCGGTGGTTCTGCGGCGTGGGACAGCCAGGGGCACTTGTTGGCGAGCCTGAATGACCACAGCGAAGGGCTGATCGTACTCGACACCCGTAATGCCAGCGCAATCGCGCTGCCTTTGGACCCGCACCCTGCATGATCTATCTGTTTCTGGCGTTGCTGAGTTATGCCTGCACTTATTACCTGGTCGGCTTGCTGATTCAGGGCCAACTCGCCGATGTGGCCGAGGGTTTGCGCCATCGACCCGATGCGCCTACGCCCGGCGAGTACCTGCGTGAAGTCGAGCCCCTTGCCCGTCGAGCGCAACGGCACTACACCCTGATGGCCGGCTCGGTGCTGGCCGTGCTGGCCTGCCTGGTCGCCAGCTGGTTCGGCTGACGCCTTACAGGTCCAGCGCCAGGCTTTGCCGGCCCTCCAGCGCCAGCAGGTACTGCTTGGCCGCCAGGCCACCGGCAAAGCCGGTCAGGCTGCCCGACGCGCCGATCACCCGATGGCACGGTGCGATGATCGAGATCGGGTTGCGGCCATTGGCGGCGCCTACCGCACGCACCGCGCTGGGGTTACCGATTTGCCGGGCGATGTCGCCGTAGCTGCGGGTTTCGCCGAACGGTATCGCCAGCAGCGCGGCCCACACTTGGCGCTGGAACTCAGTGCCGGCAAAGTCCAGCGCCAGTTCGAAACGCTGGCGCTTGCCGGCAAAGTACTCACCGAGCTGGCGGGCGGTTTCCAGCAGTACCGGGCACTGGTCATCACGGTGCAGCGTGCCCAGGCGTACGCGGTTTTCCCGCTCTTCTTCCCACAGTACGGCTGCCAGGCAGTCGCCACGGGCCACCAGGGTCAAGGTGCCGACAGGTGATCGCATGAAAGTGAAAGCGCTGGACATAGCGGGCTCCTGCAGGTTGCGATG
This sequence comes from Pseudomonas sp. NY11955, assembly GCF_048068035.1. Classification (NCBI taxonomy): domain Bacteria; kingdom Pseudomonadati; phylum Pseudomonadota; class Gammaproteobacteria; order Pseudomonadales; family Pseudomonadaceae; genus Pseudomonas; species Pseudomonas sp. NY11955. Next base: position 155,844 of record NZ_JBLUPS010000013.1, read on the forward strand.
GACCTACTGTACGCATCCACAGTTCCTCATGCACCCGCTTTCTTGCTCAAGTAATTGCGCAGCCGGCAATGTGCCGTGCCTGACTGAGATTGACCTTGGGGATCAGGTCGGCGGGAATGCGCGACGTCGCCGACAGGTTGTAGACATGGAAATGCTCGTTGACCACTTCCCTGGCCATCAGCGTCAACGACGGCAGGATACGGCTGTCCCAATGCTGATCGAGCCCGCACGGCGAACACTCGCCTTTGCCGTTCTCATAGAAGCGCCCGACGCTCTGATCGAGGTCTACCCCTACCAGCAGCACCTCTTCGAAGCCCAGGTGGTAAGCCAGTTGCAAGGCCACGTACGCCACTGTGCGAGCATCGAAGAAACCATGGGCCAGGTCTTTGCTGAAGGCAATCGAGCGGCTGCGTTTACTCCACAGTGCGCGGTTGCACACGCAGCTGTCACCGTGGCCGCGCAAACCGTCCAGCAGGCCCGGCGTGTCGGCTTTGTGCAGGGCATAACACTCGGTATCGGCTGGCACATTGGCACCCGCATATTGCTCGGGCCAAAGTGCCAGGCGCTGGCTGTCGCGCAAGGCCGTGGCGAACAAGGCCGGCTGTTGCAGGCGAAAACTTTTGTCGGTGCACACGTAGAAGAACGGCTTGATACCGTGTTCGGCGGTCATGGCGACCGAGCCGTTCATGGCGATGATGGGCAAATGCGCGAATTCGCCCAGCGGAAAATGCTTGGCCGAGGCACCGGAGGCAAGGATCACCACGGGGCCCTGTTGGGTGTTGCGACACGCCTCGAAACTGGAGAACGCCCCGCGTTCAGCGCTTGGCTGCGACGGAAGTGTGTTCATCAATGGCATCTTTAACTGGACAGTACAAACCACAATACCGATCCGTGTATACGCCGTGGCCGCTTTTACCTAACTTTACCTAGCTGAACGTTAGTCAACCGCCATTCCCTTGCTTGGCGGGGTTTTGGGGCCGCTGCGCAGCCCCAAGGAATCGCACGCCAACCGCTAGATTTCAGCCTGGCGAATGCGTTTCTTGTCGATCTTGCCGACGCTGGTCCTGGGGATCTCGGCCACGCAACGCAGCTGCCGTGGTATGGCCCACTTGTTCAGGTGGCCGCTGTCGACGTACGGCTGCAGGTGCCTGGCCAACGACGGCTGGTCCAACTGCATGCCGTCACAGCAGACCACCAGGGCCAAAGGTTGTTCCCCCCACTGTGGATCAGGAATACCGATTACCGCCACCGAGGCGACGGACGGGTGCTGACTGATCAGGTTTTCCAGCGCCACCGAGCTGACCCACTCGCCACCGGTCTTGATCACATCCTTGATCCGGTCGCGGATGCGCACCACCCCCGCCGCATCGATGCAGGCCAGATCGCCGGTGTGCATCCAGCCCCCCAGCCACAGCGCCGCACCGTGCTCCGGTTCGTGCAGGTAGCCTTGGGTCAGCCAGGGCGCGCGCACCACGATTTCACCCAGGCTTTCGCCGTCGTGCGGCACCTCCCGGCCCTCGCTGTCGACGATGCGCAGGTCCACCATGGCAATCGGCACACCGGCATCGATGCGCAGCGGCAGTTGTTGCGCCATCGGCTTGGCCAGCAGCTCAGCACTCAGGTAGGTGATGCTGAGCAGCGGGCAGCTTTCCGACATGCCATAGCCACAGTGGACACTGATGCCGCGCTCGCTGGCGCGCTGGGCCAGGCCCAGGGTCAGCGCGCTGCCGCCCAGCAGCATCTTCCAGCCGGTGAGGTCGGTGCGGCGCCCTTGCTCGCTGTCGAGCATCATCTGCAGCACCGTTGGCACGCAATGGGAGAAGGTCACCCCCTCGTCATGGAACAGGCGCACCAGGCGGTTTGGCTCGTAGCGCCCGGGGTAGACCTGCTTGATACCCAGCGCCGTCGCCACATAGGGCACGCCCCATGCGTGCACATGGAACATGGGCGTGATCGGCATGTACACATCGCCTGTGCGCAGCAGCGGCACCTCACCACAGGCGGCCAAAGTGCCCTGCTCGACCAGGGTATGCAGCACCAACTGCCGGTGGCTGAAATACACACCCTTGGGGTTGCCGGTGGTACCGCTGGTGTAGAACAGCGTGGCCAGCGAATTTTCGTCGAAATCGGCGAAGTCGAACCGGGGCTCGGCAGCCGCCAGCATGGCTTCGTACTCGCCCAGCAAAGGCACTGCCTGCGCGGCGGGAGCACCCTCGCTGAGGCGGATGAAACCATCGACAGTCGGCAAGTCTGCACGTAGCTGCTGCATCAACGGCAAAAAGTCATCATGCACCAGTACCAGCCGGTCCTTGGCGTGGTTCATGGTGTAGCGCACCTGCTCGCTGGACAGCCGCACGTTCACCGTATGCAGCACCGCGCCAAGCATCGGCACGGCAAAGAAACACTCCAGCGCCCGGTGGCTGTCCCAGTCGAGCAAGGCCACGGTGTCGCCAGGCTTGACCCCGGCAGCGGTCAGCACGTTGGCCAGCCGTTGGATGCGTTCCAGCAACGTGGTGTAGGTGTAGCGCAGCTTGTCGGCGTAGACGATTTCCTGATAGGGCTGGTAGCGCACTCCCGACAGCAGCAGGCGCTTGATCAGCAGCGGGTAGGCATAGGCCTGCTCGGCCGAGGGCATGACGCGGGTGGTGATCATGTTCGTGGCCTTCACAGTTGCCCTGCCTCAAGCAGGTACAGGCTGTCGCTGCCGGCCCTGACACTGGCGCTGAGCGAGTGGATGCGTGGCAGCAGGCGTGCAAAGTAGAAGCGCGCGGTGCCCAGCTTGCTCAGGTGGAACGGCTCAGGTGTTGCCTGGGCCTGGCACACCACCGCCATGCGCGCCCACAGGTAGGCGTAGAACGTGTAGCCAAACACCTGCAGGTATTCCACCGCTGCCGCGCCAAGCTCCCGCGGGTTGCCTTGGCCGCGGTCGAGCAACCAGGCGCTGAGTTCGTCGAGGTTGCGCACGGCCGCCAGCAGGGGTACAGCGAACTCGGCCTGCTCCACTGGCAGTGCTTCGGCAAACGCGGCCATTTCGTCAGACACGCCGAGATACGCCTTGCCACCATCGGCAAAAAGCTTGCGCCCGACCAGGTCCAGGGCCTGGATACCGTTGGTGCCTTCGTAGATCTGGGTGATGCGACAATCCCGTATCAACTGCTCCTGGCCCCATTCACGGATATAGCCGTGACCACCCAGCACTTGCTGGCCGTGCACGGTGGTCTCCAGCCCCATGTCGGTAAGAAACGCCTTGGCCACCGGCGTGAGCAACGCCACCTTGGCCTCGGCCTTGGCACGCGCAGCGGGGTCGTCGCTGTACTTGGCCAGGTCCAGCTGCAACGCCACGTAGGTGGAAAACGCCCGCCCACCTTCGTTCAGCGCTTTCATGGTCAGCAGCATGCGGCGTACGTCTGGATGGACGATGATCGGGTCTGCAGTCTGCGTTGGCGCTTCGGCCCCCGTCGGTGCGCGACCTTGCAGGCGATCGCGGGCATAGGCGATGGCACCCTGATAGGAGCGCTCGCCCAGGGCCAGGCCCTGGATGCCCACACCCAGGCGCTCGTAGTTCATCATGGTGAACATGGCATTGAGGCCCTTGTTCGGCTCGCCGACCAGGTAACCAATGGCACCATCGAAGTTCATCACACAGGTGGCCGAGGCCTTGATGCCCATCTTGTGCTCGATCGAGCCGCAACTCACCGCATTGGCCTCGCCCAGCGCACCGTCGGCGTCGACCAGCACCTTGGGCACCAGGAACAGCGAGATGCCCTTGGGCCCAGCGGGTGCGTCGGGCAGCCGCGCCAGAACCAGGTGGATGATGTTCTCGGTCAGGTCCTGCTCACCGCCAGTGATGAAGATCTTCGTGCCGCTGATGCGGTAGCAGCCTTCGGCGATGGGCTCGGCGCGGGTGCGGATCAGGCCCAGGTCGGTGCCAGCCTGCGGTTCGGTGAGGCACATGGAGCCGGTCCAACGCCCTTGGTACATCGGCGGCAAGTACAGCGCCTTCAGCGGATCACTGGCATGGTTGAGCAGCGACAGGCAGGCCCCGGCGGTCAGCATCGGGTACAGGCCGAACGACAGGTTGGCGGCGTTGAGCATTTCTTCGAGCTGGGCGCCAATCACCTTCGGCATGCCCATGCCGCCGTATTCCGGGGCCCCGGCCACACCCACCCAGCCGTCAGCGGCGAATGCGCGGTAGGCATCGGCGAAGCCTTCGGGTGTTTGTACCTGGCCAGCCTCCCAGCGGCAGCCCTGCTCGTCGCCGCTGCGGTTGAGCGGCGCCACCCGCTCGGCAATCAGCTTGCCAGCCTGTTCGAGTATGGCCCGGGCAGTGTCGCCATCGACCACCTCGGCCAATGCGGGCGTTTGCGCCCACCACGTCGGGATGTCGAACACTTCGTTGAACAGAAAAGCCATGTCGCGCAGCGGCGGTAGGTAATCAGACATGAGGCGAACACTCGGTTTCTTGGGTTTTCGAAAGCGCTTTGGCCTGGGCTTCGGCAACCGCCTGGGCGCCCACACCGCGCAGAAGGAAGTGCGACAGCGCCGGTATCAGCACCAGCGCGCCGAGCATGTTCCACAGGAACATGAAGGTCAGCAGCAGGCCCATGTCGGCCTGGAACTTGATCGGTGACCAGGCCCAGCCGACCACGCCGGCCGCCAGGGTGATACCGACCAGCCCCACCACCCGGCCGGTGAAGGCCACGGCTTTCTGGTAGGCCTGGGCCAGGTTCAGGCCGGCGCGCTGGTAGTGCAGTTGCACGCTGAGCAGGTACAGCGCGTAGTCCACGCCAATGCCCACGCCCAGGGCGATCACCGGCAAGGTGGCAACCTTGACACCAATGCCCATGGCCACCATCAGCGCCTCGCACAGCACCGAGGTGAGCATCAGCGGCAGGATCGCCACCAACGTGGCACGCCAGCTGCGGAAGGTGATCAGGCAGAACAGCGTCACCGCCAGGTACACCAGCAACAGCATGCGGTGGTTGGCCTCGCGCACCACCACGTTGGTGGCAGCCTCGATTCCGGCGCTGCCGGCGGCCAGCAGGAACTGGTGCTCGGCACTGCTGTTGGCTTGGGCGAACCGCTCGGCCGCGGCGGCCACCTGGGCCAGCGTATCGGCGCGGTGGTCCTTGAGGTAGGCGATCACTGGCATCAGCGAACAGTCGTTGTTGAACAACTCGGGGGCGTTGACCGAGGCTTGCTGGGCCGCGTAGTTGAGCACGTCCTGGTTGCGCTGCAAGCTGTTCAAGCGCGGGTTGCCTTCGTAGGTACCGGCGGTGATCTGGCGCACGGCGTTGGCCAGCGACGCGGTGGTCTGCACACCCGGCAGTTGCTGCAGCTCCCAGGCCAGGCGGTCGGCGAGGATCAACGTCTGGTATTGCAGACAGCCTTCGGGGGCAGTCTTGACCATGACCGCGAAGGTGTCGCTGGACAGTGCGTAATGCTGGGTGATGTAGGCGTTGTCGAGGTTGTAGCGCGAGTCGGCGCGCAGCTCGGGGGCACCACTGTCGAGGTCACCGATTTTCAGCTGCAGGCTGCCCCAGATACCAACGGCGGTCAGGGCCAGGGCAACCAGCAAGGCAGCGCTGGCCCATTTACGTTCGGTAAAGCGGTCAAGCAGGTCCCACAGCCGGCCAAAGCCACGGTGCTGGTCCGCGCGGGCATCGATACGCAAAGCCCGTTCGGCAGCCTTGTGGCCTACACCGACATAGGACAGTGCCACCGGCATCAACAGCAATGAAGTGAAGATCAGCACCGCCACACCAATGCTGGCGGTAATGGCCAGGTCCTGGATCACCGGAATATCGATCAGCATCAGCACGGCGAAGCCCACGGCATCGGCCAGCAATGCGGTCACCCCGGCGACGAACAGGCGGCGGAAGGTATAGCGGGCAGCGATCTGCCGGTGGGTACCGCGGCCGATGTCCTGGAGAATGCCGTTCATCTTCTGCGCCGCATGGGACACGCCGATGGCAAAGATCAGGAACGGCACCAGGATCGAGTACGGGTCGATGGCATAGCCCAGCCAGGCGACGATACCCAACTGCCATACCACTGCGGTCAGCGAGCACAGCACCACCAGCAAGGTGCTGCGCACGCAGCGGGTATAGCAGTAGATGATCACCAGGCTGGTCAGCACCGCCAGGGCAAAGAACGCCATCACCTCGAGCAAGCCATCGATCAAGTCGCCCATCAGCTTGGCGAAGCCGATGACATGAATACGGTACTGGCCGCTGGCCTGGTACTGGCTACGCAACTGTTCGAGCTTTTGTGAAAAGGCATGGTAGTCCAGGCCTTTGCCGGTGGCTGAATCCTGGTCGAGCAGCGGCACCACCAGCATGCTCGACTTGAAGTCGCGCGCTACCAGGCTGCCGACGATGTTGGCCCGCTCGATGTTCTGCCGCAGTTGTTCGATATCGCCGGCCGCGCCCTGATAACCGTCGGGCATCACCGGGCCACCCTGGAAACCTTCCTCGGTAACCTCGGTCCAGCGCACCGCCGGGCTCCACAGCGACTTCACCCAGGCCCGGTCCACGCCTTGGCCAAGAAACAGCTCGTCGTTGATGTGGCGCAGGGTCTGCAGGTAGCCGGGGTCGAAGATATCTCCCTGGGTGTTTTCCACCACCACCCGCACCGCATTGCCGAGGCCGCGCAACGAGGCGCGGTTCTCCAGGTAGTTTTGGATATAGGGGTGGCTCTGCGGCAGCATCTTGTCGAAGCTCGGGCGCAGCTCCAGGCGGGTCAGCGCCATGAAGCCCAGCACCAGCGTCGCCACCAGCATGCACAGCAGAAATGGCAGGCGGTGGTTGAACACCAGGCGTTCCAGGCCATTGCCCGAGCGCGGGTCGAAATCGGCAAGGTTGCGGATTACCGGAAGGGTATCTTGGCGGGTAGCGGCCATCAGGGTCTTCTCTTGTTATGGGTGCGGCGAGGGGTTACCAAACGGGTTGCGCACGCCCCGCTCGCCCACCAGCACCAGGCGGTTGTCGGCATCGCTGGCAAGGGCGGTCACCGGGCCACGGGCGCTTTGTGGTACCGCGCGGAAACTGGCGCCATCATCGCGGCTGAGCAGCAGGTCACCAGCCTGGCTGGCCAACCACAGCTGCCCGTCACGATCGATGCCGGCGGCGGTGAGGCTGGTCGTGATACCGGTGTCGATCGGTTGCCATTGCTGGCCGCCATCAGTACTGCGGTAGGCGTGGCCGCGCAGCCCGTAGATCAGCAGCGCACCGGGCTTGCCGACGGCGCCGAACAGGGTGCCGGCGTAGGGTGTGTCGACCCGGCTGAAGCGCTTGCCGTCCCACTTCAGCAGCAGGCCCTGCTCGCCGGTGATGTACAGGTCATCACCCACCGCAGCCAGGCTGGTCAGGTGCAGGCCTTGAGGGTTGTCACTGTGGTCGAGCCACGGTTGCCAGTGCTCGCCACCATCAGTGGTGCGCAACAGCAGGTTGAACAAGCCCACCGCATAGCCATTGCGGGCATCGCCGAACCACACATCGAGCAAGGCATTGTCAGTGCCTGCGCCAGGCAACTGTTCGGCCAGGGTTCGACCATCCAGCTGCCTTTGCCAGTGCAGGCCACCATCGCGGCTGTGCAGTACCACACCATCGTGGCCGACCGCCCAGCCCAGTTCGGGGGTGGCGAAGCTCACCGCATTCAGGTCGGCGCTGACCGGCACCTGAGCCTGCTGCCAGTGCGCGCCGTGGTCATCGGAATACAGGATGTGCCCACGCGGCCCAACCGCGACCAGGCGTTGCCCGGCCAAGGTCACATCCCGCAGGGCACTGCTGCTGGCCAAGGCGCTGGGCATGGCGGGCACATCCAGCACATCGGTGAATGGCGCCGCCTGCGCCGCGCCGTGTAGCGCGGCCAGGGTCAGCATCACCACGCTGCATCGTTTGAAGACAGACATCGGCAACCTCTGCTCCGTGGGTTCAGCGAATGCCATTGCCGGCCAGCGACTCGGGCGACCACTGGGTTTTCGACAGTGGCTCGATGTAGCGGATACCGCCATAAGCACCGACCACGCCGTTGAGGTTGTAGGTGCCGCCGATCAGGTCGTAGATCATGAAAGGCGTGGCGTCCGGGGTCTGCTTGTCATAGCTCTGGGTGAGGAAGGCGAACGAGCCGCGATACAGTTGGCCACGGGCGTCGTACTGGTCCGAAGCCAGAGCGATCCAGCTGTCCTCGTCAAGGTAGAAGCGGCGCTTGTGGTAGATGTGGCGCGCACCCTCCTTGAGCTTGCCTTCCACCACCCACACGCGGTGCTTTTCCCAGCGCACGAACTGCGGTGCCAGGTGGTTTGGGGTAATCACCTGCTTGACGTCGGTGTTGTAGGTCAGCTGGTAGGTGTTGTACGGCACGTACATTTCCTGCTTGCCCACCAGGGTCCAGTCGTAGCGGTCCAGCGCGCCGTTGAAGACGAACACGTCGTCGTAGGTGCCAGAGCCGGAGGTGCCCGGGTTGGGTGTGTCGTAGGCCAGGTTAGGTGCCAGTTTCACCCGGCGCTGGCCCGGCAGGTATTGCCAGGCGTTGCGTGGCTGCACCAGCGGGTTGGCGGCGTCGCGCAGCATCATCGCTTCACCGGCACGGCGCGCGGGCCCGGTGTACACCAGTTTCATCTGGTAGTAGGTGTCCTTGGCACCGATCGGCTTGGCCATGTCCTCGTAGATCGGGTAGCTGATGTTGGCCTGGCCGGTGGTCGACAGCGACGCTTTGCCGGCAGCGTCGACGTTCCACGAGTCGTACTTGGCGGTCATGCTCACGCCCTGGTAGCGCAGCAGGAAGTTCCACATGGCCTCGGCGCCGTTCTGCGGAATAGGGAACGGGATACCCGGTAGCACGTTGTCCACCGCAGTGCCGCCCTCCTGGCTTTTCGCACCGGTGGCGTTCTTGCGGGTGTTGTCCAGCACTGCCTGCGGCAGCGCCACACTGCGGTGGGTCGGGTACACGTCGACGCGGTAGCTGGGGTAGCGCTTGAGCAACTCCAGGGTGGTGGCGGTCAACTGGCCCTTGTACTGATCGGCGTTCTTGCCATCGATGACCAACAGCGGCTTCTCGCTGGCAAACGGGTCGGGGCGCATGCTGGCACCGTTCTGATAGCTGGCTGGCGGCGTTTGCAGGCCGCCCTGGTAGGCCGGGATCGAACCGTCGGCATTGCCGGCCTTTTCTGCGCCGATGGCGGTCAGGTTGCTGCCCAGGTGTGCAGCCTGGTCAGGGGAAACGGCGGCCTGGGCGGCGTTCAGCGCGGCCAGCGACAGGCACGAGGCCAGCAGGGTACGTACGAAATTCATGATGGTTGTCTTCCTGTGTAGGCGGTAGGAAACATGACTCAGAAGGTCGTCTTGACGGTCAGGTACAGGGCACCACGGTCCTCGGTGGTGGCACCACCGCCGGAGAAGGAGGCGTAGCCGCCGCCGTAGCAGGTGTAATCCTGTTCGCCGTCCAGGGCATTGGGGGTGCTGCCATCGGTCTGGCCGTCCTTGCAGGCCTTGGTCTCACCGAAACTGTCGACGTACTTGAGGTCGACGAAGTACTGGTTGTAGATGGCGGCGCTAAAGCCCACCGCGTAGTTGCCGGTATTCTCGGCACCGCCGCCTTGCACCGGCGATACACCGTCGATGCCGACGTTGACCGACAGCGGCATGCTCAGGTCCATGCCCGGAAACACCTGGTACCAGGTGGGGGTGAAGTTGACGGCGATGCCCCAGTTGTCACGGGTGGCCTTGTCGATGCCGCGGTAGCTGCTCTTGCCTTTGTACAAAGCTTCGTTGTGGCTATCGAGCTTGAGCAGGTTGCTGTAGAACAGCTCGCCAAGCAGGGTCGCCGAGTCGAACAGCGGCGTGTCGCCAATCGTCATCAGGCCGTTGAGGGTGAAGTGCAGGGTGTCGCCGGTGGCGCTCAGGCTGTCGCCATCCTTGGGCACGTCGTAGATCACCCCGCTGCTTGGCAGGCGTGCCGGCAGCAGGCCGAAGCCGCCGCCCAGGCCACCTTGGCCGGGGGCACTGACGATTGCCGGGATGCTCGCCAGCGGCATGTTGTGGCGGATGTTCAGGTCGCTGCCGACGCTGATGCCGGCCACATCCTTGGAAAGGCTCAGCCCGTAAACGTCGATGTTGTCGGCATAGGCAAACTGATAAGTGGTGCTTTGCAGCGAGTTGTACAGGTTGCCGACCGCGCCTTGGCGGCTGGCCGGCGGGTTGCCGAACGGGCCGTTGGCCACGGTCATGCCGCGCGCATCGAGCCAGGCCTGAGGCAAGATCTCGGACGTCTTGCGGTAGTAGAAACCAAGGGTGCCGCCCAGCCATTCTGGCGACCACTTGGCCATGATGCCCCAGTCGCCGCTTTTGCCGGGAGTCAGGTCATGACCGCGGCGAATGGTGGTCAGCGCACCGCGCACCGGGATCAACCCCGGGGTGCCTGTGTGGCCCAGCAGGAAGCTCTGCGCGCCCTCGCCCACCACATCAGAACCGCCATAGTAGGTACCGGCCTCGGGCAGGCGGGCAGCGTCCCAGTCGAAGAAGTACTGGGCACCCAGGGTGAGCTCGGAGTTGACCAGGAACGAGGTCGACAGCTGGTTGCGCGGTACGAACAGCTCCTTGGCCTCTGTGCCCGGCGAAGCCGCCAGCTTGGCCAGGTCCAGGCCGGACTGGCCATAGCTCAGCGAATGCACCGGGTTGAGCAGGGTTTCACCCCAGAACAGGTTGTGCTGGCCCAGCTTGGCGCTGACCTGGGACGCTTCGCCCACATCGCGGCTCATGAACACGAAGGCATCCAGCACTTCGCCCGACGGGCCGCTGTAGTAACGCTGGGCGTAGTTGCTCAGGTGCGGGCTGCCCAACGGTATGCCGGTGCCCGGCAGGCCATTGAGGCTGGGGTTGATACCCGACTGGTCACCGTTGCCGTTGACGAACGGGTTGCTGTTGGACCCCGTGTTGTCGTAGGCCTTGTCGTACCAGCTGGCAGTGCTGACACGAAAACCGGTGTTGCCCTGGTACACCACATCCAGCTCGGTCAACAGGTCGACCCGGTTGGTGATGTTGGTGCCGGCCTTGCGGAAGTTGTAGTCACCGTCGTTGCTGTTGGGCGTACCCAGCAGGCGCTTGTCGGCGCTTTCCGTGCGCACGCCGTAGTTGTATTTGACGGTATTGTCGAAGCGCACAGCCCAGTCTTCATGGCCGGTATCGACTTCGAAGGCCTGGGCGGCGGGCAGCGTGAGCAGGCCGATGGCGCAGGCGAGCAGGCAGCGCTGTGGCTTCACAGCACGGTGAATGCGGTGTTCTGGCATTACGATGGCTCCACGTATTGTTATTGTTTTTTACGCCGCCCGTCTGCTGCGGGCGTGGCTGGGGCGTCCATGCGTTACTGCGGGTTTGCGCTGTCCAGCCGGCGGATCAGGGCCTCGGCCAACGGCCAGGGGCCGAAACCGGAGGCTGGGTTGAGATGGCCAACGGCGCCCAGGCCGATCAATTCGCTGCCCCAACGCCGGGCCAGTTCACCGGCAGCGGCGTAGCTGGCGAGGTGGTCGTTGCTGCTGGCCGCGACGATGCTGGGGAATGGCAGCGGCGAGGACGGAAGTGGCGACCAGCCCTTCTCGGCCAGGCTGGCCGGGCTCGGGTAATGCGCCGGCCAGTGAGCGTTGAGGTCAGGCGGGGCAGCCAGCAAAGCGCCCTTGATCGGCCGCCGATAACGTGCTGCCCAATGGGCGACCATCAGTGCGCCGGCACTGTGCGCCACCAGTAGCACCTGGCCATCGATCTGTTCCAGCTCGCGCTGGATCGCCTCTACCCGAGCGTTGCAGCACAGGCCGTCAGCTTGCAGCGGCGGTACGCTGCGTACCTTGGCCAGGCGGCCGGCAAGCAGCGTTTGCCAATGTTCGGCGACGTGGTCGCGCAGGCCAGGGACAATCAGCACGGTGGCAGCGGTTTGCAGTTTTTCCACGGTGAACCTCGTGTGCGGTATAGCGCTTGATGTTCACAGTAAACAGCCCGCCCCCTGGGCGCTTCACATTGGGCGTCAGGCGCTTTTCATTTCATGACATTGGCGCGGGAGGGGCTTTGCTTTTCAATTCATGACACGCAGGCTATAACCCGTGCATCCTGTAGGAGCAGCCTTGTGCTGCGAAAGGGCCGTGACAGGCGCCCCAAAAGCGCCGGATGCCTGAACAATAGGGACAACAATAAAAATGCCTGCTCTAGTCCGTGCCGCCAGCTTGACCAACTACCTGGAAGTGTCCCGCCACCTGGGCCTCAACCCCCATGCACTGCTGGCACAGGTTGGCCTTAGCGCCGCCTTGCTCGACGACCCCAACCGGCGTATCCCGGTGGCCAGTGTCATCAGTTTGCTGGAGGCTTCCGCCAGCGCCACCCAGTGCGAAAGCTTTGGCCTGCGCATGGCCGAGTTGCGCCAGTTGTCGGACTTCGGCGAAATCAGCCTGCTGCTCAGCCACCAACGCAACCTGCGCGATGCGCTGCAGGTGATCGTGCAGTACCGCCACCTGCTCAATGACGCGCTGGCCATTCATATCGAAGAAGCCGGCAAGACCGTGGTCATCCGCGAGGAGGTGATCAACGAGCGTGCGCCCTGCAGCCGCCAGGCCACCGAGTTGGCCATCGGCGTGATGATGCGCTTGTGCGCGGCGTTGCTGGGCGCCCACTGGCACCCGATCAGCGCCAACTTCACCCATGCGGCCCCCGCCGACCCCGCTATCCATCGGCGCATCTTCGGCTGCACGCTGGTGTTCGGCAGCGAATTCAATGGCATCGTCTGCCCCGCCGCCGACCTCGACAGTGCCAGCCCGCAGGCCAACGAAGCCATGGCCCGCCTGGCTCGGCGCTACCTGGACACGCTGCCGGCCAGCGGCGTGCCGTCTCTTGAACTGGAGCTGCGCAAGACCATCTACCTGCTGCTGCCCATGGGCCGTGCCACTATCGAGCAAGTGGCGCAGACCCAGGGCATGAACGTGCGTACCTTGCAGCGGCGGCTGGAAGAAAGCGGGTTGACGTTCAAGGACCTGATCAACAGCGTGCGCCGCGACCTGGTGATGCGCTACCTGGAAAACCCCAGCTACTCGCTGGGGCGCATTGCCGACATGCTGGGTTACTCGATGCCCAGCTCGTTCACCCGCTGGTTCATCGCCCAGTACGGCATGCCACCGGCCAGCTGGCGGGCACAGCGGGATATGCAGGAGCCCTAGGGCTGGAGCCCCCAGTGCATCAACGTCAGCACCAGTAGCACAAGAAACACGCTTTCACCCACCATCAACGCGATGGGCCTGAGCCCGACCGAGGCCAGAGCCTTGAGCTGCGTCTTCATGCCCAGGGCGCTGATCGCCACCACCAGGCACCCCCGCGATAACTCATTGATAGCACCTTGCGCTGGCGCTGGCACCCACCCTGTACTGTTGATGCAGGCCAGCAGCACGAAGCCGACCGCGAACCACGGCAGCAACGGCGGCCGTTGACCGCCTGCCTCCAGGCCTTGGCGACGTGTGATCATCGCCGCACAGACAATCACCGGCAGCAGCATGGCCACGCGCATCAACTTGACCACCGTGGCGATGTCGCCGGTCTCGGTGGACATGCTGTAGCCCGCCCCCACTACCTGCGCCACATCGTGAATGGTCGCGCCCAGGAAGACGCCCGCTTGCGGCGGCGACAGGTGCAGCCACTGGGCGATCATCGGGTAGAGGATCATCGCCAAGGTCGACAGCGCCGACACCCCGATCACCGTGAACAGCGTTGCGTGCTCCTTGCGCGGATGCTGCGGCAAGGCGGCCGCCAGGGCCAGTGCCGCAGAAGCCCCACAAATGGCCGTGGCGCCGCCGGTGAGCATGCCGAACAGTCGCGAGAAGCCCAGTGCTTTGGCCACCACCACCGAGACCAGAATGGTGACGACGACCAAGGCCACCACCAAGGCCACTGGTTTCCAGCCCAAGCTGGCGATCTGGCTCAGGGTAATGCGCATGCCCAGCAGGGCCACACCCAGGCGCAGTACCGTGCGGGCGGTAAACTCGATGCCCGCCTTGCAGGGGCCGTCGACCGCCAAAAAGTTCAGCGCCATGCCCAGCAGCAGGGCAAACAGCATGACTGGCGCAGCGTAGTGCTCGCTGAGGAAACTGGCGGCTGCGCCGACGATCAGGCTTACCGCTACCCCTGGGGCCAGGGTGCGAATACGGTGATGGGCTGCGGTCAGGGTCAGTGTGCTCATGGCCCGGTCTCCTCGCTGTCCAGCACGATGAAGACCTGCCCGTCCTGTTGCTCGATCGGGTAGCTGGCAACCTTCAAGGCCTTGGAGTTGATCAAGTAACCGCTGGCCAGGTCGAAACGCAGGCCGTGGGCGCAGCACTGGATAACCCGCCCTTCCAGTCGCCCGCCGCACAGCGACGCCCCCTGGTGCGGGCAACTGTCGTCGATGGCATAGAGCGTATCGGCGACATTGAACAAGGCCACGCTATGGCCCTCGCAGGCTAACAGTGCCCGGCCATTGCGCTGGGGCAGTTGGCTGGGGCTTATGGCGATACGTCGGCTCATGCCTGCACCACCTCATGCAAGGCGTCATTCATGGCGGCGAACAACGCTTCGGCAGGCCGCACGCCGGCAATCAGCGGGCCCTGGTTGAAGCGATAGCGTGGCACGGCACTGCCTGCACGCCCGGCACCGTCCAGAAATGGGCTGCCGTCGTCACGTAAGCAATCGATCACTTGCGCGGCTTCAAGCCCACTACTCTGGGCGATCCCGAGCAACGTGCGGCTATCACCCAGGTCACGGCCTTGGTGGAAATAGGCAATGAACAGTTGCGCCAGCAGCGCTTCCTGTTGCGCTACACCGAGCAGGTTGCCGGCCCGTTGCATCAAACGGTGAGCATTGCCGGTATTGGGCATGCGGCGGATACGCGAAAAATCGATATCCTCGCCCACCACACTGGCAGCGGCGCGCACCTGAGCCTGGCGCTCGCGCACTGCTTGCTCGCTGCCCAGGCGTTGCAGGTAGAAGGTATTGAAAGGCACCCCATTGGCAGGCAAGCCGGGCAGCAACTGCACGCCCCGCCACTGCACCTGCACCTGCACCTGTGGCTGCTCACGCTGCAACAGCAGCAAGGCCGCTTGCAGGTGCCGCTGGCCTATCAGGCACCAGGGGCAGACGAAATCGAAGAACACCTCGATGGACAACAGCTGTTTCACGGTTTCAACTCCTGGAGCGCAGACGGTCCATGTCGCGGTGGTAGTGACGCTTGGCGATAAGGAACACTGCGGCTGCCGCGATACTGATCAGCGGCACCAACTGCAGCGCGGCCTGCAGGCCGATCAGGTCAGACACCCGTCCCGTGATCAGCGGCCCGGTGGCCAGCCCCAGCAGGTTGTTGGCCAGGGTCAGCGTGGCGAACGCCGTGCCATGCACCGCAGCGTGGGTAAGGTTGGCGACCATGGCGCTGGACGGGCCATTGGTACCGGCGGCGATCATCATGCCCAGGCAGATCAATACCAGTTGCGCGGTACCGGCGGGCAACGCAAAGGCAATGCTCAGCAATGCGCAGCTGCCCAGGCAGTAGGCGATGGCCAGGCTGATCTTGCGGTCCGGGCGCTGCCGCCCAAGGCGGTCGCACAGCATGGCGCATAGGATCATGCCGATGCCGCTGCACAGCACGATGACGGCGGCGATCGCCCCGGCACGGTCGGTACCCATGGCGTAGTAGCGGTTCAGGTAACTGGGCATCCACACGATGAGGGTGCCGCCAACGAACAGTTGCAGGCCACTGCCGACATAGGCGGCGATGACCGAACGGCTGCCGTACAAGGTGCGCAACGGGTGACTGGCCTTGTCCAGCGCCTGCACCGCGCACTTGGGTGCAATGCGCGCCTCCTTGACGATCATCGGGTAGAGCAATGCCAGCACCAGGCCGAACAATGCCATGCCGGCGAATGCCCAGCGCCAGCCCAGGTGCTGGGCCAGCACGCCGCCCACGGCCATGCCTAGCACCGAGCCGAACATGCCACCGGCCATGAACGCCCCGGCCAGCGTCGAGCGCATATCGCGGGGGAACACGGCGACCACCACGGCAATGCCGACACTGCCATAGGCGGCCTCGCCGACCCCAACCAGAAAGCGCGCAATGAACATTTGCGGGTAGTTTTCCGCCAGGGCACAGCCGAGCGTGGCCATGCTCCACAACACCGCCATCAGCACCAGGCTGCGTACCCTGCCG
The DNA here is from genome assembly GCF_048068035.1 of Pseudomonas sp. NY11955. Taxonomy (NCBI): domain Bacteria; kingdom Pseudomonadati; phylum Pseudomonadota; class Gammaproteobacteria; order Pseudomonadales; family Pseudomonadaceae; genus Pseudomonas; species Pseudomonas sp. NY11955. Next base: position 172,047 of record NZ_JBLUPS010000013.1, read on the forward strand.
AAGCGGTCGGCCAGCAGTGACAGCGGAAAGGTCAGCAGGCCGACCATCAGCGCGACGATGCCGCTGAGCAGCCCGAGCTGGCTGTCGCTCAATGCCCATTCGCCCTTGAGCAGCGGGAACACCGCATTGAGCACCTGGCGCGACATGTAGTCGGAGATCAACAGGCCGAAAGTCAGGGCAAAAACCACCCAGGCATAGCGCCGGGGGACGCTGTGGGCGGAGTCGGTGCCGGAGCCTTCGGCACTGGCGAGATAGGTGGCCATGTTGCCTCCTTGGGTATGGGGCGTGGGTGTTGTTTTTGTTGTTATGGGTAACAGCCGGAACTCATGGTGCTTTTTTGTGGCCCCTTCGCGGGCGTGCCCGCTCCCACAGTTACCGCTTCGACCTGTGGGAGCCGGCGAGCGGGCCGGTATCAACCGCGCTGCGGCACGCCCTTCTCACCCGGCTGGCGGTTCGGCGCCATGCCATTGGCTTCAAGCGTCTGCTCGATGCTGCTGTACTGCTGCCCGATGCGGTAAATGGCGCGGGCCTCCTTGCCACTGGCAATCTCGCGCCCCAGCTCGTGGGCCACGCGCACGGTCTGCTGGATCTGCTGCACCGAGGTGAAACGCTTGCCGTGCTGGTCGATGATGGTGTCTTCGTTGCCACAGCGCGGGTGCAGGCCCATGGCCAGGGCCATGGTGTTGAACGGCAGCACGTTTTTCAGCAACGATTCGGCGGTCAGGGTGCAGCCGTCCGGCGCCCGGTGGATGAAGTTGAAGAAGTTGAACGGGTTGGGGCCGTCGAAGCCGCCGCCAATGCCGATCCAGGTCAGGTTCAGCGGGCCCATGTAGTCACCACGGCGCACGATGCGCTCAAGGGTTTCCAGGGCATGCATGCCGGTCAGCTGGAAATGCGGCTGGATATTGCTGGCCCGCAGGCGGCGCAGGTGCTCACGGACCCAGGCCGGGCCGGCCGGCACGGTCATCTCGCTGTAGGCGGCGTGGATGGCGGGGCTGGCCAGCGAGGTACCTTCAAGGTACTCGGGGTACAGCAGCTCCATGATGTTCATCTGCGTGGTGTTGATGGCCACGGTCACTTGGTCGGGGCGCGGCGTCAGATCGGCAAGCATGTGCCGGGTGTCATCCGACAGCCATTTGGCCGCCTCGCCTTCACTTTCCGGGGCGAAGGAAATCGAACCGCCAACCTGGATGATCATGTCCGGCACTGCCTCACGCACACCGGCGATCAGCTCGTTGAACTTGGACAGGCGCTTGGAGCCTTTGCCGTCCAGCTCACGCACGTGCAAGTGCAGCACGGTAGCGCCTGCCGCATAACAGTCGACGGCCTTCTGCACCTGCTCGTCCATGGTCAGCGGAATGTCCTCGGGGAAATCTTCGGGCATCCACTCCGGGCCATAGGGGGCCACGGTGATGACCACCTTTTCCATGTTTTCCGGATGCAACGAATCGTCGAAGAATTGCATGCTGTAGTCCTCGCTATTGTTTTTGTGCGGTCGCCAGCGGCTGGCTTAGAAGGTGCGGCTGCCCTTGATCCCGGCACGCTCCATCTTGCGATGGCACGGCGGGTAGTCCATCACGGCGTAATGCTGGGTGCTGCGGTTGTCCCAGATCGCCACGCTGTTGGGCTTCCAGCGCCAGCGCACCTGGTATTCGGGCAGGTAGGCCTGACTGATCAGGTAACGCAGCAGGTCGCCGGCGCCGGGGTTGGCATCCTGGCCGAATCGCACCCGCTGCGGTGTGTGGTAATTGCTGAAGTGGGTGGTGAAGGCGTTGACGAACAACACCTGCTCGCCGGTTTCCGGGTGGGTGCGTACCACCGGGTGCTCGGCATCAGGGAACTGCGCCTTGAGTGCCAGCCGCTTTTCCAGTGGCATGGCGGCACCGAAGCTGGCCTCGATGCTGTGGCGCGCGCGCAGGCCTTCGATTTTGGCCTTCACATCGTTTGGCAGGTTTTCGTAAGCCAGCACCATGTTCGCCCACATTGTGTCGCCGCCCACCGGTGGGCATTCGACGCAGCGCAGCACGCAGCCCATGGGCGGTGCCTCGCGCCAGGTGGCATCGGTGTGCCAAGCGTTTTCATAGCGGTCGTTGGGCTGGTCGGGGCGTTTGTAGATCTGCACCAGGCCCGGGTGCTCAGGGTCGCTACCGGCCACCGGGTGGTCTTCCAGCTCGCCGAAGCGACGGGCGAAGGCCACGTGCTCGGCACGGCTGATGTGCTGGTCGCGCAGGAACAGCACACGGTGCTGGAGCAACTGCTGGCGCAGCTGGGCGAACAGGTCGTCGTCGTGAATCGCGTCGGCCAGGTTGACGCCACTCACCTCGGCACCGATCGCGCAGGTCAGTTGTTCGATGTGCATGCTGTTGCCCTCTTCAGATGACGAAGATCGACGAGCCGGTGGTTTTGCGCGCTTCCAGGTCACGGTGGGCCTGAACCGCGTCCTGCAGCGCGTAGTGCTGGTTGATTTCGATACGGATGCGCCCACTGCTGACGTGGTCGAACAGTTCACCGGCCAGGTCGGCCTTTTCTGCCGGGTCGGCGATGAAATCGGCCAGGGCCGGACGGGTGAGCTGCAGCGAGCCTTTGATCGCCAGCAATTGCGGGTCGAACGGTGGGATGGTGCCCGACGCCGTGCCAACGCATACCATCAATCCGCGACGTTTGAGCGAATCGAGCGAGCCGCTGAAGGTGTTCTTGCCGACGCTGTCGAACACCACGTTCACCCCGACCCCGTCGGTCAGCTCGCGCACACGGCTGGCCACGTCCTCGACGCTGTAGTTGATGATGTGGTTGCAGCCATGGGCGCGAGCCACTTCGGCCTTGGCCTCGGTGGACACGGTGCCGATCACGTTCAACCCCAGCAGCCGCGCCCACTGCGCGACGATCAGGCCCACCCCGCCAGCAGCAGCATGCAGCAGCACGCTATCACCCGCTTTGAAGTCATAGAGCCGGCGCAACAGGTAGGCCGAGGTCAAGCCGCGCATGGTCATGGCGGCAGCGGTCTCGAAGGCGATGGTTTCCGGCAGTTTGATCAGCGCCGCAGCGGGGATCAGGCGCTCGGTGCAATAGGCACCCAGGGTATTGAGAAAACCGGTGTAGGTAACCCGGTCGCCGACCACCACCTGGGTTACGCCCTCGCCCACCGCCTCCACCACCCCGGCAGCTTCCACGCCGATGCCATTGGGCAGCGGGATCGGGTAGGTGCCGTTGCGGAAGTAGGTGTCGGCATAGTTCAAGCCCACCGCCACCTGGCGCAAACGGACCTGCCCCGGCCCGGGCTCGCCAACCTCGGCGTCCTCGTAGCGCAGGACCTCGGGGCCACCGGTCTGATGGAAACGTACGACTTTGGACATGCTTGTCTCTCCAATCATCGATCTGGACGCAAGGCGTCAGTTCTGGGTGATTGGACTGTATGCCCTTGGCTTTTCGGATGCTTCGCATCGGACGACAGCGGGTTTTCATTTGATGACAGCGCGATCGCCGCCCCAGCGTTCGTCAGCCTGTTTTATTCATGAGCCTGCTTGATGCTTTTCACTGGCCAGACTAATACTTAAGTCTCTGCCTGGGGAGGCACGAAAAATGCTGCCAAGATTCGTTATCGTTCCCGCTGTGCCGATCGAAAAGGAGTCGTTCCGCGTGGGTAGCCGCTACTACGCCGCTACTGTTTGTGGCGGGTTCGACATCTACGATAACCAGGCGAAGGAACGGCTCAAGCCGAGCTACTCGAGCCGAACGGACGCACAGGTGCAGTGCGAGCAGTTGAACAAGCGCGGCGAGGTGGGGTAAACACTGCCACGGGCACCCGGCATCACGCGCCTGGGGCCTCAGCGTCTTGCCAACCGACGATTAGCCGCTGGGCATTTTCCTCGCAATCCATCCCTTGCGGCTTGTCTTCGATACCGGCAATCACCGCCAGCAACTGCGCACGGTTCTGTGCCAGCCGCTGCTGCATCGCCTCGATCTCCGCCACCTTGCGCTTGAGGCTTGCCAATAACAAACCATGCGCCACCGGCGAAGCCCCGGATGGGTCGGTTAGCTTGCGCATTTCATCCAGGCTGAACCCCGCCTGCTGGCCACAGGTAATGATCTCCAACGCCCGCACCACCTGCTCCGGGTAGTCCCGGTAACCATTGCCCAGGCGCCGGGCGGCAATCAACCCGCTGGCTTCGTAGAAGCGTATTCGCGAAGCACTGAGCCCCGTACGTCGTGCCAACTCACCAATTTTCATTTGGATGTCATTTCCCTGTTGACCTTAAAGTTGACTTTAACCTTAGCCTTCTCCCGATCCTAGCCCACGCTTGCTGCAACCGATGCGTGGTACCCCTCATTCGGAGATCGCCATGACGCCGTTCCAACCCCTGCTCCTGCCCAATGGCAGTGTCATTCCCAACCGCATCGCCAAGGCGGCGATGGAAGAGAACCTGGCCAACCCGGACCAAACGCCTTCCGATCAGTTGTTGAGGTTGTACCAGGCCTGGGCCGAAGGCGGTGCCGGGCTGTTGCTGACAGGCAACGTGATGATCGACCCCAGCGCCATGACCGGCCCGGGCGGGGTAATGCTCGACGCCAACCAGCCACTGCAGCGTTTTCGCGACTGGGCCCGTGTTGGTCGCGCCCACGGCGCGCAGTTCTGGATGCAGATCAACCACCCAGGCCGACAGATGCAGGCCAACCTTGGTCAGCCCACCGTGGCACCTTCGGCGGTCGCCTTGGACATGGGCGGCTTGTCGAAACTGTTCCCCTTGCCCAAGGCGCTGGACGAAGCCGAGATCGCGGCACTGATCCAGCGCTTTGCCCGCACTGCCGCACTGGCGGAAGAGGCTGGCTTCAGTGGTGTACAGGTGCATGCTGCCCACGGTTACCTGCTGAGCCAGTTTCTGTCGCCATTGAGCAACCAGCGCCAGGATCGCTGGGGCGGTAGCCTGGAGAACCGCGCGCGGCTGCTGCTGGAGGTGGTCAAGGCGGTGCGAAGCGTGGTTTCGCCCGGCTTCGGTGTGGCAGTGAAGCTCAATTCAGCCGACTTCCAGCGCGGCGGCTTTGAACCTGCAGATGCCCGCCAGGTGGTGCTGTGGCTGAACGCGTTGCCGGTAGACCTGGTGGAACTGTCCGGAGGCAGCTACGAGGCTCCGGCCATGCAGGGCGACGCCCGCGACGGCCGCACCTTGGCCCGCGAAGCGTACTTTCTCGAGTTTGCCCGGGACATCGCCGCCATCGCGAAGATGCCGGTGATGGTCACCGGCGGCATTCGCCGCCTGCCGGTGGTCGAGCAGGTGCTCACCAGTGGCGTGGCCATGGCCGGGATAGCGACAGCGCTGGCGGTGGAACCCGCCCTGCCCCGACGCTGGTTGAACGGCGAAGCGACGGCTAGCGCCGAACTGCAGCCCATTCGCTGGAAGCGCAAGGCATTTGCCGCACTGGCGTACATGGCCTTGGTAAAGCTGCAGATGCGCCGCTTGGCGGCAGGCAACCGGCCCAAGGCGCACGCGTCGCCATTGCGCGCCTTGTTGCTGGAGCAAGGCTGCACGTTACTGCGGGTAAGGCAGTACAGGCGTATGATGAAAAGCCGAGCGGGTTGAGGGTGTGGCGCCGCCTTGGGCGGCAACGCAACCCCCAGATCGCTCAGGCACTGCACAAGCAGCTGTCTTCATCGGCGTCCTCTACCGGAGCACTGCCATGAACAAACCCCTTCTCGCGCTGCTTCTCGCCCTGGCAGCGCTTGCTGCCTGCTCATCCAACTCTGCGCAGTACCAGGACCAGCCACTGGTGGCCAAGGTCGATACCGGCATGAGCAAAGATCAGGTCCTGCAAATAGGCGGCAAACCCGATGCCGAGTCCGACCGTACCGTGGTGCCCGGCACCTGCTTCGACTACATGCTGACCAAGGCCGGTAAACGGCAACCCTACAGTGTCAGCTTCGATGGCAATGGCAAGGTGGACAAAACCGCCTTCATGTCCTGCGCCGAGTGGAGCAATGCCCAGCACAAGGCGCGCCTGCCCAGCATGGGAGGTTCAAGCGGTTCGGGCTATTGATTCACTCCAGGCATTCCTTGGCAGCCTGGCGCAATTTATCGCCAGACAGGAAGCTGCCCTTGTAGAAGGTGGCGCGGCTACCCTCGCGAGAGTCGACCACGTCCAGCACATCGTCACTGGCCACCGCACTGGATGCGGTCAGCCGGTAGCCATGGGCTATCGATTTCTGCGTGGCTTGGGGCGCTAGCGCCTGCCATTTGGGCAGGACACAAGCAGCGTACTGCTGCGGTGTTTTTTTGGTCAGTTTGCTGGCAGTCGGTTTGCCGGGGGTTGCGCAGCCGGCAAGGCTGGCAACTAACGCAGAAGCGATAAAGATACGAAAAGTAGGCATTTGCAATTGGCCGTCAGGGATACGCTGCATTCTAACGGGGCTTGCGCCGAGTTTCTAATCAACCAAGGTCTTGCTGCAGATTTTTCGCGCAATTGACACAGTATCCACGCGCCAGCGACAAGCAATCGACACGTCGATTGTTTTACTACAGCCCGTTCACGGTAATTAATTGTTTTGCGAGGGAACGAATTCACTCGCCCCTGCTTCTGATTAGCATCAGGCAACGGCAATCAGCAGCCAGTTTGCTCACCCACATCAATCAGCGCGCTCTTCGCCAAGGAGAACCCCATGCTGTGGTGGCTGGAAATACTCGCCCAATATGCAACCTCCACTGGCCTGGCCGTGCTCTGTATCTTCGTGTTCTGGGCGTATGGCCTGGCATTTGGCAGGGCCTACATGAAATTTCTTTCTGGGCTGCTGGCCGCCATGCTGCTAATGATCGCCGCATTCCCACATGGTGTGGACTTTGCGCTGGGCAATCACAGGGCGCCGGGCGATTCCAGCGTTTTGCTGCTGTTTCTTGCAGATGCAACAGGCGTGATCACCGCGGTGGTGGTGGCTTCGTTCTTCTTCAGCCCTGGGCGGTTGCAAGACGAAGCCTGAACGTGATCAGTGCAGAGGACCTGGTATTTCTACCAGTAGCGCAGGCGGCCGGACGCTGAGAAAGTGAAACTGCCCAAGGGGCGTCACTCCACGACACGGCCAGGAACTACGCACCATGCAAAAAAACGCCAACAACACTTACTTCTTCTATCAGAACGGCAAACTCGTCACCCTTAAAACCGGTGAGCAAGGCCGTAGCATTTTTCGCTCCTCGGACGTACCGCTTGCCGAGCAACAATCGGACGGCACCCACGCCAGCGGTTTGCTGGTGACCGACGACAAAGGCTCAGTACTGCAAGTACATGAAAAAAGCTGAGGTATCCAAGCGCGTTGCACAAATCTGTTGCGTTTCACACCGCCCTGAGGCGATGCTCACAGGCCCATTGAAGCACAAGACAAGGAAAGCCTTTCGCACTATGGAGACGCTGCATAGCATCAAGTCAGACCTGGTCAGAACAGCCGATCACCTGGATAAGCTCAGCCAAGCCATGAGCGGCCACGCCAAATTCATGGAGGCGCGAGGTAGTTCGCAGAGCGAAATCGATGTCACGGCACACATCAGATCCATCGATGTGGTTGCAGACGAGTTGCGCTCTGTGGCCGCAAGAATCGACGACATTGAAGGCGCTTGAAGATTGGCACATGAGCGGGACAATCTACCCAACTCAGGGCGCCCCAAAGGCGGGGTCAGGGCTTGGCACCCCGGTACATCAAGATGGCCGCTACATCCAAGGCCAATACGCTGCCGACAACCAGGAACATCACGTACAGATCTTCAGCAAGCATTGTCTTATCCCCCAAATGCGCCGTTTCCAATGGGGGCTTGCAATTAATGCTCCAGCCAGCGCGTCAGGTCCCTGGGCAGCGACTCAGTTGTACTTGAGCTTCACCACTTTACTCAGCGCCCACCCACTGAAAACATAAAACGCATCCAGGTAGAAACGCCCTGCATAGTTGGGCAACGGCGCATGGTTCAACAGCACATCCGGGTCAGGCGCAGGGGGAAACAGGGCATAGAAACCGTTGGGCAGCACAGCCAGCGCCAGCAGTAACAGGTAAGCCGAGGCTTGCAGCAAGGTGGCGCGATTGCTGAGTCTGGCGGACCACTTCAAGCCGCAGTACGCAACCAGGCCGGCCACCGGCAACACCCAAAAATGCGTCGGGATCCCAATGAACATTTCGGCGACAACGCTTCTTGCTTCCACCCGCTGTTCTCCATCCAAATGCAGCAATTATTGCGGGCGGGGCCGCCAAATGCAAAAGCAGCGCGGCTCAACCGGTCTCCGGCGCCACCAGCCACTTCTTGAACTTAGCCGGTGAGCCAGCATAGAGCGCATTGGGCGGAACATCCTCGGTTACCACGCTGTTGGCCGCGACCACGCTGTTGTGGCCAATGTTGATGCCGGGCAAGACCACGGCACCTGCACCGATCCAGGCATTGTCGCCCACGGTAATCGGGGCGATATAGTCATTGTCTTTGCGCCGCTGCGGGTTGATATCGTGGCTGGTCGTGCACAAACGTACCTGTGGACCAAGCATGGCCATGCGGCCGATGCGGATAGTCGCTTCGTCGAGCAGCACGCAACCGCTGTTGATGAAAACCCCCTGCCCCAGCTCCAGATTGCCGCGCTCGAAATAGAACGGTGGGCGTATGACCACATGGCTTTCAGTACGGACACCGGTTTTGGCCAACAGGCGATTCAACTGCTTTTTACCCAGGTCATGAGTATCCAGCAAGCGCATGAATTGACGCGGGGACAGGTGCTTTTTGAGTTTGGCGACGAATAGGAGCAAGCGAAAAATCCGACGGTGGTTATGGCAGAGGTGGCGTCATCAAGACGGTGCCGGGCAAGTTATCGGCGTCCCTGCCAGTTCTTGAGCGCGGCAGTTTACTCGGCCTACGGGCAAAAAGCCCGCACTCGACGGCGGGCTTTGTGTGTGTGGGCGGTGGGAGGATCACGCTTTTGAACACATCAGTGCGGCATCCAGCAACCTGCCGTGGTCGTACCAGGCATCACGCTGATAGGCCGTGAACTGGTGCTGGGTTCCCGTGCTCCGCAACTCCACAAGACCATCTGCCTTGTCCGGGTCGGTACTTTCGATGAACAGCTTGACCGAGTTTTCGCCATCGACTTCGTAGGTTTTCACATGCCCTGGAAGTTCGCCTTTGACGCACCCCAGATACGCGGGTGGGCTTTTCGCGGTAGTGCCGGCGGTATAATCGTGGCTGTCACGTACATCCGGGTTCTGTGCGCAGCCTGCCAGGAACAAACTAGCTAACCCCGACACAAGTAATGCGCCTGCTAGCGATTTTGAGCTCTTCACGCGACACGCTCCTGCTGCCCCATCGAAAACTGGGAAAGTGTTGCCAGACAGCCTGCCCTTTTTTGGTTTTCGTAGGCCCATGTTACTGCTCAATCACAACCGGGCATTAGGTTTGTTTGCTATATGGATTTCGCGGCGTAAACCTCGGTTCTGCATCAATAGCGACGGTACTCCTGCCCGCCACGGTCCCCCTCATAATAATGGCGGTGATGCCTGCCGTCGTGCCAATACGGCCAGCAGCCACTGAGCAACAACATCCCGGACAACACCACAACCCATGCAGTCTTGCGTTTCATGTGCGTACCTCCGGCAGGCGAAGCCATGCCTTGCTTACGTTGGACAGCACAGGGGTGGGATGTTCAGGCAGGCCCTGGCCGCTGGTCATCTTCCATGCAAGATTTCATCTAGCAGCCGCGCCGTTGACCCCGATTACGCGTGTGGCCTGCCCCATTACCGGGGTCAACCAATGGCATTGAGAAATACATAAGTCGCCGCCAGATCCAGTACCAGCACGGCAACCACACTGAAAATCATGTAATAGCGGTCATCCTGAGTCATTTCTGCGTACTCCGCATGGTCAATGTCCCAGGGTTACAGCAATTCCCGTTCCAGCTACCGACTGCAGCCCGCCGACGCCGCTTGCGCCAAGCACAAAGGGCGTGCGGCTAGTCCTTGATCTGGCATACGCCATTGGCTTTGTTCTTGCCGGTATACGAGACGTCAGGCGAGCCGTCCGGGTTGATCGACAACGATACGGTGACCCCACTGCCTTTGGCTTCGAAGTAGTTGTCGTTGAACTTCTTCAACTTGCCTTCCTTGCCATTGATGTAGACCGGCCCGCCCTTGTCGGCATGAACCTCGATGTTTCCGGGGCACGTTGCGTTCAACAGCGGAATGCCGGCGTGGGCAGCGCCCGACGCCAGGAACAACAGGCTCAGTAACAAACGCTTCATCTGTGGTGCCCTCAAGAGGTTGTCGGGATGCCAACACGGTAAGTGGCTGAGCATACCACTGCGCGGTAACGATGAACGGTCCCCACCGTGCAAGCGCAGATTTTCTACTGGCCAATGTTCCCTTTCCTGTTTCTTCGACGTAGCCTTTGAAACCGCGATTTCTTGCGTATCGAGGAAAAAGCAATCGAAAATCATCCTTCCAGAGCGGCAGTAGATCCTTCGCTTGTCAGTAGAAAAATATTATGAACGGACATACTTTGTTGCCTCCCCTTAACGCGCTCAGGGTGCTCGAGGTGGTTGCCCGCCATTTGAATTTTCGGGTCGCCGCCGACGAGCTGGGTGTCACTCAGGCTGCTGTGGCACAGCAGATACGAGGGCTTGAGGCGAGCCTGGAGTTGAAGTTGTTTGAGCGTTTGCCAAGAGGGCTGCGCCTCACGGAACCCGGGAGGGGCTACAGTTTGGCAATTCGTGAGGCGTTCGCCTTGATCACGACGGCCACACAAGCCCTCAAGCCAAATGGGCTGGAACTGACGGTCAGCGTCACGCCTACTTTTGCGGCCAAGTGGCTAATCCCCAGGCTGTCTTCGTTCTCGGTTGCGCACCCTCAGATCGATCTGCAAGTACTGGCCACTGACCGCATTTCGCAATTTAGGCCGGGTGGTGCTGACATCGCTGTGCGCTACGGACATGCACCTTTCGAGAATATGCTCAATGCTGAGCTTTTACTGACTGAACGTATCGTTGCGGTAGGTAGCCCGGCATTGATCGAACAGTTGGGTAGGCCAGAAAGCGTGGAAAAGCTGCAGGAATACACACTGCTGCATGACGCTCACAATTTCTGGCCTGAGTTCATAGATCAGGCCTTCCAGAGCCCCATGTATCTTCCCTCTAAAAACGTGCGGTTCAACCAGACGGTACTTGCAATCGAGGCTGCGGCAGCAGGACAAGGGCTGGCGTTGGCCAGTTACCACTTCGTCAAAGCAGACCTGGAGGCAGGGCGATTAGCGCTGGCGGCAGCTCATCAAATGAGCCTGGATAAAGCCTATTACCTGATCTGGCCACGAAACGCTCACCAGCCGGCGGCCTTGGAAACCGTCCGTACCTGGCTACTTGAACAGGCAAGGCTATAGATTTACTACTGACTTGAAGAAGGGTTGCTGTCTCTCTGAGAGCTGCAGAGCGGTGCTAGTCTCATTTCACCAACAACCCATCCACGCCTCACTTAGGAGGATGTATGTCAGTAGAAAAAGTAGCAATAGTCACTGCCGGTGGTAGCGGCATGGGAGCGGCGGCAGCACGTAGACTGGCTGCGGACGGCTTCAAGGTCGGTATTCTTTCTTCCTCTGGCAAAGGGGAGGCCCTGGCGCAGGAGTTAGGTGGTATTGGTGTAACCGGCAGCAACCAGTCAAACGAGGATCTGCAACGGCTGGTGGACGCAGTCGTTCAGAAATGGGGCCGTATCGACGTGTTGGTTAACAGCGCCGGCCATGGCCCTCGGGCACCGATCCTTGAAATCAGCGACGAAGACTGGCACCAGGGCATGGAGACATACCTGCTCAACGTCATTCGTCCTACGCGATTGGTGACGCCGTACATGCAGCGCCAGAACGGCGGTGCAATCATCAACATTTCTACTGCATGGGTGTTCGAACCCAGCGAACTCTTCCCTACCTCGGCAGTTTTCCGTGCCGGTTTGGCATCGTTCAGCAAAATCTTTGCTGACAAGTACGCCGCTGACAACATTCGCATCAATAACGTGCTACCGGGTTGGATCGACAGCCTCCCCGCTACCGAACAACGTCGCGAAGGTGTGCCGCTCAAGCGCTATGGCACCAGCGAGGAAATTGCCGCCACTATCGCCTTCCTGGCGAGCGATGGGGCAGCCTACATTACCGGCCAGAACATCAAGGTCGACGGCGGCGTTACCCGCAGCGTCTGAGTGCCTCCGGGCCGCACACAATAAGCGGCCCTTTTCATTTTGGGCGATTGCCATGCTTGATCTGATATTGGCCAAGATATGGTCGGATTTATCCATACCAGTTGGCGGTGATCCAAATCCATTTCGCTTGATGCAACTGGCCACCGTCAATTCTGAAGGGCAACCCAAGGTAAGCACTGTTGTCTTGCGCCATGCGGATGAGTCGACCAGGTCGATCATCTTTTATGCGGACAAGCGGTCGGCGAAGCTCGCAGAGATACTCGCTGAACCTAGGGTCGGTATTACCTCCGTTGCCCCGTCTGGCAAGCTTCAACTTCGGCTTGAAGGCCTAGGTGAACCTTTGTCGGATGTTTCGCTCCTTGCCAAGCACTGGGAGCTGGCACGAGGAAGAACGCAAGCGCTCTTTCGCCATGGGTGCATACCTGGCGAGGCGATTTCTTCACCTTCATCAGCCTATGAAACGCACATGGATGGTTTCGACAATTTCGCTTTGTTGGCTGTCCACCTAAGAAAAATCGAGTGGCTCAACCTTACCCAGGATATCCACCAGCGGGCACGCTACATTTTGCAAGGCGAGCATTGGCAGGCGGGTTGGATCGCCCCCTAAGACAGGATCAATTTTGATGAGCAGAATCGCTATCCACAGTGATCAGGCGCCGAAAGCTATCGGCCCGTATTCGCAAGCAGTGCACATGGGTGAACTGGTTTTCCTGACAGGGCAAATCGCGCTTCACCCTGAGAAGATGCAATTGGCTCAAGGAATTGAAGCCCAAACCATTCAGGTGCTCGAGAACCTCCTGGCAGTAGCACGAGCCGCAGGTGGTAGTTTTTCTGACGTAGGAAAACTCACTATCTACCTTACGGAACTCTCTCACTTCGGTGTCGTGAACGAAATAATGAGCCGTTACTTTGAAGCGCCCTACCCCGCACGAGCTACTGTCGGCGTGTCGGCGCTCGCGTTGAATGCCTTGGTTGCAATTGACGCTACCTTGGTGCTTCCTCGAAAGACCGAATAATCCACACGTCTCCTCTTTAGCATAAAACTCATTAGCACCGGGCAGTGATCTGGTTATCTGCCCGCGTGGCTCACTCTCGATAGTGGCAGGGTAAATAGATGGCCAAGGCAGCTGATCTCGTTGTGCAATGTTTGGAAAGTGAAGGTGTCGAGTATGTGTTCGGCATTCCTGGTGAGGAAAACCTCGACCTGCTCGAATCCCTGCGCAAGTCCAGGATCAAGCTGGTGCTGACCCGCCACGAGCAGTCTGCAGGTTTCATGGCTGCCACCTACGGTCGCTTGACCGGCAAGACCGGCGTCAGCCTGTCGACCCTCGGCCCTGGTGCCACCAACCTGGTCACCGCCAGCGCCTACGCCTACCTGGGCGGTATGCCGATGATGATGATCACCGGGCAGAAGCCGATCAAGAAGTCCAAGCAGGGTCGCTTCCAGATCATTGACGTGTGCGGCATGATGGACCCCATCACCAAGTACACCCACCAGTTCGCCTCGGCCGACAACATCCCGTCGCGCATGCGCGAAGCCTTTCGCCTGGCCGAAGAAGAAAAACCGGGCGCCGTGCACCTGGAGCTGCCAGAGGACATCGCCGCCGAACAGACCGACAGTTCGCCTATACCCCCGAGCCTGCACCGTCGACCGCTGGCAGAACACAAGGCTGTCAAAGCAGCGGTTGAGAAACTGCAGAACGCTCGCAGCCCGATCCTGGTGATCGGCGCCGGCGCCAACCGCAAAATGACCGCCAAGGTCCTCAAGCAGCTGATCGACAAGACCGGCATCCCGTTCATCACC
>NZ_JBLUPS010000014.1:0-160425 GCF_048068035.1 Pseudomonas sp. NY11955
GAACGGGCATTACACCTTCCAGACTGACGGCAAGTTCATCGACCTGGATGCGCTCGTGGCGGGACTGGAGCTGGGCTGACGGAAATTTCTGGGATTCCGGCGTACAACCCCATGACCGAACGTTTCAGCCAGTCCCTGCGCCGCCAGAGCGAGCCAACCTGGTCGGCGGCCGTTGGCCACCGTTTCGTGACCCAATTGTGCGACGGCAGCCTGCCGGACCCGATCATGGTCAACTACCTGGTGCAGGACCACCGTTTCCTCGACAGCTTCCTGACCCTGCTGGGCGCGGCCATCGCCACCGCCGACACGTTCGAGGCACGCCTGCGCTTCGGCCGCTTTGCCGGGATGATCTCCAGCGACGAGAACACCTACTTCCTGCGTGCCTTCGAGGCGCTGGATGTAAGCCAGGCTCAACGCAGTGAACCAGCCGATACCGCGCCTACTGCAGGCTTCAAGGCGATCATGCGCGAAGCGGCAGCCACCCGTTCCTACGCAGCGGCGTTGGCAGTGCTCAACGTTGCCGAAGGCTTGTACCTGGACTGGGCGCTGAAGGCACCGAAACCAATGCCGGACAATTTCGTCCATGCCGAGTGGATCACCCTGCACGACAACCCGGCATTCCAGGACTTCGTCGCTTTCCTGCAATCCGAGCTGGACCGCGTCGGCCCGCACGAGCCGGCACTGGCAAGTGACTTCTACCAGCGCACGGTGGCGTTGGAGCTGGCCTTCTTCGATGCCGTCTACCCGGAGGGCAAGTGAACATGGATATCTTCGAGCGCCTCAAGACCGCCGCCGCGCCACAGTGGAACAGCTACGTGGACCATGACTTCGTGCGGCAGATGGGCGAGGGCACGCTGAGCGAGGAAGCGTTCCGGACCTACCTGGTGCAGGATTACCTGTTCCTGATCCAGTTCGCCCGCGCCTGGGCATTGGCCGCCTACAAAAGCCGCCGTCCAGCCGACATCCGTGCCGCGCAGGCCGGGCTGGCGGCCATCCTCGATGAAACCGAGCTGCATTTGCGCCTATGCGCGCGCTGGGGCTTGACCCAGGCAGACATCGAGGCTGCGCCAGAGCACCAGGCTACGGTGGCGTATACCCGTTACGTACTGGACTGCGGCGCCGCCGGTGACTTGCTGGAGCTGCACGTGGCACTGGCACCTTGCGTAATCGGCTATGCCGAAATAGGCCGGACCCTGGCCGAGCGTATCGGCGACTTGAGCAACCACCCATACCGCGAGTGGATTGGCGAGTATGCCGGGGAGGGCTACCAGGGAGTGGCGGCCGCCGCACGCAAGCATCTGGATGAATTGGCCGCACGCAGCATGACCGAGCAGCGGTTTGCCGAGCTGGTGGGCATATTCGGCCAGGCGTCCAGCCTGGAGGCCGACTTCTGGCAAATGGGGTTGGACAGTTCGATTTGAACTGCAGGGGGCGCAATGCGCCCCTCGTCTGCGGCCCGGTCGCCCACCCTGACGGGGCAAGCCTTGCTGGGTGATTGCTACCCAGCGCCGTTCCGCTTTGGTGCATGAATGCCTCAAGATAAGTCATGAGGCACACTTTCATCTCTGCAAAATACGTCTTTAATGTGCACATTGCACACTGATATCGGGGCTGCTTGCCCGATTTGATGCCGCGTCTCGGCCCTCGAAAAAACGGCCCGCATATTGCTCTTCCAGCTCCCAACTATCACCCGGAGCCCCGTGCAATGAGCTCACCCAGCGAATTCCCCCTCAGCGAAGCCCCACAGTCCGCCCGTAAGGGCCTGCTGCCAATAGCGATGGTCTTGTTCAGCTTCACTTTCTTTACCGGCACGATGTTTGCTGGCGGCAAACTGGGCATGGCGTTCGGGTTTGTCGACATGTTGTGGGTGGCCGCCCTCGGCAACAGCCTGCTGGCGTTGTATGCCGCAGCGTTGGCATTCATCGCCTCGCGCAGCGGGCTGAATACCGTGCTGATGGGGCGCTTCTGTTTCGGTGAGGCAGGCAGCCGGCTCTCGGATTTTCTGCTGGGTTTTGCCGAGCTGGGCTGGTACGCCTGGGGTACGGCCACGGTGGCCATCGTGCTGGTCAAGCTGCTGGGGCTGGCGGAGGGGTTCGGGATACCGTTGATGGTGCTGTTCGGCCTAGGCTTCAGCGTCACTGCCATTATTGGTTTCAAAGGGCTGGATGTGCTGTCTCGGGTCTCAGTGCCTTTGATGTTCGTGTTGCTGTTGGTGTCGATGTACATCGCCACCCGCGATGCAGGTGGCTTTGCCGGCCTTGCCGCCGTCATACCCCACGAAACCATGACCTTTTCGGCGGCGGTGACCATGGTCTTCGGCACCTTTGCCAGTGGCGCCACCCAGGCCACCAACTGGACCCGGCTGTCACGCAGCGGCCGGGTAGCGGTGATCGCCAGCGTGGTGGCGTTCCTGCTTGGCAATGGCCTGATGGTGGTGGCCGGCGCCTGGTGCGCGATGGTTTACCAGCAGGCTGATATCGTCGAGGTGATGATGCTGCAGGGCCTGTCGTTCGCCGCGGTGGTGATGCTGTGCCTGAACCTGTGGACCATTCAGGGGCCAACCATCTACAACGTGTCGGCCGCCGCCTGCCACCTGCTGCGCAGCGAGCGTCGGCGCACGGCGACGTTGGTGGCGGCCGGGGTTGGCATTGTCTTGGCGATTGGCGGTATGTACGAAATGCTGATCCCGTTCCTGGTGCTGTTGGGTTCGATCATTCCACCCGTGGGCGGGGTCATCATGGCTGACTTCTGGTATCGCCACCGAGGCCAATACCCAGCACTGGGCACGGTAAGCCTGCCACGCTACAACCTCACCGGGCTGTTTGCCTATGCCGTGGGCGCGGTACTGGCGTACGCCTCGCCGTGGGTCGCGCCGCTGGTGGGTATCGGTGCTTCGGCACTGTGCTACATCGTCATCCTCGAGCTGGGCGCACGACGCCGGGCGCCGGGCCAGGCAGGTGTCGAGCCGTGAGCCTGGCGCTGGATGAGATCCTGCATTTGCCCGGCCTGCACGAGATGAGCGTGCGGGCCGGCGCGCGTAACCTGCAACGGCGCGTGCGCTGGCCTTACGTGGCGGAAAACGAGGGCATCGCAGAATGGGTGATGGGCGGTGAGCTGGTCTTTGTCACCGGTATCAATCACCCGCGCGGCGAAGCCAACCTGCTGAGCCTGGTGGAGGATGGTGACGCCGTGGGCATTGCCGGCATGGTGATCCTCACCGGCGGCAGTTTCATCCAGAGCATACCGGCGTCCGTCATCGCGCGTGCCGAACAGCGGGGCCTGCCGCTGATCGAGCAGCCTTACGCGCTGAAAATGGTGGTGGTTACCCACTTGATCGGCACGGCACTGGTGCAAATGAGCCAGGTGCGCCGCTCGCGCAACGACATCCTTGGCCAGTTGCTCACGGGCGACTACCCGAGCCTGGCGATTGCCCGGCAGCGGGCCGCGCACCTGCAACTGGCGCTGGACCAGCCTCGGCGCCTGCTGGCTTTGCGCCTGACGGGCGTGGATAGCTTGTTCGAGCGCCACGGGCTGGCCCATGGCGAGCGTACCTGGCAGGCGACCCGCCAGGCCCTGGAAGATCAGCTCGAAGCCTGGTGCCGCCAACAGCCAGGCAGTGCGACGGCACAATTGCCGGGCGACCTGTTCGTGGTGCTGTTGGCCGACACGCACGACCTGGCCGAGAAACTGGCGGCGCTGTACCGCCAGTTGCAGGTCGTGACGGGCGAACTGAGCCTGTACATGGGCTTGTCGAGCCTTGCCGAAGATTGTGCGCACTACCGCCAGGCCCTCAACGAGGCGCGCCAGGCGCTGGATGTGGCGCAGCACCTGCGCCCAGCCAACGGTTTTTGCAACTTCAGCGAGTTGGGTGTGCTGCGCCTGCTGCAAGGCATTGTCGACCGCTCGCTGATCGACGATTTCGTCAGCCGCACCCTCGGCCCCTTGATCGCCCCGGGGCGCAAGCAGGCCAATGCCTTGGTGCACACCCTCGACGCCTTGCTCATGGAAAACGGCAACGGGCTCAAGGCCGCACAGCGCCTGGGGCTGCACCGCAACACCATTAATCAGCGCATCCAGCGCATCGAACAACTGAGCGGGCAGTCTCTCGACGACCCGCTTTTTCGCATGAACGCTTCTGTCGCCATGTTGGTGTGGCGCATGAGCGAAGCCCACGGCAAGGAGTAACACCATGAACATTATCAATGCACGGCTACGCGGCAAGCCTGGCCTATTCCGCCTCGAACTGAACGGCGAGCGCATCGCCGCCATCGTGCCCCAGGCCGAAGTGGTCATGCCCGCTGCTGTCGATGATCTGGACGCTGGTCAAAACCTCGTGGTGGCGCCCTTTGTCGAACCGCATATACACCTAGACGCCACGCTGACTGCCGGTGAGCCCAGGTGGAACATGAGCGGGACGCTGTTCGAAGGCATCGAGTGCTGGGCCGAACGCAAGGAAATCACCACCCATGACGACATCAAGACCCGGGCGAAAAAGACCATCGGCATGCTGGTGGACCATGGTATCCAGCACGTACGCACCCATGTCGATGTAACCGACCCAAAACTCACCGCGCTCAAGGCCATGGTCGAGGTGCGTGAGGAAGTGCGCGAGCTGGTCGACCTGCAAATCGTCGCCTTCCCGCAGGAAGGAATCGAGTCGTACGCCAACGGCCGGGCGCTGATGACCGAGGCCGTGGCCATCGGTGCCGATGTGGTCGGCGGTATCCCGCATTTCGAAAACACCCGCGACCAAGGTGTGTCGTCGGTGAAGTTCCTGATGGACCTGGCCGAGCGTACCGGCTGCCTGGTGGACGTGCACTGCGACGAAACCGACGATCCGCAGTCGCGCTTCCTCGAAGTGCTGGCCGAAGAAGCGCGGGTACGCGGCATGGGGGCTCGGGTCACGGCCAGCCATACCGTGGCCATGGGCTCTTACGACAATGCCTACTGCTACAAGCTGTTCCGCCTGCTCAAACTGTCGGGCATCAACTTCGTGTCGTGCCCGACCGAGAGCATTCACCTGCAGGGGCGCTTCGACAACTACCCGAAACGCCGTGGCGTCACCCGCGTGGCCGAAATCGATCGTGCCGGGATGAACGTCTGCTTTGGCCAGGATTCCATCGTCGACCCGTGGTACCCGCTGGGCAACGGCAACATCCTGCGCATTCTCGAAGCCGGCCTGCACATCTGCCACATGCTCGGCTACGAAGATCTGCAGCGTTGCCTGGACCTGATTACCGACAACAGCGCCCGTACCCTGAACCTGGGCGAGCGCTACGGCATCGAGGTGGGGCGGCCGGCGAACCTGTTGCTGCTGTCGGCGCCGGACGACTACGAGATGGTGCGCAGCCAGGGGCATGCGCTGGTCTCGGTGCGCAACGGCAAGGTACTGATGCGCCGTACGCCTGCGCGGGTTGAACGCACAGTCTGATCCCGGCCACTTTCCCACGCAACGCCCCGCAGGCCCCTGTGGGGCTGTTTGCGCTTGCCGACATACTCGGCATCGGCGAAGGTCATCTGCCTCATCACGCACCTTGGCGGTTGAGATCAGGCTTTTTGCCAAATCTGGAAGGCCTCTTCAGCGTTCCCCTAGGTGAATGCGGGATCGATATCTCCTGTGGCGACGATGGCGAAACCCTGCGGCCCGAACAGGGTGTTCTGGGCAGTCACCTGCACGACATAGACGCCCGCGGGCGCATCGAAGGCTACCTGTTCAACGTTGTTGGTGCGGTCGAATTTCTGCCAGCTCACTCGCGATAGTTGCTCGTTGCCCGGGCGCGGCATCCGCGCGGAGTCGACCACGACGAGGTCGAGATTGTGCTGCAGCCCGTGTGCGGGCGGATCGGTCCAGGCCAGGGTCACCGATAGGCGCGTATTCGAATGGCAGGTCACTCGACGCCGCCACACTGCGCGCTCGGGCTGGTCGGCCTTCAGCGCGCTGGCATCGCTGCTCGCAATGTCCGCGAACGCCATGTCAAACCCGTTTTTGGGATATACACGATCCAGGTCCAGCAGACCGAAGCCCTGGTGGAAATTCGGTCGACCCACGGTTGTGTCAATCCCCGACTCCCGCTCAAGCCAACGGCAACTGTTGATCAGGGCTGCTTTAAGCAGCGCGGCTGATGGAATAGGGGTATCGCGTTTCTCGACGAACCAGCGCCGCAACATGGCAGCGCTGCCGGCGACTGCGGGCGCAGCCATGCTGGTCCCGCTCATGTAGCAGTACTTGTCGCCGTGGCCCGGGAAGGGCGTGGTTGGCGACGATGCGACGCTACGAGCGGACACGACGGCGGTGCCCGGCGCGACGAGGTCAGGTTTCACACGGCTCTCGTCCGTGGGCCCGCGACTGGAGAAGGCCGCCAGCACGTCTGGTTCACCGCAGATTGGCTCGTCGGCAACTACAGGGAAGGTCGGCGCCGGGAAACGGCCGCTCCAACTGCGCCAGCTCGTGCCCTCGTAGGGACCGTTGGGGCGCGGCGAGCACGATGCCCCGACCGAGAGCGCGTTCTTGGCCGTCGCCGGCGATTGCAGCGAGTTGAAAGCAATACGGCCCAACCCACCATCGGGTCCAGCCTGCTGCCCAGCATTGCCCGCGGCAATCACAATGAGGAAGTCCGGGTGCTCATGGACGAACTGGTCCACCTCGTAGGCGTCGATCGTGTAGAGTCCGGCCGCCAGTGCCCCCCATGAATTGTTGTGAATGCGGACGCCTTTGTCGTAGGCCTCTTGAAACAGGTCATTAAGGTCGACCGGGATTCCGCTGAACCGACCGCTTGCGTCGGCGAGCACTTGCACAAACAGCTCTGCCGCCGGCACCACACCCAGGATCTCGTGGCCAGACGCGGTGCCGTCGCCCGCAATGATACCGCAGACATGGGTACCGTGGCCGGCCGGATCGCTCTCGACGGCGTTGGTTGCCAGGAGCATGACGTCCTTGATGCGCGTCCCGAAATCTGGGTGCGTACGGTCGACGCCGGTGTCCGCGACGCCAATGAGCTCACCCTTGCCCTGGGTCGGGCCTGGCGCAGCGGCGTCTGCCGCCGGCACGTGCAGGCCCGCGCGGACGAACTGAGCGTCGACGGTGGGATAGTAGAAACGTTCCACGACCGAGATTTGCGGTACTCTGCCCAGGGTCTCTTTGACCACTTCCTCGGTAGTCCCGTCCGCGAGCCAGAGGCGGGCGCGGTTGCGGCCAACCTCGACCCGTACCATCCGCGCGTCGCCTTTCAGGGCCGCTACCACTTGCGGCAGGTCGCGTTTATCGTGGCATTTGATGTCGAAGATAACCTCTTCCTGCGGCCGCTTCGGCCCCACCACTTCGATTTCCTCTACGACTCGCAGCCGCCGAAGCGTCTGCTCAGAGGAGAAAGGCACAATCCGGCGCACCTCAGGGCGCAGTTCGAGGTCCGCCCTTTGGTCCTCCTTGAGCTTTACCTTGTAGGCGAACTCGGGAACGTAACCGCCAAACGCAACGCCACCGGCTGTGATCTCGGCCCGGAGCCGGTCACTGAGCGGACCGTTGAACTGGACGACGAAGTACTCAGGGCTCTGCTGCGCGAGATCCCGGTATAGTAAGGGCTCCTCGGCCTCAAGTGCCTTGGATGGCGCGTTGGTAGTGCCGGGCTCTAGCCAGCCGATCGTCAATTCGCGGTCTGCGGTGGGCAGGACCTCGACGATCTGGCCCAGGCGCTCGAGTGCCTTGATGTCGCGTGCTTTGAGGCGACCGAGCCGGTACGCGCCCTGCCGCAGGAATTGCCCGTGCCGCAGAAGAGCAGCTTCGGTGGCCTTCACGCCCGAGCCGCTTGTCGCCATGACGCTGACCGGTATCAGATCCGGAACCTTAACCATTTCGTCTACCCTCACTCGCTGTAGTACTGCGATACTCCGTCTTCACCGGTCAAGAAGTCGGGCAGGTGCGTAAATGTCTCTAATCGGCCGAAGTATCCCGGGTCGTCCACAATGGTCAGCGCGTCGAGGATGATCGACGCGACTGGCGCCACCTCTGCCAACGCTTCGAACTCGTCTTCGGCCTGCAGGTCGAGCTCGATCTCGGCGGCTTCGTCGGCGAGAGGAAAGAATGCTGCCCGCGACCGCGCCCTTTGGATGTCCGACATCTCGTCCGCGAGGATCGACCGTGCGAAGTCGAGCGTGACGTTGTTCAGCGGCGAGGCCGGGTGGTTCAGGTTGAGCCGCTTGGCGCGTCCGCCCACCGTAGCTGCCTCGCCCGCGGCGGGCGCGATGCCGGCAGCCGTCATCAGGTCCGCATCGCCGTACCGCATGTGGCCGGCCACCACCACCAGGCGCACATTGGCCTCGGTCGCAGCCACCAGTGAGCTGTACGGATCGCCGCCTTTATCGTCCACGACCAGCAGGTCGGCGTAACGGCCTGCCGCCAGCACACCCAACTTCTCGCCCCAGCCAGCCGCCTGCGCAGCTTTCACAGTGACGCCCTCGGCGATAGCGCGATCGGTCAGATCGGCACCCTGAGCATCGGCCACACGCCGAGCAACTTTCATTTCCAGGAGGATGTTGCGGCTTCCAGACGGCGTCCAATCGCTCCCTAGCGACAGCGATACACCCGAGGCCAGTGCGGCCTTGAGGTCCAAGGTCTGGCCGTAGAGGAGCAGGTTGCTTAGCGGCGACCAGACGACCTTGGCGCCGACCTCGGCCAGCCGGTCGAAGTCTGGACGCTTGAGCGCCACGCAGTGGATCGCCAGCATCTTGTCAGAGAACAAATCGTGCTCTTCGAGCAGCTCGAACTGGCGGTGTGCATTTGCATCCACGCCCTCCGCAAGATGGAAGAAGAACGGTGCCCCTGAGGCAATTAACCCGCGAAACTCTTCGATGTCCTTGGGCTGTGCGGTCAGGTCACCGACGCGGTGGCGGGCGGCTTTCAGATTGGGATCACCTGTCACCTCGAAGTTGCGGACAATGCCGCGATAGAGCGACTCCCCACGGAAGCGACTTATCATACCTTGGCCAGAGGTCACACCGCCCATTAGCAACTTGGCCTCAACGTAGCGGACGATCAGCTTGATGAGATCCTTGCGCTCCTGCGCCAGGATGGTCATTGGAATCGAGATGAAGCGCCGGTAGTCGGTGAGGCCTTGCCACTGCGAGCGGTTGGCGAAGCGTCGGTTGGCGTTCCATATAGGCAGGATGTTGTAGGCAAGGTGGTTATGCGTATCGAGAAGACCGGGGACAATCACCCCTGCGGTCTCGATCTTCGCCGCCGCCTCGAAGCCTGGGGGCGGTGGGGCATCGCGATCCTGCACTCCGAAAATCAACCCAGCCTTCAGATACACCGCGCCGTTTGGGATCGGGTCGCCCGCCATCGGCACGACTTTCCCGAAGAGGATCAAGGGCGGTGCCGATGGCGCGGCGGCATCGAGCGCCTGGACCTCCAGGCCGGGCTGCGGCGGCGCCATGAAGTCCGCGAGCAGCCGCTCTTGGGTTGCGCGTTCGGTCAGCGGATCGGGTGGTACGGCTGCCGCGCCCAGCGGTCCTACAGCACCCACATCGAGGGGGCGCAGCTCAGGGTGGTAGTCACAGGGGCCGATCCTGTAGAGTTCGTTCGTGCAGAACACGCATCCGCCGCGCGGACGCTCCAGCCGTCCGGTCTGCGGTCGAAAGCGGATCCGGCCTGCGGCCACCTCCTGGCGAAGCTGTTCGATCGTCTTCGGCAAGGCCTCCTTGAACTGTGTGGGGTTGGCCGAGGCATGTGGCATGAACAGCACGCGGGCATCAAGAACCGTGCCGTCGGCCAGGTGGCCGTACTCCAGTCGGATCTCCCGCTGGGCCAGTTGATCCAGGTCTTCGTCGGGGCTCGGCGCGCCCTGGGGACGGAAATGCGTCTTGAGCGCGCTGATGAACGGCCTCGCGGTGGTGGCGCTGAATACCAGGATCACCGTCGGCAGACTTTGAAAGAGCTGCCGCAGGAAGTGGGTTCGTTCGTAGAAGCACTCGGCGACGATCCCCTGTTCGCGCTTCGCCCCCATCAACGGCAAGTCCGGCGCCTGTGGATTGGGTCGTGAGGTCCAGCGCGCGGATGGGCAGGCCACCATGTTGGCGTAGCTCAGGTCCTCGCCGACCACGAGCTTGCCGGCCGGCCAGCCTTCGGCTTCGGCTAAGCCGTCAAGCAGCGATTGGTAGGCCAGATACATTGTCACAGGATGGAGCTCGACCGGGATCTGAGTGCCTTCGGGCAATAGCAGCTCCGCCACGTCTGGCCCGTCCTGGCGTCCGGCCAGGGCCGCCATGTAAGCCGCTTGCGGCATGCGCAGCTTGGCTGTCGAGCGATAGCGGAAGTAGTGGGCGTACTGGAGATAGTCCTCGAAGTACGGATTGAGCGCGTTGTGATCCCACCAACTGGGCAGGTTGGGATTGATGCCGACGCACATGATAGGCGCCTTGCGACAGCCCGACAGCACCTCGGGCAAAAGGGGGCGTTTGCCGCGGTATACCGCTGGATGGATGACGCCTGGCGCGGGTGGCGGTCCCGACTT
Organism: Pseudomonas sp. NY11955; assembly: GCF_048068035.1. Classification (NCBI taxonomy): domain Bacteria; kingdom Pseudomonadati; phylum Pseudomonadota; class Gammaproteobacteria; order Pseudomonadales; family Pseudomonadaceae; genus Pseudomonas; species Pseudomonas sp. NY11955. The sequence continues at coordinate 10,506 of NZ_JBLUPS010000014.1, forward strand.
CGCATAGTCGAAGCTATGGTGTAGCCCCCATTCTGCGAAGTGGCCGCAAGGATGCGGTGCAGATCCAGCGTCGTAGGTTCGGCGCAGGCCCTGGCAGGGCATCACGTCCAGAACCAGTTCCACCTCTGTCGGAATCGCACGGACTTTGATTTCGTCCATTTCAGGCCACCATCGCCCAAACGCCAATGGCGCTGTTGACGCTCGTCCAGTACCCGTAGGCCTCGTAATACCAGACCGCCCAGTGCGCCTGCATGTTCAGGGCACGGCGCATTCGGGGGTCAATTTCGACCACCTGGCCGTCGGGCAGACCACCATTGATCTGTGGATCAGAGGCGTTACGTATCACCAACCAGTCGGGCGCGGGCTTTCCGGCATCGCGCAGTTCCTTCACCACCATGCCCAGGACGGCATCGCCCATCTCAACCCCACAGCCCTGAAGTTGAAGGTCGTTGGTCGAGGTTCCGAACTCGAAGAAATCGGTTGTCAGGATGGGGTGGAAAGCAGGGAAGTCCTGGCCGTCCAACCGCAGGTTGGGATCGTTCGGATGGCCCGGAACCAGCCCGCCCTGAGGCCAGGGGTACTTGGTACTTGGCGGGCCGAACGCCGGCTCCATAAGCTTGGTGGCGTGCACTTTCAGCAGAGTTGCCGCCTGGGCCAGTCGAGAGGTAGGCAAATTGTGGTTGGACGTGTATCCGGTGTGAGCGAACGCCTCGTTGGCGAACTCCTGTGAGAGCCTGAACTTTGCTCCCCGAGTGATCATCACGTCGCCAAGTTCATGGGCCGCCCAGTTTTGGCCACCGATCACAGTCTGCCCCGTCGGCGGAAACGTCGCGCCAGCCGTGCCGACGGTGATGACGAGCGACGGCTTCACTTCCTCGATCATTTGGCGGAAAAGATCCGCCACCGGTAGCGTTGCTTTACCGGGCGCGGTGCGTATGCCGTCTTGATTGAGGTGAAGCTCGGACTTGAAGAGCAGCAGTGACTTGCCCGCGATCTCGGTGAGGTAGTACGAACCTAGCCGCTTAGCAGCGTGGGCCGGCGCACCGCCGCGGATCTTATCTACATAGTCGCTCTCGAACTTGTGTGCATAGCGATACCAGCTGTTGCGGCCGATACCCGGTGTGAGTACATCGGCCAGGGCCTCGACCTCGGCTACCGTCCACGTCACCACCAGCACGTCGGCTTGGGGGAGTGGATCTAAGCGGTTAGGTTCCGGCGTGATCGCCTTGGGCTGGGGTGCTAGGCCTGCAGGCCAAGGCAATCCAAGGTCCAACAGGGCGGCCGCCGTCGTCGCGGGATCCAGGCGAGGGCCCAGATCCTCCGCCGTCATACCATAGTCGATTTTTTGGCGTTCAAAGTCGGGTTCGATATATGGCATGGGCGCTCCGGCCAAGTTAGGGGAAACGGCTGACCTACAAGCTCTTCAACAGGAACTGAGTGGCCAGGACTGGCATGAGTGCTCCTCAAACCTTTGGCACCAGCCTGACCTTCGCTAACGGTTTGGGTGCATAAGTATCAAGCGCACTACCTGATTGCGAACCCAAGTTGCCTAATTGCCCCCAACTCTTGAGAAAACTGTCTGCCAGGGTTGCAGCAGCTCCTGAGTAGCCGCCGAGGTGGGCGTTCCACTGGCCGGTGTTTAACGAAGGTGCCATTTGCAGGGTGACAGGCTGAAATGCGCCTAGGAAAATCTGCAACCGTGCCTGCTGATGCAGTGCCCAGCCCTTGCCCGCCTCACCGCCACTGGAGTGGAAACGATCGATTAAGCGCTCCGCAGCCATCTGGCCCGCGTCGCCCAGCGCTTGAATAGTTGCTGCAGGCATTTCCAGGTTGAGCCCACCTTCGTTCGATTTGAGACTAATCTGCACAATGCGGTCCCGATAACCTGGATAGGTGAACATAATCTCGTCCCGCCAATTTTGCATGGTATTGATTATGCTGCTGAAGAATCCCGTCAGTCCGCCGAGTGGGAAGCGGTCGTCGGGCGCCTCCCAGAAACGTTGCAGACCCGCATGGGGGGTCACTGCCAGATAGATTCGACCATCGCTATTCTGCGCATCAGCAGGTGTCTGGATAGGATGGTCGGGATGTTCGGATTTGAGATTGATTCCGAAAGTAGGGTGATCAGGCAGCAGTGCGTCGAACATGTGCAGCGGCATATTGCTGCCGATTCCTCCATCCGAAAACCACACTCGCTTGGCGACAATGGGCCGCTGAGTACGCTTGCGTTCGGCGTTGTCGGTCGTGCTCCAATCAATCGCGTACAGCGGTATCGCCGACAGCAGTACAGGAAAACTCAAGCTCATTCTCACCGCAACCACGATCGGCAAATCCGCAGATGCCGCCAGCCTGCGCAGCGCTTTGCCGCTGCTATTAGTGACTTGCACGGCGGCCTGATCGGTTGAACCCTGCTGAGCTTCGGATAACTGATTCAGGTAGTCCATGATCTGTTGCGGAAACAGCGCTTGCCACTCTTGTGGATCGTAATAGAACGGTGGAGTGCCGTCCCGGAACGGTATGCCGTAAACCATTTGCTGGCTGATCGCGGTGGTCATCACCTCCAGGTTTATTTCTCGCGGTGCGTGTTCATCGTTGTGCCCCCAAAGATCCCCGAATGTCAGGGGGCGCCCGGTAGGATTGAGTCCTGCGAGCTCGTTGATATAGAGGGTCAACCAGTTCGTAAGGCCTTCCTGACCTGCCGGCGTGTCCTCTGACGTGGACTTTCCGCTACACAGGCCATAGTTGTTTTTATGCAAAGCCACCAGCAGGCCACGAACAAAAAATCCAGCCATTAGCGCCACTAGCAGGGTTAGGAATAACAGGGCGATCGCCGCAACCCTAAGCACTGACCCGAGCAAATGCCACATCCCGCTTGCGTTGCTGAACGCAATAACTTGCAGTGCAATCAGCAACACAAGCGTCACCGCCCAGAGCCATGCAAACCTGGCTTGGCTGTGGACGGCACTGCGCAATGTCAAGGTTGAAAGACCCGCAATCATTAACATCATGATCAGAGCGGATATCGCAGTTTCCCAGTAATCGGCTGGAGCCGAGCCGTTGCTGAAGAAGGGCCACAGCAGCAGGCTTCCCAGGCATAGCCCGCCAATGAGCAGCCACTTATACATGCCTGCTATGCCCATCCACACTGAAAACAAGGCAGCAGGCGTTGAAGAACTGAGCGCCCCGACAAGTATTTCAAAGTGTCGTCGTGCGGCCAGTGTTGGCTGGAACAGACTCAGCAGCCTGGATCTTCCGTGGGGAGGCACTTTTTCGCTCAAATGCTGCGGTAATTGTTCGAGTGAGTCAAAGGCCAGCGGATTGGAATGGCGTCGGGCGTATTCTGCGGCGGCGCAGGCCCCGGCGGCGATAGCGCCTGCAGAAGTTCCGCCGATGTTTTTGAATCTGTATTTTTTTGATAGATGGGCAATCAGTTTGGGGTAGATGATTCCACTGGTAATTCCGCCTTTCATTACAAGATCGCAGTACTCAGCCATTGCAGATTCCTAGTGCCTGATAGCTTAAGGGGGGGAAGCGCTTAGTGCCTCGATCTGAACCGGAACTATGGCTTGATCGCGTAGCGCGTGGAAAGCAATATAAACTGGCGAATTTCCGCGCCCATATTAACTTCGTATTGAATCACCCGGTAGAAGTACGCATGGCCAGCTGCAATGTTAATTTTATGCCACAGCTCTGTTAGCTCGCCTCCTTCAGCGAGGTGAGCGGATAAAAATGCCGCATCTTTCTTTGTTTTTTCGATGTTTAACAGGTATCCAACCAATGTCTTGACTGTCAGAGCAATTGCCGCACTGACCCATCCCGTTGGTAGCACGAGTTTCATTCCCGCTCCCAGCGCACCTTGAAAGAAACCAATGTCTAAGGTGGAGTAACTGTCGAGCGTCTGTTGAAGGGTGTCTCTGTCTAATGCTCGCAGCCGATATTTGGCATTTAGCACTGCTTTGCCGGGGTCGGAGAGCAAAGCGATCTGTTGTGGCGTCAACTCGACGAAGAGCTTTTGCTCGCCAATCGGGTGAATCGTATGGGTCTTGAACGTGATGGGAAGCCAGACCTGGATCAGGTTCATCATCTCGACTGTGTCAAATCCTTCATTGACAAATATTTGATCGTCGTACCAAGCCATGGCGTACTCCCACTTATACCTATAAATTGAATTGGGTTTTGTACGGCACTCGCATTGCAACTGTATTTTTTAGTGCTTTCCAGGATGCTCTGAAATAGCTGGATATTTTCCGGCTATAAAGCCATGCCGACCACGTTTCCATCAATATGGCATCGACGATGGTGCCCTGAAGCAAGTTGCTGGGTCGCTGTAGCCAAACCCGTTCTGCAGCAGATGTACGCGCAGCATCGCCATCAACGGATAAACTGGAGAACCACCTTCGCCCTTTGGGTAATGCACCTGGAGAGATCAAACTTATCCACGGTACCACCTGATCCCTCTCGATCAGGAGCAGCTCTTTGCCGGTCTGCTTGCGCTTGCCGGCATCCTCGGCATCGGCGAAGGTCATCTGCTTCATCAGGCGTCTCGGCGGTTGAGATCAGGCATTTTGCCAAATCTGGATGTTCTCTTCAGGGTTTCCTTAATTTTCCCTAATGAACGCCTAATGAACTTTAGAAGCGATTGGCGGGACTTATTCCGGATTGTTAAGATATTTTTGCTATTGAAGATAAAGCAATTTAGAATTTATTGTGGTTTGCATAAATCAGTTTTGCCTGCTTTTCTTACGAACACCCTCCCTGTCAGAATGATTGTCGCCCGCCCTAAATAGATGGAGAATTAACATTCGCTGGATATCGGCGGATGTGCAGACGCGGCGTGCTCCTGAGGAATCATCATGCCCTACAAAATGAACCTCGCTGATCAACTCTCAGATCCCCAACTGAACGACAACGAAAACGCTTAGTTTTCACATCTGTTCAGCCCTTCGGGAGATAAGAACTTTGCCGTCTTCTACGTGTAAGACAGCGATTCCATCACCGTTGACCTATGCAAGCCGGGTGGAGAGCAAGGTGAGACAGTCATGAAGACCATTGCGTTGGATATCGGCCGGTGAGGGCAAGGCGAAGAATGAAAATACTCGTGCAGCCAACCCTGGCCGGCGTGCTTGTCATATTGCTGACACACCCTGCTCTGGCGGCGGATCAAGTTCCCATTAGTAGCTTCTGGATGCTGGGCCTGAACGACCAGATCACAGTCGTTGCCGCCATCGTCGGGGTAGCGGTAACCGTGTTCGGTGTCTACAACGGGCTGAAAGTGGCGCGTCGCTCGAATCGTCTGAGGCAGGCCGCCGTGGCCAAGGAAGTACTTCGGGAATTGTTTACCGATCCCCTCGGGCACTCGGCCATGCAGATGCTCGACTGGGATGGTCGTACATTCCAGGCAGGCGCGGTGAGCCTGACCGTATCCTGGAAGGAGCTGAAACCGGCACTGGTGGTCCATTCAAATACATCCAGCTTCGACGTCAAGCAACAGTTTATCCGCGATTGTTTTGAGAACCTGTTTGATCACCTGTTGATGATCGAGCACCTGATATCAATCGGGACCATCCACTACAACGACGTCAGGGTTCCCATCCAGTATTACGCAGCGAAACTTGCAGAGCACCGCCCAACCTTTGATCCTTTCATGATCAAGTACGGTTACGCCAAGGCCCATCGGCTAATCCATCGTCTGGCAAGAGACTACCAGGCCATGGTTTCAACCGATGTGGTCGATGACGGAGCCTCGTAGGCTGGGGCGAAGGCCTTCAACAGATCGATCACTATCGGACGTTGGCGCCTGGCGCGTGTTGTCCGCGGCCCGGACGTCTTGTTTTTTAGCGTCCACTACCTACCTGGATCCCGATGGGCTGTGCCGGACGCCCGAGCCATAACCACCGCCGATGTACGGGGCACTCAATCTGCACACGGCACTGACGGCGACGCGGTGCCAATGCCGCCTCAATTCATACACCCATTGTGCTTCTATTGCATTGCAACGAACTGACTTTTGTCGCTTGGAATCTGCCCTCCGCCGGTGCGGTCGATCTTGATCAGGGCCGCGGACGGCTTTGCCGTGCGCGGTACGAAACGCCAGACGAACAGCCCCCGCCGCCGAACGTGTCCGCGCGCAAGGTCGGTCAGGAGATCCGGAAATTCTAGCGTTGTCGGTAGCGGTGCCGAAGCGTAGAGGACTGGGGTTGCGATCGTCTGGGTTGCGCTGACCGTATCGAGGGTGACGAGGCTGTAGACCGCAGGTGACGGTGCGATCACCGGTTCGTCGACCAAGGTAACGGCGACGGTGAGGGGCGGAGTATCTTCCGTCTTCACGGTGAAGTTCAGCCGATCACCGTCCTTGAATGCAGGCTTGCTGCCATCTGTCATCCGCAGCGCAGCAATCGCTACGCCATAGGCGGAAACGCCGTCGATGCGGTAGGTGGTCGCTTGCTCGTCGGTAATCTCCGGGTCGGCAACCACCAACGGTGAAACGACTGACACCCGACCTTCCACCGGCTTTGGCAGCCATTCGATGCCGAGCGTCCAGCTGGCCTTTTTGAGAGGCGTGAACGGCGCCGGCGGTGTGGGGGCGGCAAGGCTGGCGGTAGCAAGGAAATCGGGGTTAAGTGCGCCGGCCGCAAAGTGAATGGTTTCCCCGACGTCGTAGGCCGGTCGGTCCAGCGACAGCATCAGGGTACGGCCTTTTGTCGTTGGGTCGCGCCAGATCGCCGTCTTCGCCGGGCCGGCGAGCTCCCTGTCGTAAGCGGGATCGCCGAAGGCCAGTGTCGCGGTTGGAATCGGCAGATAGGGGCCGAAGGCGGGCAGAACCGGCAGGCGAATCGAAAGTGTCCGCGGCGGTCCTGCGAGCAACGGGGGTTGCTGCTGCTCGCTGACCAAGGCTGGAGTCGCCGTGTCGATGGGGGGGCGCTTTACACGCGCACGTATATCCAGGAGTGCTCGGGTATCGGCAGTGGCCGAAACGAGCGCCTGTCGGATGGCGCCGAAGCCGGCCGCGAAAACGAGAGTCACGATGGCACACCGTTTACGCTTGTCGACGCTCTTGCGGGTTAAAAACGTGGGCGTGCCGGTACGCACTACCGCATCGCCGATCGTCAAGGAATAGAGCGGCGCAACCCATTCATTGTCCGCCTTGCCCAGTAGGCCGAGGTTGGTGAGCACTTCGGACAGCGGCTGCGCCGACGCCCCATCCGTTTTAGACAGGGGGCGCTCGAAGACCAATTTGAGCTTGCCGCTGGCGAATCTCCGATGAGATTCGGTCAGCGGGGTCTTGACCCGTACGAAGATCGCTACCGTCTGCTTCGCGAACGCGCTGTCGCCGCCTTCCTGGACGGTCGAGGGCAAGTATCGGAGCACACCCGCCGCACCGTCGAGCAACGCGAGTTCATTCAAGTGTTCGCCGTTCTGCATGTTCTCGCCAACAAACGTCCGTCGACGCAGGTCAAGCTCGTTGACCTTGGGAAGGCCGGTCGAGCGTGGTGCCCGGCCTTGTGTCCAGACAACTGGCGCGCGCTCGGCCGGGCGGCCGAAGTGCGTATGGTCCGCGTCGAAGCCAAGAGGATTTGACGTGTGGAGCACGCCCGTATGCTCGAACACCATGGCGCCCGGTCTGACGCCCGTCGAAAGCAATTCGTAGTGGCCGGGAAGGAAGTTGCCGACATGTTTCTCGCCATCACCTGTAAGTGCCTCCTTGATTTTTTCGGGTAGCGGCGCGCGAGCGCGCGGCGGTATGGGCGTGAGCGCCCGATCAGGCGGCGCGGTCACAGTCGGTGCGTCGGCTCCCGTATTGCGAGCGAAGATGACGCGACGGCCGACCGCAAGGAAAGCGGCCTGCTGGAATTCCACCGGGTCTGTCGATGAGGCAGGTGCATTTTCAGTCGCGCCGGCAATCAGGGTGCCGGCGAAACGCCGCGCACGACCAGCCCAGGCAACGCCTTTGTCCTGAACCGGTGATTCTTCGCCGATATTCAGTGCCGACTCCGCGGCTTTACCGAGCTGGCCGAATTCAGGCCAACTGAGAGAGGGCTCGGGGTGGATCGTCTGGTCTTTGGGTGGACGTAATGCATGGCCAGGGGTGAGCGCTTGCTGGCGGGTCGAATCAATCGCGATGCCACCTTCATGATGCTGGTCAACGATCTCCTTGCCGCCCTGAGCAGCGGCTACCGCGCGCGCGACCTTGACGGCAAGCGGATTGGCAATGGCCGTGCGGGCATCGAGAAGCACCCGTCTCTGCGCGTCGACCGAAGCACTCACCAGGTCGAATGACAGGGTAGCGGGAAGATCGCTCACCTCGACGCGCTGCTGATCGAATACAAACAACCGCGCTTTGCCAGCGTGCTGCGTTGTGTCCGGAAGCTCGCCAGCGACAGGGACGATGCAAACCGCGCGTTCCATCCGGGGATCGCCGAAGACCGTGAGGAACGAAAGCGCCTTCGTATCGGTCATCTCGAAAAGCCGCTTCAGCGCCATCAACGTGCGCCAGAAGATCGGTGCCTCGATGTCTGGGATCTTCGGATCCTGCTTTTTGGGGTCCTCGACGGGATAGGCCGGCAGATTGCTTGCAAAGGCGAGATCGGCCACCCGCAGGGCCGGGTCGATCTTCAGGCGCTGCAGTTCATCCATCAGTTCGACGATCTGCCGACCTCTTACCGAGAGGGTGAGCGGGGCCGTCCCGTTTCTCTGGTGTGGCACAGCGGCCGCCAGGTCAAACAGTGAAACCGTGAAAGGCTTGCTGTTCCCTTGGCTCGGCGCCTGTGGGATCGACAGCAATGGCCATTCACGAGGGGGTGGCGCGGGTGTCTGAGCCTCTGCTTCAGCGCCTTCGACGAAGCGGATCCACGGCAGGCCGAAAGTGAGCGCCTGCTCTTTCTCGAGCACAGCCTCATGCACCGCGGCACCAATCAAGGCGAGTCCCTGTTTGAAAGGCCCAGGATTGGCCTGGAGATAGTGCCCGATCGCTCGGCCAAAGGGCGCCGTCTTGACGATTCCTGCCATAGGCACTTCGTTCGGATCGGCTTTGTCATTCTTGTTGGCATCCGGTTCGAGAAAGCGCGGCGAGAATGCAATGTCCTGGGTTTCTCCGCCGCTTGCCAAGGCGACAAAGCGCTCGACGTCGATCAGCGTTACATCGTCGATTGCGCTCCACGACAGGGACTTGTACTCGCCCATCGTCAACCTGTGGAGGGTCAAGGCCTTGATGCGAACCGGCTCGAAGACAATCCACCTGGAACCGTTGTGCTGGATTGCCTGCTCGGGGATGTCGAAGCCCTCAAGAGTCGGCTGAACAACATGAATGACTGGCTGTTTTCCTGGCGTAACGGCGACAGTGATCATGGACGAGCCAGCACTCGACGTCTTCCTGGCAAGCGCAGTGGCAGACATCAGATCCGCGATCACCGCCTTGCCGGCAACATTGCCGCCGTCGATAGCGGCGGTCGGCCAGGAGATGACGCTGTTGAACGCTGGGCTGCCAAGCGACAGCGTGAGGCGCCGGTGGGTCGTCTTCTGGTACTCGACCTGCAGCAGAAAGCGCGCTTCGAACGAGCAGTCGCCGCGCAGGTGGATATCGGCCCGCGCCGCGGCTACCGCCTGAGCGAAGGGCGTGTCGAGTTCGGCTGCCTGCAACACAAAGACCATACTGCCTTGTGCCATTGTGCTGGGCGGAAGGCCACGGGCGAGGGCCTTCGGGTATTGTATCGGCGTTGAGGCGTCGTTCGAAATGTTGACCGACACCACGCCCGTTTCGTGATTGATTCGACATTTATCCTCAGCCGGGATCTCGGCTGCGTAGAGCTTCACCTTCCTTCCGATATCCACCACCAGCGCCCAGCGGTCCCCGGCAGGAGCCACCATCAAGCTGGCCTCGATATCGAGCTTTGGCGTACGGTCATGGCGTAACGTCAGCTTCACGGCTTTGATCGCCAGTCCGCCCTTGGCTTCGCGCTCAGGCGTTGCCTCAATCGTCAATACATTGTTGTCGAGCCTGACCTTGGCGTTTTCGAAGGTTCGCTGGAGGCCGAAGAGTTTCAGGCGCAATTCACCCTCGTCGTCCTTCACCTTGATGCCGTCCGAGTTCAGTTTCAGGCTGAACTTCACGTCGACTGCTATGCTCGGTACCTTCCGGTCTGCTGACCAGTCGGCGAGGACACGGAAGCTGACACGCGCCTCATCTGTGCGCTCACCCTCGGCGAACGTTCGAGCCTTCAAAGTGGCTGTCTCGCCATCGACCTCATAGTTTACCGAGAGAACGCTCCCCGTACGGTAGGCATCATCGGGACTGTAGGGTGACGCGCTGCCGCTATGATTCGAACCGACGGAGGACGCCGCCAGATCGATGCGATATTGGACGCGCGCCTGGTTGCAGGCACCATCGGGACTGAAGCGGGCGATCTCGAGTCGAAGCGGCTTCATGCGCAGCGGCCCAAAGCCGATGTCGTGGGCAACGGACTTGCCTTCGTCGGCAGCCGCATAGTGGCGCCACTCGTAGACAGACGACGGCAGATCCGTTCGCGAATAGGGATCGGCGGACAACTCGCTTCTCACCTGGAATTTGAAACCACCATCCTTGAGTTGTGTCGTGGGCAAATCGCGGAAGGCAAGGAAAGCCATGAAACCGTTGGCGATCTGCACTATGGTGGGTTGCAGCGAAGTGATCAAGGTGCGGATTTCGACGTTGTCCGGGGCGGTATGTCGATGGGTCTGGCGCAGAGTCGCAACATCCTTCCTCGAAAACGTTTTGGCGAAGGCATGCCCGCGCGTATCCTGCCAGGCGTCACCCGCCCTGTTCCCTGCGGGCCGCGTTTTGCCGATCGTCACTTTGAACGGCGCGGTCGCGAAGCCCGTTATCCTGATCGGGCCGTTGTCGTCCCTCTTCAACGTGCTGCCTGCCGCGGAATCGATGCGGTAACTGGCGGACAACCCGGCGAGGGCATCTTCACCGTACTGGAGCTTTCCTTCGATGGTGTAGGCACCAAGTGGCTGCCTTGTGCCGTTCTTCACGTCGAATGTCACGCTGCCCGACATTGCAAAGGGCATGGCTACCGATCCGGACGTTGTGTCGCTCCAGACAATGTCGTCGGCCGAGCGCATAAGCAGTCGGCGGCGCGATTGATCCTTCCAGAAGGCGCCCAGCTCCGTTGGCGTGTCCGCCGTCACCGCGCTTGCAGGTTTCGCCTTCTGATCCTCGTCCTTGCGCTTGCGGCTCGGCGTGGCGCTGGCATGGAAGTCGTCGAGAAGGGGCAGGTCGAAGCGTAGCGTCGGCGTGGCCTTGTCCGTCGTGGCGTATTCGACGCCTGGCAGGGTCACGGCAGCAAGTGGCACATCGGCATCAGGCCAGCCGAATCTGCTGATCGTCCCCTCCGCGCGGGCAAGCGGAAGTCTGGATCCTTGCGCTTGAAGCGCAAGCTTGAGTCTGACGGTATTGTTCCCGCTCTTCGGCTGATACGCGACCGGTACCAGGTCGCGGGTTCGCGAAGGCTCGGTCGCGCTTGGAAGCGTGCGCGTCATGGAAACGGCGCTGACCACGGGAGGGAGTTGTGCACCGGTTTGTCGCATCGTCCCGGGATGAGGGGCCCAGAGCGTGACGTCCGTTGTTTCGAGCGTGACCGTCAGCGCTGGACTGGCGGTGAGGGCAGCGATGCTTGCCTTGTACCCCTTGAGGGGCACGTTGCCGCCGAAAAGTATCGGCAGTGAGCGAAGCGAGATCGGTCCGTTGTTGAGCGAGGGCACAATCTCTTCGCCGGACGGTAACTCGGTCGCGGCCCAGAGGTAGCCGTCAAGTACACCGACCGCGCCCTGGAACGTCGTCTCCAGCCTGGTCACCGTGGCGTCATACTCGACGACCACCGTTGCCCGTGCAGCCGCATCGACCGTAATGGTCGACACCCCCTTGTCCAGAGAGGCGCTTTTCAGATGGATAAGGCCTTCGAACGCGTTCGTCTCGCTGGCGCGGGGTATCGATACGTCTTCAGAGGGCCGCGGTAGCTGAGCGACACCACGCTCCAGCGGAAGAAAAACCGAGCTGGGCGAGCCGGCTTGCGTCGCATCGACAATAACCGTAACGTCGCCCGTCGGTTGCCCTCCTGCCATGCTGTTTCCGAGTTGGAAGTCAAAACGCCTGGGGCCGCTTTCCGCGTCCATGCGCACACTCAGGATCGCGACCGGTGCTGCGTTTGACGACTCGTCTCCCGCGCTGATAGCGATTGTCCTCGGCGTCGTGGTCCCCCAGTGCACCTTGGCCTGAGGGCTGAACAAGCGCGCGGCTGTGCGCCCCGTTGCGCGAGCCGGTGGGTCGCCGAGCAGGCTGACGCGCAAGGACTCGGGCTCCAGGGCAAAGTCATGAACATCGGCAAGTATCAGCCTGTCGTTCCTGAACTCGAGTGCCCAGACGATCCTTGGCGTACCGGGGCGTAAGTCGAGCGCGACCGGATAACCGCCGCGCCGCAGGCTTGCGGCAACCTGATCGAGGCCGTTGCGCAAGAAGGATTTCCGGTCCTCAAGGAGGACCAGGACGAAGCGGGCCTTTGCGTCCTTCACGCGGGCCTCCAGACGCAGCCGTACGCTCACCTGGGTATCCCTGGAAAAGCGAACCTGCGCATCGAACTCGATTCCTTCCGGTGTCAGGTCAATGGCGAAGCGTGGTGGCTGACCGTTACCCAGGGCTTTCTCGGTTGAGTCGCCAGACTCCTTGGAGTTTGCATCGGCCTCATCATCGGCGATGGCGAGGCTGTCTTGCAGGACTTTGAACGCGCCAGGTGTTGCGGGAACGAATACACCCGTTGTCCCATCGCCCGACCTGCCGAACAACGAGAGAAAGCCATTGCCGCCGTTCGTGGCCTGCAATAGTGTCCAGTAGCCAACCTTGTTCTTGTGTTTCTTGTCGGTCTCCTGCGTCACGAGCATCGGGATTGACCCGGCGGTGAGGCGCAGTGGCGGTACCTGGATCTCGTCAGCGGTCTTGTCTGGCCACTGGCCCTTGGTTTGCGCGAGCGCCGGTACCGCTGTGACGATGGTGAAGGCATCGCGCTTTTGCCCATTGCCAATCGACCCGGAGATCGCCGTTGCCTCCTGCCCGCTAGGCAAGGCATGGAAAAACAGCGATGACCACCAGCCGACCTCGGGACGCACTGCCAGCGAAAGCAGCTGCGGATCGTGTAAGTTGTATTTCCCGCCGGACACGAGACGCGTTTCGGCCGCCTCGGCGAGTACGCGCAGCGAGGGATTGCGCATGGCACCGCGGTTGGCCTTGGCGTCCTTGTCATAGAGCGCCGTCAAGTGCGCCACCCACAGATAGCGCGAGTCAGACTGTTCCAGCGAACCTGATGAGGGGCCAACAAGGCAGATCTTGCGAATATCGGTCTGGAAGATGTTCATGCTCAGTCCTCCTTGCGCGTGATGTCGTGATACAGGGCATCGAGAAAACCCTTGGTGGCCTTGAGTCGAGGTTTGCGCCCGGCACCAAAGATCTGGTCTGTCGCCAAGCGATCGACGAACCGGTGGAGGTCGCCTCCACCCATTGCCTTGACGTGGCCGATCTCCCGATCCGTTGCTGGTCGGCGCAGCGTCAGGGCGATCGGTTGGTCGGCTTCGACTGACGCCACTCCGGGGATGGCATTGATCAATTCCACGATCTTGTCGAGGCCGACCGAAGGCAGCAGCAGTTCGGCCCTCGTTGCCTCGCCATTCTCGACGCCCTGCAAGGCTTCGAGGGCGGCGCCGAAGCCGACACTGGGCAGGCCCGGATAGAGCTCGTGCCTCGCCAGATACTCAAGCAATGCCGTGAGCGCATTCCGCATGCGGGAATCGTCCAGTATTTCCGCAGGCAACTGAACGTCGAGCCGTGCCAGGAACTCAAGACCTGGCGAAGCTTGCAGAGGTGCCGCGGGGTTGCTGAACAACGCAACATAGTCATGTGCAGGATTGCGAAGCGCCTCGGGGAAGAGGGCGCTCACCATTGGGTAGGCGCCAAGGCCTTGCTCGTTCGCCAAAAGCATGTTGCAACGGTCCTCCCACCAGAGGGCAGCGAAGAGCGCACGCTGAAATGCGGTGCGGTTCTTTTTGCCCGCTTCATCATTCGCAATGGCGGTTGCCCGTCGCAGTGCGACGAGAGCTGGCGCGCGTCTGGCGAAGCTGACGTCAATCGGGTAATCCATTTTCCACACGGCGCCGGAAAGCCCGGGCATCTGGATGTAAGTCGTCGAGGCAGGCCAGCTTGGAACGCCGGCAAGCCGGGGTAGGTCGATTGTGTGTCGAGTTTGGTCGCCGCCGAACAGGGCCTGCCAGCTCAGCCAAGCGGCGTTGCCCGTCAGGTTGCGGAACTCGGCGATTCTGGCGAGTGTGCCCAGGGCGTTGTCCCATCGCGTGCCGAGCACCTCCGATGCCCCTTCGCTGCTCTTGATCGCTTGCAGCCGGGCTCTGGTTGCCTCTGCGTCATGGCCTAGCTGCCGGAACCCGGCATCATTGTAATCTGGAGGGAAGAACGTCGGGCGTGTCAGCGTGATCCTGCTGTCGGTGCGTGGCGCGAAGGGTGCGAACGCTGCCCAATCGTCGTCGTTCGCCATTTCGAAGCTTCCTGCAAACTCGAGCACTGGCGCGATCGCCTTTTGCAAGCGCTGCTCCGGGGTGGAGGGCGCTGGCTGAGTTGACGGTGGCTCGGTGCGCCGCCCAAGCGGCAGTTCGAGCCTCCAGCCATTGCTATCGTCATACGCGGGCGGCAAGAGTTTTGCTGCGAAGCTGGCCTTGGCCTCGAAGCGCGTCCCTGTCCACGCCATGAAAAACGGATCGTCGGCAGACGCGGTAAGGGCCATCTCGGTTGCCAAGTCTCCAGCCTTTTCGGCGGTCGCGCTCGGTTGTTCATTGCGACGCGCAGTGAGCGCCACCTCGGTCGCCGAATCGCCACCCGTTCCAACGGTCTCGATCTCGTAGGCAACGCCCGGGTCGGGCAGGGCGTAGACACGGCGCTGTTCCCGGGTAAGTGAGTTCGACCACGCCTTCTGCTCGTCAGGCATACCGTCGAAGTAGCGTACCAGTGGCGACTCCAGCGTTACATACACCTCGCCATTCGATTGCGTGACGCTCCACGTTGGTGGCGCGAGCTGATAGTCCGGTTCATCCTTCCATGGCCAGGTGAGGGTGAACTTGCCTTCCGCAACGGTGGCGACGACCGGCTCGGAAACCACCACGCCTGCCGCCGCGAATGCGACAACGTGTACGCGGTAGAAGTGTGGTACATCCTCGGTTCGCAGTGCCGTGATGCCGCGCCAGCCGTCCGGTAAACGCTCCGGCAGGCACTTGCGCAGACCGAGGTCTTCCGCAGCCTCATCCAGTGAAGTCGGCTTGGTGAACGACAGCGGCTTCGGCTCGAAGGCGTTTTCGTTTTTCACCCCGGGCAACAGTTCGAGCGCGTCTGCGTTCCACTCGGCTAACCTCCTCAACGTCTTCGCCCAGGCAATGTCGCGGAACTCGCGGTAGAAGCCGAAGGCGAGATGCTCGAATTGCAGGCTATCGGCGACGTTGATGTTCGATTCTGAGGCCACTTCCTCCTGGTGGCGCGAGACGACGAACTCGAGCAGCCGGCCCGGGCGCTGCTGCGTTCCCTCACCCACATCGAGCCTTTGCGCCGAGAGCACCACGGGCGGTGCCAGCGGTTCGGAGCGTGGCACGGTAATGTCGAGCGAGTAGTGGTCCATATCGGCAAGCTTGATCGCCGGCAGCGGCGGCTGTGCGCTTGCGCTGTCAGGAAAACTGTCGGCAAGCGACCTCTTGCCTGCCCACGGGAGCGCATCCGTATGCGCCGCGTGCCAGGCAGCGACAATGTTGTCGTAGCGACCGAATGGCCGGATGAAGTAGCGACGGCGGCGAGCCAGGCGGTCTTTGTGAACTACGACTATCTCCATCGTGCCATCTTCCTGCACCTTGCTGCGCAGCGGCATGGGCCGGGGCATCAAGGCGAGCGAGAACGGGACTTCCAGGCTGCCGGCCCGGCCTGCAGCGGACGGCCCGTGGCTGAAGAATCGCCGCATCAGATCGGGCCAGCGCACGAAGAAGGCATCGAGGTCGGCGGTCGCGTCAGGCCTGGGCACGCCATCGGCGCCGAACCGCGCCGTGGCCAGCGTCAGGAAACGCTTGAAGAGCGCACGTGCGTCCGATCCCTGCGCAGACAGCAATTGCGTGATGGCAGTGGGCGGCAACTCAGGGAAGCGCTCGAAGGCTTCCAGGCATTCTTCGGCTGAGGTACCGACGGATTCAAGTACCCGTGGAGAAGTGATTTCCCTGAACGCGTACGATTTGCCAGTTGCCTTCTGAAGAACCTCGGTCCAGTCGGTTGCTTCACTGCCTGGCCAGGTCACTCGGACAAGTGCGAAGGGTGTGTCTTTCTTTATGACCGATGGCGGAATGGCGAATGTTCTCTGTACCTCGGTTATTCGTCCTCTGGAAAGCCGTTCGATGAGCTCGACCTTTTTCCCGTCCGCGCTGGAGGTATCGGCGAATGTCGCCAGGCTGGACCGTGTCAGGCCCGAATCGAGGAACTGCAGATCAATGACACCGTCCTGCTTCTCCATCTGGAAGTCGAACGATGCGCCTTCGGTGAGTCTTTCCTTCAGGCTGACAGCATAATAGCGAGCCCCCGAAGCCGCTTGTCCGACCTGGGCTTCGGCCACTGGCCGCAGGGCAATCTGCATCAACGAGACCAGTTCGTTGTCGAGGATGTCCTTGCGTGTGTTCTCGTCGGGTGTGGTATCGCCACCGTCGAATGAGGCAACGGTGTAAAGCCCCCCGGCGCGGGTCATCAGGTCGACGAAGGGCTGGCCAAGCTGGAGGAGTTCGCGCTCGCCGTGGCGATAGCGAGGCAGGACCGTCGCAAAGGCGTCGCGCACCAGGCCGATCGCCCGGCCCGGCGGCACAAAGTCGCCTGAAAGAGTGTCGGAAAGCCGCAAGCCGGTGGCTAGACCGAGTGTCCGCAGGATCGCCCAGCCGTAGGGGTCGCGTTCGATCGGCCGCTGGTCGAGGAACTGGCCGATGGTCGTGGCGTCGGTCGGTGGTGTCGGGTCTATCACCGGCTCGTAGCGTCGGTAGAACGATTGCTCCTTGTCGTCGCTGTGCCAGCGAACGGCGTCAAGTACGTCGGCAAGCACGGGATGCAGCGCTGTGTCGAGATCGACCATCTGGGTGATGGTGCCAAGCGAGACGCCTGCGTACTGCGCTTCGATCTCGATGCTGAGCCCGTGCAACGTGGTGCGGTGCTCGGCGAACGAGTCACGCAGCGGGTCGTTCCACCAGTCTTCGGCGTTCGTCCCGTCGATGACCAGGGCATGGAGCAAGCGACGGAGCTGGATGTAGGAGAGGGGAGTGGCGTCTTTGTTCTTGAAGAGCGTTCCGAGCGATGGAGTCTGCTCGCTAATGACCCCCGTCAGCGCTGCGCTCAAACGCGGCAGGCAGGGTGCTTGAGGCTCGGTATTTCCAGACGCGCGGGCGATTTCCCCATGAACCTTGGCACTGACGTTCAACAGGACCGCTGCACTCAGGGTCGAGGTCGTGCTGTGCGCGCCCTCGAAGCGCACCAGGACGGAGGTGGGCTGGCCGCGGGTGAAAAGTTGAGCGATCTCGGCGTCGGCTACCGTGAGGCCGACAGATCGCCTGATCCCGACCTCCGGCCAGATGCCGAGGCTTTCCGCCGGCGAGAACCACGCACGGCGACGGGCGGCGCCCTTGCGCGTGGACAGGCGCAAGGTTTCGCTCGGGTAGAATGCCTCGATCGCGCCGTAATCTTCAAGGGTCGAAGGTTCTCCCGTAGCCGTCAGCGGATCGAGCGCGACGACACGTGCAATCGGTTCGGCGACGTCGATGACATCCTTCCTGGTCAAGCTCGCTGTCAAGTCAGCTGCGAACACGTCATAGCCGCCGATCAGCCTGGGTGGTCCTGCTTCCTTGCTTGGCAAGGCATTCCAGCGCACATGGGTGGCGACACGGCGGTCTCCGTCGCGAAGCCGATGCAACGCATCCGCAGGACTCGCAAGCAGTTTGTCCAGCGTAGAGCCCCGTGCAGGATAGTCGATCAGCAGCCTGCCGGCCTCGCCGGCCAGATCCTCGAAGGCAAGCGGTGCAAAGCCCACCACCTTGGGGCTCTCGAAGGTTTCGACTACCGTGTCGACCGGGCGCGGCCGTGGCGTGCCCAGGCTGTCACTGCCAAGCTCGCCGATGCGCAGACGCAGATCGACCACCAACCATGTGGAGGCATCGATCTTGTCGGTCCCGGCGCGCCGGATTGCCACGCGCACAGAGCGTGGTTCCAGCCTGTTGTCGACGGTATCGATACCCAGGGCTTCCTTCAGTACCTTGAGTTGTCCTCGTGCCACCTTGAAGCTCGGCAGCTTCTCGCTCCCTTCGACAAGGTTGATCTCGTCCAGCGCATGAGAACGGGCAAACGCAGCCTTTTTGTCTTCGCCCGCCTTGAGGGCATCGCTACCCCAGGCCAGGGTGAACTCGACGTCGATGTCGTCAGCGAGCTTGTTTTCGAACTGATCGGGAGTCGGCCGTTTCAACGCCTGTGTCACTGCATCGACGCCGTAGATGCCGAGTGGGGTCGATGTCTCGCGCCGAATGCGCAGCACGTATCCAGTACCGTTTTCCGCCAGCCGCTGTGGCCGCTCGCGGTCCTCCGGCCTGGCGTCGAGGCGGTCGTCAAGGCGCAGGGCGAGCGTGGCGCTCGCAGCTTTCGCTACCTCTGGCAGCGTGCCGTAGGCGACGATCAGTTCTGCCTGGGCAACCCGCGGGACAGCTGCCTTGGGCGGGTCAATCTCGATTTCGAAGGGGACCGGCAAACCCTCGTGTCCGGCGATATCTATCGCCTGAACGGTGTAGACGAGCTCGACCTTACCAGTGATATTCAGGCGATCAAGCAGTCTGGCCCAGGCAATGACCGCCTTCTGCTGGATATCGGGATCGACCGAGTCGATGCGCAGCAGCGCTGGGCGAAGGTCCTCGGGGAGATCGGCGAAGTCATCGACGAACTGCACCGGCGGCGTGACTCTCTGCCACTCTACGGCATCACCTTCAACCACGGGCTTCAACGGCGCTGCTGCCTTGGTCGTCGTCTGCATCGGCTTGAGCTTGCTGGTGGGTTTACCGTTCTCCTTGAACACCCGCTGTATGCGGTAGGTCTTCAGGTGGTATTCCGGATCGTGCCAGATGTTGGCGGAGGCTTCCCACGCCGGCTCCAGATCCCAGTCCAGTACCACACCACGGGCGTCGTGTACCCTCGTGAAGCGCGCGAGGCATGGATTGGCCCGATCGAAGAAGCGCGATGGCGGGTTGAACAGACGAATGGGCTGCTCGTCGTTGTCGCTGAAGGGACGTCCAGATTTGTCGACCAACTGAATGCCCAGCTTCACCGCCTTGGCTGGCAGCTTCTCTTCGCTCAGATCGAAGAGCTGCGAAAGCGTGGCGCCGACCCCGTCGAATCCGGCGTTTTCGCGGATGACGAAGGTTAGGCCGAAATCGCGCGCGTCGATCACCCCGTCCGGTGTCGGCGCGGGTCGCGCCGGCCACAGCAGATGACTGCCGTCGAGCCTCGCCTCGCGCGCGATCTGCTCGGCCGAAGAGCAGATCGCGCTAATCAGCGCAGAGCGCTTTTCCTCGATACCGCGCACGAGCGCTCGCGCCACCGACAGCTTGGCCGAGACATCGGCGGCGGCGGCCAGTTCGGCCTCCGCCTCTGCGCGAGTCCGGGCCTTGGGGCGGTCGATGCGGATCGTCTCAGGGACAATATCGAGCACGCAGCCCTTGCGCTGGGTGATGCGCTTTTTCGTCGGGTCATACGTGATCTTGTCAGTCAGAAACGCCTCTGACAGGACGTGTCCAAGGGTCAGGACCTCTCCGTCCGAGATCGCAACCTCGACGTTGACATCCGGCCCGATCGGCAATGTCGGATCCACGTCGATCTCAAAGCCGTCCTGTTGATCTGCCTTGAGTTGCCTGAGCATCGAAGCGGCCGCTCCGGTGAGCCGGAACTTGGTACTTGCCGGACCATAGAAGGTCGAGCGCGTGCCGTCGACGGTGGCAAGGTCGATATCCTCGCCTTGCATGTCTGGGAAAGCCTGTGTCGCGTCACGCGGTACCAGTTGCAACACATAGATGCCGGGTTTCGCCGGCACTTCGAACAGCATCGCCCAGAAGAGCGGCGTGTTGGGCGTGAAGGTCTTGAACTGGCACGCGATGTCGATCTCATAGGGCTGCTCCGGCACCTCCTTGCCTGCTTGTTTGATCTGCCCAAGCGCTGCGGCCTCTTTCGCCCGCTCGTCCACTGCGTGGGTTCCGGCGGGCATTGCAGTGGGCGGTGGGGCAAGGCTGGCCGCCGGATCAGGCACCGCGGCTGTGAGGCCGAGTGCGAGAAAACGTTCGACCTTGCGCCGCGCCTCCACCAGATTATCCTCGTTGAAGCCGAATCCAACCGAGAGCGTAAGCGAGCGCCCGAAGGCCCCCACCGAAATCGCGACAGCCGCCCGGCCGGCGAGCATGCTTGGGCCAATCGCCACTTCCACCGCAGCAGAGATGGCGAAGGACTGTGAGAACGAGGCACTCAGCCTGATTGAATCGAAGCCGATATCGATCTCGACCCAGAACTTGATCTCGAAGGAGAGGTTGCACGAGAACGCCAGGCAGCCGTAGAACAGGGTGTCGGAGGCCTGTTCGAGCGATAGATAGGCGATGAACTTGGCGTCGAGGCTGAAGTCCGCACGCGCCAAGGCGCAGGCGCCAAGCGAGCTGCCTCCGACCGAGCCGCCGAACTCGGCGAAGCCGCGGGCGCGAAGAGCGATGCCGTAGAGCAGCGAGAAGTCCTCGACCCGGAACACCAGGCCGCCCTCTGCCTTGAGCCCGAAATTCTTACTCGGCTTGCGCGGCACCTCCAGTTTCAGCTCATAGGGCCAACCGAACTCGAAGTGGAACAGGCCCGGACGGATGTAGAGCGTCGAAGCGAAGTGCACCGACTTGAACGCTTCGAGGACTTCCTCTGGCAGCTTCGGCGTGTCTCCGATGTAGCCTTCCGGGTCAGAAACCAGGCGGGCCAGGAGTTCCTTGCGAGGTGCGGAAAGATAGAGGTAGCCGCGAAGTGGGGGCTTGGTCGAAATCTCGTCTTTCTTCTTCAACCATGTGTCGTAGTTGACCGAGAACCACGCCCGCGCCGTCACCAGGAGCGTAAGGTCCGAGCGCAGTGCCGCCGCCATATCGAAGAGCAGGGCATTGGGGAAGCCTTCCTCGCGCGACTTGCCCCCTGACGCCTGGAGTTTCTTTTCCTCCAGCCTCACTTCTTCACTGGACTTGTAGGGCGAGTCGACCGTCGCCAGCGCGTGCATGGCCAGGGTGATGCGATCGCCTTCCATCTCCGGCTGCCAGGCGGAGAACTTGGCCAGATCACCCTGATAGCGGGAGACATCGTCGAGAACGCGGATCAGTTCGCCTGGTGACGTTACCTGATCAGCCTGTGCCAGCCCGGCGAGGGTGTAGCGGTAGCCGAAGCCGAAGCCCACCTCACGCAGATAGAGTTCCTTGATCGGCGTAGGAATCGGGACGGATAATTTTTCCATCTGGCCGTACAGGAAGAATGCATGGCGGTGGTCATTTTCTTTCTTCAGTTCAAGGAAACCCATGGACGCCGTCATCGGCGCCCAGCCCGAGAGTTTCAACTGACCACTGGCAAGGAAGCCGCTGGCCGTCACCCCTTTTGGAAGCGGGAATGGCCGTTCGAGTTCAGACAGGTTTTCGTCGACGGTAAGGGCCGTGCCCTCAATGCTGCCCGCACCGTTCAGCGAGAGGGCAACGGTCAGCCCGTCGAAGCGCACCCGCGGCAAGGCCGTCCCGGGTTTGGGAGGCGCTATCCACAGGCTGTGGCAATCGATCTTCGCGCTGATGGCGTCGCCTACCTCACGAAACTTCACCTGTCCCGAGATGTTCATCGCCGGCGAGCCGTTGAAGGCCGGGCTGGCCGGATGGAAACCGAAGCCACGGACCTCGAAGGCGAAGACCTCGAAGAGGTTGAAGTTGACCTTGGGATCAAGCGGCACCTGGATCTCGATCGAACGTGCGAGCAGGCGCATGTCGCGGCCCAGGGGCGCCTTGTTCAGCGTCAACTTGGCGCCGCGCAGGTATTTCAGGAAGGTCTTGCCAAATTCGTCACCCGGCGGGGTGAACACCAGCGTGCCGGTGACCAGGAAATAGAACTGATAGCCACCCTCTGCGGCAAAGTCCTGGACAGCGAAACCGAGCTTGGCGATGGTCAGCGTAAAGCGCGTGGCCTGGCAGACGATCGGATCATCGGTCTTGTCGAGCTCCGCGTCGCAGGACAGCACGGCGAGGTCACCCACTGGGTCCGGGCCAAGCATGATCTTGACCGTGCACGATGCCTCGCCGACGAGTTCGGGCGGTAGCTGCCCCGTGCCGGTGATGGAGAAGGCGAGGAGGCGGCCATTCTTCACGACGAGCTGGCCATCGGAGAAACGGAACGGCATGTCGACGCCGGGCAGTGTCACCGGCTCGTCGGGGTCGACACTGGCAATCAGGTCGAAACCGCTCTTGGCGATGGCGAAGTCGTCGACCCGCAGGGAGAGCCCTCGGCCCTCACCACCGAGGCGGCGATAGAAAAGCTTGACCTCGGCGTCCGGGTGGAGCGCCATGCGTGGGTTGCCGCCAGAAAGGTCAAGTTGGAACTGATTGAAGTGGCCGTCGTTGTCGATCTCAACCCCTTTGCGCGGCAGGATGACGTATTCCAACCCGAACATCGTGCCTGGTTTGCGCTTACCGCGGATCACGAAGGCGTCACCTCCTGTGATCCGGGCGCACAGCGTGGAGAGATCGAGGGTTAGCTTGAGCTCTGCCGTTGTCTCGAAATCGCCGATCTTGAGTTTGACGCCGAGGGGTACCGTTACGTAAGAGCCGACAGGCTTGGGATTGCCGACGCCTGTGACTTCTACATACTGGCTGAATTTGTCGCTGCCACTCGAATGGGGGCCAGGTGCATCGAAGAATGGAAGAAGGCGCTCCACGGAAGTTGAGTCGATATCGACGCCACCCACGACATCATTCTCGAAGTCGATCGCTCGCAAGGTTGGCCGCTCGCGCACGACGGGGATCTGCGGTGGCCACTGCAGGCCAGGTATTCCCGAATTTGGAATGCCGGGGACTGCGAGTGGCTCGGAACCGCGACCTCCATCGCTTGCAAGCACCTGGAGATAGCTGACCCGCCCGCCGTCGACCGCGATGAGGGCGAGCGTACGATCGGTTTTCTTCTCCGCCGACAATGTGATAAGCCGCTTGTCCGGACGGTTGCCAGCCTTGTCCGTATCCGCGGCGGACTGTGGTGGAGCACCATCGCGATCAAACCACAGGTCGGACGCTATCTTCAGTTCTTTACTCGACGGCTCAACGAGAAGTGCGGCGAAGAGCGGTCCCGAGACATCGATCAGCAGACTTGGCTGCCAGTCTCGCGGAACCGTCAGTTCGACGCCGTAGGCTTTCGTCTCGAATGTGCCAGACGTCACGCCTTGTCCTAGGGAAACCGGCGAGATAAGGATCTGCCGAAGCTGGCAGGTCTCGGCATCGAGCCTCACCTCGATCACCACATGTGATAGCACGCTGTCCGCCGCGTCACGCAGCATCTGGATCAAGCTTGCGAGCCCCTCGATGCCTGCCTGCGCGAGTTGCGAAAGCATCGCCTCCGCTTCACCGGCCTGGCGGGCCATCCATTTCAGCGCCGAAACCAGCAGGTCACTCAGGCGATCGACAACCCGCGCCAGATTGGAGAGGTCGGGAACCGGCAGACCCGGCACATCCGGGGCCGTCGTTCTGGGCAGCTTGATCATCGCCACCAAGCGAACCAGGCCCTCTATCGCCGCTGTCCCGGCCGCACAGACCAATTCAAGCGGATAAGGTTCGATCACCTTGAGCGACGTGAGTCGCGCACCCACGGCCGGATTGCCGCCAACGGCTGCAGCGGTCGAAGCATCGAGTTCGGCGGCGAAGGCGATGAACAGGCGCGGGTCTTCCTTGGAGCGAACGACGATCCGCCCCAGGCTCAGCTTGGCCTGGGCATTGGCATTCAGGCTTGAATCGGGCCTTGAAAGCTCGAAACCGGTGCCGGTGCTGACCGTCGTCTTTGCATCGAGGATGTCGATCGTGAAGGGCAAGCGTCCCTTGAGGTCGAACTCCTTGACGTCAGCGAGCGTCCTTTCGACCGGCCCGGTCATGTTGCCGACCGTCCCGGCCACCGTGAATTGACCGGTGGTGCCGTCGTAGTCAAGCTCGATACCCGTCAGGGTTGCCAGTTCGGCGCCGACGTCGGACAGGAGTTTTCCCTGGCCCGGCCCAATCGCTATTTGCAACGGTGAAAGCCTGGTTATATGCAAACCTGGCGGGGTGGTCCAGACGACCTTGACCGGAGCAGCCCCGAAACCGGGCAGCTTCAGATCGAAGTCGAGGAATTGCGCATCGATGTTGGGCCAATTCATGCCTTCAAGCGAAAGACTGGGCAACGCAACCTTCGGAAAACGCAAGCGCGGGCGCGGGATGTTCGGCAGTTGTGGCAGGTCGAACGACGAGAGGAGCTCGGCCTTGGCATTGGCGAACGATGGATCCGCTGTGATGACGAGTTCGAGGCGTGCGTCGACGGCGGCGAATTTCCCGTCGGCGAGACTGCCTGCCGCCGAGAAGCTCAGCGATGCACGTAGTGTCTCGCCCGTCTTGCTGGTTTCGCCGAGCAGTGCCGCGCCGTCGATGGTGAGCGCGAGCTGCGCCGAAGTGACTGCCGCTCCAACACCTTCGATCTTTAGGAACCCCCCATCACTCCATGCAAACTCCCGGCGCCGTAGCTCTTGCTTCAAGGCTTGAATGGCCAGCGCCCGGCACTCACGGGCATGCGCCACGGCTTCGTCCACAGCGGTCTGGCCCTTCTTCTGAAAGGCCCTCGCGATCCTGTCGATGTCGTCGCTGATTTCGCTTGAGGTCAGCAAACGCTTTGGGGTGCCCTCTTTAAACGAGAACAGCAAGCCCGGAACCACGACTGCCGTCAAAAGTGGAAATGCTTGCTGCGCACCACCCAGCGCAAGGGTGATGGCCTCGAGCTTCACCGTCTTGTCCCAGCCCCCTGTTAAGGCAGGCCGTTCAGGGATTAGCGCGAGCCTGGTCACCAGGGAGTCGAGCTTGGACCACAGGGTGTCAGTTGTGTATGCAAGTTTCTCGACATCAGCGTTCGCGGCGAGAACGTTGTCACCATTTTCGAGCAGCACGATGTTGATCATGACTGTGGGGGCTCATCAAGAATTGGCGGATGGGAGTGATGCAGGGTCCGGACGTTCGAAGGCGCACACAGGCCGTTTACCATCGAACAGCTCATGGAGAGGTCTAGTTCAGTCGTTGCATGACCAAGTATGCCGGAGGGTGATTTGGCACTAGGTTGTCCGGGGTTTTCATCGTAGGCCGGGAACATGTAAAGCGGCCCTGCTGGAAGCATGGGAGCCGATTCAAGCACGGCCTGGTCGCCTTCCCAGGTGTTTGCGCTCGCGTGATTTGATAGTGATTTGAGGGGGATGACACAGATGCCGGGCATTGTGAACAGCACCTGCATGGCAAAGATGATGTCCAGCACGTCCGAATCAAGCATTCCGACCTCCCTTGGGCGACAGAGAGGACGTCGCCAAGCGTTCCTCACCGTAGAAGCGCTGATGCATGGCATAACGCTAGTAACGGCTGGAGAATCTGTCCAACTGACACCCTATCAGCCGCGTCTTGCGCGGACTTCAAACTACCTCCAACTGCTCTGGGGAGGATTGGGTACGTTCTTCCGGCCGACAAATCTGGCGATTTTTGATGGCTCTTGCTGTGAAAAGGGGGGGCACCGGCCCAGTCAGTGGCGTGTATGTGAAAGATCCAAGCCTTTAGTTGCAAGCGCTCCGTACGGCCATTGGCGATCTTCTTGCCGATTTAGCCTATGACATGCGATAAGCCGTGATTATTCCACCTCAGGAAATGTTTGCAGCTGCGTCATCGAATCGCCATAATTGGTACGTAATTACATGTTACATAACACAGTACGAAATTGTAGGAGCAAGCATGGCCCGGGGCGGTATCAACAAGGTGGTAGTGCAGCAGGCGCGTCAGGCGCTGATTGCCCGGGGCGAGAACCCCAGCATCGATGCCATACGTATTGAGTTGGGCAATACCGGCTCCAAGACCACGATTCACCGCTACTTGAAAGAGTTGAACGGCCAGCAGCCGGTGGCCTCCGAAGGGGGCGTCGCGCTGAGCGATGTGCTGAGCCGCTTGGTGGGGCAGCTGGCGACTCAGTTGCAGGACGAGGCCGACCTGAAGATCGAGCAGGCCGAAAGCACCTTCACCCAGCAGCGGGAACAACTTGAGGCACAATTGGAAATCGCCCAGCAGGCCCTGGCTGCAGCGCATCAGCAACACAAGATCGATGCGGCAGCCTTGGCCGCCGAGACAGAAAAATTGCTGTCCACACAAAGCACGCTGCAGGCCGAACAGCTGCGCAGTGCCAGCCTCAACCAGTCGCTGGGCGAATTGCAGGTGCGCCTGAGCGACAAGGACGAGCAGGTCAAGTCGCTGGAAGACAAGCACCGCCATGCCCGCGATGCCCTGGAGCACTACCGCAATGCCAGCCGCGAACAGCGCGAGCAGGAACAGCGCCGCCACGAAGCGCAGTTGCAGCAGATGCAGGTTGAAGTTCGCCAGTTGCAGCAGAGCATGATCGTCAAGCAGGACGAACTGACCCGTTTGCACCGCGACAACGAGCGCTTGTTGGGTGAGCACCGCCAGGCCGCCAGTGAGTGTCGGGCGCAGGACGAGTTGCTGGAGCAGCGCGATGCACAAATCCAGGGCCTGCGCACGATCCTGGCCCAGGCCCAGGGCGCCAGCGAGGAATTGCGCCGACAGCTGGATGTGCAAGCGCAGAGCCTGGAGCACAGGCGCGACCTGTGCGCCGACCAGGCTCGCCAGTTGCAGCAGCTTGAACAACGTCTGAAAGAACGTGACGAGGCCTTGGCACACTGCAGGGCGAGCTTGCCCGCCGCTGGCGATTGAACAAGCGGCGCTGAACGATATTTCGCAGGTTGCTCATGCTACGAACGCGCCCCTCTGTAGGAGCAGCCTTGTGCTGCGAATGGGCTGCAAAGCAGCCCCGTGACCTAAACCACAAGGCACAGTCGCATCGCACAACGCCCATGCAGGCCGTGTGCATGCTCAATGGCCAGTATTTCCCGCAGTCGCGCGCTCAGCAGCCCCTCGTCGATCACCTCAAACCCCAAACGCATATAGAGCGGCGCATTCCAGGGCACATCGATAAAGGTGGTCAACGTCAACTCGCTCACACCGGCGCAGCGCGCAGCATCGACCACTTGCTGTATTAACTGGCGCCCGACGCCTTGCCCTTGTACCTCCTGGCACACCGATATCTCATGAAGGTGCAGCGCTTGATCCGCAAGCCGGGCACACGCAAAACCGACAATGCGCCCAGCCGAATCTTCAGCCACCCAACTCCCACCTGCCTCGACGAAAGCCATGTGGGCAGCGCAATCCAGCACAACGCCTTGCGCCAGCCAGGCTAGCGCCGGCCAGTTGGTAAAGGCCTGGGCAGCCGAACGCTCGACGCCCGGTAACCGTTCAATGTCGCGCTCAATTGTAGGGCGGATAAGCATGCATCACTCCTGTCGTTCTAGTCCGCCGCCAACACCTGCGGCCGTAACTGCCAGCGCACCGAGCTTACTCCTTTTTCCAGGCTGACCAGGCTGACCCGGCTGACCAGCCGCTCCAGTTGCGCCGGTGCCTGCGCTGTGCCCAACAGTTCGGCGCGCACTTCCAAGCGCGCAGGGTCGTTCAGGTCTTCGCTTTGCAGTGACTGCAGCCGCAGTTGCGGATCGCCCAGGCTGTGCAGCATCAGGCTGCGCACCTGGATCTCGTCCTCGGCGCGGCAGACGATGCGTACTTCGAAGTGCTGTTCCACCTCACTGGCCGGCACCACGTCCTGACGGTCCAGGCGCTGGGCGATGTCACGCAACAGGATATTGGCGCATAGCACCACCAGGCTACCCAGTGTCGCCTCCAGCAGCAGCCCAAGGCTGCACAGCACGCCGACTGCAGCCGTGCACCACAAGGTAGCCGCGGTGTTCAGACCACGCACGTTGAAACCATCACGCATGATCACACCACCACCCAGAAAGCCGATGCCCGACACGACATAGGCCGCGACGCGCGACGCATCGGCAGGCATCATGCCTGGCACCGCCTGGGTCATCAGCACGAACAGGCAGGCACCGGTACTGACCAGCGCATTGGTGCGCAGCCCGGTCAGGCGCTGGCGCAATTGCCGTTCGGCACCGATCAACGCCCCCAATAGCAGGGCAATGCTGACGCGCAGCAGAAATACTTTCCAATCCATAGCAAACCTCTTCCGCGGGCACACGCCCGCATGAACGCCATCAGTTGGCGCGGTTGAAAAACCAGAAAAATGCGCAGGACCACGAGGAGGGGAGGAGATGCGGGGTTACAAGAAACCACCGTCTTGCCAATGCGGCCAGACAGTGCAGGACACTGCCGGGCTAGCGCGCCACGTGGGCCTGTCGCAAGCGACTGGGGCTACTGTCCAAGGCAGGTCTCCTGTTGAGGAAGGCAAAATTGCGCCGCGGACCTTACGCCGCGTGGCAGAGCAGGTCAAGGGCCAAAACATGACAATGGCTTCATCGGTGAATGGCCTGCAGCCGGTCACGCCCACATGGAAAAAAACCTGGGCAGCCGGTACCCTTGCGCCTTCCTTCGTCATCACCCGGACCGTTGCATGCTGTTCAATCTCGCCATCTTGTTCGGCACCCTGGTGGCCATGGAGGGCGTTGGCACGCTGGCTCACAAGTACATCATGCATGGCTGGGGCTGGTGGCTGCACCGCTCGCACCATGAGCCACAACTGGGCATGCTCGAAACCAACGACCTGTACCTGTTGGCCCTGGGGTTGATCGCCACGGCGCTGGTGGCATTGGGCAAAAGTGGTTATGCGCCATTGCAGTGGGTAGGGGGTGGCGTGGCAGGGTACGGGGCGTTGTATGTGCTGGCCCACGACGGCTTCTTTCACCGGCATTGGCCGCGCAAGCCGCGGCCGGTCAACCGCTACCTCAAACGCCTGCACCGGGCGCATCGCTTGCACCATGCGGTTAAGGGGCGCACGGGGACTGTGTCGTTCGGTTTCTTCTATGCGCCACCGTTGAAGGTGTTGAAACAGCAGTTGCGCAGCAAGCGCGGCCAGTCGTGACTGCATGCACGGTGCCTGACAGCGTCAATTCACTGTCTCACCCTTGGGCTGTGCAGCCACCTGCCCACGGCTGACCCACCAGCCAAACCCCGCCGCTGTAAAGAACATGATCAGGCTATACAACGCTGCCGGCACCGCCATGGTCGCGTTGTTCAGCAGCGACGGGCTCAGTGCCAGGGCAATGGCCAAGGTCCCGTTATGGATGCCGATCTCCATGCCGATGGCAATCGCCTGGCGTTTGGGGATGTTCAGCAGCCGTGGCACCCAATAGCCCACCGTCAGGCTAAGCAGGTTGAACAGCAGCGCGGCCAGGCCTACCACTGGCGCGTACTCGACTACCGTCTGCCAGTCCTTGGCCAATGCCAAGACGATGGTGAAGGCCAGGAACAGCGCCGCCACCAGTTTCATGGGCTTTTCCATGCGTGCAGCGAACGCCGGGGCGAAATGGCGAATCAGCATGCCCAGCGCCACCGGCAGCAAGACAATGGCGAACACCTGCATGACCTTGGCGAACTGCAGCGGAATGACCTGGTCCGAAGCCATGAACCAGCTCAGCGACAGGTTCACCAGCAATGGCATGGTCAGGATCGCGATCAGCGAGTTGACCGCCGTCAGGGTAATGTTCAATGCCACATCACCATGGGCCAGGTGGCTGAACAGGTTGGCCGTGGTGCCGCCCGGCGAAGCGGCCAGCAGCATCAGCCCCACTGCCAGGGCCGATTCCAGGCCAAAGCCGTTGGCGATCAGGAAACACACCAGCGGCAACAGCACGATCTGGCACGCCAGGCCTACCACCACGGGCTTGGGGTACTTCACCACGCGTGCGAAATCGGCCAGGGTCAGCGACAACCCAAGACCGAGCATGATGATGCCCAGGGCAAGCGGCAGAAAGGCAGTGAGCAAGGGCGAGGCGGTCATGGGCGGTCTCTCGGGCGAAGGATCTCGAGCAGTGTAGGTCGGCCCTGATTGATAGCTAATCGCAAAGGGCCAGCTCTTGGTAACCGTTTGTTACCAAGCGCGCCGACTGGGGAGGCTGCATGCCGCATTGCAGCGGGCCTGCAGGCGCAGTAGCATTCCGCTTTTAACCGAGGATTAGCCTGTCATGCCGTTCCAGCAAGGTCTGCTTGCCACCCCGGTGCCGGCCCACGCCCGCCACCTGTTCTTCACCCTGCAGTCGCCCGAGGCGTTGCCTGCCGCCCTGGATGCCTTGCTGCCACAGGTCGATGGCGAACAGCTGCTGCTTGGTGTCGGTGCCCCGCTGGCCAAGGCCCTGGGCCGTGAAGTGCCAGGCCTGCGCGCCTTCCCGCTGCTGGATGCCGCAGTGGAGAACCCCAGCACCCAGCACGCCTTGTGGTTGTGGCTGCGTGGTAACGAACGTGGCGACCTGCTGTTGCGCGCCCAAGCCCTGGAGCTGGCACTGGCTCCAGCCCTGCGCCTGGCGGACAGCGTTGATGGCTTCCTGCACCGTGGCGGCCATGACCTGACTGGTTATGAAGACGGCACCGAAAACCCGGTGGACGAAGATGCCGTGCAGGCGGCCATTGCTGCCGATGGTTCCAGCTTTGCAGCGTTTCAACTGTGGAAGCATGACCTGGAGTACTTCAAATCGCTGCCCCAGGCTGACCAGGACAACATCATCGGCCGCCGCCTGAGCGACAACGAAGAGCTCGACGACGCGCCCGAGTCCGCCCACGTCAAGCGCACCGCCCAGGAAAGCTTCGAACCCGAGGCGTTCATGGTCCGTCGCTCGGTGGCCTGGGCCGACCCGCGCGGCGCCGGCCTGGCCTTTGTCGCCCTGGGCCATAGCTTCGATGCGTTCGAAGTGCAGCTGCGACGCATGAGCGGCCTGGAAGATGGCATCATCGACGGTCTTTACCGCTTCAGCCGGCCACTGACCGGTGGCTACTACTGGTGCCCGCCGATGGGCGAGCTGGGTGTCGACTTGAGCAAGCTGTTACAGGCCTGATTACTAAACATCCAGATACAGAAACACCTGCCGACACGGGATAGGGCGGCTAGCCTTGAAAGTTTCCGCTTCATGACGGGAGCTTTTCCATGTACGCACGTCGTGATGTCCTACGCGCAGGTGCCACATTGGGGGTGCTGGCCGCTGTCAGCCCCTGGTTGCATGCCGCCACCCCGGCGGGTTTACTGACCCGCAAAGTGCCGTCCAGCGGTGAAGCCTTGCCGGTGATTGGCGCCGGTACCTCCGGCAGTTTCGAGGTGGAAACCGGGTCGGCCCAGTATCAG
This sequence comes from Pseudomonas sp. NY11955, assembly GCF_048068035.1. Taxonomy (NCBI): domain Bacteria; kingdom Pseudomonadati; phylum Pseudomonadota; class Gammaproteobacteria; order Pseudomonadales; family Pseudomonadaceae; genus Pseudomonas; species Pseudomonas sp. NY11955. The sequence continues at coordinate 42,070 of NZ_JBLUPS010000014.1, forward strand.
CAGCTCAAAACGGTGCTCAAGGCGTTTTTCGAGGGTGGTGGCCGGGTAATCGACACCTCGCCCAACTATGGCGGCGCCGACAGTATCCTTGGCCAGTTGCTGGAAGAGGGCGGCTGGCACCGGCAGTGCTTCATCGCCACCAAGATCGCCGCCGACAGCCGGGCCGAGGCCCAAGCGCAGTGGGCCGGCAGCCTCAAGAGCCTGCGCACCGACAGGGTCGACTTGCTGCAAATCCACAACCTGCGTGACTGGCAGACCCAGCTGCCTTATGCCCGCGAGCTGAAACAGCAAGGCAAGACCCGCTATGTCGGCATCACCCATTACCTGAACAGTGGCCAAGACGAAGTCGCCCGCATCGTGCGTAGCGAGCCGCTGGACTTCATCCAGATCAACTACTCGGTCAACGCCCCCGACGCCGCCCGTGAACTGCTGCCGCTATGCCAGGACAAGGGCGTTGCGGTGCTGATCAACCGGGCCTTCGACGATGGCCGCCTGTTCGCCCGGGTCAAGGACCAGGCCTTGCCGGGCTGGGCCGCCGAAGCGGGCATCGGCAGCTGGGCGCAGCTGTTTTTGAAGTTCGCCATCAGCCACCCGGCAGTGACTACGGTCATTCCCGCCACCGGCCGACCCGATCGCCAACTCGACCAACTCAAGGCCGGGCATGAGCCCATGCTCACCCAGGCGCAGCAACAGGCGCTGATCAAGCAGTTTGCCTGACACCATGGATGCGTGGCGGCGGCACCTGGACCGAGGGCTGAACATCCAGCCCGGCGAAGGGCCGGCGGTCATCGCCGGCTTGCTGCTGTTTTACCTGCTGTTCACCGGTTACTTCATGCTGCGCCCTGTGCGCGAAACCATGGGGGTTGCCGGCGGCGTGGACAACCTGCAATGGCTGTTCACTGGCACCTTCGTTGCCACCCTGGCGTGCCTGCCGCTGTTCGGCTGGCTGGCCTCCAGGGTAAAACGCAGGCATATCCTGCCCTGGACCTACGGGTTCTTCGCCAGCAACCTGTTGTTGTTCGCGGCACTGTTTGCCAGCGATCCGGACGACCTGTGGACTGCTCGGGCCTTCTACATCTGGCTGTCAGTGTTCAACCTGCTGACGATTTCACTGGCCTGGAGCGTGCTCGCTGACCTGTTTTCCACCGAGCAAGGCAAGCGCTTGTTCGGCCTGCTGGCAGCCGGGGCTAGCCTCGGCGGGCTTAGTGGCCCCATTTTCGGCGCCTTGCTGGTGGCACCGCTGGGCCACGCCGGGCTATTGGTACTGGCGGCGACATTGCTGTTGGGCGGTATTGCCGCAACCCTCTTCCTGCAACGTTGGCGAGCGCGCCAACCGCTGCCGGCGCAAACCGAACGCCCAGGCTCGCGGCCACTAGGCGGCAACCCGTTTGCCGGTGCCACGTCCGTACTGCGCTCGCCGTACTTGCTGGGCATCGCTTTGTTCGTGGTGCTGCTGGCCAGCGTCAGCACCTTCCTGTATTTCGAGCAAGCGCGCATCGTCAGCGAAACCTTCACCGACCGCACCCGGCAAACCCAGGTGTTCGGCTTGATCGACGCCATCGTGCAGGCACTGGCCATCCTCACTCAGGTATTCATTACCGGGCGCCTGGCGCGTCGGCTGGGTGTCGGGGTATTGCTGGTGGCGGTGCCGCTGGTGATGGCGGCGGGTTTTCTGTGGCTGGCGCTGACGCCGGTGTTCGCCGTGTTCGTTGTCGTCATGGTAGTGCGCCGCGCCGGCGAGTATGCGCTGGTGCGGCCAGGGCGGGAGATGCTGTTCACCGTGCTGCCCGCCGAAGACAAGTACAAGGCCAAGAACTTCATCGACACCGTGGTTTACCGCGGCGGCGATGCCCTGAGCGGCTGGGTCAAGCGTGCACTGGATGTGATGGGCGAACACCCGCAGTTGGCGATGCTGATCGGCGCATTGATTGCCCTGGCCTGGGCCTCGACCGGAGGTTGGCTGGGCCGCCGACAGGCGCGAATGGAGAGCCCGCCGCGCGACTGACAAGCGCGCCAAATATGACCTTGCCGCTTATTTAACGCCACCGGTCCGAACCCTTCGCAATAAAACGAATCCCCCGATATCGCCGAACTCCGAATCTGTGTACGGCAGATTGCCGTGCATTCCGAAGTCATATGAGGTTTGAACACCATGGCCACTAAAGACAACAGCCGTACCGGCAATCAACCAGGCAGCCAGGGCGGTAACAAGAACCCAGGCAACTTCGCCAATGACCGTGAAAAGGCTTCTGAAGCCGGACGCAAGGGCGGCCAGTCTTCGGGCAGCAACATGCCGCACGATCGCGAGTCGGGCCGCAAGGGCGGTCGCTCGTAATTGACCGACGCGCAGTGCCGGGGCGACCCGGTACTGCAATCAGTAAAAGGGAGCGCAGGGTGCTGCCAGGCTTGCAATTGGCGGGGGTTGGCCGACAATGGCCGCGCCCCTTGTAGCCACGCGGAAACACCTGCTCCATGATGCTGATCAAGCAATTCCCCGATATTTCCCTGAATGACACGCTATTCGTTTTCGCCCTCGAGGCCGAAGCTGGCGATGTATTCACTGAGGTGAACACCGTGTTCACCGGCATTGGCAAGGTCAATGCGGCAATTGCCCTGACCAAAGCAATCGCTGTGCGCCGGCCCAAGCTTATCGTCAACCTTGGCTCCGCTGGCAGCCAGCGCCATGGCAAGGGCGAGGTGGTGTGCTGTAACAGCTTCGTGCAACGCGACATGGACGTGACCCCACTGGGCTTTGCTCGTTACCAAACGCCCTTGTCGGATACTCCGGTGGTGCTTGAGCACGGTGCGGCAATCCCCGGCCTGGCTTTGGAAACCTGTGGAAGCGGTGACAGCTTCGAGATCAACCATGGCGACGCGCCTTATGACGTGGTCGACATGGAAGCGTATGTACTGGCATTGATCGCCCGCGAAGAAGGCATTCCGTTCGTGTGCCTGAAATACATTTCCGATGATGCCGGCAGCGATGCCGCTGAGGATTGGGCCGTACAGGTGCACCTGGCGGCCGAGGCGTTCAAACGGGTGCTGTTCAGCCAGGTGTGACTGCTGGTCGGTGTCCGAGCCAGCCGAGAAACCATCGGCGCCCGCCGCAGTCAGTGCAGGTATGGGCAGGCAATCTTGGGAGCACCCTCATGGCTCGGGCAATCTGGAAAGGCGCCATCAGTTTCGGCCTCGTGCACATCCCCGTGGCCCTCAATACCGCAGTGCGCACCGAGCGTGTGGATTTCGACTGGCTCGACAAGCGCAGCATGGAGCCGGTGGGCTACAAGCGCGTCAACAAGGTCACCGGCAAGGAAATAGACAAGGACAACATCGTCAAGGGCGTGGAGTTCGAGAAGGGCCGCTACGTGGTGATCAGTGAGGAAGAGATCCGCAAGGCGCGCCCCGAAGCGACCCAAACAATCGATATCTTTTCCTTTGTCGATGCTGGTGATATCCCCATGCAGCATTTCGATACGCCGTACTACCTCACCCCCGACCGCCGTGGCGGCAAGGTGTATGCCTTGCTGCGCGAGACGCTGGCCAAGACCGGCAAGGTGGCACTGGCCACCGTGGTACTGCACACCCGGCAGCACTTGGCACTGCTGCGGCCGCTGGAGGATGCGCTGGTGATGATCACCTTGCGCTGGCCGGAAGAAGTGCGCAGCCTGGAAACGCTGGAACTGGACAGCAGCGTGACCGACAGCAAGGTGGAGAAGCGCGAGCTGGACATGGCCAAGCGCCTGGTGGAAGACATGAGCGGGCCATGGAAGCCCGAGGATTACCAGGACGCTTTCCGCCAGACCATCATGGACCTGGTGGAAGAGAAGGCCAGCAAGGGCAAGATCGAGGCGGTGGAGAAGGGCGACGTTGCGGGCGCCGAGAAAGGGGCGGACATCCTCGACCTTACCGAATTGCTCAAACGCAGCCTGAGTGGCAAGAAACCGGCGAAAAAACCACGCAAGGCTTCGTAGATAAACTGGGCCCAGCCCGCCCGCTACTGCAGGTGTGCCTGCAAACCTGCCAAATAGTCAGCAAACCCCTCGCGGGCGCGGCTGTCGCGCCGGCTGCTGGTTGCCACGCTATGCCTGGCGGTCCAGACGATCCGTGCACCGCTGGCCTGAAGGTCGTTGACCAGTTGCACATCCTCATGTGCCGGCAGGGGCTGGAAGCCACCCACACGCTGGTAGGCATCGACACAGACCCCCAGGTTCGCACCGTGCACATGCCGATGGTCTTCCCGCGCGTCATAGCGGCTTTGGTACAGCTTGCGCAGCGCTGCGGTCTGCCAGGGTTGCCAGTGCTCGACATGCACCGTGCCGCACACCACCTCAACGCTGCAAGCCAGCTGCGACATCAGCCAGTGCGCGGGTACCCGGCTATCCGCATCGGTGCAGGCCAACCACTGCGCACCGCGTTCGACCATGTGCGCGGCACCGACCCGTCGGGCCATGCCGACATTGCCGGCATCCACCCTCAACAGGTGTACACCAAAACGCCGCGCTACCACGGCGCTGGCGTCGCTGCAGCGGTCAAGCACCACCAGTACCTCTACCCGGTGGCCAAACTGCTGCGCTTGCAGGGCGGCTATCAACACCGCGTGCAAGCAGCGCCCCAGGCGACGGGCTTCGTTATGCGCCGGGATAACGACGGCAATCATGGGCAGATCTCGTCAAGGTTTACCACGCTGGGTTGGGCAGACCAGTACTCCAGCACAAAATCCGCTTCTTCATGCTGCAACTGCTGGTATAGGTGCAGGTGCCGGGCCAGCATGCGGTGCACTTCACGCCCGTCCTGCGGGCAACCGACGATGGGGTGCTTCCAGTGGCACGCCAGCAGCCCCCCGTCGTAGGTCAGGCTGGCCACCGATTGCTCGATCACTTGCAGCCAGTCGGTGGGGTCGAGGTAATAGCCCACTTCGCTGAGCACGATCAGGTCAAAGCGCCCGCCCGGCCAGTCCGCCGGTAACCGGGCCAACTCCACCGTCGCATTGTGCACGTGTGCGAGTCGCTCCCGGGCCAGGCCGACTGCGGTCGGGTCCAGGTCCTGGCAGAGCAGGTCGGCGCAGCGTTCGGCCAACAGCGCACTGAGTTCGCCATTGCCACAGGCTGGCTCGAACACGCGCTGATAACACTGGCGCGGCAGGCTGGCCATGACCAGCTCGCGCTTGCGCTTCTCGTACCATCGCGAGCGGAAGGCCCAGGGGTCTTCATTGGTTGCGTACAGTTCGGCGAAGTACTGCGCATCGAGGCTCATGATGACTCCACTACAGGAATACCAGTTCAAAAGGTTGCAGCAGGCAATCCAGCAGGCTGGGCGGCAGCACTGGCGGCTGCTGATCGTCCGGCTCCAGTTGGCTGATGTGGGCAGCCATCGCCTTGCGCTTGCGGGCCAGGCGGCTTTCATCGAGCTGCAGGCGGTGTGCACGGGGCCATGGCAGGCGCGGGTCGTCAGGCTCAGCCCAGTGCCAGGCCCACACCGGTACCTCGGCCAGCTGCACTTGGCGGGCAGCCGCCGCGTACGCTGCTGCGCGGCCGACGGCCTGGTGATCGCAATGGCCGTCATTACGCCAGGTGGCCATCAGTAAGTCGTCGGGGCGCAGCAACTGGGTGAGGTGGCTGACCAGAAACGCTTCCTCGCGTGGCAAATGGCCGTCCTTGAGATGCAGCCTGCGCCAATCCAGCTGGTTGGGGTCAAGCCCCAGCTGCTTCAGGGCCTGGCGGCTCTCCAGAGGGCGTTGGCGGCGCAAACGATGCTCGGTCCAGTGCTTGGAGCCTGGGTGACTGCCCTCACCGTCAGTGGCGGAAATCAGCACCAGTTCACCTTCGCGCCCCTGGAACCCCGCCAACAGGCCGCCAGCCATGAGGATTTCGTCGTCCGGGTGCGGCGCAATCAACACGAGGCGACGCCCGGGCGGGCAAAGCTGGTGCGGATCGAGCCAGGTGGCGCGCGCCAGGTGCGCGGCTTGTTGCCACGACGCCCAAGGCGTGCCGTGGCTGGACTGAATCAAATTTTCGCTCATAGCTGCCACGCTCCGGCCGGCACGCGGGCCAACTGCTGGCCCAGTAGTGCCAGGTCACGCTCGGCATGACTCTGGCGGATGAATACCGGCAGGTCGGCGCTCAAGCGGGCAAAATGGCTGCTGCGGCAAAATGGGGTGGCGCCCAGCGCACGGCCGACATGGCTGATCACCTGTTCCACGGCCAGCTCGACCTGGGCACGGGTACGGCGCACTTCCAAACTGGCATCTGCTCCAGGTTGCCGGTCAATCCAGGCAGCACATTCACGCAGCGCTGCGCGGGCACCGTACAAAGCAGCATCCACGGCCCCCAGATGCGCATCGGCATGAGGGTCGGGACGGGGCCTGCGGCAGTGTTCGCGCAGGTAGTCCGCCAGCGCCTCGGCTGCGCCGTACCAGCAGGCGGCGATACCCGCACCGCCGTGCCAGAAGCCAGGGCGTGCAAGGTATTGGCCTGGCTTGCCGATAAGCGTGCCTGGCGTGTTGTTGAACGCCACGTCGACGCTAGCGGTCGTGGCCATGCCTACCGCTTGCCAGTGCTCGATGTGCAAACCCTGGCTCGGTAGCGACAGTTCGATAGCCACCAGCTGTGGTTGGTCCGCCTCATCCCAGGCGGTGATCAGCGCCCGGTCGATCTGCAGGGCACCCGAACACCAGGCTTTGCGGCCGTTCAGACGCACCTGATCACCTTCACGTGCCGTGATCCGCGCGCGGGCTTCAGGCGGTTCGGCGGCCCACACGCCCCAGATGCCGTCCATGGCCTGGTGCGCGGCACCGCACTCGGCGAGGATCGCCAGGGCATCTGTGTGGCCTTCATACAGTTTGACCAGCGCCAGGTCACAACCCGCCACCCGTGCCAAGGTCTGCCAGCGGCGCAAGGTGTTGCCTTGACCCGGCAAGGGCAGCAGGTCCAGGTGATCGGCTTGCAATGCCTGGATCAGCTGTGGCAGCTGGGTATCGAGGTTAAGCGGTTGCTGGCGTGCGCCAAACGTGCGTAACAGACGGTCAAGGGTGGTCAGGTTGAAGTCCTGAACGATGCTCATGGGCGTGTCTCCCGGCGCTTGTCCATTCGCTGTTGCACCATCACGCGAGGCCCAGTTGCTTGCGCATGCGGGCAGTGATGGACTGGCGTACCTTGCGCATGTCGGCCCAAGGGTCATCGACTGCTGCGAGGCGCTCGCGCACATTGTCGATGTTCCATTGGTTGGCGGCCTTGAGCTGAGCCACCTCCTCGCGCCAGATGGGTACCGAAACGGGCAAGCCCTCCCTGGCACGCAGGGAATAGGCGCACGCGGTGGTGGCACCTTTGCCGTTGCGCAGGTAGTCGATAAAGATCCGACCTACGCGGTTCTTCGGCCCCGACACCGCGCTGAGGCGGTCTGGAAACAGCTTGGCCAGGTAATTGACGATGGCGTGGCTGAAATCTTTGACTTCGTCCCAGCCAGCCCGGCGGGTTAACGGCACCACCAGGTGGATACCCTTGCCACCGCTGGTTTTCAGAAACGCCTGCAGGCCCAGCTCGTCAAGCAGGGTGAGGGCCAGTTGGGTCGCCTCACGCATGGCCTTCCAGGGCAGCGCCGGATCAGGGTCCAGGTCGAGCACGAAACGGTCTGGTCTGTCGAAGTCCTTGTCCGTGGCGTTCCAGGTGTGCAGTTCGAGCATGTTCATCTGCACGGCCCCCAGCAAGGTGTCCGGCCGGTTGATCACCATCGCCGCCTGGCCAGCCTCGGCCTTTTCGTAGCTGAGTACATTGGGGAGGTGCAGCTGACCCGCGTTCTTTTGGAAAAACAGCTCGCCGGTCAGGCCGCCTGGTGCGCGCACGAGTGCCACCGGCCGGCCCTTGAGCTGCGGCAGGATCCATTGGCTGATGTCGGCGTAGTACTCGGCGACTTCACGCTTGGTAGCACCAACGGTGGCGTCGACCACCCTGTCAGCATGGGTCAGGCGCAGCTCGCCCAAGGCTTCGGGCGCCTTTGCCTGCTTGCGTTTGGGCACAGTCTTGGTGGGCATGACGCACTCCCGATCGATAGCGGTTGCCGCCTTGTCATCGCGCAGGCCATGGAACACCGCGTGACGCACGATGCCGTCACGGGTCATCTGGGCATAGGCGACCTCAGCCAGCAGTTGGGGTTGCAGCCAGTGCACGCCACGGGTTTCAGCACCGCTAGGCGGACTGCTCAGGGCTGGCTTGGCGGCTTCCAGAGGTTTGAGCCGCGCGTGGATGCTGGCCAGGGTCGTTGTGCTGAAGCCGGTACCGACCTTGCCGGCATAGCGCAGCGCGCCACTGTCGTTGTCATGCAGGGCCAGCAGCAGGGCACCGAAGCGGCTGCGGCTGCCTTTGGGGTCGGTGTAGCCGACGATCACGAATTCCTGGCGTCGCTTGCATTTGAGCTTGATCCACTCAGGGCTGCGACGGCCGCTGTAGTGGCTATCAGCACGTTTGCCTATCAGGCCTTCCAGCTGCAGCCGGCAGGCGCTGTCGAGCAGGGACTCGACGGGCTGGTCAAAGTCGGCGGAGTACTTGAGTACGTCCGAATCATGGTGCTCAAGCAGTTGGCGCAACGTAGCGCGGCGGTTCTGCAGCGGTTCTTGGCGCAGGTCCTGGCCGCCGAGGAACGGCAGGTCGAACAGGTAATAGGTAATGTGTTCGTCTTGCTCGGTATCAAAGGCGTTCTGCAACGCCTGAAAATCCGCCACACCCTTGTCATCGACCACCACCATCTCGCCATCGAGCCAGGCCGAATCGATGCCCAAGGCGCGCAAGGCGGCGACCTGCCGGGGCATCTTGCTGCTCCAGTCATGGCCGTTGCGGGTGAACAGGCGGATGTCTTTACCCTCGATACGGGCCAGGATACGGTAGCCGTCGAACTTGACCTCGTAGCGCCAGTCGCCGCTGGGTGGGGAGTCCACCAATGTTGCCAACTGCGGCTGTAGCTGTGCTGGCAGCGGCGCGCTCTGGCCTTTGCCGGTGCGACTGCGGCTGGCGCGCGGGGTGTCGGCTTTTTTTGCAGCGGGTTTGCGTGGCACCAGCGTGCGGTCGCTGAGCACGCTGTCGGGCTGGGCTTCGACGATGCTGTAATCAGCTTCGCTGCGCGCCTGGCCATCGTGCGACTTGACCAGCATCCATTGCTCTTGCTTGCCGGCCAGATGGGTGCGAAACAGGTTCCATACGCCGCTGAGCTTTTCACCCTGCAAGCGGAAACGCAGCTTGCCTTTGGCGTACGCCGCCTGCGCATCGCCTTCGGGCACCCATAGACCACGGTCCCAGACGATCACATCACCTGCACCATAATGGCCTTCGGGGATGTGCCCCTCGAAGTTGGCATAGTCCAGCGGATGATCTTCCACGTGCACGGCCAGGCGGCGGACCTTGGGGTCGAGCGACGGCCCCTTGGGGATCGCCCAGCTTTTCAAGGTGCCATCGAGCTCCAGGCGCAAATCGTAGTGCAGGTGGCTGGCATCGTGCTTCTGGATGCAAAATTGCAGCGCATGTTCCCGCTTGGCACCGCTGCGCTTGCCGCTAGGCTCGGGCGTGGCGTTGAAATCGCGCTTGCGTGCATATTCCTGCAGGGGCTTGGCCATGGCGGGCTCCGGGCGGCTGGCAGTCTCTTAGCTGGGAGGCGGCGCACTGAGCGGTAGTTCAAAAAACTCTGAATCCTCCTCAAGCAGCGTCAATTCTGGGCCGCACTGTCATGCTGGCGCATGGCCTTGGCGCGCTTTTCCAGAATCAGGTAGGTAACCACCGCGAGCAACAGCGGTATCAGGTAGTACAGCGTGCGGTAGCCAAGCAGGGCGGCCACCAGAGTGCCCTGGGCCATCTGCCCGTGCAGCAAGGCCAGGAACACCGCCTCCAACACGCCCAGCCCCGCTGGGATATGCGCAACAACACCCGCCACGCAACTGATCAGAAGAATGCCAAGTATCGACGGGTAGAACACCTCACCCGGCAACAACCAGAATATCAGCAGCGCCATCAGTGCCCAGTTGCTGGCGCCCAGCGCCACTTGGCACAGCGCCAGCCGCAGCGAAGGTAGCGTCACCTCATGGTCACGCCAGCGCCAAGTGCGCTTCACGGCAAGGCCGCAGGCCAGCAGGTAACCCCCGGCAACCGCCAGCAAGACAAGGCCGATCAAGCGCAAGCCTGTAGCGCCCACTGCCCAGTTGCTGGGCAGCTCCACCAGGCCCAAAGCGAATACCGTACCGGCCAGCAGCATGTAGCCCATCCAGTTGGTCAACAGGCCTAGGGTGAGGATACGTGTGATGGTCGCCGTATCCAGGCCCAGGCGGCTGTACAGCCGGTAGCGCAAGGCGACGCCACCCACCCAGGTGGTGAAATTGAGGTTGAAGGCGTAGCACACGAAGGCAATGGGCAATACCTGCCGGGCAGGCAGGTGGTGGCCGGTGTAGGCCCGTGCCAGCAGATCGTAGCTGGCAAAGGTGAAGTAGCTGCACATTGCAAGCGCCAAGCCAATGGCAAGGGTGCCTGGCTTGTAGGCCAACAACGACTGCCGCACTTCGTTCCAGTCCAGGTTGCGTGCCAGAACAAACAGCAGAACGGGGATCAGGATGATGAACGCTACCGTCAACAAGCGTTTGCCCCAGGTTTGCCAGTTTTTGCGCGCCATCAGGTACTGCCCTCGTGCAAGTCGCCCTGGGGTTCGGCGCTTTGCTGCAGTGAGCGCAGACGCTGGCGATGTGCCGGGAACCAGCCGGCAATGCGCGGGAAATGGCGGATCACGTGGAAGCACACGAAAATCAGCGGAGCCCGCCACCAGTAGCCACGCACCATGCGCGCCAGGGTGACCGGCTTGCATTGTTCGTTCGCCAGGGCCTGCAAATGCTGGTTCAGTTGCTGATTGAAGGCCCGGTCACGGATGAACAGGTTGGCCTCCAGGTTGAACGACAGGCTCAGTGGATCGAGATTGCTGGAGCCGACGGTAGCCCACTGGTCGTCCACCAGCGCCACCTTGCCATGCAACGGCCGCTGGCAGTATTCGTGAATCATCACGCCGTCGCGCAACAGGTAGTTGTACAGCAGGCGTGACAGTGCCCGGACCCAGCGCATGTCGGGTTGGCCCTGCAAAATCAAGCGAACTTCCACGCCACGGCGGGCCGCATTGCGCAGCTCACGCATCAGCCGGTAGCCCGGAAAGAAGTACGCGTTGGCGACCACGATGCGCTGTTTGGCACCGCGAAAAGCCTCTAGGTAATGGGCCTCGATATCGGTACTGCGCAGCCCGTTATCGCGCTCGACCAGTATGGCGCTGCAGGGGCCGGCCGGCTCGGTAGCCGGGCGTACCGCACTGGGTGGCTGCAACACGGGCGACATCAGGCGCTTACTGGCGGCATGCACCTGTGCTACCACTGGGCCTGCGACTTCAACGGCATAGTCCTGCTTGGCCATGGCACCGAAGTCGCCCAGGTGATCGGCACTGTAGTTGATGCCACCGATGAAGGCCCGCTCGCCATCGACCACCACGATCTTGCGATGCAGGCGCCGAAACAGGTTGGTGCGCATGCCCACCAGCCGGGGCTGCGGGTCGAAGGCGTGGAAGCTCACCCCCGCATCGGTCATCGCCGCAATGAAAGCGGCGGGCAGGTCGGCAGTGCCGTAGCCGTCCACGGCCACTTCCACCCGCACACCACGCCGGGCAGCGTCGATCAGCACCTGCTGCAGTTGCTGGCCAACCTTGTCGTCGAAGATGATGAAGGTCTCCAGCAGTATTTCTTCCCGCGCCTGGGCCATGGCCTCGAACACGCGGGGGTAGTACTGCTCGCCATTGATCAGCAACTGCACGCTGTTGCCGTCCACCCAAGGTCGATTCACAGGTTGATCTCCGCAGCCAGTGGGGCGTGGTCGGACAGGTGCGACCACGGGTAATTCGCCAGCACCTTGGCAGTGCCCGGCACAGCGTTACGCAGGTAGATACGGTCCAGGCGCAGCAACGGCAGGCGCGCTGGGAAACTGCGCGCCGGGGTACCGAAGGCCTCTATCAATTGTTCTCTCAGCACCGCGTCCGCCTTCAGCCGCCAGTCGTTGAAATCGCCGGCGATGATCACCGGCGCATCGGGCGGCAGGCTGGCCAACAGATCCAGCATCAGCTGCACCTGGCTACGCCGATGCGCTTCACGCAGGCCCAGGTGTACGCACACTGCGTGCACCTGCTCATGGCCCGGCACCTCCAACTGGCAATGCAGCAGACCGCGCTGCTCATTGCCCCGCACTGAAACATCGAGGTTGTCGAAGTGGCTGATGGGGAATTTCGACAACAGCGCGTTGCCATGATCGCCATGCGGGTACACGGCATTGCGGCCGTAGGCGAACTGCGGCCACATGCTGTCGGCAAGAAATTCGTACTGCGGCGTTTCTGGCCAGGCCGGGTGGCGCAGGGCGTGCTGCTGGTGGCTGCCGTGTACTTCCTGCAGAAACACCAAGTCGGCGTTGGTGGCCTGCACGGCCTCGCGCAGCTCGGGCAGGATGAAGCGCCGGTTGAAGAAGGTGAAACCCTTGTGCACGTTCAGCGTCAGCACGTTGAGCCGGCGTACGGCGGTGACATTATCGATGATGCGGTCTGGTGCGGGCAGGGTCTTGTTCACAAGGCCCCCTCCATTCAGTTGCTCTGAATGTGCGACTGGTCAAGGCCGCCTGGGGTTCAGCGCGCTTGACCAACGGGAAAGGCGGATGACCGGTTGAACTTTGCCGCGGCTGACGTTTCCACCGCATACACAAGACGATCAAGGAATGACCTGCCAACCCTGGAGGCAAGCATGGCCAGACATATCATCCACTTTACCGGGCCGATCAACTCGTCGACGTGTGGCAACCTGATCAATACTTGCTCGCGGGCGTTGCAACAGGGCGCCAAGCGCCTGCAACTGAACATCGCCACGATGGGCGGTGAGTGCAGTTACGGGTTCACGCTGTACAACTTCCTGCGCGCTTTGCCGGTCGAGGTCCACACCCACAACCTGGGCACAGTGGAGTCCATGGGCAATATTCTGTTCCTGGCCGGGGAGCGGCGCACGGCGTGCAGTTTCAGCAAGTTCCTGTTCCATCCATTTCACTGGACCTTGCATGGCTCGGTCGACCATGCGCGGATGGCCGAGTATGCGATGAGCCTGGATTATGATTTGCAGCTGTACGCGCAGATCGTCGCCCAGAGGACTGCGGGTGCAGCCGAGGTGCTGGATGTGCCGCGGTATCTGATGGCCTATCCGCGCATACTGGGGCCACGCGAAGCGCTGGAGAACGGGTTGATTCATGCCATCGACGAGATGCCGATCGAGGAGCAAGCGGTTCAGTGGAGCGTGCATGCCTAAGGCTTGCCTTACTACGCAAACCTTTTGCCTGCTCGTGTTTCGTGCCACTGGTCAGTTGCCAGCAAAACCATTGAGCAGAACCGCTAATCGGCGGCTCGGAACCAAGGCATGGCAGAGGTTCATGCGACCCGCAAATCCACCGCAAGGAGAAACGACATGGCGCAGGACCAAGAACGAACCCGCCAACGTGGCGGCACCAAGGAAACCAACCCAGGCAACTTCGCCAATGACCGGGAACGGGCTTCGCGCGCAGGCCACAAAGGAGGACAGGCGTCTGGCGGCAACTTCGCCAACGATCGTCAACGGGCTTCGGAAGCCGGCCGCAAGGGTGGACAGAACAGCCATGGTGGGAGCCGTAGCCAATGAGTGACAGCACTCGCAGATGATGCCAATTGTTCGACGAAATTTTGAATTTTCTGGCCATGGCCTGATCAATCAGGGTGTCATCCATGGAGAAGAGGAGGCCCCCTGCGATGCCTAGCCCACAGCTGTACATCATCGATTACCAACTGCATGGCCAACCGCGCAGTTTCATCATTCGCCTGGAGCGGCTGGACAACGCCGAGGCCTGGCATTGGGCAAGTTGCGATGCGGGTATCGGCATCATTCCCAAGTTTGGGCGCGAGAAAATCAAAAAAGTCAGCCGGCCCATGGCCGAGCGCTATGGCATTACTGCAGTGAGCTGGCGGATTTCCGGAAGCAAGCCGAACCAATCGGTGGGGGACCCGGCGGCGATGGTGTAATCCGCCTGCATAATCGAGTTGCCAGTTTCGCGGGCTCGCCCGCTCCCACAGGTGTTGCACAAGCTTGAAAGTTGCGCAATTTCTGTGGGAGCGGGCGCGCCCGCGAAGGGGTCGGTATGGATCAAACCCTCATTCTGGCTGCTTCAGCACCAGGGTCAGGATGTCATAGCTGGCCACCAGCTCACCCAGCTGGTTGGTCACCTCCACGTCCCACGCCACCACGCCCTGGGGCTGGCCCAGCGGGCTGGTCTTGCCCTGGTCGATCTTGCGCTTGCAGGTCAGGCGCGCCTGGATGGTATCGCCGATGCCCACCGGGTTGATGAAGCGCAGGGTATCCAGCCCATAGTTGGCCAGCACCGGCCCAGCACCGGGCGATACGAACAGCCCGGCCGCTGCCGACAGTACGAAGTAGCCGTGGGCAATGCGTTTGCCGAACTGCGACTCCTTCGCGGCGATTTCGTCGAAGTGCATGTAGAAATGGTCGCCTGACAGGCAGCCGAAATTGACCAGGTCGGCTTCCGTCACGGTGCGCCGGTGGGTGAGTAGCGACTCGCCGATGCGCAACTGCTCGAAGTAGCGGCGGAACGGGTGCACTTCGGTTTCGATCACTTCGCCACCGCGCACGTATTCGCCGGTGACCGCCGTGAGCATGCTTGGCGAACCTTGTATCGCGGCGCGCTGCAGGTAGTGCTTGACCGCCCGCAGGCCACCCAGTTCTTCACCACCACCGGCCCGGCCCGGGCCGCCGTGCTTGAGCTGCGGCAAGGGTGAGCCGTGGCCGGTGGATTCCTTGGCGGCCTCGCTGTCGAGCACCAGCAGACGACCGTGCCAGGCGGCCGCTACCGGGATAGCCTTGGCCGCCACGCTACGGTCGGCGGTGACCAGGGTCGCCACCAGGCTACCTTTGCCTCGGGCGGCCAGCGCCAAGGCTTCGTCGAGGTCGCCATACGCCATTAGCGTGCTGACCGGGCCGAACGCTTCGATGTCGTGGGCGCCGCCTTCGGCATGCGGGTCGCGGGCCTGCAGCAAGGTCGGGGCAAAGAATGCGCCTTCGCTCACGCCCTCGCCACGCGGGGCAAAGCCGTCGCTGGCGCCGAACAGCTGGTCACAGCTTTGCAGCAAGCTGCGCACGCGCTCGGCCACGTCGTGCTGCTGGTCGTGGGAGGCCAGGGCGCCCATGCGCACGCCTTCCACCGATGGGTCACCGACCACGACTTTGCTCAGCCGCTCGCGCAGGCGCGTGGCGACCGCATCGATATGCTTGGCCGGCACGATGGCGCGGCGGATGGCGGTGCATTTCTGCCCGGCCTTGGTGGTCATTTCACGCACCACCTCCTTGATGTACAGGTCGAACTCTTCGCTGTCCGGGGTGACGTCCGGGCCGAGAATGGCACAGTTCAGCGAGTCGGCTTCAGCCGTGAACGGTACCGAATTGCGGACCAGGTTCGGCGTGACGCGCAACTTGGCGGCCGTATCGGCGGAGCCAGTGAAGGTCACCACGTCCTGGCCTTGCAGGCGGTCGAGCAGGTCGCCGGTGCTGCCGATCACCAGCTGCAGGCTGCCCTCGGGCAGCAGGCCGGAGGCGTTCATCAGGCGCACCACGGCCTCGGTCAGGTAGCTGGTGGAGGTCGCCGGTTTGACGATGCAGGGCATGCCGGCCAGGAAGGTCGGGGCGAATTTCTCCAACATGCCCCAGATGGGGAAGTTGAACGCGTTGATGTGCACCGCAACGCCTGCGCGCGGCACCAGGATATGGCTGCCGGCGAAATGGCCTTGCTTGCCCAACGGAATGGCTGGGCCCTCGTGCACCAGATTACCCGAGGGCAGCTCACGGCTGCCGATGCCGGCATAGGAAAACAGCGTGGCGTTGCCGCCTTCGATGTCGATCCAGCTGTCGGCACGGGTTGCGCCGCTGTGGTGGGACAGGGCGTAGAGCTGCTCTTTGCGTTCGGCGAGGTACAGGGCCAGGGCTTTGAGGCGTTGGGCGCGCTGTTGAAAATCCATGCTCATCAGCGAGGCCAGGCCCCGGGCTCGGGCATAGTCCACAGCTTCGGCGAAGTCCGGGCGCTCTTCATGGCTGTAGGCCAGCACGTGGCCGTCGAGGGCGCTGCGCAGGGCCTGGGCGCCATGCTGGCCGAGCCAGCGGCCGGCGATGAAACTTTGCAGAGTAGGGGCGGCAGACATGCTGTTCTCCATGCTGTTCAAATGTGAAGGGGGCGCTGTTACCACAGCGCCAGGGTGTAACCGATGATCAGGCGGTTCTCGTCCACGGCGTTGGTCACGCCATTGCCGGAACGGAAGGTGACGTTGCGCCAGCGCAGGCTGACGTCCTTGAACGGTCCGCTCTGGATGACATAGGTGATGTCGGTGTCGCGTTCACGCTCGCGGCCATTGCTGACGGTGGCAGTTTCCGCGTGGCGGCCGTCGGTGTAGCGGGTCATGAAGCTCAGGCCAGGGATACCCATGGCAACGAAGTCGTAGTCGTAGCGCACTTGCCACGAGTCCAGCCCGGCTCGGGTGAAGGTGTTGTAGGTGACCAGGTTGACGGTGAACGGGTCGCCGCCGTTGACGAACGGGAAGGCGCTGTCGCCGGACATCTGCTGCCAGGTGGCGGTGAATTTGTGCGCCCGCACGCCCAGGGTGAACATGGCGTTGAAGTTGCGGTTGTCGATGTTGCCGGCACGCTCGGCGCCGTCGTTGCGGCTATCGAAATAGCGCAGGTCGCTGCGCAGGCTTACACCTTCTGCCAGCGCACGGGTGTCGATCAGGCCGACAAACTGCTGACGGTAGATGTCCTGGAGCTTGGCGTAGTAGTAGCTGACGCTGGTTTGCGGGGTGATGGCGTAGCTGCCACCACCGAAGTCCAGATGGTCGCTGGTGGCGGCGCCGTAGCCGATGTCGTCACGCCCCGAGGAATCGCGCAGGTTGGCCTTGGTCAGGCGACCGGCGTTGAAGGTAAGGCCGTCGAGGTCCTGGCTGGTAAGCAGGCCGCCCTGGAAGGTGGACGCCAACAGGCGGGTGTCGTTGTACACCACCACCGGCAGGATCGGCTGCAAGGTGCCCAGGCGCAGGGTGCTCTTGGACACGCGTACCTTGCCGGTCAAGCCCAATTCGCTGTAGTCGTCGACCGGTTCGTGACTGTTCGGGCCAAACGGCAGCAGGCCTGTGTTGCGGCGGTCGCGACTTGAGTCGAGCTTGATACCCAGCTGGCCCATGGCATCGACGCCAACGCCAACGGGGCCCTCGGTGAAGCCTGATTCCAGCTTGGCGGTAAAGCCTTGGCCCCACTCTTCGGCTTTTGCCTGCGGGGCATTGCTTTGGCGGAAGTCGCGGTTGATGTAGTGGTTGCGCAGCTCCAGGCGCGCGTGGCTGTCGCCGATGAAGTCCGCCAGCGCCGGCATTGGCAAGGCGAGGGTAGCCAGCCAGGCGGCTGACATGAAGTGTGTGCGGTTCATTGTTGTTGTTTTACCCGACATGGTTGTTCGTCCTTGAAGTCAGTGCTTGCTGGCGCCGGCGGCGCCGATACCGGTCATGGAGCGGATGAACTGGCCCAGGTAGCGGCCACGCTCCTCAACGGCACGTTCGGAGCCGTCGGTCACCGAGAACCCCCAGGCACTGAGGAAGGCCAGGCCCATGGAGAACAGTGCCGGGTTGCTGTAGGGGAACAGCGCCGTCTCGTTATGCAGCACGTTGACCCACACTGCCGGGCCCAGCACTACCAACAGCACCGCCGAGATCAACCCGGCCATGCTGCCGCACACCGCACCGCGGGTGGTCAGGCCTTTCCAGAACATCGAAAGCAGCAACACCGGGAAATTGACCGAGGCAGCCACCGCCAGCACCAGGCCGGAAAGGAAGGCGATGTTCTGCGATTCGAACATCAGGCCCAGGATCACCGCCAGCAGGCCGATGACCAGTGTGGCAACACGCGACACGCGCATTTCCTCTTGTTCGGTCGCCTTGCCTTTGCGCATTACGCAGGCGTACAGGTCGTGGGATACCGCCGATGCCCCGGACAGCGCCAAGCCGGCGACCACCGCCAGGATCGTGGCGAAGGCCACGGCGGAAATGAAGCCGAGGAACAGGTTGCCACCCACGGCCTGGGCCAGGTGCACGGCGACCATGTTGCCGCCGCCGATGATGGCGCCGGTGGCATCGCGGTAGGACGGCTCGGTGCCGACCATGACGATGGCGCCAAAGCCGACGATGATCAGCAGCAGGTAGAAGTAGCCGATGAAACCGGTGGCGTAGAACACGCTCTTGCGTGCTTCCTTGGCATCACTGACGGTGAAGAAGCGCATCAGGATATGCGGCAGGCCGGCGGTGCCGAACATCATGCCCAGGCCCAGGGATATGGCGTCCACCGGGTTGGACAGCAAGCCGCCTGGGGCCATGATCGCCTGGCCTTTGGCATGCACGGCCACGGCGCTGGCAAACATTGCCTCGGTGCTGAAGCCAAAGTGCTTGAGTACCATGAAGGCCATGAAGCTGGTGCCCGACAGCAGCATGACCGCCTTGATGATCTGCACCCAGGTAGTGGCGAGCATGCCGCCGAAGGTGACGTAGGCGACCATCAACACCCCTACCAGCATCACGGCATACAGGTAGCTGATGCCGAACAGCAGCTCGATCAGCTTGCCGGCGCCGACCATCTGCGCCACCAGGTACATCAATGCCACCACCAGGGTGCCGAACGCCGAAGTCAGGCGCACCGGGGTTTGCGCCAGGCGGTAGCTGACCACGTCGGCGAAGGTGTACTTGCCCAGGTTGCGCAGGCGTTCTGCAATCAGGAACAGGATGATCGGCCAGCCGGCCAGTACACCCAGGGCGTACAGCAGCCCGTCATAGCCGTTCATGAACATCATCGCGGAGATACCCAGGAACGACGCGGCACTGATCATGTCGCCGGCGATGGCCAGGCCGTTCTGCATGCCGCTCAGCCCCCCGCCGGCGGTATAGAAGTCGCTGGCCGAACGGGTGCGCAGGGCCGCCCAGCGGGTGACCAACAGGGTGAAGCAGACGAACACCATGAACATCGAGATGGCGGTCCAGTTCATTGCGCGCACTCCTGCTTGACCTTGTCGTTGAGCGGATCGAGCACGTTGTTGGCGCGGTGCACATAGATACCGGTAAGGGCGAAGGACAGCAGCACCATCAACACGCCCACCAGCATGCCGACGGTGGTCACGCCGCCGCTCAGAGACTGGCCGAGGGTGCTGGGCGAGAACGCGACCAGCAGGACGAAGCCGTAGTAGATCACCAGCATGGTCAGGGTCAGGCTGCCATTGAGACGGCGCTTGCGCCGCACCAGGTGCTGGAAGTCGGGGTGGTTGGCGATGCTTTCTATGCGTTCGGGTGTCATGGCAAGCGATCTCTTGGTTTTGTAATTGTTTTGTTGAGGTCACGCGGGTGTTGCGGTGTTGCTGATGGCCTCTTCGCGGGCTTGCCCGCTCCCACAGGTAAGGCGTTGCTCTTCGCCTTTGTGCGATCCCTGTGGGAGCGGGCGCGCCCGCGAAACAGGCGACGCGGTGTCAGAGCTGGTCGAAATCGAGCACCACCTTGTCGCTCACCGGGTAGGTCTGGCACGACAGCACATACCCGGCCGCCACTTCGTAGTCTTCAAGGGCATGGTTGCTGTCCATTTCCACTTCGCCCTCGATCACCCGGCACTTGCAGGTGGAACACACGCCGGCCTTGCACGAGTAGGGCAGCTCGGCACCGATGGCGTTACCGGCGTCCAGCACGTTCTGGGTGTTGCGCGGCAGGTCGAAGGTCAGGGCGCGGCCGTCGCTGATCACGGTGATGTGGCTGAGTGCCGAGTCCACCTGACGCGCCGCTTCGCGGGCCTCGCGGCGGGTTTCGTTGCCAGCGGCGGCGAACAGCTCGAAATGAATGCGCGCCTTTTCCAGGCCATTGGCCTGCAGGCTGTCACGCACCGTCTCGGTCATCGCCTGCGGGCCACAGATGAATGCTGCGTCCAGGCCGGGCACGTCCAGCCAACGCGAGAACAGTTGGCCGCACTTGTCGGCGTCGATGCGGCCGTTGTACAGGTCGACATCCTGTTGTTCGCGGCTGAACACGAAAATCAGGTTCAGGCGGTCGAGATAGCGGTTTTTCAGGTCTTCGAGTTTGTCGCGAAACAGCGCACCTGAACTTGAGCGGTTGCCGTACAGCAAGGTGAAGCGGCTGTGCGGCTCGCTGGCCAAGGTAGTGGCGATGATCGACAGGATCGGGGTAATGCCGCTGCCGGCGGCGACCCCCAGGTAGTTACCCTGGCGAGCCGGGTCCAACGGCACATAGAAGCTGCCTGATGGCGGCATCACTTCCAACTGCTGGCCGGCCTTGAGCACTTCATTGGCAAACGCCGAAAAACGCCCGCCTGGCACACGTTTGACTGCCACACGCAGCTCGCCGTCCTGCACGGCGCTGCAGATGGAGTAGGAGCGGCGGACTTCTTCGTTGTCCAGCTGGGTACGCATGACCAGGTATTGGCCCTGGGTGAAGCGGAACTGGTCCTGCAGGTGATCGGGCACATCGAAGGCAATCGACACCGCATCACGGGTCTCGTTGCGCACTTGCTTGATGGTCAGGCTGTGAAACTGGCTCATGGCGTTCTCCACGGCTCAAATGCATTTGAAATAGTCGAACGGTTCCAGACACTCGCGGCAGCGGTACAGCGCCTTGCAGGCCGTGGAACCGAACTGGCTGAGCAATTCGGTATGGGCGCTGCCGCATTGCGGGCAGCACACCTGGGGCGTTTCGCCGAGCAGGCTGCGCTTGCTGGCGCTGCCTTGCGGCGGCGCGATGCCATAAGCGCGCAAGCGCTCGCGGCCCAGTTCGCTGATCCAGTCGGTGCTCCAGGCTGGGGTCAGCCGGCGCTCCAGGTCCGGTGCGGCGAAGCCTGCCTGCTCCAGCGCTTGGCGAATATCACCCTCGATCACTTCGGTGGCCGGGCAGCCGGAGTAGGTCGGGGTGACCACCAGGTGCAGGTGGCCAGCGCGCCAACCGAGGTCGCGCACGATCCCCAGGTCGACCACGCTGACCACCGGCACTTCCGGGTCCATGACCTGGCCAAGCACCGCCCAGGCTCGGGCCAGGTCGTCGCCTTGCTGCGCCCGCGCACCGCGGTCGCCGGCAATCAGCTCACCAGGTTGCATCGGGGTAGGCCCTTGGCAGGAACTGCATTTCGGCCAGCAGCAGGCCCAGGTGCTCGGTGTGCAGCCCTTTGCGGCCATTCAGGTAGAAATGGCTGGCAGCCTTGGGCAGCGGCAGCTCGACCGAAGCGAAGATCGCGCTGACCTGTTCGAGCCAGGCGGCACCGACAGCGGCGGGATTGGCGCCGATACCGGCTTCAGCCAGGCGCACTTCATCATCGCTGCCGGCCGTGAGTTCGACGCTGAAGCGCCACAGTGCCGGGATCGCGGCGAGCATGCGCTGGCGGCTCTCCTCGGTACCACCGCCCAGGCGTTGTACCCACTCGCTGGAGCGGCGCAGGTGGTAGGTGACCTCTTTCAGGGCCTTGGCGGCGATGCCGGCGATACGTGCGTCGCTGGACTCGACCAGCCCCTGCAGCACGGCGAGGTGCCAGGCGTCATACAGGAACTGCTTGGCCATGGTCACGGCAAAGTCACCGTTGGGTTGTTCGACCAGCAGCAGGTTGCGGTAGGCGCGCTCATCACGGCGAAAAGCCAGGGCATCGGCATCACGGCCGTCGTCGAGCAGATCGGCGGCATACTCCAGCCAGTTGCGCGCCTGCCCGACCAGGTCGAGGCCAACGTTCATCAGGGCCAGCTCTTCCTCGATGGCAGGGGCGCGGCCACACCATTCGCAGAGGCGCTGGCCCTGCACCAGGGCACTGTCGCCGAGCAGCAGCAGGTAGGGGATAAGGGCTTCTTTATGCATGGCCAACCTCACATGTGTCCGACTTCGTCGGGCAGCTCGTAAAAGCTGGCATGGCGATAGACCTTGTCGTCCGAGGGAGCGAACAGCGGGTCTTTCTCGTCGGGGGAGGAGGCGGTGATCAGCGCCGAAGGCACCACCCACAGGCTCACGCCTTCGCTGCGGCGGGTGTACAGCTCGCGGGCGTTTTCGATGGCCATGGCGGCATCGGCGGCGTGCACGCTGCCGACATGCTTGTGGTTAAGGCCGTGCTTGCTGCGCACGAACACTTCGTAGAGGGTCCAGACAGACATTTTCGATCTCCGCATCAATCGCCGCTCAAGCGGCGTTCTTGTTCTGTTGCTTGCGCGCGTAGGCCACGGCGGCCTCGCGTACCCAGGCGCCGTCTTCGATGGCCTTGCGCCGGGTAGCGACACGTTCCAGGTTGCAAGGGCCATTGCCCTTGATCACTTCGTAGAATTCGTCCCACTGGATTTCGCCGAAGTCGTAGTGGCCGCGTTCGGCGTTCCACTTCAATTCAGGGTCGGGGGCGCTGCAGCCGAGCAGTTCGAGCTGTGGCACGGTCTGGTCGATGAAGCGCTGACGCAGCTCGTCGTTGGTCTGGCGCTTGATTTTCCAGGCCATCGACTGGGCGCTGTTGGGCGAATGTTCGTCGCTGGGGCCGAACATCATCAGCGCTGGCCACCAGAGGCGGTTGATGGCGTCCTGGACCATGTCCTTCTGGGCCTGGGTGCCGTGGCGCATCATGGTCAGGAGCATTTCGTAGCCCTGGCGCTGGTGGAAGCTCTCTTCCTTGCAGATGCGGATCATGGCCCGGGAGTAGGGGCCGTAGGAGGTGCGCTGCAACACCACCTGGTTGACGATGGCGGCGCCATCGACCAGCCAGCCCACCGCGCCCATGTCGGCCCAGCTGAGGGTGGGGTAGTTGAAGATGCTCGAGTATTTGGCCTTGCCGCTGTGCAGTTTGGCCACTTCTTCGTCGCGGTCGGCACCCAGGGTTTCCATGGCGCTGTACAGGTACAGGCCATGGCCGGCTTCGTCCTGGATCTTGGCCATCAGCTGCAGCTTGCGCTTGAGGCTGGGGGCACGGGTGACCCAGTTGCCTTCGGGCAGCATGCCGACAATTTCCGAATGGGCGTGCTGGGAGATCTGCCGGATCAGGGTTTGGCGGTAGGCCTCGGGCATCCAGTTCTTGGCTTCGATCTTGATTTCGGCGTCGATCTTTTCCTGGAAGTTGCGTTCCTCGGGGGACATTTCTTCCAGCGACTTGACGCGCTTGACTCCGGTTTCCACTAGCTGTGCGTACATGGGTTCAGACTCCTGCTGAGGCATGAGTCATTTGTAAGCGATACAAAACGCAACGTCAAACAGTTTTATGTGTATCGAATAAGAATTCTGTATCACATTGCGGGCCCCTTCGCGGGCACGCCCGCTCCCACAGAGACCGGGCGGCCTTGGTTCCACCGCATTCCTGTGGGTGCGGGCGCAACGGCGAAGGGGTCGGCAGAAAAAAAGCAAAAAAAAGCCCCGGACAATGCCGGGGCCGAAAAGGCAGCCGAATGACTCAGCTGGCCAACCGTTTGTCGAACACGTGGCACGCCTTGCCCTCTGAGCGCTTGAGCGTGCCGCAGGGCTGCAGGCGCACCTGGGTGCTGATGCCGATGTAGGTCTTGATCTGCTTGCTCAACTCCCCGATGACCAGCTTGCGCTGGCCTTCGTCGAGATGCTGGCACTCCGCACGCAATTCCACGTGCACCTCGACACTGTCCAGGTTGCCATTGCGATACAGATGGATCTCATAAAGCTCTGAAAGTTGTTTTATTTTTAGTACCTGCTCCTCGATCTGCGTCGGGAACACGTTGACCCCACGAATGATCAGCATGTCGTCACTGCGGCCGGTGATCTTGCCGATCCTGCGCATGGGCCGGGCGGTACCGGGCAGCAGGCGGGTGAGGTCACGGGTGCGGTAGCGCACCATCGGCAGCGCTTCCTTGCTCAGCGAGGTAAACACCAGTTCGCCCAGCTGGCCGTCCGGCAACACTTCGCCGGTGACCGGGTCGATGATTTCGGGGTAGAAGTGGTCTTCCCAGATGGTTGGCCCGTCCTTGGTCTCGATGCACTCCATCGCCACACCAGGGCCCATGATCTCCGACAGTCCATAGATATCGAGGGCATCGATACCCAGGCGCTGCTCGATCGAGCGGCGCAGTTCATCGGTCCAGGGCTCGGCACCAAAAATGCCCAGGCGCAGTTTGAGGTCATGCGGGTCGATCCCCTGGCGCTCGATCTCGTCGGCCAGGTTGAGCATGTAGGACGGGGTGACCATGATGATGTCGGGCTGGAAGTCGCGAATCAGTTGCACCTGCTTCTCGGTCTGACCACCGGACATCGGGATCACGGTGCAGCCGAGGCGCTCAGCGCCGTAATGCGCGCCGAGCCCGCCGGTGAACAGGCCGTAGCCGTAGGAAACATGCACCTTGTCGCCTTTACGCCCGCCGGCTGCGCGAATCGAGCGTGCGACCACATTGGCCCAGGTATCAATGTCGTTCTGCGTGTAACCGACCACTGTCGGCTTGCCAGTGGTGCCGCTGGAAGCATGCAGGCGCACCACGTCTTCCTGAGGCACGGCGAACATGCCGTAGGGGTAGTTGTCGCGCAGGTCGTTCTTGCCCGTGAAGGGGAACTTCGCCAGGTCTTCAAGGCACTTGAGGTCATCGGGGTGAGCGCCGCATTCGGCGAAGCGCTGGCGGTACAGCGGCACATTGTCGTAGGCGTGCTTCAGGCTCCAGCGCAGACGCTCCAGCTGGTGCTGGCGCAGGGCGTCGACGCTGGCGGTTTCCATCGGGTCCAGCAGGGCACGATCGGCATCATGGTACATGTTCATGGCTTCACTCGAATTGTTCTTGTACGCCGCGCGCCAGCGGGTTGCAGGCCGCGCGGTGAGTGTCATGAAGGCAGCATATACGGCTGCGTTCAGTTCGGTAACAAGCGGATGGTCTGAACCGCTCAGAGGCGCTCGATGACCATGGCAATACCCTGGCCAACGCCGATGCACATGGTGCACAGGGCGTAGCGGCCAGCGCTTTCTTCCAGCTCGTGCAGCGCGGTGGTCACCAGCCGTGCACCGCTCATGCCCAACGGGTGGCCCAGGGCAATGGCGCCGCCGTTGCGGTTGACCCGTGGGTCGTCGTCGGCCAGGCCCAGTTCGCGCAACACCGCCAGGCCTTGTGCGGCGAAGGCCTCATTGAGCTCGATGACGTCCATGTCGGCCAGCGACAAGCCCGTGAGTTGCAGTACCTTGCGGGTTGCCGGCACCGGGCCGATGCCCATCAGTCGCGGTTCAACCCCGGCCACGGCCATGCCGACGATGCGGCCCCGGGCTTTCAGGCCATGCTGGCGCGCTGCGGTGCTGCTGGCCAGCAGCAGGGCACAGGCACCGTCATTGACCCCGGAGGCATTGCCGGCCGTAACGCTGCCGCCTTCACGGAACGGCGTCCCGAGTCGCGCCAGTTGCTCCAGCGTGGTGTCGCCGCGAGGATGCTCATCGTGCTCGACCACTTTGGCCGGGCCTTTGCGCTGCGGGATCTCGACCGGCACGATTTCCCGGGCCAGGCGGCCTCGGGCCTGTGCTGCGGCGGCCTTGTGCTGGCTGCGCAGGGCGAAAGCATCCTGATCGGCGCGGGAAATACCAAACTGTTCAGCCACGTTCTCGGCGGTTTCCGGCATCGAATCGGTGCCGTAGGCAGCCTTCATCAGTGGGTTGACGAAACGCCAGCCGATGGTGGTGTCGAACAGCTCGGCCGCGCGACCGAAGGCCTGCTCCGCCTTGCCCATTACAAACGGTGCACGGGACATCGACTCCACGCCACCCGCCAGCATCAGCCCGGCCTCACCACAGCGCAGGGCGCGGGCCGCATTGCCGATGGCATCCAGACCGGAACCGCACAGGCGGTTGATCGTGGTCCCCGGGACTTCGAGTGGTAGCCCGGCCAGCAGGCTGGCCATGTGTGCCACGTTACGGTTGTCCTCGCCGGCCTGGTTGGCACAGCCAAGGATCACGTCATCGACGGCTTTCCAGTCCAGTTCGGGGTGGCGTTGGATCAGAGCCTTGAGCGGGATGGCCGCCAGGTCATCGGCACGTACGCCGCTCAGGGCCCCGGCATAGCGGCCAATGGGCGTGCGCACGGCGTCGATGATCAAGGCATCGGCGAAGGTCGGTTCAGTCATCTTGCGTCTCCTGCGCCAGCACGGTGCCGCGCACTTTGTAGGATTTGCCATGGAACATCGCCACCAGCTCACCACGCTGGTTGTCGATGCGCACGTCGTAAAGGCCAGTGCGGCCTTTGCGGCTGACTTCGCTGGCGTGGGCGGTGAGCACGTCATCGCACAACGCCGGGGCGAGGTAGTCAATGCTGCAACCCAGTGCCACGGTGGCCTGGTCATAGCTGTTACAGGCGAAGGCAAACGCCGAATCGGCCAGGGCGAACAGGAAGCCGCCATGACAGGTGCCATGGCCCTGGATCATGTCGGCACGTACCGGCATGCGCAGGCTGGCGCGGCCGGGGCCGGCATCCAGCAGGCTGATGCCCAGGCCCTGGGTGGCCTGATCGCGGGCGTACATGGCCTCGGCACAGGCTTGTGCCAGTTCCACTTCAGTCATGCAGGTTGCCTCCTTTGGCTTCGCAGCGGCGTAACAGCAGGGAAGGGCGGTAGCGGCTCTCGCCATAGCTGCGCTGCAGGTTGTCGAGCACCCGCAGGGTATGGGCAATACCGATGTTCGCAGCCCAGGCCAGCGGGCCGCAGGGGTAATTGACGCCGGCGCGCATGGCCAGGTCGATGTCGGCAGCGCTGCCCACCCCCTGCAACACGGCATCGGCGGCTTCATTGGCGAGCATTGCCACGGTGCGCAGTACCACCAGGCCAGGCAGGTCGGCGATGCCGGTCACTTTCAGACCAGCGCGCTGCAGCAGTGCGACAGCCTGGTCGCGGGCGCTATCGCTGGTATCGGCCGACCAGCTAATGGCCAGACGTGTGGCGCTGCTGTAGTCCAGCGCAAGGTCGAGCAGCACCAGGTTGCGCAGGCCGTCTTCACGGGCGCGCTGGCTGGCCAGGCGACCGTCGGACAGGGCCAGGGTGGCATCGCCCACCTGGATCAAGCCACTGCCGGCGCGCTGAGTCACGGCAACACCGCTTTGGCGCAGGCGCTCGACCAACGGTTGCATCACGCCCAGGCAGCCCTCGACAACGCAGGCCTCTGCAGTGGCGAGGCTGTGCAGTTCAGCCGGCTGCGGGCGTTCGGCACCTTCGGCATAGTTATAGAAGCCCTGGCCGGTCTTGCGCCCAAGGCGACCGGCGTCCACCAGCTCTTTCTGCACAAGCGAAGGCTGGAAGCGGAAATCACCATAGAACGCATCGAAAACCGAGCAAGTGACAGCGTAATTGACGTCGTGGCCGATCAGGTCGGTGAGTTCGAACGCGCCCATGCGAAAGCCCCCGGCTTCACGCAGCAGCGCATCGAGGCTGGCGCAATCGGCGGCACCTTCTTGCAACAGCCGTAGGCTTTCGGCATAAAACGGCCGCGCCACGCGGTTGACGATAAACCCTGGTGTAGAGCGCGTGTGCACCGGCTGTTTGCCCCAGGCCTGGGCAGTTGCATAAATGCAGGCGGCAACTGTCGGGTCGGTTGCCAGGCCAGACACCACTTCGACCAGCGCCATCAACGGAGCAGGGTTGAAAAAGTGCATGCCAACCACGTACTGCGGGCGCTCAAGGCCGGCAGCGAGGCTGGTGATGGACAGCGACGACGTGTTGCTGGCGAGAATGCAGTCAGCGCCGCACAGGGATTCGAGCTGACTGAACAGCGCCTGTTTCACCTGCAGGTTTTCGACGATGGCTTCAATCACCAGGCCGGCATCAGCCAATGCTTCGAGTGTATCGACCGGGCACAGGCGGGCGCTGATCGCTTCGCGCTCAACGGCCTGCAGCTTGCCCTTTTCCACTTGCCGGGCCAGCTGCCGATCAATGCCCGCCACTGCCTGGGCGGCAGCCCCGGGGCGGTTGTCGTAAAGCTTCACGGGGTGGCCGGCCTGGGCCGCTACCTGAGCGATACCGGCGCCCATGGCACCGGCACCGATCACCGCCACCTGCACATTGCTTGCGAGTGCGCCCATGTTCAGCGCCCCTTGAAGGCTGGCGTGCGTTTGTTCATGAAGGCGCTCACGCCTTCGCGGTAGTCCTCGCTGCGCCCGGCCAGGCGCTGCAGGTCGCGCTCCAGTTCCAGCTGCTCATCGAACCCGTTGTCGAAACTGGCATTGAGGCTGCGCTTGATCAGGGCCAGGCCGTAGGTGGGCTGGGTGGCGAGCTGGCGGGCAAGGGCGAGGGCTTCGTCTCGCAGTGCGGCATCATCCACCACACGGTGGATCAGCCCCCATTGCTGGGCCTGCTCGGCGCCAAGGCGCTCACCCAGCATGGCCAGGGCCTTGGCCCGCGCCATGCCGACCAGGCGCGGCAGCAACCAGGTGCCGCCGGAATCCGGCACCAGGCCGATCTTGCAGAAGGCCTGGATGAAGCTTGCGGAGCGAGCGGCCAGTACCAGGTCGCAGGCCAGCGGGATATTGGCACCGGCACCGGCGGCCACGCCATTGACCGCGCAGACCACCGGCAGCGGCAGGTCGCGCAGGGTGCGCACCAGCGGGTTGTAGAACTTGTCGATCGACTCGCCCAGGTCTGGCATTTCGGCGCCTGGCGCGACGTTACGGTCGGACAGGTCCTGGCCTGCGCAGAAGCCGCGGCCTTCAGCCGTCAGCAGCAGCACGCGCGCTTCACTGCTCTGGCGCACCTGCTTGAGTGCTTCGCGCACTTCCTGGTGCATGGCAGTGTTGAAGCTGTTCAACTGCTCGGGGCGGTTCAATGAAAGGAGGGCAACGCCGTCCTCGATGGAAAACAGGATGTGCTGGAAAGTCATGACAGACATGCTCCGTCAGTCGAGGGAATGATGATCAACGGCCTTGGAAGCGGGCCTGGCGCTTTTCCTGGAAGGCACGGATGCCTTCGTCGCGGTCAGCGGTACCGGCCAACAAGGTGAACGCATGGCGCTCAAAGCGCAGGCCGCTGGCCAGGTCGGTATCACCGGCTTTCAGTAGCGCCTCCTTGGCCAGGCGCACGGCCAGCGGCGCCTTGGCAGCGATGCTGCGGGCAACCTGCATGGCGCGTTCCACGGTCAGTTCGGGCTGGGTGATTTCGCTGACCAGGCCGGCCTGCTGGGCGTGGCGGGCGGTGATCGCTTCACCGGTCAGTACCATTTGCATGGCCAATGGTTTGCCGACGGCACGCAACAGCCGCTGGGTGCCGCCGGCGCCGGGAATGATGCCGAGGTTGATCTCCGGCTGGCCGAAACGAGCATCTGTACCCGCGATAACGATGTCGGCGCACATCATCAGTTCGCAACCGCCACCCAGGGCGTAACCGTTGACTGCGGCGATCAGCGGTTTGGTGAATGCGGCGATGCTTTGCCAATGGGCAACGCGCGGGTCATTGAGGATACCGACCAGATCGCGTTCGGCCATTTCGCGGATGTCCGCGCCTGCAGCGAATGCCTTGGCGCTGCCGGTAATCACTACGGCGCGAATCTGTACATCGTCCCCGGCAACCTGGAGCGCCGCAGCCAGTTCTGCCAGTAGCTCGGTACACAGGGCATTCAAGGCCTCAGGCCGTTGCAGGGTAATGAGCTGAACGCCGTGTTCGGGCGCCTGCACATCGAGATATCGCGGCATGTCGGGTTCCTCTGGCTGCACGCTCGGCACGTCGTGGGGCCGGCATTTCTTGGAATTGTTTGCAGGGGCGTGAAAGGCGATCACGACCAGGTGCAGCCAGTATATGCATCATGCGATACACAAAATCAATATCGTAAAATGCTTAATGTATCTCTTATTGCCGTTTTGGTCGGCTTTATCAGAATAGCTTTTTGACTGAAGAATCGTTTCATCAGTCCAAACTCATACCTGATAAGCCGATTTACGCTGATGTTTATCCATCCATCAGAAGTGATACACGATTTGTGCGATTGACGAAGAAACTACTTGTGATACAAGATCGAATCGCTTTTCAAATCATTTCAGGAGCTTTGCCATGCCTTGCTATCGACTGGACGGCCTGACGCCCGTGGTTCATCCGACAGCCTACGTGCACCCCAGCGCGGTACTGATCGGTGACGTCATTGTTGGCCCCCGTTGCTACATTGGGCCACTGGCATCGCTTAGGGGCGATTTCGGCCGCATCGTGCTGGAGGAGGGCGCCAACTTGCAGGACACCTGCGTGATGCATGGCTTCCCGGGTGGTGACACCGTAGTGGAACGTAACGGGCACGTTGGCCATGGCGCCGTGCTGCACGGCTGTCGCGTGGGCGAGGATGCCTTGATCGGCATGAACGCCGTGGTGATGGATGGCGCTCACGTAGCGCCACGCTGCATCGTCGCGGCCACAGCCTTCGTCAAGGCCGGTTTCGAATGCGTGGCGCAAAGCCTGGTAATGGGCTCGCCGGCTCAGGTCAAACGGCCGTTGAGCAATGAGGAGCTGGCCTGGAAGCAGCGCGGCACCGCGCAGTACCAACAGCTTGCGCAGCGCTGCATGACCAGCATGGTCGAATGCCCTCCGCTGGCCGAGGCGGAACCTGGGCGCCCACGCATGGAAGACACCGGGGTCAGGCCTAAGGGCCAGGCAAGCGCATGACCCTGGCAGCGACACGCAATGGCCAGGCGGCACGCCGCACAGGTATAGTCGGTGCTTTATCCGCGCACAGTTCGCCCATGAGCAATCTTGCCCCACTGAACAATTTGATTACCCGCTTTCAGGAGCAGACGCCGATTCGCGCCAGCTCCCTGATCATCACGTTGTACGGCGATGCCATCGAGCCCCACGGCGGAACAGTCTGGCTAGGCAGCTTGATCAACCTGCTCGAGCCGATTGGCATCAATGAACGGTTGATCCGCACGTCGATCTTTCGCCTGACCAAAGAAGGTTGGCTTACCGCTGAAAAAGTTGGCCGGCGCAGTTACTACAGCCTGACGGGCACTGGCCGCCGACGTTTCGAAAAAGCCTTCAAGCGTGTCTATAGTCAGAGCCAACCAGCTTGGGACGGGGCCTGGACGCTGGTGCTGCTGTCGCAACTCGAGGCCGGAAAACGCAAGGCCTTGCGTGAAGAGCTGGAATGGCAAGGGTTTGGCGTCATGGCGCCGAACCTGCTGGGCTGCCCAAGGGCAGACCGTGCCGACCTGGCCGCCACGCTGCGCGACCTTGAGGCCAGCGACGACAGTATCGTCTTCGAAACCCACACCCAGGAGGTGCTCGCTTCGAAGGCCATGCGCGCCCAGGTGCGGGAAAGCTGGCGTATCGAAGAGCTGGGGGAGCAGTACAGCGAGTTCATCCAGCTGTTCAGGCCACTGTGGCAAGGTTTGAAAGAGCAGCAGCAGCTCGATGCGCAGGATTGCTTCTTGGCGCGCACACTGCTTATTCACGAGTACCGCCGCCTGCTGCTGCGCGACCCGCAACTGCCCGATGAGTTGTTGCCAGGGGATTGGGAGGGAAGGGCCGCGCGACAACTGTGCCGTAATCTTTATCGGCTAGTGTTTGCCAAGGCGGAAGAATGGTTGAACGCTGCGCTGGAGACAGCAGATGGACCGTTGCCGGATGTGAACGAGAGCTTCTACAAGCGTTTTGGTGGGTTGGCGTAAGGCAGGTAAAAGTACCTGCCTTACCCACGAACAGGCCTTATCAAGCTGCCGCCGCTTGCTTGAATGGAGCAGGCGGCGGGCTTTGGATACCCTGCAACCAGTCGCAGTAGCGGGCCACGCCTTGCTGGACGGTCAATGTAGGTGCCTTGTAACCGGCAGCGCGCAAGCGAGCCAGGTCGGCACAGGTGTAGCACTGGTATTTGCCACGCAAATGATCAGGAAATTCGCTGTACTCCAGTACACCCTCAAGCAAGGCCATCTCGAGAGATAACGAGGGTTGGCCTTGCTGCTCGCGCAGTCGATTGATCACGGCCAAAGCAACGTCGTTGAACGGCTGGGCGCGACCACTGCCCACATTGAAGAGGCCACTCAACTGAGGGCGATCAAGGAAGAACATGTTGACCTTGACCACATCCTCGACAGCGACGAAGTCACGCAGATGGCCACCGCTGGGATAGTCGCCATAGCTACCGAACAGGCTGACTTTACCATTGGCCTGAAACTGGTTGAAGCAATGCAGGGCCACTGACGCCATCGTACCTTTATGCTGCTCATGGGGGCCGTAGACGTTGAAATAACGTAAGCCGACGATCTGGCTGCGTGCTGCCGTCAATTGCCGGCGAACTTGCTGGTCGAACAGGAATTTTGAATAGCCATAGACGTTCAGCGGGCGCTCACATTCGCGTTGTTCGCGAAAATCGCGTCCTGCGCCGTATACTGCTGCCGATGATGCATATAAGAGCGGGACTTCTTGCTGCTGCGCAGACGCCAACAAGTCACGGCTGAATCGGTAGTTGTTATCCATCATGAAGCGACCGTCAGCTTCGACTGTGCTCGAACACGCACCCTGGTGCAGCACGGCGCGCACCTTGCCAAACTGGCCACGGTTGAACCGGTCGAGGAAATCGTCCTTGTCCAGGTAATCGGCAATTTCACTGTCGGCCAGGTTGCGAAACTTGTCGCCATCGGTCAGATCGTCGACGGCAATGATGTTGGTTTCGTTGCGTTGATTGAGCGCCTGAACGAGATTGCTGCCGATGAATCCTGCGGCGCCGGTTACGATGATCGT
The DNA here is from genome assembly GCF_048068035.1 of Pseudomonas sp. NY11955. NCBI lineage: Bacteria > Pseudomonadati > Pseudomonadota > Gammaproteobacteria > Pseudomonadales > Pseudomonadaceae > Pseudomonas > Pseudomonas sp. NY11955. The sequence goes on from NZ_JBLUPS010000014.1 coordinate 74,845, forward strand.
CATGCCAGATTCCCCGTGAGGGTGCGGAGCCCGCATTTTACTCAAGGCATTTTGAGGCAACCTTAACCTGGATCAACGAATCTGTCGGTATGGCATAATGCTGCCACCGACAAGGACGACTCAGGCCCTCCCATGATTCCCGTACTCAATCCCGCTAAAGTCGCTCTTTTCCAGCGTCTGAACATCACGCCTCCAACGCCCTGGACTGGCGCCTCACCGCACGACTGGGCGGAGTCGGTGCAACCTGGGTTGGGACGCTTGTACAGCCTGTCCAAGGCGCCAATGTCCCGATCAGCGTTGAGAGCGCTCTGGGCAGACCCCTCAGTTTCGGTCGAAAGCTGCTTTTTGAGCACGATGGCGTGGGGAGGTATGCAGCGGGGTAACGGACGGCGGATCTGGGCTGCCCGTGCAAACTGTCTAGCAGTGTGCGCCGATGTGCGGGCAGGGAAGCATACACCTGCGTCAGGATTTCAGGCGTTCTCCACGCTCAGGGACACGAAAAGCTTGCCAGGCATGGGGCCCGCCTATTTCACCAAGATTCTGTTTTTTGCTGCACCATCGCAAAACGCTTACATTTTGGATCAATGGACAGCGCGCAGCATGCATCTCTTGAGTGGCCAAGGTGCTTACCCAGCGGTACGTAAGGATTACACGTCAGCAGCGAAAGCTCAGAAACTCAAAGCCCCTCAAGCGCTTCGGGTGATCGTCGACGATAAAGTGACAGCGGTCGATTACGTTGATTACTGCAACAACGTAAATGGGCTCGCGGCAACCCTTGGATGGCCAGCCCACCAGGTCGAAGAGCGGCTGTTCAGCAGCGGAGGGAGGGCGCCTCACCCATGGCGCAATGAGGTGATGCTTGGCTGGGCTGGGCCAACCTGGAATTTTTACGCCTGAGCAATGGCTAAGGCTGTGATAATGGAGGGCAATCACAAGGGCCATGCCATGCTGACCATCTCCAACAACGTGCATCTGCCAGATGCCGACATCGAGCTGACATACATCCGCGCACAAGGCGCAGGTGGGCAGAATGTCAACAAGGTGTCCAGCGCCGTGCACCTGCGCTTCGACATTCCCGCCTCGTCGCTGCCCGAGTTTTACAAGGAGCGGCTCCTGGCGCTGCGTGACAGTCGCATCACCGCCGACGGCGTCTTGATCATCAAGGCCCAACAGTACCGTACCCAGGAGCAGAACCGTTCTGACGCACTGACGCGCCTTGCCGAGTTGATCATCACTGCCGGCAAGACCGAGAAGAAACGCCGTCCCACCAAGCCGACCCTAGGCTCGAAGACCCGCCGCCTCGAAGCAAAAGCCAGGCGCGGCGGTGTCAAGGCGGGGCGGGGTAGGGTGGAGTTCTAGGCGCACGGGCAACCAACAGTAATCGCCGTGACGCGCTACCAGTACAAAGCTCAGCGCTCGCGCGCCGACAGCGATAATCACAGGCAATAGAATTCGCTGACCTCTGCCACCACCTCGCGCTTGGCATCGTACAACCGTGCCTCCGGTGTCAGCGCCATCGAGCGAGCCTCCAGCAGATAACGTTCGCCCGCTTTGAAATGAGCGTACGGAATGGTCAGATAGCATTCGCGAACAGTGGTGCCACCCATCAAACTCATGCCACCGCCACCGCCCACTTCATAGTCGAACCGGACGAGCAACACATGGCTACCTGGGCTCACCTGGAAAAAGCGCCCGTCGCGCAAACGCTCATTATCCAGCCGTTCGGCCATCAATACCTTGTCATTGGGAAAGGGCACCGAGAGATCGACCCAGGCCATCTGTGTGTTGGCGGTTGGCATGGGCGCCTGACAACCTGCAACTGCCGTGATTGCGAGCAACAGCATCGACCTGAGCATGATCTGTGTCCCGAGTGAGAGTCGCTTCAGCATACCGCCAACTCGCACCGTTGGCGTCACTCATAGAGGCTCGTGCTGCCATTACCGGATGTGTAGGAGGGTATGATCGCGTGTTTCGCGGTGACATTCGCGAGCGCCGTATCAATAACTACACTAAATACTCATTTAGTGTAGTTATTCTTTTATTGCATATTGTAATGGCAGGGTAGCTCATCTGCCTGGCTAGGAATAGTCCAATTCCTGTGTGCCATTTCGCGCTAGAGCAACACTGACTTTCGTTTTTGACGACCTGGCTGACCCCACGTTCTGCATGTGTTTTCTATTGAGTGAGGCCGATGACCTTTCGGCCCAGATCTGCAAGGAACGTTGAGCTTTCGCTAGTGTGGCGTCGGCATCACCTGATCGCTTCTTTACCTGAGGCATAATGATGCTGGCTTCTGGCTATCCCCGGAAGCTCAACGACCATTCATGGAGAGAGTTATGGAGTTAACGCAGGTTAGAGATTTCAACCTGGTGGTAGGCAAAGTCTTTGCTCATTTGGCCAATAGATTCCCAAATGCTGCCGATATTGATGCTTCGTCAGTAGGCTTCGAGGTCGTCGGCGGCTGGACAACATTGCCAACTGGTATTTCGAAAACGGTTGATCCTAGTGCAGAGGAAATCTTTTTCGGCCAGTGCGTTCACTGGTTGATCGCTGAAGGCTACGTCCGGGTCGCTAAAAGCTGGGATGTCTCGTTCCGCGAAGCTGTCCTGACGCAGAAGGCACTGGTCCTGACAAAGCTTGAGCCTCACGTGCTCAGGCCTGACTCATACTGAGAACTCAGAAATAGCCAGAGCCTTGCCGCAGGGCTTTGGCTTCAAATCTGTCCACCCTTGGCCCCGGTAGCTCCATACGATATTACTCATAATGCATATTATGTTAAATTTATGTTGTGACTTCAATTCAGTGCCAGGCGATGGTCTCTCAGTCCTGTAAACCTCGAATGCTCCATTGGCCTCACGCGACCGGCAGCCTTTGACAGAAGACTGCCGGTCGCGACCGCCTTTAGCTCGCCTTTGCAACTTCAAGCAAAAGAAAAGCTGATGCTATTCAATTATCAATAGTTAAAGAATTGCCACAGCGACCTTGAACAATATTATTTATATTCCCTGAGCCATCTAGTCGCTGAGCCAGTAGCAATTTGCCCGCTCACTGCGGCGTAACTGGCATCCGTTCCTTGCTGGGTCTTGTTGTCGACAGAGCCTTTGTAGTGAAGAGAGGCTAGATTATAGGTTCGCGCGTAGATAACCGCTCCCTGGGCATTTTTGAACTGAACATCAACCTCAAATTTGCAGCCCCAACCGAGATCCAAACCCACATTGTTGTTGCGTCGCATCTGGGCCAAGTGCGTTGCAAATGCAAACCAGCTTCCGTCGTTATAGATAATTAGATTTGAGGGTGCATCCCAATGCCGATGATCGTCGACCCATGTCGAAAACTGGAAATCAAAATTTATCCACCTTGTATCAAGCGTGGCTATCTCCGGCTTGGATATATCAACCACCTGGGGGCGTTCAAAACTTACTTCTACCGGTTTACTTTCCATATCCTTCACTCTTAGTGATTGCATTGAAAATACTGGCGCACCGTAAGTAGCTTGGCGAAAAATGGCACCCTTGCACACTCAATACCACCAATTTCCAATGTAAAAATCCTGAATGTTATAAAATCCCACCCGTTCTCTACATTGGCGTATCTTCGCTCAGCTAGGAACGAGATTAGCCTATGCGAAGACATTTGCTTGACCTATTCAACACCAGAACTCCACTGATGAGTGCGCAAACCGTTGTCAGTGAGACGCAGGGATAGCGTCCAGGTTGGACAGGAGTGATATGGCACTGATTAGGGGTCATGTACTGGGGTAACGTAGAGATCGCGAGACACGAATCACCCTGCAGTCGATCTCTATCTATGTGCGTGCCGTGATGCGTATTAGCTTCAAGTCCACCGAAGACGTTCCGGTTGAGACCCATATTCGTAACAACGGCACGCCACCATGACTTGGACTACAGCACCAGTGCCCGCACACTCAATGCGCAGAAACGAGCTGTTTAGGCGCTTGTGCATCATCGCGCGAAACTCGGATGATCGTGACAGTGGCTATTGCCAAGATCAGGGGTAACGCCAGGCTGGCAAAGTAGCCCGAAGGCCCGACGCTCTCCAGCACTACACCACCGATCGCTGACCCGATGATGGCGCCGACTCGACCCACGCCGATCGCCCAGCCCGTGGCGGTAGCGCGCAGCGCCGTCGGGTAGGCTGTGACGATCAGATAGTTCAGCACCAATTGCTGCCCGCCTATGCCGAAACCCGCCAACCCGATCAACACAAAGACCAGCGGCCATTGCTGTCCGGCTAGTCCAAGGCCAAACGCAACCACGATCCCTGTGGCCAACATCACCAGCAGAATGCTGCGCGTATTCACTTTGGGCAGCAGAATAGACAATGGGATTGCACAGGCGATGAACACGGCATTGACAGTCACAGTGCCGTAAGGCGCTAAATCGGCATCCAGACCACCCGACTTCAGAACGGTAGGCAACCACGACAAGAGCATGAACCAGGCGATCCAGTTGAACAGGTAGGTCAACCACACCGCGACGGTATTTCGAGCAAGCCCGCCTGCGAACAGCGCGCTCACACTGGCCTTGCTTACGGTTTGTTCATGAATCGTCAGGCGTGCGTGTTCAGGTACCGGTTGCCTCGTGATGCGCTGCAGTGTCCGACGTGCCCGGTTGACATGAATGCCTTTGGCCACTTGCAACTGCATAGATTCGGGCAGCAGCACTGCCAGCACAATCAGCAGCGCGAGAGGCGCAATGCCTCCGATGACGTAGATACCTTGCCAACCTATATGCGGCATCAGTTTGGCAGCAAGTAGCCCGCCGAGTATCGCGCCACCTGGTAGCCCAAGCAGAACGCCCGTGGTAATCGCACCACGGTGACGTGCGGGCCCATACTCTGCCGCCAAGGCGAGCAGCAAGGGTGTAGCCCCACCCATCCCAAGCCCTGCAAGAAAGCGCAGCATCACAATATGAGTCACATTTTGAGCGAATGCCGTGGCCAGCGTAGCGCATGCAAACAGAAAAACGGCACCCAGGATCGCTGGCCGCCGCCCTACTCTGTCACCCAACAGTCCCAGAGTCATCGCACCGATTGCCATACCAATGACACCCGAAGTCATCACTGGAGCAAGTTCGCCTGGCGCCAAGTTGAAAGCCGTCATTAGCGCCGGGCCGGTGTAGGCAATTGCTTGGGTGTCGAAACCATCCAGCATGGCCACCAAATAACACAGGCTGAAGACCAGCACTTGATAGCTGGAAAGGGGTGCATGATCGAGTGTATCCGGGATCGAACAGGTCGTGCTCATCTTGTAGTTATCTCCGCACGCGACGAATAGCCAGGGCTCGACATGCTGCATGGGCGATATCGAGTAGTCGCGAAAATCCTAGGCTGGACCAAGGCGCGGCTGGAAATACCTTTTCCCTCTCGTACGATGCGTGCGAGGTATGGCGAAGGCTCAAGGAAAGACTACCGACGCGCCCATTTCGATAGCCAAACATCACATCGCCCACAGATTCCGGGGTCGGGGCATCGCATCGCCCGGCTGATCCGGCCAGCTGACCTGTGTCAGCCCCCTTCCCTCCCATCCCTCTCAAAGCAGCGCTTGGATGAGTCATGGCTTTTCGCTATTGTGCTTGAGCTAATGCGCTGGAGTAGGCCTGCAGAGCCAAATGACGTCCCTAGAAACCCCGAAACTCAGCACCTATCACAAAGGTGATCTCTTTGAGCAGAAGGTGTTCGAGTACCTGAGCCGTGAGCTTGAGGCCGGGAACCTCTTCTTCGCTCCTCAGTTCACCACCATTCAACGCAAACCTAAGTACTTCTCTCGAGAGCGAGAGGACTACATCGTGTTCGATATCTCCATCGAGGTGACGCTTCCAGGGTTTAATAACCCTTCTGTGATCATGCTGGTTGAGTGCAAGAACTACGGCAGCACCATACCGATCAATGACGTCGAGGAGTTCAGCTCCAAGATTGGACAGGTCACCGGCCATAACGCCAAAGGCATGTTTGTCGCCGCGAGCGCATTCCAGGCGAGTGCCCTGAATTTCGCCAGGAACAAAGGCATGGCGGTAGTTCGATACCTCGACGAGGGAAATTTCACCTGGGAACTCTCGCGCTCCCTGCTCATGGGTGCTGTGAGCGCATCTGAACGCAGGAGCACTGAAATCCTGAACGCGCTCATCGCCCCCTCGTTCCAGCCTGCAATCTACACCACCTACGCCGCCACTCCTCGGGGTTACACGAATTCATTGGCAGGTGTTTTCCAATGCCTTTTTTCTGAGTTTGGCAAGGAAGTCACAGGCTATCGGCAGCTAATTCAGCGTAAACCTGCGACTAGGCAAACGGTCGCGTTCCTCTCCTTACAGCAGATTGAGGAAAGGGCAACAGAGGTACTACAGCTCACTGGCTACACCAGTGGTCATGTTGATCTGGGGAAGATAATTGACCATGAGCGCACACGCAGCGGGCTGGAGGTGATTTTCAGCGGGCCATCGAGATCTGCCCTGGGTGGCATCTCATTCTCACCTACGGAGATCCAGATTTTCACAGACGACAAGGATGCGCCGCTCGCCCGGTTCACCTTGGCTCACGAGTTAGGCCATTACTACCTGGGTCACGGTGCTTATCTGAAACGGGAGCGGCTGCATGCGAGCGATATGGAACAGCACGATAGCGTCCGAATACCTAGAACCGACGTGGAGCGACTGGAGTGGCAGGCCAATGCATTCGCTTCGTTTCTCTTGATGCCAACCATGAGGCTACTCGAACGGCTCGCGTTACTCGCAGTGGTTTACAACATCCACAACCGAGGACACGGCCTCCTCTACCTCGACCACCAGCCTGTGAATTACCGAAGCTTCCGACTGGTTTCAGACAATCTGAGCCATCACTTCCACGTATCAAAAACAGCCATTCGTCTTCGCTTGAGCCGTTTGGGGCTATTGGTCGACGCCCGAACGTCAAACAGACCACCTCCCGGCCTACCGCAGATTGCTAGCCAAAGACAAGAGTGGTAGTCTCCGTGCCAAGGTGCTCGGTAGGTGCCGGCAGTCCACACCAGCGAAGCTTTAGCACTATCGTGACAGTTGAAACACCCAACCTGACTCTCATCAGGTTGCCTCGTAGTGGACGCCAGGCCAGCCCTTTGCAGAGCTGAAAAATGCAAATTACCTACAGCCACATCAAGCAAGTCAAACGCCTCGCCAAAGAGCTCAAGCAAACTAACCCCACGCTCAAGTTAAGTCAGCGCCAAGACATCGCAGCAGTCCAGGTACTGGGCGTCAGGAGTTACCACGAAGCCACTCGCCGGTATGACCAATGGCTGATGCTCCATGTGCACATCTCACCTGACCGTAATGGTGCGAGCAAATGCACATTCTGCGACTTCACCTTTGCAGCCGATCTCAAAGAAGATCGTGATGCTCACCGCGAAGTACACGAGAAGCTGCATGAAGCAGGTGAAGCTCTAGGCTATTTCCCGGGCAACTTCTTGCAGCGTGAAAAAATGAAGTCTGAGGGTAGGAAGCAGGCGCTCTCCAGTGAAAGCCTAGAGACCCGCATCGAAGGTGTCCTGCTGGCACTGCGTGGGTGGTTCGATCGCTCCCTCACCAATGCGATCCATGGCGAGTACTGGCGCAAGCACCCATCGTTCGAGCTCTACGTGTCCATGATCCTGGATACACTGAGCCATCTGTACGCAGAGCTCATACCGGTGTTGAAAGCCAGGTATGGATACCGCCCGGGCGAAATTAGCCCAAGTAAAAGCAACTGGTATCCGAAGTCCCGTTAAGCCTCTGAACTGGCCTCACCGTGATGGTGAGGCCTGTCCATCAGCGTAACTCAATGCATTCTGCGCCGCGCCTAACCTTCACATGTCTGCCAGCCAGTAGGTGGCTACATCCGAATATGACGACGGGACAAGATGATTTTTCAGCGCGCTATCGTTATGGCGCGAGCTTGGCATTGTCCACGTAAAGCTTGTATTTGCTTCATAGGCCACTCCTGCATGGTCATCCCCGGCGACCTCGATATTGATCGTGTGATCAAAGTCCAGCCATGGTGTGGCTCAAATCTGGCTCTCTGCTCTCGAAGCAACTGCCCCTCAATCAATGTCAGTCGGTTTTGGTCAGGGGGGATGAAAGCGGACGAAGGAAACACAACCACCCTGCCCTGACTGCCAATTACGTCAATTCGCCGTGTATGAATGCCCAATTTCATCAAAGCGGCGCACCAAAACCTGCACATAGTGGAAACCGGCGCCCCATTGTTGACCAACAGGCGCTATCCGTAGAGGCAATTTCACCTCGCGACATCGATTGGCACGGCATTTGATTAACACTCCAGCACAGATTGTTGAACAATCATCCCTGGAGCGACCCCATGTCCAAAGCAATCGCATTCCACATCGCCCTAGCCTTCTGTGCTGTGCAAGCACAGGCCGCTGAAAGCACTCTTCAGCCCAACCACCTCTCAATTGGCTCGGATCTAACCTACCCCCCCTATACCTACCTGGCCCAAGGCAAACCCGCAGGCTTTGATCCGGAGTTCATGACGCTTCTCAGCAAGCAGCTAAAACTGACCCCGCAGTTTCAAGACACGCGCTTTGCCAACCTGGTGATGGGTGTCAACGCTCGCCGCTTCGATGTAGTGGCATCGGCCCTTTATGTAACACCTGAGCGCGCCGCCCAAGTGGACTTCCTGCCATACCTGAAAAGTGGTGCGTCGCTGATGATCCGCACCGGCGACAGTTTCCACCCCCAGCGGCCGGAAGACCTTTGCGGGAAGCGCATCGGTTCCATCAAAGGGGGCTCGTGGATTCCCAAATTGATGGCCCTGTCCGAAAGCTACTGCCAAGCCAATGGCCTCCCTCCGATTGATTCACGTGAATTCCCAACTTCGCCGGAGGCTGCCCAGGCATTACTGGCCAAAGCCGTAGACGTTCAGTTCGAAGACGCAGCCGTAGCTTCGATTACGGCTGACAAGCTGAAGGGTCGCATCGCAATCAGCTCTCAAGCGTTGATCTACCCAGTGGTGATCGGCCTGGCCGTACGCAAGGGTAATGAGTCGCTGCTTGGTGAGCTGCAGCAAGGGTTGGCTGCCATGAAAGCCAGCGGTGAGTACCAGGCCTTGCTCAGTCGCTACAACCTTGCCGAACCAAGCCCGGCGGAAGTCGCCAAAGCCCTCGGACAACCCCCTCAAGCGGCTGCTCAGTGATCCGGAGTGACAAGTATGCAATTCGATTGGCATTACACCGCGAGCCTGCTGGTCAACAGTGACTTCTGGAAGGCAGTCGGCACGGTAGTCGAACTGAGTGTTGAAACCTGGCTGGCTGGCATTGCACTAGGCTTCCTCCTGGCGCTGGCTCGCCAGTCGCGCAATGGCGCCCTCAGCCGGGCCGCGGCAGCGTACATCTGGTTCTTCCGCAGCCTGCCGCTGTTGGTACTGCTGATATTCGTCTACAACCTGCCCCAGGTTTTCCCGAATACCAGCATTCTGCTTTCAAACCCCTACGCGGCTGGGCTGATCGCATTGGTACTGAGCGAAGCAGCCTACATTGCCGAGATTCATCGCGGCGGACTCATGGCGGTTGCCAAGGGCCAGCACGAAGCGAGCAAAGCGCTGGGCATTGGCTATACCGGCACCCAACGGCTGATCGTAATCCCCCAGGCGCTGAGGGTGGCGTTACCAACACTGGCCAACGAGTACATCACCATCGTGAAGCTGACCTCGCTGGTCTCGGTGATCTCGCTGTCGGAGATTCTTTTGGTGGGCCAGCAGCTCTACACACAGAACTTCCTGGTGATGGAGACAATGTTGGCGGTGGCCTTCTACTACGTGCTGATTGTCACGGTGTTCAGTTACCTGCTCAAGCGACTGGAGCGTCACTTGGACGTGAGCCAGCGCAAACCTCGCGTCGTACCGGACAGCAAGGCCAACCCGCCCGTATCACCACCACCGCAGCGACAAGGCGAGTACGCGTTGCAGGTGCTCGGTGCTCGTAAGCATTACGGCGAACTCGAAGTGCTGAAAGGCATCGACCTGGACATCCGCTTTGGTGAGGTAGTGTCGATCATCGGCCCTTCCGGCTCAGGCAAAACCACGCTGATCCGCACGATGAATGGCCTGGAAGCCCTGGATCGCGGTCACGTCGAGCTTTGCGGCGCCCCCTTCCTGCGCGGCCACCAAGAGCACGGTGGCAGCTTGTCCAACCGCCTGCATCTGGAAGGCATCGTCCAGGTCGGCATGGTATTCCAAGGGTTCAACTTGTTCCCCCACAAAACCGTGTTGGACAACGTGATGCTCGCGCCTTGCCACCACGGGCATGGCAGCAACGCAGAATTGGAGGCCTTGGGCCTCTCGCTATTGGCCAAGGTGGGCCTTCGCGACCACGCCGGCAAGTACCCACACCAGCTCTCCGGTGGACAGCAGCAACGTGTCGCTATTGCCCGAGCCTTGGCTATGCGGCCACGCGTGATGCTATTCGACGAACCCACCTCCGCACTCGATCCTGAGCTGGTGGGTGATGTCCTGAAAGTCATCGAAGACTTGGCCCGCGAAGGTATGACCATGGTCATCGTGACTCACGAAATGAAGTTCGCTTTCCAGGTATCCGACCGCGTCGTGTTCATGGAACGGGGCCAGATCGTGCAAGCCGGGGCGCCTCGCGACTTGCTGGATAACCGCAGCGAACGGATGGGCCGCTTCCTGAAGGATGTGCAACTGGCATGAACAGCAAACTCCCTGCAACACCGGCATTGTCCCTGGCCGACCAAGTAGCCTGCGAGCTACGCGAAGACATCATCGGCGGGCGCCTGCTGTCCGGCATGGCGCTGGTAGAAGCGGAGCTCACGAGCCGCTACAACGCTTCACGCAACACCGTACGCGAGGCCCTTCACCAGCTCGGTCACGAGGGACTGACCACTTACGTGCGCAATAAAGGTGTGATGGTTCGCCGCCTGGGCCTGGCCGAAGTGCGCGACCTGTTCCTGGTGCGTCGCACCCTTGAGGTACAAGCTATTTTGGGCAGCAAGCCGCTGCGCGAGTACCAATCTGATTCGATGCTCGACGCCATCGAGGCGGCAGAACTGGCCCGGGACCGCGAGGACTGGCAAGCGTTCGGCACGCACAGCCTGCGCTTTCACCAGCACATCGTCGGGCTGTTGCGCAGCCCTTTGCTGGACGCCTTCTTTACCAATATCGCTGCGCAAATGCGCCTCGTATTCGCAGTAGCGCCCAACGAAGAAAACTTCCAGCGACCGTGGCTCGAGCGCGATCGCGAAATCCACGACTTGCTCGCGGATGGCCGGCGTAATGATGCCGCCGAGGCCATGACCCGTTATCTGGACGACTCCGAGCACGAACTGCTCGATCTGTTCAGTCGTCCTTCCCGTTCCTGAAACCGGAGACTCCCCCATGTACAAGGACTACCCCGCCGCCTACCAGGTCAGCAAAGGTGCCGCCCTGCAGGTTGACAAACCCTTCTACGACCGCATCCGAGAAAGCAAGGATGGCCGCACACTGGTCGAATCCTTCGAAGTGCCGATCCGTACTGGACGTGCGTGGAAGGTTCCCGCCGGCCATGTGTTCCGCGTTACTACCCCGGTGGGTCCGCAGGTGGGCGATTTCAACATCTGGAACGCCAACGATCCGCGCGAACGCCTGTGGGCGGCCCGCACCCGCCAGCTGCAAGGCGCTCACGTGTCTACCTACGATCGGCTTTGGTCCAACCTGCCATTCCTGCGGCCGCTGGTGACCATCACTGACGACAGCCTGGCCAGTTATGGCATCGATGAACATGGCGGCCGCCTGCATGACCTGCTTGGCACCCGCTGCGACCCCTACGTCAACAAGATGCTCACCGGCGAAGACTTTCATCACCACTGCCATTCCAACCTCACCCGCGCCGTACTGCCTCACGGCTTGACTGAGTTCGACGTGCACGATGTGTTGAACATCTTCCAATGCACAGGCCTGAACCACGACGACATGTATTTCATGAAGGCCTGTCCCGCGCAGCAAGGTGACTACCTGGAATTCTTCGCCGAGATTGACGTGCTTTGCGCGCTCTCGACCTGCCCAGGGGGCGACCTCTCCCTGCCAATGTGGGGCCCCGACGCACAGGACCCCCTTACTGTATGTCGTCCACTGGGTGTAGAGATCTATCGACTGGAAAGCGAGCTGCTCGAGGGTTGGCATTCGCCGCAGCGAGCTAGCTACAACGGATTGCACGGCCTGGCCATTGGTAAAGCCGAATGGGAGTGACAGGTTCGCTCCATGAAATGAGCGCCTTCATCAGGTCAGCATGATCTAGAAATCGTCGATGCGAATGGAAAGCCTGGGTACCATGCCCAGGCCGTTCAGGCGAAAAAGCCAGCGGCACGGATGTCGCTGGCGGCTAGCTGTATCGCCATCCCGGCTAACCACAGCCCTGTCCGTTCACGAGTAAAACTGGCTCACCGGCACTCATCGCTCACTTCGTTTGCCTTTGCCAGCAATGCTCCAAGCAATACGTTGGCACCGGCTTCGCACCAATGAGGGTGGCTGTGCTCGGCCTCGTTATGGCTCAGACCGTCTACGCATGGGATAAAAATCATGGCTGTTGGTGCAACGCGATTGAGGTAGCAAGCATCATGCCCGGCACCCGAGATAATGCGCCTCTGTGAGTAGCCATGGATTGCTGCAGCCTGAGCAACCTTACTGATGCAATCCTCGTCGAAGGCGATCGGCGAGTACTGGAAAATCCGACGGACTTCCTGACCCAAGCCAATACCACTGGCAATGGCCTCCACGCCTTCACGGAGCTTGGTTTCCAAGTCTTCAAGCGCTGCTTCATCTGGGTGGCGAAACTCCACACTGAAGAGCGCTCGGCCTGGCACAACGTTGCGTGAATTGGGATAGAGATTCGCCCAGCCTACCGTGGCTCGCCCCTCCTCCCCTTGTTCAAGTCCGAGCTGATTGACGAGCTCCATGACCCTAGCCATTCCCAGCCCCGCATCGAGCCTGTGGCTCATCGGCGTGGTGCCTGCATGAGCACTACGACCGGTAAACTCCACTTCGAACCAGCGTTGGCCCTGAGCTCCGGTTACCACACCGATGTCAATCCCAGCCGCTTCCAGGATCGGGCCCTGCTCAATATGCAGCTCAAACGCCGCATGGATACGCAGCCCTCCAACTGGGTGCGGGCCGGCATAGCCGATCTCCTGCAAGGCTTGGCCAATGGAAATGCCCTGCGCATCCAGGCGAGAAAGCCCATACTCCAAGTCATAAACCCCAGCAAAAACGCCTGAAGCGATCATTGCCGGCGCGAAACGAGAACCCTCTTCGTTCGTCCAGTTCACAATCTCGATCGGGCGCCCGGTCTGGATGTCCAGGTCGTTAAGGGTTCGCAATACCTCGATTCCCGCGAGTACGCCGTAAATGCCGTCGAACTTTCCTCCCGCCGGCTGGGAATCTCCATGGGAACCCGTTATCACCGCCGGAAGGTCATCGCGCAGACCGGGGCGACGGGCAAAGATGTTGCCCATCGCATCCACGCGTACAGTGCACCCAGCCTCCCGGGCCCAACGTACGAACAGATCGCGGCCTTGTCGATCAAGCTCAGTCAGGGCAAGCCGGCTAACGCCGCCAGCCGGAGTCGCCCCAATCTGGGCCATTTCCATCAACGAGCCCCAGAGCCGATCCGCGTTGATCCTCGGCACTTGGCTCATGATTGTTTTTCCTTGAGCCGATAACGGAAGTCACAACGCGCCGCACCGCCCATGATGGTTGTCGTACGCTCAAGGCTGACGTTGGGATCGTAACCCACGATGAAGACTTCATCACGGTTGCAAGACAGCAGATGACCGATCTCGCCAAGGCCCATCTCCTGGTACATCTCGGCGTAGCGGCATCGGTGAACATCGTAGTCGTATCGCGTGGCGTCACTGGCGATGACCTCGACCTTCAGCGCGTCGTCCTTTTCCCACAGTTCCTGCAATGCCACGAACCCTTCAAGGCTTGGGCCCTCAGGTTCGCGAGCCGCAAACTGACGACCTGCAGCGATCGCGGCCCCCGAAACAGCCTCGCCGATGACGGCCTGCGCCTGCTCTTTGCCGTAGTCCCGCACCAGGATTTCGTAAATGGGTTTGATAATCTCGGCTTCGATACGCCGGCGGGCAAGTATGCCCAGCTCACCTTCGATTGCGCTCATGGTCTTGTCCTCTAATCACGGTCTAGCGGGCTCTGCTGGCAGAAGCCCGCCAAGGTTTCAGTCAGGGCTTGCCGCCAGCAACGCTGACGGGCTGCCACTTGTTTTCCTTCACCTGGTAGACGGTGAAGGTTGGGTTTTTCAAGTTGCCTTCGGTATCGAAACTAATGGTGCCTGTTACCCCTTGAAACGCACTCGCGCGAAGAACGGGCAGGTAACGCTCCGGATCTGTGGAGTCAGCTTTCTCCAAAGCTGCAATCAGTACACCGACGCCGTCGTAGGCGAATGGCGCGTGCAGTTCGATGGGCGCTTTGAAGCGATCCTGATACGCCTTGGCAAAGGCCCTGCCACCTGGCATCTGGTCGATCGCAAGACCTGGCTCAAGCGCGGTGACACCCTCGCCTTCTTTTTGTGCAAGGGTAAGGAAGGTTTGGCTGACAAAACCGCCCGCGCCCATCAGGGTCGCTTTGATGCCCAGTTGCTTCATACGTCGCGCCAACGGGGCAGCTTGCGCATCGACGCCACCAAAAAAGATCAGGTCGGGGTTCTTGGCCCGAATGCTGGTCAGCACAGCACTGAAGTCTGCGGTCTTGTCGTCAACATACTCACGGGCGATGACCTTGCTGCCATCCGCCTCGACAGACTTGATGAATTGGTCGGCAAGCCCCTGACCAAACGCCGTACGGTCGTCGATGACGGCGATCCTATGTGCCTTGAGCGTTTGAAGCGCATAGTGCCCAGCAACCTGGCCGCCATCATCGTCATGCCCCATGATTCGGAAGCTGGTGTCAAAGCCCTGCTGCGCGTAGGCGTGCCCGGTGGCCACCGGTGCGACCTGGGCAATCCCCGCTTCGTTGTAGACCCGAGCGGCTGGAATGCTGGTACCGGTATTCCAATGGCCGACGACGCCTGCGTCGACTAGGCGCTGCGCAACGCTGACTGCAGTCCTGGGGTCGGACTGGTCGTCCTCTGCGATCAACTTGTAGGTAATGGCTTCGCCGGCAATTTTGGGATGGCGTGCATTGGCTGCATCAATGGCCAATTGCGCACCATTTTCCAGATCCTTGCCGATACGGGCGGATGGGCCGGTGAGCGGAGCTGCAAGACCGATCAGCACTTGCTGGTCGGCATAGGCATTTGTGCTGCCGATTGCGACAAGCAGCACACTTGCCAGGGTGGTACGTTTGAAGGGCATGAACATGTAAATGGATCCTTGTAATAGGCGGCAAGACTCGCCTTGGCGGTAGACACACGCCGGTGGCCCGGTAGCGCTGGAGTTCAATCACCCAAGTACGCAGCGCGTACCTTTGGGTCATCGAGAAGGTCGTGTGATTGCCCACTGAGCGTTATCAAACCGCTGTCGAGCACGTAGGCGCGCTCGGTCACCTGTAATGCCAAGCGAGCGTTCTGCTCCACCAGCAGCAGCGTGATACCGCGTTTGCACACCTGGGCAATGGCTTCGAAAATACGATCGACCATGATCGGTGCCAGCCCCATCGAGGGCTCGTCCAGTATCAACAGGCGTGGCTTGGAAAGTAGCGCTCTGCCAAGGGCAAGCATTTGCTGCTCACCACCAGACAGCAGTCCAGCGGGCTGCTTGAAGCGACGTTTCAAATGAGGGAACCAGTCCACAATCTCTTCGACCTGCTGAGCCACTGCCGTGTGATCACTGCGCAGGTAGGCCCCCGCGAGCAGGTTCTCTTCGACACTCATGCGGGCGAATACCCCTCGGCCCTCGGGCACCATCACCAGGCCTTGAGCGATTCGCTGATGTGCCGGTACGCCGTGAAGGGATCGCCCGGCAAACAGGATCTCGCCCTCACTCGCCGCGATCAGTCCCGTCAGGGCGCGCAATGTCGATGTCTTTCCGGCACCATTGGCGCCAATCAGCGTCACGTGCTCGCCAGCGTTCACATACAAGTCAAGCGATTTGACTGCACGGATAGCGCCGTACTGTACGCCGAGATTACGGATGTCCAACAACGGTTCATTCATGAGCGCCCGCTCCAAGATAGGCCTCTATCACAGCCCGATCCTGTCGAATCTGCTGCGGGCTGCCACGGGCGATCACGCGGCCGTGGTCGAGTACGGTGAGTCGGTCGCAAAGCCCCATCACAAGCTTGACGTCATGTTCGATGAGCAGCAGCGAGCGCCCATCGGCACGAATGCGATCGAGCAATGCTCGCAGTTGCTGTTTCTCGACGGCGTTCATGCCGGCTGCCGGCTCGTCCAGCGCCAGTACCCGGGGTTCGGTGGCGAGGGCTCTGGCGATCTCCAGTCGCCGTTGATGGCCGTAGGACAACGTGTCGGCGCGTCGATCCGCGAGCTCGCCGATACCGACGTAGCGCAAAAGCTCAAGAGCGGTCTGGCGAGTGTGCTGCTCTTCTTCGCGAGCACGTCGATGGCGGCTCAAGGCAGCCCAAACGCCATTAGAGGTACGTACATGACGACCGACCATGACGTTCTCCAGCGCTGTCATGCTTGCGAACAGGCGGATGTTCTGGAAGGTGCGAGCAATGCCGACCTGCGCGACTCGATGCACCGCATCAGGCTTGTAAGGCTGACCATCGAGGCTGAAGGTGCCGGCGTCAGCTTGATAAAGGCCGGTCATGACATTGAAGAGTGTGGTTTTGCCTGCGCCATTCGGCCCGATAAGACCGTGCACCTCGCCAGGTTCGAGATATAGGCTCACGTCATCCAGGGCATGCACACCACCGAAGCGCTTGACCACGCCTTCAACCTTCAACAGTTGGCCAGTCATCGCTGGATCTCCTTCTGGGCAGGCCATAAGCCGGCCGGGCGATAGAGCATCACCAGAATCAACGCCAAGCCATAGAACAACTGACGAACGATCTCGGGATCGACCAGCACCTGGCCAAACAGCCAATGCTGCAAGCTTCCCATGCTGGCCCGCAAAACCTCTGGTAACGCTGCAAGCAACAGGCAGCCCAGAACGACACCCGGGATATGCCCCATTCCCCCCAGAACCACCATGGCAAGTACCGCGACAGACTCGTTGAGGGTGAACGATTCAGGTGACACGAACCCTTGGAACGAAGCGAACATCGCACCTGCGATCCCGCCGAAACTGGCGCCTATGGCGAAGGCGAGCAGCTTCAACTTGCGCGTGTCCAAGCCCATGGCCTCGGCTGCGTCTTCATCATCCCGGATCGCCATCCATGCTCGACCGATGCGGGAATGCTGCAGGCGCAGGCAAGCCAGGAGAATCAGTACAGCCAGGGCAGCGAAAAGGTAGTAATAGAGGTAAACCGAGGTCACCTTGAGGCCGAATACCTCGTGAGTACGCGCCAGGTTGAGCCCGAACAGGTGAACCGGGTCGACCGAGGCGATGCCTTTGGAGCCATTTGTAATGTTCACCGGGCGATCAAGGTTTCGCAGGATGATGCGAATGATCTCGCCAAAGCCAAGCGTGACGATTGCCAGATAGTCGCCGCGCAGTCGCAATGTCGGAGCACCCAGCAGCATCCCAAGTCCGGCGGCCAGCAAGGCAGCCAGCGGCACCACTACCCATATCGAAGCATGAAGCCCCGCAGGTAGTAACGCAGCCAAGGCTGGGAACTGCGTAAGCAGATGCGGCGACGCGAGCAAAGCGGCGAGATAGGCACCCAGTGCGTAAAAGGCAATGAAGCCCAGGTCCAGCAACCCGGCATAACCGACGACGATGTTCAGCCCCAGCGCAAGCATCAGGTACAAAAGCGCGAAATCGAGCATACGCACCCACGCATTACCGCCTGCATGACCGACCACCCAGGGCGCTACAAGCACGGCAATGGCGAACAACGCGACACCGAAGCGGGCCCGGATGACAGGTTGAGTAAACGTGATCGCCAGGCTCATGCGCGCACCGCCAGCCGCTCACCGAGCAGGCCCGAAGGACGAAGCACCAGGACGGCAATCAACACGAGGAACGCGAAGACGTCCTGGTAATTGCTGCCAAAGACGCCATTAGTCCATTCCCCCAGGTAACCAGTACCCAAAGCCTCGATCAGGCCTAGAAGCAGCCCACCCAACATGGCCCCTTGAAGGTTGCCAATTCCACCCAGTACCGCTGCAGTGAACGCTTTGAGCCCAGGCAAGAATCCCATGTAGAAATGAGCGCTGCCGTAGTTGCTGGCCATCATCACGCCGGCCAAGGCTGCCAGCGCACCACCGATGGCGAACGTCATGGCTACCACCGCATTAGGGTTGATGCCCATAAGGCTTGCAACCTGAGGGTTCTCGGAAACGGCCCGCATCGCCCTTCCCAATCGCGTCCGGTTAACCAGCAGCAGCAAACCGATCATGACCAGGAAAGCGACGGCGATGGTGGCCAGTGCGGTGGCGTTGGTAATTGCAGGGGCGTGAGTGGCATCGCCAGCAGTCAGCTCGATGGGTGTCATCGGCAAGAGCTGGGGGAAGACTTGTGGATTGCGAGTCCATACCAACATCGCCAGCGTCTGCAGAAGCAATGAAACGCCGATGCCGCTGATTAGCGGTGCTAGACGTGGCGCGTTTCGCAGCCGCCGGTAAGCGATGCGTTCGATGAATAACGCGAGCAGTCCGCTACCGGCCATTGCAATGACGATTGCCCCCAGCAGAACCCCTTCGAGGGGCAGTGTGGGAAATGCTGCTTGCAAACCATGAATAGCCGACAGGCCGATCAGTGTACCGACCATCAGGACGTCGCCATGGGCGAAATTGATGATGCGCAGGATGCCGTAGACCATGGTGTATCCCAGGGCTATCAGCGCATACAGGCTGCCCGACAGCATGCCGTTGAGCAGTTGTTGAATGAAGAGTTCCATGAAGCTGGCAGACCTGGACAGATGAGAAATGGCAGGCCGCGAACCTTATGAAATTATTCTAATTTAATCAAATATCTTAATTTCATATCCTTATAAGTCGACAGAAAACGCTTGTTTTCGGCCATAAATTGCGTTTTCCTAGCATAAACACTAAAAATGAACTCAACACATGAATTTATTAGAACAATTGGCCAGCGATCCTCCTCTTCGGGCTGTTCGAACTTTCGAAGCATTTGCCAGGCACGGAGGAGTGACCGCAGCCGCGCGCGAACTGAATGTGTCCGCTTCTGCGGTCAGCCATCAGTTGCATCTGTTGGAAGCGTTTCTAGGTCAGGCGTTGACGGTGCGCCAAGGGCGCAATTTGATCCTCACCGAACACGGGCGGGAGTATTACCGAGCCATCCGCTCTGCATTTGCCGTACTGCGCAGTGCCACGGATCATGTCCGAGAGCAGAACGCCATGCGCCAGGTGACGATTAGCCTGATCCCCACCTTTGGCCTGAACCTGTTCATTCCTCAGCTGAATGACTTCCTGAATGACAACCCCGGCGTCGATGTAAACGTCACTTATGCCAACCACCGTAGCTACCCCAGCGATGCAGCTGACATTTCCATTCGCTTCGGGACAGGTCACTGGTCGGGCTACCACAGCGAGCCGCTCATTCCCGGAGCCGTGACGGCCTGGGCAACCCCTTCGCTGATCAAGCGCTACGGGCCTCTTGATAACCCGCAAGCACTTGCCCGCGTTCCCCTGCTGCATGATGAGGAGCGAAGTACGTGGTCACAGTGGCTTCAAGCGAACGAGGTGCGGCACCCGGCTGCGCTGCAAGGTCTATTGTTCGAAGATGGACAGCTGACCATGGCGGCAGCATTGCAGGGGTTAGGGTGTGCTTTGCTGCGAGAACCACTGATTGCCGATGCAAGAGATAGCGGGGAGCTCGTAAAACTCTTTGATTACGCGTTGGACGATGGGCGTGCCTACTATTTATGCCGTCGCACCGATGGTGAGCTATCACGCGAGGGCCTGAATCTCTACAACTGGATCAGGATGAGGTTCTGACTGCAGCGCGACGTCATGGCTAATAACCTGGACGAGGCCGCAGAAAATCAGCCGAAAGCGATAGCGCTACGAACCGCCAAGGCCATTCAACAGGACAGGCCATAGCAATAGCATCTCTGCCAAAGGAGTCACCGCATGTCAAAGCTCTATCCCAGTATTGATCCTGAAGGGCTGATCGAGTACTCGGTGGTCTACACCGACCGCTCGCTCAACCACATGTCGCAGGCATTTCAAGGCGTGATGAGGAACATTTCCACGACCCTGAAACAGGTCTATAACGCCCAGGCTGTTGCGGTAGTACCGGGCAGCGGTACGTTCGGCATGGAATCGGTAGCGCGACAGTTTGCCACCGGCCAGCAATGCCTGGTGATCCGCAACGGCTGGTTCAGCTATCGCTGGAGCCAGATACTTGAGATGGGCAACATCCCGGCGGCGACCACGGTGCTGAAAGCCCGACCGGTCGATACGGGCCGCCAGGCAGCCTACGCGCCCGCGCCTCTGGACGAAGTGCTGGCGGCCATCGAGGCGCACAAACCACAGATTGTCTTCGCCCCCCACGTCGAAACCTCGTCAGGGATCCTCCTGCCCGACGAGTACCTGCGAGCCGTCGGGGACGCCGTGCATGCGGTGGGCGGGCTGTTCGTACTGGACTGCATTGCCTCAGGCGCGCTATGGGTTGATATGCAAAAGTGCGCAGTCGACCTGCTGATCAGCGCACCGCAAAAAGGCTGGAGCGCCTCCCCTTGCTGCGCCCTGGTGATGCTCAGTGCTTTAGCCCTCGAGCGCATTGAGCAGACCCAAAGCAGCAGCTTTGCCTGCGACCTGAAAAAGTGGCTTCAGATCATGCAGGCCTACGAACAGGGCGGACATGCTTACCATGCGACCATGCCCAGTGATGCCCTCGCTCGCTTCAACGACGTGATGAACGAGATGCGAGCCTACGGTTTCGACAAGCTCCGCGACGAACAACAGGCGCTGGGCACTCGCGTGCGCGCCATGTTGACCGGCAGAGGCATCAAGAGCGTGGCCGCAGCCAAGTTCCAGGCCCCAGGCGTAGTGGTGAGCTACACCGAAGATGGCGAGATCAAGAACGGTAGGAAGTTTGCCGAGCACGGGCTGCAGATAGCCGCCGGAGTGCCGTTGCAATGTGACGAACCGGCTGATTTCCAAACCTTCCGCATCGGTTTGTTCGGGCTGGAAAAACTGCACAATATCGAGCGCACGGTCAGCATCCTTGAACAGGCGCTGGACGAAGTGATGGTGAACTAAACCCTTCCTCTGGCTACGGCTGGCCGCTTTGGGTCGAAAGCGGTCAGTCGTGAGCGACCGCTTTCGACCCAAAGCAGACGCTGAAAAAACTGATGTCATAGTGCTATGCGCACTCTGTGGGAGCGGGCGTGCCCGCGAACACCGGCGCAGCCGGTGCCAGTCTACGCGTTTGATTCTTCGCGGGCGCGCCCGCTC
Source organism: Pseudomonas sp. NY11955 (assembly GCF_048068035.1). NCBI lineage: Bacteria > Pseudomonadati > Pseudomonadota > Gammaproteobacteria > Pseudomonadales > Pseudomonadaceae > Pseudomonas > Pseudomonas sp. NY11955. The sequence goes on from NZ_JBLUPS010000014.1 coordinate 96,323, forward strand.
CCACAAAGGTTGCTGTTCGGCTCACTGGCAGCTTTGGGTCGAATGCGGCGTTCTCTCGCGGCCCAACGATCATTCAAGGATGGATACCGGCGTTGATGAGCGCGGCAATAATGAATGGTCCCTTTTTCTCCAGATATTCAGCCATTCCACCAGTATTGCTCGACTCTAACTGAAGCTTCAGCGCTTCATACTGCTGGCGGATCGAGGCATCGCGCCTGAGCAAATCTCTGAACCCGATCATCTGAGTGATCGCAATGTGGTCGCGGGCACAAACGTGGAGCTTGTGCGTGCGAATCCCATCCACATTGCGTCGGTAGAAATAATGCCCTTCCGATAGGTCACTTCCTCGAACATACCCCAAATCCTTCAACACCTGGTCTCGCGCCGAGACATTGCAATGATCGCGGACCTCGATGAGTACATCGATCTCGGGCTTCGCCGCGAGACCTGGAACAGAGGTGCTTCCAACGTGGTGTATGGCAATCAGCTCATCGCCAAAGGCCGAAGCGATGAGTGACTTGTCTGCCAGAAATCGGAGGGGCCATGCGGGGTTGTAGGGAGTGATCTTGCTTGTCAGTGCCATGTCCGTTCCTTGATGGCAAATACTTGAAGTGGCGAATTATCTCCGGTCTTGCAGGTTGACGGGACGATCAGCACTGAAAAATCACGTCGGAATTCATCCAGGCGTTGTCGCACCTTTCCCATTAACGCTCAACCGAAATATCAGCGGCTCGCAGCCAATCTCCGCTTTGGGTCGATTGCGGCTACTCGGGTCCGGCAGCTCTCGATCCATAGCGGACATTGTGCAGAGAGGGTACTTCGAGGGACCCGCACAGCTTTAGCGTGTCCGGCGACTCTAGAGTTCAAGAAAAAAAACCGCTGCCGAAGCAGCGGAAAAAGGTCACGCCGATGTACGGGAGGCTGCTTGATGAGTTACTTACCGTAGCGCCGCAATGCACCCGGGCTGTAGAAGTCCTTGCTGGCGGTCAGGTTGAACACCATCTTCTTCTGGTATTCGTTGGTCATGAAGTTAGTGGTGTAGCGGCCGGATATCAGATCGTAGGTCGCATCCATTGCCGGGAAAGGGGCATCTACGTCCGGCAATTGCATCGGGTAGTTCTCGTAGATGCGCCATAGCTCGCCACGGCTGTCATACATCTCTGAGGACGCGATCTGCCAGGTGTCCTCGTCGATATAGAAGCGCCGTTTCCCATAGACATGCCGGGTGCCGGGTTTGAGAGTCGCCTCCACCACCCAAACGCGATGCTTCTCATAGCGCACGTATTGCGGGTCTATGGAGCCTGCCTTGAGGATGTCGGCGTATTTCAGCGATTTGCTAGCCAGTTTGTAACTGTTGTAGGGAATAAGGCGTTCCTGCTTGCCCAACAGCTTCCAGTCGTAGCGGTCCGGAGCGCCGTTGAAGCCACCCACACCATCGCTGGTCAGCTGACCATAGCTGTAGCGGGCACTGGAGTCATAGGCCACTGTCGGTGCACGGCGAACACGGCGCTGGCCGGGGATGTACTGCCACGCATCGCGCACAGCGGCCACCTGATTGATCGGGTCGTGCACCAACGTGATCTCGCCAGCCACCCGCGATGGGCTCAAGGCGCGAATCAGGCTGTAGTACAGGACGTTATCATCGGGCTGCAGGTCGCTCAAAGCGTTGCGCCAGTGTACCGACTGGGCGTAGGTGATCAGGTTCGAAGTGCCGTTGGCCTCGACGGTAGCCGAGGCCATCTCGCGTTCCAGCGAATTACCGACATAACGCGCCAGATGGTTCCAGATGATTTCCAGCGGCTCGGTCGGCATAGGGAATGGCACGCCCGAACTGTAGCCATTCAGCCCGTAGCCCTGATCAGCCAGCGTGACGGTGCCGACATTGGTTCTGGTCGCCTGGTTGACGGTCTCTGGCATCCGCGCAGTACGCTGAGTTGGGTAGACGTTCATCCGGTACTCGGGGTAGCGCTTGAGCATCGCCGCCTGCCCCGGCGTAAGCAGCGCTTGATACTGCGCGGCATTGGTGGAGGTAATGACCACGATCGGCTGCTGCGTGGCGAACGGATCGGGGTAGTCGCCATTGGCCGATGCCGCCACGCTGCCTGGCTTCAATCCACCGTCCCAGGCAGGAATGCTGCCATCGGAATTGGCGGCGCGTTCACCGCCCATGGGGTTGAGCGGGCCGTCCAGCTTGCCGGCATCGGTTTGCTTGGCAAAGGATGGCGCCTGCACGGCGACCAGGAGCAGCATCACCAGAGGCAGTTTTTTCAGGGTGTTTTGCATCAGAAGCTCACCTTTAGGTTGACCGACGCGAAGTCACGATCGTCGAGGGTGGTGAAGTCGTTCGAGCCGAAGAAGTCGTTGTAGGCAAACTCCAACGAGTAGTCGTTGCGGTACTCGAACAGCAGGGATAGGCCGACGGCCTTCTGTCCTTCCTGGAAGTTGGGGCCATAACCGTTCACGTCATGGCGGAAATTGATGCTCGGGGTGATCACCGTCGACGGCAGCAGCCCTTCGTAGCTCAGTGCACCACGCAGGCGGTAGCCCCAGGACCAGTCGGTGAAGAAGCCGCGGTTTGCATTGCAGTTCTTTTCGTTGAGCGCCAGGACCTGCCCGCTGGTGAGGTTGGCAGTACCTGGCGTGATGCACGCTGTTGCTGGCTGAGCCGGGTCGAAGCCGGCGGTAGTGAGTTCGCTGCGGCCATAGGCGCCGCTGCGACCGAAACGCTCGTCGCCAAGGTCGCCAATGTGATTGACGGCCCCCTCCGCCGCCCAGGCGAAACGCTGCGCACCGAGCAGGTTGGGAATGGTGTCGGTGACGCCGAGGGAAAACTGGTACACCGGTATGCGTTTGTACCCTTCGACCGGCGCGCCGAAAGCCGGCGCCACCCCTGGCGCGGTGAAAGGTGTGTTGGGGCTGCGCAGCAGGAACTGCACCAGGTCGTTGCCGTTGAAGCCCAGCGGCTGGTTGGGCCGGTAACTCAGTTCGCCGAATACCGCGGCGCCGGCGACCACGCCATTCAGGCTCACGCCATACAGGCGGATGTCTTCGGGGTAGACCGAGTTGTAGCTGGCGGTCTTGAAGTTTGCCAGGCCCGCCTGGCCTACAGCACTGCCGTTGAACGACGAGAAACGGCTGTGGTAGTTGGCGTAGTACAGGCCCAGCTCGGCATCGTTCAGGCCTTCGAGCAGCTTGCGCAGGGCGAAGCCGTACTGGCCAGTGTCGCTGGCCCACTCGGTCTGCCCGCGGGGGATATACGTGCCGCTGCGCAGGGCATTGGCAGTGGTGCGGTCGCCGCTGACGGCGGCGATGATCGGCCCGCACCCCTCGGGGGCAAAGTCAGCGGATTGGAAGAACGTGCCACAACCGTCCAGCACCGAGGCGCGGAAGTTGAACTGGTAGAAGCCCTCCAGACTCAAGGTGTCGCTCAGGCCAAAGTTGAACGACAGCATTTCCACCGGCAACTGCCCTTCCTTCAGTTCCACCCCCGGGCGGTTGAAGGCCGACACGTCCAACGGGTTGATGGCGTTGATGCCGTTCTGGAAGAACAGCGCCTCGCCCCAGGTCAACACCTGCTTGCCAAGCTTCACGTTAAGCGGCTTGCCGCCCAGCTGAAACGCCTTCCACAGGTATGCATCAAGGGTTTCGAAGCCCTGGAAGCGCGCCATATCCGGCCAACCGCTGTCGTCGAATGGCTTGAAATCGCCATCGCGGGTTTCCAGCGCATGGTCGTACCAGTACTTGAAGCGCACGAAAGCGCCCTGACCGCCGTCATTGAGGTCGAACTCGGTCAGCCCCTTGAATACCTGGGAGATCGTATCGTGCTTGCTGAAGTTGAGCCGGCCGTCGTCACCGTTGGTGTCGATACCGCTGCCTGGCTTGCCGATGCTGCGTGCATCCGGGGCGTAGACCAGGTCGGGGTCAGCATTGCGCAGGGCCCAGTTCGAGCCCAGGCTCAGGGTGGTGTTGGTGGTCAATGACCAATCCTCACCCACCTCGAAGGTCGCAGCAAAGACCAGCGGGCTGGAAAATGTCGCCAGCGTGACGCCAGCGGCCAACAGGCTGGGCGCGAAGTGCCCGGACCGGATGAGGGAAATGGCTGTACTGCTCGACATGCAAGTCACCTTCTTCTTGTTTTTAGGGTGAAGCGCTCCCTGCCGAGGCCATCAGGCCCCAGCCGAGAGATGCGTTGTGTGGCGTGTCAGTCGGCTGTGCCGCGCTCGCGCAGCAGTCTTGCGGGGATGCCCAGCAACAGGACCAAGGCGCCGAGAACCAGCAGCCCGGCAATCACGTCAAAGGCCACGAACAGGCTGCCGGTATGGGTCTTGACCGCCCCCACCAGCACCGGTGCGATCATCGCGGCGATGCCGCCCAGGGTGCTGATCAAGGCGATTCCGCCCGCCGCCATCGGGCCGCTCAGGTAGGCCGGCGGAATGGTCCAGAACAACGGCACCGCCGACAGGCAGGCGGCGGCGCCCAGGCTCATGAACAGCAGCGACAGCACCAGGTTGCCCTGGAACAGCCCCAGCAGCAGGAAGCACGCAGCGCCGGTGAACAGGGTCAGAGCCAGGTGCCAGCGGCGTTCCAGGTGGCGGTCCGAACTGCGCCCCAGCAGGTACATGGCGACCAGGGCGATGCAGTACGGCAGGCTACTGACCAGACCGATGCGCCCGAGGTCGCTCAGGCCCAGGCTCTGGATCAGGCTGGGCATCCAGTAGGCCACGGTGTTGGTGCCCGAATAGATGCAAAAGAACACCAGGCCCGCCATCAGCACCCGCGGGTCGCGCAGCAGGTGGCGAAACGAGGCATGCGATCCGCCGGCACCGACTTGCTCACTGGCCAGCTGGGCCTGGACGATGGCTTTCTCGCGCGCACTGAGCCAGTTGACCCCTTGCGGCTTGTCGTCCAGCCAGAACCAGGCGAAAAGACCGAGCAGCACCGCTGGGACGCCTTCGATCACGAACAGCGCCTGCCAGTCGCGCAGCCCGGCCCAGCCGTGGAAATGAGTCATGATCCAGCCCGCCAGCGGCCCGCTAACAATCCCGGCAAAAATCCCCGCCATGATGAACACCGAGGTGATCCGCCCCCGGCGCGAAGCCGGGAACCAGTAGGTCAGGTACAAAATCACCCCAGGGAAGAACCCGGCTTCGGCAACCCCCAGCAGGAAGCGCGCGATGTACAGCCCGGTGGCGGAACCGACCAGGCTGGTGCCGATGGTCACCAGCCCCCACAGCACCATGATGCGCATGATGGTCAGGCGTGCGCCGACCCGCTGCATATACAAATTGCTAGGCACCTCGAACAGCAGGTAGCCGACGAAGAATGCCGCGGCGCCAAACCCATAGGCAGCGTCGGACAGCGCAAGATCTTCGGCCATGCGCAGCTTGGCGAAGGAGATGTTGATGCGGTCGATCGAGTTGATCATGTAGGCAAGGAACAGGAACGGCAGCAGGCGCCAGGTGATCTTGCGATAGGTACGCTGCACTTCATCGGTGCCGGCATCGGTCAGCAATGGCCGGCCGGGTTCATACACGCTGTTCATGGTCTCTCCTCTAGCGACGGGCGCACTGGGCAAGTTCTTGTTGTTATCGATACGCTTAGCGCCCGGCGGCCTGGGCTTCAAGTGCCTCGTCGAGCATCGGCACACCCAGCTCGCAGGCCTCGATGCCTTGCAGGCTGACGATTTTCAGCACCTCCAGCACCTGCTCGCGGGTCGCCCCCAGGGCCAGTGCCGCCTCGATGTGCCGGCGGGTGCCGTGGCCATACAGGTGAGTGATCGCGGCATCGCCGGCGATGCACAGAAACTCGATCCACAGCGGTGGCAGGATGCCGTCCTTCCACAGGCCAAAACCCATGCCGAGGAATCTCTCGAGGTAGGCCGGATCCCACTGGTACAGCGTTTCCCACAGAGGGTTGAACATGCCGTTGGCGCGCACCGCGTCGCAAACCGGCGTCGGCCCCGGGGTGACCGGCAGGTCCTCGATGCCGGCTTCGGCCAGCGCTTCGGCCAGCAGCGGCACACCCAGCGCGCAGGCATGAATGCCCACCACGCTGGCCAACTTGAACACTTCCAGGATCTCTGCCCGGGTGGCGCCCAGGCGCAGCGCGTCACGCACATGGCGGCGCACGCCCGGCGCGTACAAGTGGGTAGCGGTGACGTCGATGTTCAGGCGAATCAGGGCCACCAGCTTGGGGTCGAGGACGGCATTGACCTGGCTCTGCTGGACCAGGTCCATGAAGCGCTCGGTCCAGGGCGCGTCCCACTCGGCCAGACGGTCCAGGTTTTCATCGATCAGCCCGGCCGCACGCACGGCGTTGAAATTCGGGGTATCGCTCATAGTCGTTCTCGCATCGATTGGGTTCAGATCACGCCGCCGCCATTGGGGCTCAGCACCTGGCCGACCAGGTAGTGCTCGCCTGCCAGGTACAGCACGGTGCCGGCATACTCCTCGACGGTGCCGAAGCGCCCGAGCGGAACGCCCTGCCACAGGCGGTTGCGCGCCTCCTCGCCGATAGCGTCCAGATAGGCATTGAAGGCCGGGGTGGCGACGCCGCCCGGGGCCATGGCATTGACGAAGATGTTGGCGCCCGCCACCTCGTAGGCCACCGACTTGGTGAAGGCGATCACCGCCCCCTTGGTCGCGCAGTAATGCGGGCTGTGGGCGCTCTTGCTGGACAACCCGGCAATCGAGGCGATGTTGACGATCCGGCCTTCGCGCTGGGGCTCCATCAGCCGCAGGGCGGCGCGGGTGCAATAGAACATGCCGTGCACGTTCACACCCCAGTAGCGGTGCCATTCCTCATCGCTGATCTGGCGGGTGAAGCCCAGCGAGCGGCGCGGCTCGGGGCTGGACATGTAGCGGTACAGCTCATTGCGCCGCTGGGTGTCGACCTCGCGATTGGGGGTGAGCGCCGCGTTGTTCACCAGCACATGCAGGGTGCCGAACTGCGCGACGATCTGTTCGAACATTCCATCGACTTCACGACTGGACGACACATCGCAGCGCACGGCCAGGCACTCGGCACCCGCAGCCCGCACCGCTTGCGCAGCCTCTTCGAGCGAACGCTCGCTGACATCGCAGATCACCACCTTGGCCTGTGCCTGGGCAAACGCCACTGCACACGCCTTGCCCAATCCAGGCCCCACGCCGGTGACCAGGACAACCTTGTTTTCCAGGCTCATGCTTCACACCTTTTGAGCATTTTCGGATTAGGTGACCGACGCAAGCCCCGATCACCCGATAGCCATCGCCTCAGAACTGGCCCGGCACGGTGAACCCGCGCTGGCCCGGCTTACGGTTCGGCGCCATGCCCAGCTGGGCGAGGGTTTCGTCGGCGCTGGAATAGGCCTGGCCGATCTTGTAGATCTCTCGGGCCTCCTTGCCGGTGGCGATGTCCCGGCTCAGCTCGCGGGCCAGGCGCACGGTCTGCTCGATCTGCTGCACTGAGGACATCCGCTCGCCCTTGCGGCCCCACAAGGTATCTTCGATGCCCACCCGCACATGCAGGCCCATGGCAATGGCCATGGCGTTCATCGGCAGCACCGCGCGCATGGCGCTTTCCATCGACAGTACTGCACCCGGCGGCGTGCGCTTGACGAACTCGACCATGTCGGACGGGTCCAGGCCCGCCGCACCGCCGCCGATGGCTACGTAGTTGAGAATCAGTGGGCCGGTGTACAGGCCTTTACGGATCAGGCGCTCGACGGTTTCCAACTGGTGCACGTGGCCGAGCATGAAGTGCGGCTGGATGCCGGCGGCCTGCAGGCGCTTGAGGTGCTCGATGAAGAACGACGGGCGCGCGTCGGAGACCATCTCCTGGTAGGCATTGAAGTAGCCCGGCTGCTCAAGGATGGTGCCGGCGGTGTCATCGGCGGTCAGCAGCTCGCAGATGTTCATCTGGCTGGTGTTGATGGCGATGGTCACCTGGTCAGGCTTGGGCGACAGCTCGGCCAGCATGTGGCGGGTGTCGTAGTCCAACCAGTTGGCGGCCTGGCCTTCGCTTTCCGGGGCGAAGGAAATCGAACCACCCACCTGCAGGACCATGTCCGGCACGGCCTGGCGCAGCAGGCCGAGCATTTCGTTGAACTTGCTCAGGCGCTTGGAGCCCTTGCCGTCCTCTTCGCGAACATGCACGTGCAACACGGTGGCACCGGCGTTGTAGCAGTCGATCGCTTTCTGGATCTGGTCGTCCATGCTCACTGGAATGTCGTCCGAGCAGGCCGGGGTCCATTGCGGGCCATAGGGGGCGACTTGAATCACCAGTTTTTCCTGGTTTTCCGGGAACAAACTGTCATCGAGGAAATGCATCGTTACTTCTCCGTTCTATTTATCGTTATGTGAACGAATGAGCGCACAGCAGCTCGCATAGGGAAGAAGTTACTGGCTTCGCGGTGACGATTTTTATCAGTTCGTCACAGGGTTTTATCATTTCGGCACATTGTCACCGACCTTGCGCCACTCGCGGGGCGAGCAGTCGAACCAGCGCCTGAAGGCACGGCTGAAACTGCCCTGGCTCTCGTAGCCCAGCCGGCTGGCGATTTCTGCCATCGGTAAGTGTGGGTCGATCAGCAGCCGCGCGGCCATGTCCTTGCGGGTCTGTTCGAGCAGCACTTCGAAGCTGGTGTGGTGCTCGCTTAGGTAGCGGTACAAGGTAAAGCGATGCACCGCAAAGAATTCCGCCACCCGCTCCACCGAGCATTCACCCTGCAACAGCAACGCCTCGATGACCTGGCGGACGCGGCTTGGCAGGTCAGGGCCTTCGCGTGCCTGCAACTCGTTGAGGTGGCTGCGTAGGAAGTCGTCCAACTGCTCGTCGTGGCCACCTCGGGGGGTGTCCAGCAGCGACTGGGGAAACAGCACTTCGTGCTGCGACTGGCCGAACCACACCGGGCAGCGGAAGAATTGCTCATACAACATGGCAGAAGCAGGCTTGCGGTAGGCGATGCGCACCAGTGCCGGGCGCCAGGCCTTGCCGACGACCAGTTGCATGATGGTGACAATGGCGGCCAGGTATGCCGTCAGCAGCTGTTCGCCGCCCGGCACATTACCGTAGATCGACAGACGCAGCCCTGCATAGCCGCGTTCTTCAACCAGGTTCAGGTGCAGGCCGCGGTACCACAGCCCGCAATAGTGGATCAGGCTTTCCAGGGCCACGCGCACCGTCGGTGCGTTGAGCACCAGAAAGCGCAGCGGGCCGGCATTCTGCAGGTTGGCACGTTGGCCGAGCAGCAAGCCAAGATGGTCGCACGCGGAAACGGCTGCTGCCGCTTCCAGGATCCGGCCATGGGTCAGCACCGGCAGCGGGTTGAGGTGCTGTTTGAAGGATTCGGGGTATATACCGTATGCGGCCAGCAACGGCCAAGGGTCGACGCCGTGGTCCTGGAGTACCGCTGGCAATGAAACCAGCGCCCCCATGGGGATGGATTTGTCGGCAATCCGTGGGTTCGCTCGTTTCATCGCCGGACCTCCTCGACGGCTGTCAGTACTGGTCGGGCGCCAATGCCCTGAGGGTGTCGGCGCCCAGGCCGATGCGCTGCAGGTGGACAGCCGTGTCGGGCAGTATACGCTCGAAGTAGAACCGCGCGGTGGTGCGCTTGGCCTGGTAGAAGCGGGCTTCGCTCGTGCCCCGCGCCAGCTGCCGGCCAGCTATCAGGGTCATGTTCGCCCATTGCAGGCCAAGGGCAACCAGGGCCGTGAGGTGCAGGAAGTCGACTGCTCCCGCCGCCGTTGCCGAGGCATCCGCAGTAGCGAGGTAATCGACGGCCGCCACCAGGTCGGCCAGGGCCAGGCGCAAGGCCTGTACCTCGGCGACCTCGGCGGCATGAGCGTCACAGAAGTCGCCTACCCGTGCGAGGAAGCGCTTGATCGCCCGCCCGTCATCTAGCTTGAGCTTGCGCGCCGCCAGGTCCATGGCCTGGACGCCGTTGGTGCCCTCATAAAGCGGCGTGATGCGCGCATCGCGCAGGAACTGCTCCATGCCCCATTCGCGAATGTAGCCGTGACCGCCGAAGCACTGTATCGCCAGGCTGGTGCATTCCACCGCCTGGTCAGTGCAATAGGCCTTGATCATCGGCGTGAGCAGCCCAAGCAGATCAGAGGCCGCTTCGCGCACCCCCGCATCCGGGTGCTGGTGAGACAGGTCGACCTGCAACCCGGCCCAGTATGTCAGTGCCCTGCCCCCTTCGACGAAGGCGCGCTGGATGAGCAGCATGCGCTGCACATCCGGGTGCATGATGATCTGGTCGGCGGGCTGCTCCGGTGTCGCTGCGCCACCTGCCGCCCGCCCTTGCAGACGCTCGCGGGCGTAGTGCACAGCGTTCTGGTAGGCCACCGAAGCCAGGCTCAGGCCCTGTACCCCGACTGCTAGCCGCGCACTGTTCATCATCACGAACATGACCCGCAGGCCCTGGTGGGGTTGACCGACCAGGTAACCGGTGGCGCCGTCGTAGTTCATCACGCAGGTGGGGTTGCCATGGATGCCCATCTTTTCTTCGAGCGATCCGCAGCGCACGGCATTACGCGGGCCGAGGGAACCATCGGCGTTGACCAGGAACTTGGGCACGATGAACAGGCTGATGCCCTTCACGCCTGGTGGTGCATCCGGCAGGCGGGCGAGCACCAGGTGGATGATGTTCTCGGCCAGGTCGTGCTCGCCGGCGGAAATGAAAATTTTGGTGCCGTTGATGCTGAAGCTGCCATCGGCCAAGGGCTCCGCGCGGCTGCGCAGCAAGCCCAGGTCGGTGCCGCAGTGCGGCTCGGTCAGGTTCATGGTACCGGTCCAGCGGCCCTCGATCATTGGCGGCAGGTACAGCGCCTTCTGTTGCACCGTGCCTCCACTGGCGATGGCGTTCGCCGCACCGTGGGTGAGCCCTGCGAACATCGAGAAAGCCAGGTTGGCGCTGGTCATGATCTCGCGCACGGCGATACCCAGCACATGGGGCAACCCCTGCCCACCGTATTCAGGGGACGCGGTCAGGCCCGTCCAGCCCGCTTCGGTATACAGCCGATAGGCATCGCGAAAACCTGGCGCGGTAGTCACCGCGCCATCGACCAGTGTGCAGCCATGCTCATCACCGACGGCATTGAGCGGAGCCAAGACGCCACTGGCCAGTTTGCCGGCCTCTTCGAGGATGGCGTTCGTGACGTCGAGCGGCGCATCGGCGAAACCCGGCAGGTCGGCATAGCCTTCGACCTGCAACAGTTCGTCAAGCACGAAACGCATGTCCCGCAGGGGAGCTTCATAAGTCGTCATGGTCAATCCTCAAAGTCGCTCGATGACAACAGCCAGGCCTTGGCCGACGCCGATGCACAGGCTGACCACCGCATAGCGGCCACCGCGCCGTTCCAGTTCGCGCAGTGCCGTCAACGCCAGCCGCGCACCGGACGCGCCCAGCGGGTGGCCGAGGGCGATGGCGCCGCCATTGGGGTTGACCCGCGGGTCATCGGCCGCAAGGTCAAGCAGCTTCAGGCAGCCCAACACCTGGGCGGCGAAGGCTTCGTTGATCTCGATCAGGTCCATGTCCGCCAGGCTCAGGCCGGCACGGGCCAAGGCCTTTGGAATGGCATGGGCCGGGCCAATGCCCATGACCCGTGGCGCCACACCGCTGGCGGCACCTGCCAGGATCCGAGCCCGTGGACGTACCCCGTGGCGCTCGCCCAGGGCAAGGCTGCCGATCAGCAGCGCGGCGGCACCGTCGTTGATGCCCGAAGCATTGCCAGCAGTCACCACGCCATCGCTGAACAGCGGCTTGAGCCGGGCCAGGTCCTGGGCCGTGGCCTGCGGACGCGGGTGCTCGTCCTGCGCCACGCCGAGGGTGCACTTGCGCCCGGCCGGCGCTTGCACTTCGAGCAGCTCGCCTTCGAAGAAGCCGTCGGCCAGGGCGGCGGCGTAGCGCTGCTGCGAGGCCAGCGCGAACGCATCGGCATCCTCACGGCTGATGCCATGGTCGTGCGCCACGTTGTCGGCGGTTTCCGGCATGCTGTGCTCGCCGTAGCGGGCACTGACCTGTGGGTTGGGGAAGCGCGCGCCGATAGTGCTGTCGAACAGCTTCGCCTCGCGGCTAAAAGCGGACTCGCTCTTGCCCAGGACGAAAGGGGCGCGGCTCATGCTTTCCACGCCACCGGCCAGGTACAGTTCGCCTTCGCCACAGGTGACGGCGCGGGCGGCATCAAGTACCGCTGCCAGGCCGCTGGCGCAGAGGCGGTTGACGGTCTGGCCAGGGACGCTTTCCGGCAGGCCGGCCGCCAGCAGGGCATTGCGTGCGACGTTGCGGCTGTCCTCACCTGCCTGGTTGGTGCAGCCGAGGATAACGTCCTCGATCTGCTCGGCGGCGAAGGGCGAACGTGCCACCAGAGCGCTCATCAACTGAGCCGCCAGGTCGTCGGGGCGCACCCCGGCGAGGCTGCCGCCGTGGCGGCCGAACGGCGTGCGCAGGCCATCATAGATATAGGCTTCGAGCATTTGACGTGTTCCTTTTCAGTGATCGTTTTCAGCGGTCAGCAGCGAAAGCCCCAGGTGCGCGCGGCGCATCAGCCAGGGGCTAGGGCGGTAGCGTGGATCGCGGTAATAGGCGTGAAGCTGGTCAAGAATCTGCAGCACCTGCCCTGCGCCCAGGGCATCCCCCCAGGCCAGCGGGCCCATGGGGTAGCCAAGGCCCAGGCAGATGGCGCTATCGATGTCTGCGGCACTGGCCACACCCTGCTGGGCCATGTCGCAGGCGATGTTGACCACCTGCGCCAGCACCCGCTGCGAGACGAATCCGGCGCTGTCGCGGATGATGCTGACCGGCGTGCCGTCTCTGGCCATCAAGGCATGGGCGGCGGCGCGCCAGCTTGCGCCAGTAACTGGGGTGGTCATCAGCACGCGGCGGCGCTCAAGCGGCAGCAGCGTGTCGAGGGCCACACAGCGCTCCGGGTCGAGGCCTTCGGCGACGGCTGCATGGGTGGCATCCTGGCCCAGCGGCAGCAGCAGGCACAGGGCTTCGGTGCTGGGCCCTGCAGCCAGTTCGACGTCGGCACCCAGGCGTTCCAGCAGCGCCAGCACGGCATCTCGCGCCTCGGGGCGTGCCGCACTGACCCATATCGGCGGCAGCGCCACCAGCGGCGCCAGGGCTTCTGCCGGTACCTGCTGAACGCCGTCCTGGTAGCAGTAGAAGCCCTGCCCGACCTTGCGCCCGAGCAACCCTGCGGCCAACCGCTGTCGGGTGATGTGGGTCGGCCGGTAGCGTGGCTCCTGGTAGTACTGCTGGTAGATCGACTCGGTCACCGGGTGCGAGACATCCAGGCCGGTCAGGTCGAAGAGCTCGCACGGCCCCATGCGGAACCCCGCCTGCTCACGCAGGATGCGGTCCAGGGTCAGCGGGTCGGTCACCGATTCGACCAGCACGCGCATGGCTTCGGTACCGTAGCCGCGACCACCATGGTTGACGATGAACCCTGGCGTGTCCTGGGCCAGCACCGCGCGGTGCCCCATGCGTCGACCCAGCGCCAGCAGGGTCTGACCGACCCAGGCCTCGCTTTGCAGGCCGTCGATGACCTCGACGATCTTCATAAGCGGCACCGGGTTGAAGAAGTGCATGCCGCCAACGCGCCCCGGCACCCGGCACTTCGCTGCGATTTCGGTGACCGACAGCGACGAGGTGTTGGTGGCGAGCAGACAGTCGTCGGCGACCACGGCCTCGAGGTCGGCGAATAGCGTGCGCTTGGCCTCCAGTTGCTCGACGATCGCCTCCACCACCAGCTGGGCATCGGCCAGGTCCGTCAGCGCCGTGGCCACTTTGAGGTGCCGGTCGGCCTCCGCAACCTGCTGCGCGCTCAGCCGCCCCTTGGCTGCGAGATTGTTCAACGTCGCAAGGATGGCTTGCCGCGCGGCCTGGGCGGCGCCGTCACGGCTGTCGAACAGCTGTACCGTGACCCCGGCCTGGGCCGCCAGCTGGGCAATTCCCGCGCCCATGACGCCCGCACCGACCACTGCCATGAGGGTGATTTCACGTGGGTTCATGCTCAGTACCCCGAATAGGTTGGCTGGCGTTTTTCCAGGAAGGCGCGCATGCCCTCTTTCTGGTCGGCCGAATCGAACAGCAACTGGAAGGCCTTGCGCTCGAGCATCAATGCGGTGCCCAGCGACGCATCCTGGCCTGCCAGCACCACTTCCTTGATCTGCCGGACCGCCAGCGGCGGCAACCCGGCGATCTGCTCGGCCAGCTCCAGCGCTCGGAACTGCACCTGGTCGTCCTCCACCACCTCACTCGCCAGGCCCATGCGCAAGGCCTGCTCGGCGCTCACCGACATGCCGGTCAAAAGCATGCGCATGGCCTGGAACTTGCCAACTGCACGGGTCAACCGCTGGGTACCTCCGGCCCCCGGCATCACCCCCACGCGCACTTCTGGCTGGGCGAACACGGCATTGCGCCCGGCGATGATCAGGTCGGCGTGCATGGCCAGTTCGCAACCGCCGCCCATGGCATAGCCGTTCACGGCGGCGATGACCGGTTGCGGACAATCGGCGATGGCTGCCCAGAGCAAGTGCGTCTGGCGTAGCAGCATTTCCACGGCGCCGCGTTCGGCCATGTCGCGGATGTCGGCGCCTGCGGCGAACACTTGGGTGCCTCCGCTGAGGACGATGCAGCGGACACTCGGGTCGGCGCCCAGCTTGCGAAAATGCGCTGCCAGCTGTTCACGCACAGCCTGGTTCAGCGCGTTGCGCGCCTCCCGCCGGTTCAGGTAAATCCGCGCCACTCCAGGCAAGGGGCGATCGATCCACGTCTCTTCCATACCTACCTCTTATTATTATGTTCCGCATTGCGGAACTGTGTTTTGCATTAAAATTTAGCCTACGCAAGTGCTCCCTCAATTTGCAATTGGTAAATAACCGATATCGTCAGTGCATGGTTTTATTGCTAGCCACACAAGTTCCGCTATGCGAAACTTCATTTCGATTTATTGACTATCGCTTTCAGCTTGTGCCAGAGTCCGGCCGGCGATCGCGAGCCCACCGCCCGACGCATGAGGAACGACCATGACCAAGCGCAACGTTTTCGATACCGAACTCGACCAGCAAGGCCTCGACCAGGACCGCCAGTTCGTCACCGCACTGGCCCGAGGGCTTGAGCTGTTGCGTTGCTTCCGCCCCGGCGAACGGCTGCTGGGCAACCAGGAACTGGTCTTGCGCAGCGGCCTGCCCAAGGCCACCGTGTCGCGCCTGACCTACACCCTGGTACGCCTGGGTTATCTGCAGTACGTCGAGAGCCTGGGCAAGTACGCCCTGGACACCGGCGTGCTCGCCCTTGGCTATGCGCACCTGAGCGGGCTGGACATCCGCCGTCAGGCCCGCCCGCTGATGGCCGAATTCGCCGAGCAGACCCAGAGCTCGGTGTCCCTCGGTGCCCGTGATCGCCTGAGCATGGTCTACCTGGAAAACTGCCAGGGCAGCGGCCCGCTGACCCTGCGCCTGGACGTCGGCGCTCGGGTGCCGTTGGCTACCACCGCCATGGGCCGCGCGTACCTGGCCGCCCTGCCCCAAGACGAGCGTGAGGTGCTGCTCGACCAGTTGCGTACGCGCAACCCGGAGAACTGGCCGGCCCTCGGCGAACAACTGGAAAGAGCCTTTCGTCAGTACCAGGAGCTGGGCTTCTGCCTGTCCTGCGGCGATTGGCAGAAAGACATCAACGCTGTCGCCGTCCCACTTGTAAAACCCGATGGTTCCGGGGTTGTCGCGTTCAGTTGCGGGGGCCCGGCATTCGCCTTGCGCCAGCACATGCTGGAGGACGATCTGGGGCCACGCCTATCGCACCTGGTGCGCAATGTAGAAGCCAGTCTGGGCTGACAATTCCAATAAGAGGTCTTGCATGATCAACGATCCGGAAACTCTCAATCTTCTGCTCGACAACCTGTCGCGCTTCGTCCGCGAACGGCTGGTGCCCGCCGAGGGCGACGTGGCGGAGCACGACTGCATCCCCCCCGACATCGTCGAGGAAATGCGGGCGCTGGGACTGTTCGGCCTGTGTATCCCACAGGCATACGACGGCCTTGGCCTGAGCATGGAAGAGGAAGCCCTGGTCGCCTTCGAACTGGGCAAGACTTCGCCGGCTTTCCGCTCGCTGATCGGCACCAACAATGGCATCGGCTCCCAGGGTTTGATCCTCGACGGCAATGAAGAGCAGAAGCAGCGCTACCTGCCGGCCATGGCCAGCGGCGAGTTGATCGGCGCTTTCGCCCTCACTGAGCCTGGTTCCGGCTCCGATGCCGCCTCGCTGCGCACCCGTGCGCAGCGCGAGGGTGACAGCTACGTGCTCAACGGCACCAAGCGTTTCATTACCAACGCCCCACAGGCTGGCATCTTCACCGTCATGGCCCGCACCAGTAGCGAAATGAAGGGGGCCAGCGGAATTTCCGCTTTCATCGTCCCCGCCGGCACTCCTGGCCTGTCGCTGGGCAAGATCGACCAGAAAATGGGCCAGAAAGGCGCCCATACCTGCGACGTGATCTTCGAGAATTGCCGAATTCCCGCCGCCAACCTGATTGGCGGCGTCGAGGGGGTTGGCTTCAAGACTGCGATGAAAGTGCTCGACAAGGGCCGCTTGCACATCGCCGCCATCTGCGTCGGTGCGGCCGAACGGATGCTCGCCGACGCCCTGAGCTATGCCATGGAGCGCCAACAGTTTGGCCAACCGTTGGCCGAGTTCCAGCTGATCCAGGCGATGCTCGCCGACAGCCAGGCCGAGATTTATGCCGCGCGCAGCATGGTGATCGACGCCGCTCGCAAGCGCGACCTCAAGCAGGATGTGTCCATGGAGGCCTCCTGCTGCAAGATGTTCGCCTCGGAAATGTGCGGGAGGGTGGCCGATCGCGCGGTACAGATCTTCGGTGGCGCCGGCTACGTCAGCGAATATGGCATCGAGCGCTTTTACCGCGACGTACGCCTGTTCCGCATCTACGAAGGCACAACGCAGATCCAGCAGTTGGTGATCGCCCGCAACCTCATCCGTCGTGCGGGGCTGAACTGATATGTTGACCCGTGAACACGTACTGGCGGGCCTGCCAGACTATCTGGACCAATTGCTCGACCGCCACCCGCCCTTGCACGCCTATGCTCCGGCACTCTATGAGCGTGGCACGACATTGAGCTATGGCGATCTGCGCCAAGCGGTGGCCACCCTGGCTGAAGCCTTCGAGGGCGATGGCGTTCGCGCAGGCGACCGGGTCATGCTGGTGGCCGAAAACTGCGGCCTGCTGGTCGCTTCACTGCTGGCCCTGAGCCGGCTGCGCGCCTGGTCGGTCGTGGTGAATGCGCGCCTTTCGCCAGGCGAGCTGGAAAACATCCGCCTGCATTGCGGTGCTCGTCGCGTGCTGTACACGAGTGCAGTCTCGCGCGATGCGGCCTCACATGCTGCCCAGGCCGGTGCTGAGCTGCGCACGGCCACGGCACTGGGCGACTACCACCTCGGCCCGCTCAACGAGGCCTGCGAACCCGAAGCGGTGCACAACGACCCAGCCTGCCAGGTGGCGGTGATGATCTACACCACCGGCACCACCGGCGCCCCCAAGGGCGTGATGCTGACCCACCGCAACCTCCTGTACATCGCCCACTCCGCCAGCCTGCTGCGCCAGTTGAATGCCGACGACCGGGTCTATGCAGTGCTGCCGATTTCCCACGTCTACGGCCTATCGGCAGTGTGCCTGGCCAGCTTGTTCGCGGGCGCCGCGCTGCAGCTTGAAGCACGCTTCGACCCCCTTCAACTGGCACGGGCCCTGCGCGAGGACGGCATTACCCTCATGCAGGGGGTTCCCGCCATGTACGCCAAACTGCTGGAGTTGGCCGACAGCGGCGTGCTGCAGCTGCAGGCGCCCAACCTGCGTTTTATGTATGCAGGTGGCTCCCCCTTGGACCTGCCGCTCAAGCAGGCGGTCGAGCGGTACTTCGGCCTCCCCCTGCACAACGGCTATGGTCTGACCGAGAGCTCGCCGACGGTCAGCCAGACTCGCATCGACGAGCCTCGCCAGGACAACTCAGTCGGGCGACCCATTCCAGGGCTTGAGGTGCGCTTGCTCGATAGCGAGCGAAAGGCCACGGTGGGGATTGGGGAGGTCGGCGAACTGTGGGTACGCGGCCCCAACGTGATGAAGGGCTACTACCGCGCCGCCGAGCAGACAGCCGAAGTGATCGACACCGACGGCTGGCTGAACACCGGTGACATGGCTCGCCAAGATGCGGATGGCGCGCTGTTTATCGTCGGGCGTAGCAGAGAGTTGATCATCCGCTCAGGCTTCAATGTTTACCCACCCGAAGTCGAAGGCGCATTGATGGGTTTTCCTGGTGTGGTGCTCAGCGCAGTGGTCGGCCGGCCGATCGATGGCAACGAAGAAGTGGTGGCATTCGTCCAGGTTACCTCGCCTGAAACGTTCGACGTCGCCGCACTCAAGGCTTACTTGAGCAAACACCTGTCGCCCTACAAACGACCCAGCCACATCTGGGTGCTAGAGAGCCTGCCCGCTTCGGCGAGTGGCAAGGTGTTCAAGCACCAGCTCAAGACCCTCGCCACGACGCTCTGACGCCCGCCCCGCAACCAGGCCTCCGCTGCCTGGTTGCCGGCGAGTTGTCAGCCGATACATAGTTGACCTCGGTTTCGTAGACATTTCGAACGGCTACAAAGGGTCGAGTGCGGCCATTCGCGTCCGGCAGCTCTCGACCCAAAGCTGCCAGTGAGCCGAACAGCAACCTTTGTGGGAGCGGGCGCGCCCGCGAAGAATCAAACGCGTAGACTGGCACCGGCTGCGCCGGTGTTCGCGGGCACGCCCGCTCCCACAGAGTGCGCATAGCACTACGACATCAGTTTTTTCAGCGTCCGCTTTGGGGCGATAGCGGCCGGCCGTGAGCTGAACTGAAGCGCCCCTCGACCGGATAGCTAGGGTCGGTGTAATGCGGCGTGGAGCAATGCCCAGGCGGCACCAGGTTGTCGACGAAGCGCTCGTCCTGTTCCTCGATACGCACCTGCAATGCCTCCAGGTAACCGTGCCACTGCGCCTCGGTGCGCGGCCCGGCGATAACCGAGCTAACGCAGCGGTTGTTGAGGACCCAGGCCAGGGCAAAGGCAGCACTGTTGGTACCGCGCGAGGCGGCGTGGGCCGCAACAGATTGGGCAATGTGCAAGGATTCGCGTCGCCATTCGGTTTGGCGGATGCGCTGGTCGCCGCGCCCTGCCCGGCTGTCCGCAGGTGGCGGGCCGTCTGGAGCGTACTTGCCGGTCAGAACACCCCGCGCCAGCGGGCTGTAGGGCACAACGCCCAAACCGTAGTGATGGGCAGCAGGCAATTGTTCGACTTCGACGGTGCGGTTGACCAAGTTGTACAGCGGTTGGCTGGCCACCGGCCGGTCCAGGCCCATATCGTCGGCCAGACGCACGACTTCGGCAATGTACCAACCGCGGAAGTTCGACACCGCAAAATAGCGTACCTTTCCCTGGCGAATCAGGTCGCCGACGGCGCGCACGCCCTCCTCCAGGGTCACGCCGGGAACGGCACGGTGGAAGTAGAGGATATCCAGGTAGTCAGTGCCGAGGCGTTTGAGGCTTGCTTCTACGACTTGATTGATCCATTTGCGCGATTGGCCCTGACGGTTCGGGGCCGTATCGACGGGCGAGCCGAACTTGCTCGCCAGCACCCAGTCGTAGCGCCGGGAGGCGATGCCCCGGCCGACGATACACTCGGCGGCACCGCCGGTGTAAACGTCGGCGGTGTCGATGAAGTTGACACCCAGGGCCTGGGCGTGGGCGATGATGCGCTGGGCGGTCGGTTCGTCGGTGGCACCCCCGAACATCATGGTGCCCAGGCACAACGGGGAGACCTTAAGGGCACTGCGGCCCAAGTAGCGGTAGTCCATGAGTATCACCGTGGGAAGGGTTGCAAGTGTGCCTGCAGTGGCTGTGTCACGGGGCAAGCTCGCAATAGCGCTGACGCGAGCGCCCCGTGCCGAGGCATCAATCCTGCTGGAACACCTCACGGGCGCAGCGGAAGCTGTCCACCGCCGCCGGCACCCCGGCGTAGATCGCCGCCTGCAGGAACACCTCGCGGATTTCCTCCTTGCTCACCCCATTGTTCAGTGCGCCACGAATGTGAAGCTTGAGCTCGTGCGGCCGGTTGAGGGCAGTCATGAAGGCCAGGTTGAGCAGGCTGCGGGTGCGCCGGTCGAGGCCCGGCCGGTTCCATACATCGCCCCAGCAGTATTGCGACACCAATTCCTGCATCGGCATGCCGAACTCATCAGCGTTGGCCAGGGCGGCGTCCACGTAGGCGTCGCCGAGCACTTCACGACGGGTCTGCAGCCCGCGTTCAAACAGTTCCTGATTCATGCAAGGTTCTCCGTTTCGATTCTGGATAAGCGCCGGGGCGCCAGCCGCCCCGGCGTGACTGTCACTTGGCCGCGGCCACCCACTGATCGAACTGCGCCTGGTTGGCGCCGATCCACTGGTCGGCGAGCTTGCGGATCATTTCCGGCGAGCCGCCCTCCTTGCCGATCGCCGCCTCCCACTGCGACCACACGGCGGTGGGGAAATGCACCTGCTGCATCAGTTGCCGGATCGCCGGGTTGTCGGCGAGGAACTGCTTGTTCGCTACCGTATGGTAATTCCACGAGCCCATGGCCATGCGGCACGGGTTGGCATCGCCGGCGCAGCCCTCGACGTCCTTGACCAGCGCCGAGCCGTCGTTGGGAATGTCCGGCGGCAGCGCGTCCTTGGGCGTAGGCAGCCACAGCACGTCGCTACCCGGTACCAGCGCATTGGTCACCCATGACGGGCTCCAGGCGTAGAAGAACACGGGTTTGCCGCCCTTGACCTTGGTCACCACGTCGGCCATCAGCGCCTCGTACTTGCCACGCACCTGGCGCACGGTACCGGTCAGTTCGAAAGCCTTCATCTGGTAGTCGATCACCTTGCCACAGCTCCAGGCCGGGTCGCAGCTGGTCAGCTCGGCCTTGCCACTGGAGCCGAACAGCGCGGCGACCTGCGGATCTTTCAACTGGTCCAGGGTAGTGATGTTGTTGGCCAGTGCGGTCTTCTTGTCGATCAAGTAGCCGTTGATGCCACCGCCAATGATCATCCCCTCGCCCACCAGTTCGGCGTCCTTGGCCACCGCACGAAAGCCCGGCTCGCGCTGCGGCAGGGTGATATCGGTGCCGATGTCCATGTCTCGTTGGGCCACGGCGGGAAAGAACAGGGTATTGTCCAGGGTGACCAGCTTGACCTTGTATCCCAGCGCCTTGAAGGCGTCGGAGACGATCTGCGCCACCACATAGTTGCCGCCCAAGCTGCTGTCCTGGGCATAGCGGATGGTCCGACCATCGCCAGGCAGCCCTTCGGCTCGGGCGGTGCCCGTCAGGGCCAGAAGTACGGCGGCGCAGGCGAGCGTCTTGTGAAACATGTTCATCGTTGTCTACCTTCTTCTTATGCTCGTTATCGGGTTGTGGCACACACGCAAACGCATCAAGCAAGGTGTTGCGGCTCAGCGCCCCTGGGACAGCAGGCGTTCACCGCGCAGGCAGCGGCGAAGCACGCTTTTCAAGGTCAGGCTCTTGCCTGGCCGGGGCGCGCCCAGTGCCTGGGAAAAACGGTCAAGCATGATCGCCAGCAACACGATGGCGATGCCGCCGACCGCCGCGCCACCAACGTCGAGCCGGCCGATGCCCTGCAGCACCACCAGGCCCAAGCCCTCGGCGCCGATCATCGAGATCACCACCGACATCACCATCGCGGTCAGCACCGTCTGGTTCAGGCCACCGAGGATGGTCGGCATTGCCAGCGGCAGTTGCACCTCCCACAACA
Source organism: Pseudomonas sp. NY11955 (assembly GCF_048068035.1). Classification (NCBI taxonomy): domain Bacteria; kingdom Pseudomonadati; phylum Pseudomonadota; class Gammaproteobacteria; order Pseudomonadales; family Pseudomonadaceae; genus Pseudomonas; species Pseudomonas sp. NY11955. Next base: position 118,140 of record NZ_JBLUPS010000014.1, read on the forward strand.
GTTGCCACTTGTTGGCCCCGAACGCCTGGCCGGCCTCGACGATCTCGCTGTCGACCATGCAAATGCCCAACTGGGTGAAGCGGATCAGCGGCGGCATCGCCGCGGTGGCCACGGCCACCTCACCGGGTACGTTGCCGACACCGAACAGCATCACCACCGGTACCAGGTACACGAAGGTCGGCGTGGTCTGCATCACGTCCAGCACCGGGCGCACCACCATCCATGCCCCAGGGCTGCGTGCGCACCAGATGCCGATGGGAATGCCAATTACCGCGCAGAACACGATGGCCGTGGTGATCAGCGACAGTGTGGTCATCGCCTCCGACCACACCCCAAGCACCGCGATAGCCACGTAGGCGGCAACGCTGAAGAGCGCCACGCGAAGGTTGGACAGGCGCCAGAACAGCACGAAGGTCAACAGCACCATCACCGGGAAAGGCATGGCATGGAAGGCGCCGTCGACGAAGTTGAGCAACTGCTCGATCGGCCATTTCAGGCTGGAGAACAGTGGACGGAAGTTCTCCGCCAGCCACTGCACACCGTTTTGTATCCAGTCGGCGATGGGGAACACCGCCAGGTCGTTGGCTTCAAGCATGTCGCACCTCCACGCCCTGAGCGGCGCCAATACGGGCGAGAATATGCCCAGCATCCAGGAACCCGAGCAGCCGCCCGGCCTCGTCCGTGACCCCCACCGGCTGGCCGCCAATGCACTGCGGCGCCACGTCCACCAGGCGTGCCGTGCTCGGCACGCAGGTGAAGCCTGAAGCGGGCTGCGGCGCCTGCTGGCCGCTGCAGGCCAGGGCGACCTGCTGCTGACTGAGGATGCCCAGCAGCCGCTGCTCGCCATCGACCAGGAACCCAGGCCCCTGGCTGCTGGCACCCAGCAGGGTGCGGCCTTCGCCACGCCACACCGGCGTAAGCGCGGTCATTACCGAAGCGGCGTCGAACACCCTGGCGCGGTCGACCTCGCGGGTGAAGCCGGCCACGTACTCGCTGCCCGGCTCCATGACGATCGACTGCGGCGTGCCTTCGCGCACCACCCGCCCTTCGGACATGATGGCGATACGCGAGCCAAGCTTGAGCGCTTCCTGGAAGTCGTGGGTGATGAACAGGATGGTCTTGTTCAGGGTGCGTTGCAGGCGCAGCAATTCATCCTGCATCTCGGTGCGGATCAATGGGTCGAGGGCGCTGAACGCCTCATCCATGATCAGCACGTCGGCGTCGGTGGCCAGGGCGCGGGCCAGGCCCACCCGTTGACGCATACCGCCGCTGAGCTCATGGGGCATGTGGTAGGCCCACTTGCTCAAACCCACCACCGCCAGCACTTCCTCGGCCCGGGCGCGGCGCTGGGCCGGCGCGGTGCCGCGCATCTTCAGGCCGAACTCGACGTTCTCGATCACTCGCCGGTTAGGCAGCAGGCCGAAGTGCTGGAACACCATGGAGATCCGCGAGCGGCGCACCTCGCGTAGGCCCTCTTCGTCCAGCGCGCAGAGGTCTTCGCCATCAAGCAGGATGCGCCCGGCGCTGGGCTCGTTGAGGCGATTGATGCAGCGCGCCAGGGTCGATTTGCCCGAGCCGGACAGCCCCATGATCATGTAGATAGAGCCGGACGGGACGCGCAGCGACACGTCGTCCACGCCCACCACCTGGCTCAGGGATTCCAGCACCTCGGCGCGGCCCTTGCCTTCGCGCAGCATCGCCAGCGCGGGGCCGGGCTTGTCGCTGAACACCTTGTAGAGATTCTCGATGACCAGTCGGTCAGTCATGGCTGCGACTCCTCGTGCAAATTCGGATGGCCCGCGAACCGAGTTCGCGGGGACACGGCAGTCGATGAAGGCCCGGCCTCACGCAAGGCGGCCAGGTGGAGGGATATCGAACCGCTTTTTATTCGGGGGATGCGTTTTTCGATGTTCATTGCCAGCACTCTCGTAGCAAACAGAATCTCACTGACCGGACCGACGCCCCCGCCACAGCGGGTTTGGTGGCGTGCCCGTCCACTCACTGATCGTCCATGAAAAACTCATGCAATAGGCCGGCGACCTGCCGTGGCGCCTCGATCAGGATCGAGTGGCGCAACCCCGGCAGGATTTCCAACCTGGAGCCTTGGATGCATTCGTGCATGAACGTCGCCATGCGCGGGTTGGAGCCCTGGTCGTGTTCGCCGGTGGCGATCAGGGTGGGTACCTGGATTTGGTCGATGAAGCCGCCATAGTCGGTCTCGGCCAGCACCCGATAGGCCGCCGCGTAGCACTGCGGGTCGTTCTCGGCGTCGCGTTGACGCAGGCGGGCAATCAGCTCCGGATTGCGCGCCTGGAAATCCTCCGACAGCCAGCGTGACAGCGAGGCATCATGGTGCGAGCCGCGCTCGCCCTCCTGCAATGCCGCCAAGCGCTCCAGCACCCGCGTGCGTTCCTCGCGGGTGCGCCCGGAGACCGTGGCCAACAGCGCCAGGCGCCGCAGCCGGTGTGGGTGTTGCAGGGCCAGGCGCTGGGCGATCAGGCCGCCCAGGGAGAAACCGGCCAGGTCGAAGGTGTCAAAGCCCACGTGGGCGGCCAGCGCCAGGGTGTCGCCGACGAAGTCGTCGATTTCGTAGCGGCCGAACACCCGCGAGGAACGCCCGTGGCCACGCAGGTCGAAGGTGAGGATGCGAAAGTCCTCGGCCAGGTGGCTGGCCACCGCGTCCCAGGCTTCCAGGTACGAGCCCACGCCGTGGATGCACACCAGCGGGCGCGGGCCGCGCCCCTGCAGGCGGTAGTTCAGTTCGATGCCGCCGGTGGCCAGGGTGCCCTGGATCATGCCCGATGGGTCGGAGGTTTGCGTCAGCATATGCGCTCCCTGTCCGTCTCAACCGGCCTGACGCGCAGCGGCGCGACGGGCGAAGTGCGGCATGACTTCGTCGATGAACAGGCGCAGCGTCTTCTCCTGCAGCTCGAACGGCAGGTTGAAAGCCAGCCCCAGACAGAATTGGTCGACCCCTTGCGCCTCGTACACTTCAAGCTTGCGGATGATCTCGTCGGGGGTACCGAACATCAGGTTCTCGCGGATCGCCTCGGGGTTGTAGCTGTCGCGGTTGGCCACCCGCTCATAGGGTACCGCTTCGGGGAAGCCGTTGTTCACTGTGCCGATGTTCTGCATCAGGTTCTCGAAGGCGCGGCCGTAGTCGATGCTGTGGCGCACGGCCACTTCCCAGTCCTGCTCACGGTCGTAGACACAGGTGCGGCGCTGCATCATGAAGCGCGAGCGCGGCACCTCGGGATGGTCGGCCACCGCCTTGCGGAACTTCTCACCCAGCACGACGACTTCGCTGGCCGGCGCTGACAACGGCGTGGACAGGATGTTGGCGCCGACACTGACGGCCCAGTCAAAGCTTGCCGGATCACGCGTGGCGACCCAGATTGGCGGATGTGGCTGCTGCAGCGGCTTGGGGACCGAGGTCGCGACCGGGAACTTCCAGTAGTGGCCATCGTGGGCATAATCCCCCTGCCAGAGCTTTTTCACCGCCGGCAACAACTCTTTCATGTAAGCCACCCCTTCTTGCTGCGGGATGCCGCCGGCCATGCGGTCGAACTCATACTGGTAGGCACCGCGGGCGATACCGAACTCCAGGCGCCCACCTGTCAAGTGGTCACACAAGGCGGACTCACCCGCCAGGCGAATCGGCGACCAGTACGGTGCCACCAGCGTTGAGGTGCCGAGGCGAATGTTCTGCGTGTGTTGGGCCAGCCAAGTCAGCGTAATGAACGGGTTGGGCGAGATCGTGCACTCGAGTGTATGGTGCTCGGCGGTCCACAGGGTCTCGAAGCCACCCTCATCGGCCATGCGCACCAGCTTGAGGAAGTTGTGGATCTTGTCGCTCATCCGCTCCTCGGGGTTGAAGCGCTCCATGCTCAGGGAAACTGCGAATTTCATTGTTGTTGTCTCCAGTCGTGTGAGGTTGGGCAAGCGCAATCAGCGCAGGCGGATGACGAATGGGTCCTGCAAGGTCTCGGAATAGTCCACCAGCACGTTTTTCAAGCGCGAAAACTCACGCATCACCTCGAAGCCCCCGCGGGTGCCGTAGCCGCTGTTCTTCATGCCGCCGTTGGACGACATATAGGCCGTCGAGCGATAGGTGTTGATCCAGACCGTGCCGGCGTCGACGTCACGGGCAAAGCGCATGGCGCGACTGATGTCTCGGGTCCAGACACCTGCGGCAAGGCCGTACTCGGTGTCGTTGGCCAGTTCAATCAACTGCGCTTCGGTATCGAAGGGAATGACCCCGACTACCGGGCCGAAGATTTCATCGCGCATGAAGCGCATGTCGTTGCGCGCATCGACAATGACCGTCGGTTCGAAGTACCAGCCACCGTCGCCCACTGCTTCAGCTGCGCGCCGGCCGCCTACAGCCACACGGGCGCCCTCTCGGACCGCTGAATCGACGTAGTGCTCGACTTTCTCCAACTGCGCGGCCAGCGCCAGCGGGCCGATATCGGTGTCCTCCATGGTCGGGTGGCCGACCTTGATCCGCCGTGTGCGCTCGACCAGCGCATCGACGAACGCAGGGTAGATCGACGACTCGACGAAGCAACGCGAGCCAGCGACGCAGGTTTGCCCGGCGGCGGCGAACACGCCGGCGACTACGCCGTTGACCGCATGCTCGATATTGGCGTCGGCGAACACCACATGGGGCGACTTGCCGCCCAGTTCCATCTGGCACGACACCAGGTTCTGCGCCGCATTGGCGGCGATTTTGCGGCCCGTGGCACTGCTTCCGGTAAACACCAACTTGGCAACGCCAGGGTGGCGACTGAGCGCCTCGCCGGTCGTCGCGCCATCGCCCGTCACCACGTTGATCACACCCGGCGGAATACCGGCCTGGATGGCAAGCTCCGCCAATGCCAGGGTCGACGCGCTGGTGTGTTCGGACGGTTTGATGACGACCGTGTTGCCGATCGCCAGGCACGGCGCCAGGGTGCCGGTGAGCAGCATCAGCGGCGAGTTCCAAGGCGTGATCATGGCCACCACGCCAATCGGCTCGCGCAGGTTGTAGTTCAGCGCATCGAGTTTGTTGACCGGGATGGTGTCGCCCTGCAGCTTGTCGGCCATGCCGGCGAAGTAGTAGAACGCGTCAGGCAGCCCGCGCATCTGCGCGACCATTTCCTTGAGCAGCTTGCCGTTGTCGCGGCACTCGATGCGCGCCAATTCGTCGGCATGAACCGCTACCAGCTCACCCAGCCGGCGTACAAGCTTGCCGCGCTCAGTCTGCGTCATGCGCCGCCAGGCAGTGCCTTTCAATGCAGCCTGTGCGCTACGTACCGCTGCATCAACGTCCCGCGCATCGGCCTGGGAGAACTCGTACCAGGGCTGCCCGGTGGTTGGGTCGAAACTGGGCAGGAACTCGCCGCTCTGGGCGGCGGTGAACTGGCCGTCGATGAACAGTTGCTGCCGTGAGCCTTGCAGGCTTTGCAGTGTGGTTTGCATGTGTTACCAACTCCTGATTGCTTTCTGACTCAGTAGGCTTTGTCCCAGCTCTGCGCGCTGCCGACCATCGCGACACGCCCGCCTTCCTGGGAGTCCATGTAGATGCCGAAACTGCCGCGCTCGGTCTCACGCGCATAGCGCTGCAACATGGCGCGTATCTCGTGGGAGGTGATGGTTTCGTAGGGCAGTTGATCGAGGGAGAAGAAGTGCAGCGACGGCGGCAGCGCATCCTCCACCCGTGACTCACCCAGTTTGGCGCGATAGATCAGATAACCCGGGTCGTTATCGGCGGTGTCGAATACCGAATAGAGGAAGGTGTCATCGGGCAACAGCGCCAGCTCGCCGCCCACGGACAGCGGCAGACGGCCGTCCTTGAGCCGACGCGAGGCGGTCGGCAGTACCCAGCCGCCCTTGCCATCCTCGGCCAGGAGCAAGCGCCCTTCGGATTCGATCAGGTAGCCGGTGATCATGTCGCTCGCCGAGAGCCAGCCCGGTGGCAGTGGGTCCTTGACCTGGGCATAGCGGCCACGACAGAAACCCAACGGCGCCTCAGGGCTGGTACCGAACGCCTGGACCTGGCCGAGCAGGATGATATGGTCACCTGCGTCGATGCATTGGTGCACCGTGCAGTCGAACCAGGTCAGGCAATCGGTCAGCACCGGTGCCCCGGTGTGTACCGCGACGTGGCTAACCTGGTCGAATTTGTCGAGGGCTTTGGAGGCGAAGACGTTGGAAAGCGTGACCTGCCCTTCGTGCAGCAGGTTGACTGCAAAGCTGTCGGCCTGCAGGAACACCGGATAGCTCGCGGCCCCCTTGCCAATGCACACCAGCAGCAACGCCGGGTCAAGAGAAACGGAGGTGAACGAGTTGGCGGTCATGCCCCTCGGGCTACCCTCCTCGTCACGGGTCGTGACCACGGTTACCCCGGTGACGAACGTACCGAAGGCACGGCGCAGGGCCATTGGGTCTATCGTCTTGTATGCGTGTTCAACGGTCTGCATGTCACTCACCTCAAGAATGCCGTTGCATTGATTGAGGTCAACTATAGGGACGGTGACAGGCAGGGGTCCTCCTAGGAATGGAGGAATAATCGGTGATTTATTCTCGGTTTAAGAGCAAAGCGGACTACCCCTGGCGCGTTCCCCAAGGGCGCCCTGCCCCTTACCTTTTGCCCAGTTCTGCGCCGGTAGTCAGCTGGTGCAACTGCAGCGCTAGTTCAACGGCGAAACGCCGCTCCGGCGTATCGAAGTCCAGACCGAACAGTTCCTGAATCCGTGCCAACCGGTAACGCAGCGTGGTCACGTGCAAGCCCATCGCATCGGCGGCCAACTGGCTGCGACACCCTGAGCGAAGGTACGCCGCCACTGTTTCGAGGTAGGGCGCGGCGTTTCGCTTGTCATATTCGATCAGCTTGCCCAGGGTACCGCTGACGAAGTGCCGCACATCGGTGGCGTCGGCGGCACCGATGAGCACAGGCAGCGCACCCAGGTCCGGCATTTCGAGCATGCCGCTACGCCCGTAGTCACGCGCCACCCGGATCATTCGCCAGCAGCGCTCCCACTCGATAGCCAAAGGCTCGAGCCCCTCGAAGGTTTCCCCCAGCACCACGATCGGCTCATGGCCCAGCACACGCCCAAGGGCATCGGCGATACGCCGCCCGAACCGCGCTTGCACCGCGACCTGCTCGGCGTCTACCGGCAGCAGGCAGACCAGGCCGCTACCCAGGGTGACCATGTGCATGGGCACCTGCAACTGCTTGGCCAGGCCGGAAACCTGCCGGCTGCATTCGAGCATCAGGTTGCTCCGATGGCTTGCATGACCTGCAAAATCCATGATCAACATGCGTAGCGGCGCCGCCAACGGCAAGCCGAGGCGCCGGGCGCGCGCGAGGACATCCTCCGAATCGCGGAAGCGTCGCTCGACGATCTCGGAAAACAACTCGGTCAGGGTACGGGTCTCGAAACGGTAGCGGATCACGCTGCGCATCAATTGCACACTCAAGGCAAAACAGGCGTTTTCCAATAGCAGCTTGCGCAGGGTGTCGGGCGGCGCATCACCCACGACTAGCAGCGCACCGACCTGTTCATCATCCACCGTCAGCGCTTCGATGTGCGCCGCCAGCCGGTGCTCTCCCTCAAGCGGCAGCATCACCTGACCGTCACGCTGATGCTGCAAGGTGTCGTGAATGTAGCCCAGCAACTCGCGCCCGCCGCTGCCAGCCAGCCAGCGTGTCCATTGCGCGTCATCGTACAGTGCCGGTAAGGCCGAAGCCGAGCCGACCACGTGGCCGGCGGAGAAATCCGCCACCAGTACCGCGCCACCGAGCAACTCGCCCAGGGTGGCGGCCAAGGCTTGCAACGAGTCGCCCGCCAGCACGTTGCGTAACAGCGAACGCTGCGAACCGAGAATGCGTTGCAACTGCTCATTGGCTTCCAGTTGCGCACGGCGCCGATGGGCACGGTCCACGGCGATCGCCCCCAGATCAACCACCGCGGCCATGAAGGTCAGGTCCTCCTCGGCCACCTCCCTGACCGAGCGCGAAATGACGGTGAGCACCATCGGACGTCCTTCAGCATCGCTGCTGGGCATCGGCAGGGCCAGTACGGTGCGGTAGTTGCGTGCCAGGGCGTCACGCCGATAGCCCGGAAAGCGTGTGGTGTGCTGGGCATCGCGGATGTAGACCGGCTCCCCACTTTGCAACGCGATCAGCGAGGGACTGGTCGCCAGTTCCCAGCGGTCCTGCATTTTCTGCGGCAAACGGCTGCTCTCATAGCGCGCCATGACCACACCGTATCCGTGAGCGAGATCGATGCACATCACAGACCCAAGGTCCCAGCCACCTTGCTGGCAGGCTGAGCGGGTCAACTCACCGAGCAACGATTCCAGGTCCTCGTCGGAACTGATCTGGCTCGCCACCCGCCGCAACGCCGTGATTTTTTCTTGTTGTTCAGGCATCGGGTACCCCTTTCACTGATAAGGATTAATCGAATCAGAGGAAAAATAACAGAATCTTGCAATGGTTCGACGGAAGATTCGCGCCGAATCAGTGACTAGCATGGCCTTCAAACCCACATGGCCCACTGTCCTGGAGGCTTTGATGCCCGCTGATATCCGCAAGATCGTGACGTTTATCGAAACTACCCATCAGGAAGGCGGCAAGGACGCCCCCAGGCCGATTACCTCGGTGGTTGTCGCCGCCGTGCTGCGCAACCCTTGGGCCGGCCAAGGTTTCGTCGAAGACCTGAGTCCCGAGATCGTTCGTCTGGCACCCGAGTTGGGCCAAATGATGTCCGCAGCATTGGTGGCCCACCTGCCCAAAGAGCGTGTACAGGCCTATGGGAAAGCCGCGGTGGTGGGCACCAGCGGCGAGATCGAGCACGCCGCCGCACTGATCCACACCCTGCGTTTTGGCGACGTGTACCGCGAGGCGGTGGATGGCACGGCGTTTCTCAGCTTCATCAACACCCGGGTTGGCGCGGGTGCGTTGCTCAGCGTGCCGATGATCCACAAGTCCGAGACAGGTAAGCGCTCGCACTTCATCACCTCCACCTTCCAGATCGCCGACGCACCTGGCCCTGACGAGATCGTCATCGCCATTGGTGCCAGTGATGGCGGGCGTGTCCACCCCCGTATCGGGGATCGATTCAAGGACCTGGAGGACATTGCCGCAGAAAGCAAGCTTGCCGGACATCCCGCATGAACACCTGACGACTGTTCCCCATGAGCAAACCCTCACGCCGGAAAAACCGAGGCAAAAATAATGAAAAATCGTGCAACGGCAGCGTTACAACAGTTGAGTCGTCCCGACCTCCTGGAGCTGCGTGCCTACATAGCTGGGCAATGGATTAATGGCGAAGGGCGCTTGGCCGTCACCGACCCTGCCACCGACGAGGTCATTGCCCACGTCGCCCATTGCGACGAGCACTGGATCGACCGTGCCGTGGACGCCGCCAGCGAAGCCTTCGCCAGTTGGCGTGCACTGCTGCCCGCTCAGCGCGGCAATCTGTTGCGCAAATGGGCTGCGCTGACCCGTGAGCATTGCCAGGACCTCGCGACCATCATGTCGGCCGAGCAAGGCAAGCCCTACACCGAGTCCCTCGGTGAGATCGACTACGGCGCCAACTTCCTGGAGTGGTTCGCAGCAGAGGCCGAGCGCAGCTACGCAGCATCGATCCCTAGCCATCTGCCGGGTAGCCAGCTCACCACCCGGCTGCAACCGATTGGCGTCACTGCAGCAGTCACGCCATGGAATTTTCCGAACGCCATGATCACCCGCAAAGCCGGTGCGGCACTTGCCGCCGGCTGCCCAATGATCATCAAGCCGGCGCCAGAAACACCCCTTTCCGCGCTCGCCCTGGCGAGGCTCGCCGAAGAAGCCGGGCTCCCGGCCGGGGTATTCCAGGTGGTCACCGGTGATGCGCCGAAACTGTCCAGGCAGTTGCTTCAGCGCACCGAGGTGAGGGCCTTCAGCTTCACGGGTTCCACCGAAGTCGGCCGGATTCTGCTGCGTCAGTCCGCCGACACGGTGAAAAAGGTCTCGCTTGAGTTGGGCGGGCACGCGCCCTTCATCGTCTTCGATGACGCCGACGTGAACGAAGCCGCCACCGCGTGCATCGCCGCCAAGTTTGCCACCTCTGGCCAGGATTGCCTGGCCGCCAACCGCATCTACGTGCAGCGCAGCCACTATGACGCCTTCGTAGCCGAGTTCACTCGGCTGGCCAAGGCACTGCGTGTCGGTCACGGCCTGGTAGAGGGTGTGGATATCGGCCCGATGACGCGTGTCAGCGTTGCCAACAAATGCCGTGATCATATTGGCAATGCGATTTCGCTGGGCGCACGGCTGATGTGCGGCGGCCTGGATCACAACCTGGGCAGCAGTTTCGTCCTGCCGACCGTGCTGGCGGACGTCACCGATGAAATGGACATCGCGTTTGAAGAAACCTTCGGCCCGGTGGCGGCGATCCTACCGTTCGACAGCGAGCATGAAGTCGTTCAGCGCGCCAATAAAACCGAGTACGGCCTGGCGGCTTATGTCTACACCAACGACCTGAAGCGCGCGGCGCGCGTATCCGAGCAGCTGGAGTACGGCATGGTCGCGCTCAACACGCCGAAATTCACCGGCGCACCGATTCCGTTCGGTGGCTGGAAACAGTCCGGCCTGGGCCGGGAAGGCTCAAAACATGGCCTGGCCGAGTACATGGAGCTCAAATACGTCTGCGTCGGCGGCCTTTGATCAAATAACAGGAGAACAACCATGGACAAGCAAAAGATCGACCTCATTTCGGCCCAGGATCGTGGCGCGGTACTGCACCCGTTCACCCACCTTAAGGACTTCGCTTCCGGCAAGCTGGGGGCCCCAACAATCGTCGAGACCGGCAAAGGCATCACCATCACGGACGCGACCGGTCGTGAGTACATCGACGGCTTCGCCGGTTTGTATTGCATGAACGTCGGCTATGGCCGCACCGAGGTAGCCGAAGCCATCTCCCGTCAGGCGCACAAGCTCGCGTACTACCACACCTATGCCGCGCACACCACCGACGAGTTAGCGCGGCTGTCCGATCGGCTGGTAAAAATGGCTCCGGGCAAGATGAGCAAGGTGTTTTACGGCCTGTCGGGCTCCGATGCCAACGAAACCCAAGCCAAGCTGGTCTGGTACTACAACAACCTGCGTGGTCTGCCGAAGAAGAAAAAGATCATTTCCCGTGATCGCGGTTACCACGGCTGTTCAGTCGTCTCGGGGTCCATGACCGGCATGTCGTTCTACCACGACTACATGGACCTGCCGGTCTCCGGTATCTTGCGGACCGGCGCTGCGCACCACTACTGGGGCGCCGAACCCGGTGAGACCGAGCAGCAGTTCTCGCAGCGTCGAGCCAACGAGTTGGAGGAACTGATCCTGCGCGAAGGCCCCGACACCATCGGTGCATTCATTGCCGAGCCAGTGCTTGGGACCGGCGGCATCACACCACCACCCGCTGGATACTGGGCAGCCATTCAGCCAATCCTGAAAAAGTACGACATCCTGCTGATCGCCGACGAAGTCATCACCGGCTTCGGCCGTACCGGCGCCATGTTCGGCTGCGACAAGTACGGCATCGAGCCAGACCTGATCACGGTGGCCAAGGGCCTGACCTCGGCCTATGCGCCGCTCTCCGCCTCGATCGTGGGCGAGAAGGTGTACAAGGTCATGGAGGAAGGTGCGGACAAGGTAGGGGCGTTCTCCCACGGCTACACCTATTCCGGTCACCCCATCGGGGTTGCAGCGGCCAATGCGGTGCTGGACATCGTCGAGCAGGAAGACATTCCGGGCAACGCGGCAAGGGTCGGGGAGTACTTCCAGAAGTCCATGCAGGAAACCTTCGGCGCGCTGCCGATCGTGGGCGAGGTGCGTGGCGTGGGCTTGATGGCGGCCATCGAGTTCGTCGCCGACCCACTTAGCAAGACGCGCCTGGACCCGTCACTGAAAGTCGGTGCGCGTATTTCCAAGGCGGCCCGTGATCGCGGCCTGATCGCCCGGGCCATGCCCCATGGCGAAATCCTTGGCTTCGCGCCACCGCTGGTCACCACCCGAGAAGAAGTCGACCGGATAATCGACATTGCTCACAGTGCAGTCTTGAGTGTTATGGGCGAGCTTAAGCTTTGACCTTGATGTGATCGGAATGGTCGACCTGCTATGAGAACTGGCTGAGCCACTGCCCTGATCGATTTGGGCGAAGAAGAAAGCACCGGCTTTCTACTTCGCCCTCGGCAGCGCAAAAGCTGCGCCAAACCCACGCTCCTCGAGTGCAAGCGAGAATTTGAGCGCTACTTCGCGTGCTCCCGCAGCCACTGCTCTCGGTGTCGCAGCTTACGCTGCATCTGTTGCTCAGGTAGATCATAGGCCCTGAGGTGGGCGACCCGAATTTCAATCCGAGCATTCAGTTCAGTGTGAAGTGCCGGCACACCATAGCCGTTTTCGGCATCTCGGATGAAACATACCCGCTCTTCTTCGATTGAGATCACTGAGGTACGCAACCTGGCAAGTTCATGGGCCACCTCGTCCTGCTCGTTTTTCAAGGCCTTTAAGGTCTTACCTGACGCTTTCAAGTCGAAAAACTCAGCCCTATCGCGCTTGGTATCAACAATACGTTGCTTGGTCTGGCCAAATTTCTCACCCATTTGCTCCAGCGCCTTATTCAAGGCGTAGATATCACTGTTGGCCTTGTCGATCTCTTTTTTCACCCGTTTGATCTTCTCGAATACAATATCCCGGTCGCTCTTGGCGCGCCGCAATGAATTTTGGCTAATCCCGAAGATTGAGTATTGGGGAATCTCTCGATCCTTTTTCCCCAGCAAAACCCGACTCCGGTTGGCTTGCGCATACCAGCTCGCAATTTCATCCTTTAGTGCTTGGTGTTCTCCATACAGCTCTTTTTTCTCCTCGTGTAACTCTTCGCGGCTTTCGTATTCGGATGATTTCTCATTCCTCTTCAATCGCATTTCACCGAGCAGCCGATCTTTTTCCGCGTACAGGGCTTCGAGCTCAGCGCGATAGTCGCGCTGAAAGAGGCTTACCAGACGCTTGGCTTCAGCAACTTTGGGGTGCAGCGCTGCGACCGCACCGTCCAGCCGATCACGGGTAGCATCGAATTTTGCGGCCGCCTCATCCTGGACGCGCTTACGGCGCTCGGCTAGATCCGCCTCCATCTCTTGTGTAGGGAATTGATCGTAGGCCTCCGTGACATAGCGGTAACGCTCTGACTCCTCGAAACGCGGCCAGTCAAGGTGAATGCGAACATCGCGACTAATTGAGGCAAGCCATTTAAGCATCAGGGGAAAGCACCTTCACCGAGACGAACAGATACCAGGAAAATGGCTTCCCAACACCCCGGGAGCCGTCGTGATTGCCCTACGCCGATACCCTTTACGAAATCAGCACAGGTGGCGACACCTACGAGCGATAGCCGAGCGGATGGCACTCTTAGGTTTTAGCCTGCCGCCCCACACCTCCCCTAAGCGATGCCCAGGATCTTCAAGTCAGGTCATGCGGCCAATTCTAATTGCCATTGGAATGCGCTAGCCGGGCTGAGCACCAATCAACAGCTGCGCCGTCTGCAAACAGCACTTTTCTGCCTTGCGGGCGCTGAAAGCCCTGTGGTCCAGCGCCCACTCCAACCAGAACCCATCAATCAGCGCGGTGATAATCAGCGCGCTGCCCTTGGCATCCAGCGCCAGGTCCCGCTCGGCCGCGATGGCCTTGAACACCCCCTCAAGCTCCTTGCGATAGTCAGCGTAGAGTTTGCGATTGAGTTCTCGCAATTGCTCGGAAGACACCGCCGCGCTCCAGAAGCCGAGCCAAGTGGTGAGGATGAACTCGTTGAAGATACTGCCTCGGAACGAGGAGCGAATGATCGCGGTGAGGCGCTCCACCGGCGTACCGCCCTGGGTTTCCAGATAACGACGGGTCTCCTCGCGCAACTGGTTGGTGAGCTCCTGATAGGTGGCGAGCATCAGTTCGTCCTTGCTGGAGAAATGATGACCGATCAGCCCGACCGACACCTCGGCCTCGTCACAGATACGTTCGATCGTGGTGCCAGCGTGGCCGAAGCGCGTGATGCAGCGCATGGTGGCTTCGACGATGGCCTTGCGCCGTGTCTCTGGATCGACTCTGGTCCTGCGCTTTCGGGGCTTATCGTTCAGGCTGTCCACGCTCATAGCTGAATCCGCTTCTCTTCTCACTGGAATGGCAAACCCGCCCGGTGCAGAGCACCGGGCGGGGACGCCAATCTAACAAGATTTACCGATACGTGCAGGTGCCGACCTCAACCTCAAGCCGTGGCGCCGTTTTCCAGGTCCTGGTCGAGGCGGCTGACCTGGCTGAGTTCCTGCTGAATGTTCTGCGAGCGGCACAGCCACCAGTAGGCAACCGCCGATACCGCCAGGCCGATCGGCATGCTGATGTCGGCACCGTCCAGTTGCCGCGCCACGTAACCGGTGTACAGCCCAGTGGCGGAGAATGGCAGCATGACCACGAAGCCCACCAGGTAGGCACCAATGCCACGCCAGTTCCAGCGTCCATAGAGGCCTTTGGGCTTGAAAATTTCCCGGATAGAGAACTTGCCGTGGCGCACGACGTAGAAGTCCACCAGGTTGATGGCCGTCCAAGGCGTGAACAGGTACAGCAGGATGGCGAGGAAGTCACCAAAATCCTTCACGAAGTTGTCCGAGGCGGTCATCGCGATATAGATCGCCGCGCCGCCCACCGCAAGCATCGACAGCACACGCTTGAGCAGGGTCGAAGTCTGGGGTTTCACAGTGTCGACGATGCTCAGGAGAGTGATCGACGCGCCGTAGAAGTTCTGGGCGGCACTGGTCACCAGGCTCAGCACGGCGAGAATCAGGACAATCTCGCCGAAACCGTGAAACACCATGTCGCCCAGCAGCACCAGGCCCTTGGCAAGATTCTGCCCAGGACTCAGGGCCGCGGCCAAGGCGCCCAGAAGCATCATCCATACGCCTCCGATCATCGCGCCCAGGTACGTCCACCAGAACGAAGAGCGGACGCTGACATTCGGCGGCAGGTAGCGCGAGTAGTCCGATACATAGATCGCCCAGCTCAACTGGTACGCGGCGGCAACGAAGAACTGCGCAAGGAAGGGCGTAGCCTTGAAGCCGCTGAGGGTCAGTTGCTCCTGCGGCAGTTTCACGTAGACGCATAGGCCGACGGTGAATACCGCCATGACCCCGATCAGCAGGAACGCCAGCCAACGCTGCACCTTGTGGAAGGTGTTGTAGCCGGCAATGGCCATGACGATGGCCAGTATCGAGAAGAGGATTGCCGATGGCTCCTGCGGGGCGTCGAACAGCTCGTGCAGGGTCTGCCCCACCAGCAGCTGGTTGAAGGCGTTGTAGCCAACGTAGGTGACGATGGCCACCACGTACACCAACAGCGCGCCCAAGTAGCCGAACTGCGGCCGCGACTGGATCAGCTGCGGCAGCCCCATCTGCGGCCCCTGGGTGGAGTGCCCGGCCATGAACAGGGTGCCGAAGGCACAACCGAGGAAGATGGCGATGGCAGACCACATCAGGTTGGCACCCAGGCCGATGCCGATGATGCCCACCGCCAAGGTGGTCAGGTGCGCCTCGCCACAGAACCAGATTGGCCACAGGTGCCAAGCCTTGCCATGGCGCTCGGCGAGAGGCACGTAGTCGATGGAACGGGTTTCCAGATTCAGCCGTCCGTTGGCGGAGGCAGTCTTGGGAGCTGACATGGGGTTCGTACCTTTATTGATATTGTTGTGAGCACAGCAAGGTCGTCGCTTCCCGCGACTAGGCCCGTTCCTCATCCAGGGCCAGATGCAGCAGCGATTCCAGGTCTTCGATACTGCTTGAGCGCGGGTTGGTCTGCCGCGCCGGATCGCCCATGGCCTTGCGCGCAATGGCTGGAATGTCATCGCGACGTAGCCCGAGCGAGGCCAGGGAAACCGGGATGGCAAGGCGGTCCAGGCACGCACAGATCGCCTGCTGGAAGCTCTCGAAGTCATCGCCCGCCAGGCCCATGGCGCGGCATACCGGCCCCAGGCGCGGCTCGATGGCCGCGCGGTTGAAGCGCAGTACCCTGGGCAGGATCATGGCGTTGGTCAAACCATGGTGGCTGTTGTAGGTGGCACCCACCATGTGGCTGAGCGCATGAACCAGGCCAAGCCCCTTGAGGAAGGCCACGCCCGCCAGGCACGAACCGATCAGCATGCGTCCGCGTGCTTCGAGATCGTCGCCCTGCTCCACCGTTCGCTCCAAGGAGCCCCAGAGCAGCTCCAGCGCCTGCAGCGCAGCGCCGTCGCAGAGCGGGTTGAAGGTTGGCACGAAGTAGGCTTCCAGGGCGTGGATAACCGCATCCAGGCCGGTCCAGGCCGTCAAGTGCGCCGGCAGGCTGAGGGTCAGTTCGGGGTCGAGGATCACCGCCTGAGGGCGCGCCAGCGGATGCCAGACGCAGCCTTTGATCGCTCGCTCGCTATCGGTGAGCATTGCCGTGCTCTCGGTCTCGGCACCGGTGCCGGCGGTGGTCGGGATGCAGATCACCGGCGGGAAATCGCTGGCGACCAGGCCTTCGGGTACCGGTTTGTCGAAATCGAACGCCCACAACGGCAAGCGCGTCTGCCGGGCCACAAGGGCCACGGCCTTGCCGCCGTCCAGGCCACTACCGCCACCGAGGGCGATGATGCCATCGGCACGCCATTCGCGGAACGCCGCGGCGCCCTTGAGCACTGCCCGGTCACTGGGGTTGGGCTCGATTTCGCCGAACAGCCCGCAGGCCAGGCCCGCATCGTTCAGCAGCGCCTGCAGCTCGGCCACGAAGGGCAGGCGCAGCGAGCCCTGGTCGGTCACGATCAGCGGCCGGGAAATGCCATGCCGCTTGCACAGTTCCACAAGCGCGGTGCGCGCGCCTGGGCCGTACTCGATGGGAAGTGGCAGGGTCCAGCTCTGCCGCGACAGGGGGGAAAGGTTGTCAATCACGGTATTGCACCTTCAGCAGCGGATGATGGTCGACTTGAGTTCGCTGTACTTGTCCAGGGCGTGCACGGAGTTGTCACGGCCATTGCCGGACTCCTTGAAGCCGCCGAACGGGAAGTTCATGTCGAGCAGCTCGTCGTAGCAGTTCACCCACACAGTACCGGCACGCAGGCGTCGCGAGGCATGGCGGATGGCGCCGAGGTCGGTCGACCAGAAGGCTGCCGCCAGGCCGAATTTGCTGGCATTGGCGAGCGCGATGGCGTCGTCCAGCCCATCGAATTCGATGACGCTCAACACCGGCCCGAAAACCTCTTCGCGGGCGATGCGCGAGGTGGCGTCAGTGGCGAAGATAGTCGGTTGCAGATAGTGGCCGCCGGGGACCACCCCACAGTCCTCGCCCCCCAGCAGCAAGCGAGCTTCACGCTTGCCCAGCTCGATGTACTGGCGCACACGCAGGTACTGGGCTTCGTCGATCAAGCTGCCGGTGACGCTGGCCGGGTCAAACGGGTCGCCGGGTAGATAGGCACGCGCAGCCTCCAGCAGTTCAGCGATGAAGGCCTCGGCGATGGGGCGCTGCACCAGCAGGCGCGAACCTGCGCTGCACACTTGGCCCATGTTGCTGAACACCGCGGCCGCAGCCGCCTGAGCCGCACGGCGCAGGTCCGGGCAATCGGCCATGACGATGTTCGCCGACTTGCCGCCCAGCTCCAGCCAGACGCGCTTGAGATTGCTATCCGCCGCATGGCGGCTGATCTGCCGGCCGACAGCGCCGGAGCCGGTGAAGGCCAGGCAGTCGATCTGTGGGTGCAGGCTGAGCAGGCGACCGGTCTCGCCATCGCCGGGCACCACGTTGAAAACGCCCTCGGGAACCCCCGCCTCGCGGGCCAGGCCGGCAATGCGCAAGGCGCTCAGCGGGCTCTTCTCCGAAGGCTTGAGGATCAGGCTGTTCCCGGCGGCCAGGGCCGGGGCGAACTTCCACGTCGCCATCAGCAGCGGGTAGTTCCAGGGCACTATCGCCGCCACCACGCCGACCGGCTCGCGCGTCACGGTGCCGAGGAACTGCGGATCGCAGGCGGGTACCTCGCCGGTGACCTTGTCGACCAGCTCGGCGAACCATTCCAGACAGTAGATGGAACTGGGGATATCCACCGCCGTGGTATCGGCGATGGGCTTGCCGGTGTCCAGTGTCTCCAGCAGCGCCAGTTCTTCGGCATGCTCCCGCATCAGCGCAGCCCAGCGCAGCAGCACGGCCTTGCGTTGGCGTGGCACCAGGTCGGCCCAACCACCGCTCTCGAATGCCCCACGGGCGGCAGCCACGGCGTGATCTACGTCAGCCCGACGGCACAATGCAACTTGCGCCAGCTCGCGGCCATCGATCGGGCTACGCACGGCAAACGTCTCGCCATCGCTGGCCCCCACATAGGCGCCGGCGATGAACGCACGCGCCTCCATCACCAGGTCGGTGCTCCGTCCACGCCAATAGACGGCATCTCTGAGTTGCGACATGCGCATCCCCTCATGTTGTTTTTGTTCAGGCCCGGGGATGCTATGGCATACTGAAAATCTATTCAATAGAGTATCGGGCCGCTATTGAATTTATTTTCAATAAATCGACAGGTGACCGATGGCTGGAGCAACGCCACAGCACTGTTATCTGCTTACTCGATGTGAAAAAATTCCTTTCGCCAGATCCAGCGGGCATCACGCCAGGCGCTGCGCCTCATGCGCCGGCATGCTTGAAGGATGGTCGGGGATGGTTGCGCCTAGCTTCCTCATCACCACATAGAACACCGGGGTCAGGAACAGCCCGAAAAGGGTCACGCCGAGCATGCCGCCAAAGACGGTGACACCTGTGGCGTAACGGACCTCACTGCCCGCTCCGCTGCCAATCAAAAGCGGTACCGCGCCGGCAATGAATGCCACCGATGTCATCACGATGGGACGCAGACGAAGCCGGCAGGCTTCCAACGCCGCTTCAATGGTTCCCCGCCCCTGCATCTCCAGCTCCCGCGCAAACTCGACAATCAGGATTGCGTTCTTGCACGCGAGCCCCATCAGGACCACCAGGCCAACCTGGACGAAGACGTTGTTGTCACCGCCCGCGATCCATACCCCCACCAGCGCGGCGAACATGCAAACCGGCACGATCAGGATGACCGCCAGTGGCAGCGTCCAGCTCTCGTAAAGCGCGGCCAATACCAAGAAGGCCAGCATGACGGCGATCGGGAACACGATAACGGCCGTATTGCTCTGGGTGACCTGCTGATAGCTGAGATCTGCCCATTCCAGCTCAATGCCTCGTGGCAGTGTGCGAGCGGCGATTTCCTCCAGCTTCTTGATCACCTCGCCAGAAGACATGACCTTAGGGTCCGCGTCGCCGATCAAATCCGCAGCCGGGTAACCGTTGAAGCGCATCACCGGGTCGGGTCCAAAGGCCGAGGCAATGTTGACCACGGCACTTAATGGCACCATGTTCCCTTGAGCGTTGCGTACACGAAGGTTGCCTACGTCTTCTGCGGTTTGCCTGAAGCGTGAGTCGGCTTGAGCAATGACACGGTAAACCCGGCCGAACAGGTTGAAATCGTTTACGTAAACAGACCCCAGATACGTTTGCAGCGTGTCGAAGATCGCCGGCAGCTCAACCCCCTGAGCTTGCGCCTTCACTCGGTCGACCTTGACCTCCAGTTGCGGGATGTTGGATTGATACGAGCTGACGGGGAAGGTCATCCCTGGAGTGCTGGCGACCTCGGCCTGGAATTTTTCCAGTGCCTGCTGCAATGCCGCGTATCCCAAACCACCTCGGTCCGTTAAAAACAGCGAATAGCCGGAGCCGTTACCGAGGCCTTGGATGGGCGGTGGCAGCAAGGCATAGGCTGCGCCGTCCTTGATGGCAGCGAATTTGCTGTTCAGCTCGGCATTGATGTCCGCGGCACTGCGGGTGCGTTCACCGAAAGGTTTGAGGATGACGTAGGCGGTCACCAGGTTCGGGGTAGCGGTGTTTTGCAGCGCGTTGGAGCCGACATACGAGTTGGCAAAGTCCACACCCTCCACCGTCGAGGCGATCGCAGACATCTCTCGGGCTACCGCGTCAGAGCGGGAAAGCGATGCACCCGGGGGAAGCGTCGCGCCGGCGAAGAGATAGAGCTTGTCCTGGCTGGGAATGAACCCGGTCGGGATGGTGTTGAACAACAGCCCGGTCACCCCTAAGAGCGCGGCGTACACCAGAAAAACCAGTCCCTTGCGTGGCAGCAGCCTGGCGATGCTCCGTTCATAACGTTGCGAACTGCGGTTGAAGAACCGGTTGAAGGGGCGCAGCAGCCAACCAAGCGCAAAATCCATGCATCGCGTCAGCCTGTCCTTCGGGCTGTCGTGGTGACGCAGCAGCTTGGCTGCCAGCGCCGGCGATAGGGTCAGGGAGTTAACCGTCGAAATCACCGTCGAGATCGCGATGGTGACGGCAAATTGCTTGTAGAACTGCCCTGTCACACCACTCATGAAAGCCATCGGGATGAACACGGTGCACAGCACCAGACCAATCGCCAGGATAGGGCCTGATACCTCCCGCATCGCCTGATGGGCAGCTTGCAGGGGTGTCTGACCTAGCTCGATGTTTCGTTCGACGTTTTCCACGACCACGATCGCGTCGTCGACTACGATACCGATCGCCAACACCATGCCGAACAGAGTGAGCGTGTTGATGGAGTAGCCGAGCAAATAGAGGAACGCGAACGTTCCCACGATCGAAACTGGCACTGCGATCAGCGCAATGATCGATGCCCGCCAGGTTTGCAGGAAAATCACGACCACCAGAACGATCAGCGCCATCGCCTCGAACAGCGTGTGCTGCACGGCGTTGATCGACTCGCGCACGAAGACTGTGGGGTCCCATACACTGACGTACTTGACCCCTTCCGGGAAGTCTTTGGACAAAGCGTCGAGTTTCGAATACACCTTGTTGGCGACGTCGATTGCGTTGGCCCCGGGGGTTAGGAAGATCCCGACTGCAACCTCCTGACTTTTGCCTCGGAATACACGCATCGTGTAATCCCCCGAGTCCAGCTGCACCCGGGCAACGTCGGCGAGCCGGGTGATCTGGCCATCACGCCCGGTTTTCAGGACGATGTCAGAGAATTCCTGCTCGGTCTTGAGCCGACCTTGCACGTTTATGGAAATCAGAAAATCGGTGTTCTGGGGCGAGGGTTCGGCGCCGAGCTGCCCGGCGGATACTTGAACGTTCTGCTGGCGGATAGCATTGATGGCGTCCTGTGCGGTAATACCACGCGCGGCGAGCTTGTCTGGGTCAAGCCAGATCCGCATCGCATAGTCGCCGGAGCCGTAAAGCACCACGTCGCCGATCCCCGGAATACGCGCCAGCTCATCCTTCACGTGCAGGCGAAGGTAGTTGCGCAGGTAAAGGGCATCGAACTTCTCGCTGGTGGAGAACATGTCCACATACATCAGCGGTGTCGGGGATTGTTTCTGCGTGGTGATGCCATATTGGCGCACCGTTTCAGGCAGGCGAGAAAGCGCCTGGCTTACCCTGTTCTGTACGCGAACCGCCGCCGTGTCTGGGTCTACCTTGTCGTTGAAGGTGACTACGACCTGCAACGTGCCATCGGAGCTGGCCACCGACTTCAGATAGACCATGTCTTCAACCCCGTTGATGGCCTCCTCCAGGGGAACAGCAACCGACTCGGCAATCTCTTTAGGGTTCCCGCCCGGATAGGTGGCCTTCACCACCACGGTAGGCGGAACAACTTCTGGGTACTCACCAACAGGCAGCAGCGGGATTGCGATCAGCCCCGCTGCAAAAATGACAATCGACAGAACAATCGCAAAGATTGGCCTATCGATAAAAAACTTAGAGAAATCCATGAGACAGGCCTTCGCAGGTTATTTCAAGCTTTTATGCGTACTGGACACGTTCATTTCAGTACTTGCTGGGACGAGAAGATTGGGTGAGACCGCCATGCCGGAGGCATAAATTTGCTGAAGACCGGAAACTATCACGCGCTCGTTATTGTCGAGGCCTGCGGCGACCACACGCTGCTGCCCAACCAACTTGCCGGGCTCGATATACCTTTTTTCAGCCTTGCCATCGCCGCTCAGTACGTAGACATACTTTTTATCTTGATCACTCAAGATGGCGCGTTCAGGCACCAGTGTTTGCACCTGCGATTCACCCACTGACAGTTCTACTTTGGCGAAGAGCCCTGGCACCAGCAACCTGTCTGGGTTCTTCACCGTCGCCCTTGCGCGAATGGTGCCTGTTGCAGCGTCCACCTGGTTATCAACGAACGAGAGTTCCCCTTCATAGGGAGAGTGTTCGTCATTTGCCAGTCCGACGCGCACCTGTGTACGTTGAGAGGCCTTCAAGCGTTCTTGATAGTTCAGGAAGCTTTGTTCATCCGGGTCGAAGTAAACATAGACCGGGTCCTGCGACACCACCGAGGTGAGTACAGACTGGTCCGCGACGGCCAGGTTGCCGACCGTGAGTTGTGCCCGACTTGTCCGGCCATCGATGGGCGATCGAACCTCGGTGAACGCCAGATTGAGAGCCGCTGTCGTCACCTCGGACTCAGCAGCATGTACCTCAGCAACGCCCTGTTCGTAGGCTGCTCGCTTCTGCTCAGCCTCCTCCATCGATATCGCATGGCTCTTGATAAGCTGCTGCGCTCGCTGATTTTGTTGCTTGACGAAAGCAAGTGAAGCCCGTGCCCGCTCCAGCCGGGCTTGCGCACTCGCCAAGGTAGCGCGATAGGGGCGTTGGTCAACGACAAACAAGAGGTCGCCTTTGTTGACCTCGCTGCCTTCCTTGTAAGCGACCTTGGTGATGTAACCACCGACTCTTGGCAGCACCGATACCGTTTCCATAGCCCCGATGCGGCCATTGAAACTGTCCCAGGGTTTCACGGGTTGAACGGTTACACTAACAACATCGACAGCGGGAGGATTGGCTGGCACTTCCAGCGTGGTCTCTTTGTTACATCCAGCGATCAGCGAAATTGTAGCAACGAAGCCAGTTGCAATGAGGGCGGGAGAGCGCACGGATTGATCCTTTTCACTAAATGGCAAATCGATTCGCCGTGGTTTATTCAGCAATCATTCCAGCGCTGACAGAATCGTCACCCACCTGCAGCGAATCTTTACTCGCCTGATGATCCTGTTGTTCGCGCTCCGCTCGCGCCTTTGCTTGTTGAGCAAACATCGCCTTGTTTCGTTCCTGGAAACGCTTCGCCGCTTCTGCACCGTCAGCGGCATGTGCAAAAAAAGGCAGTACTATCATGAGTGCAGCACAGGTTTTGATAATGTTTTTCATATTGACTCCGTCAAAGAGCGCGCACAGACACGCGCAAAACGTTAAAGATTTGATTCGAGTGGGGGTGTTTGAAAGTTCAGGCTGGGAGGAAAGTCGCTGTGTAGTGTCAAACACCCGAATTCGGATGGGGGATTACTTTGGCTGCATGGCGAAACCGACGCCGAAGCGGTTCCAGGCGTTGATGGCGGCAATCACAAAGGTGAGCTCGGACAGCGCTTGCTCGTTGAAGTGAGCTGCAACCTCTTGGTAAATCTCATCCGGTGCATGCCTCTCTGCCACCAGGGTGAGGGTTTCAGTCCACAGCAACGCAGCACGTTCCTGGGCATCGAAAAACGGTGTTTCTTTCCAGGCACTGACAGCCATCAGACGGCGTGGGGTTTCACCTGCTTTCAGCGCATCGGCGGTGTGCATGTCGATGCAATAGGCACAACCGTTGATCTGCGATGCACGAATCCGCACCAGCTCTCGCAGCGATGCCGGCAGAATGGATTGAGAAGCGGCCTTTTCCAGCCCCATCATGGCTTTCATGGCTTGTGGGGCTGCTTCGTAATAATTGATACGTTTGGTGCTCATCACGATTCTCCAGTTGGTTCGCCACCGCTCGGTGGGATGAGCAAACTGTAGTGAAACCGTGATTTCGGATAAACTGGGTGCAATCGTTTTGTTTGTACGGAAACCGCACAATGGCATTGGACCGTTTGGAGGCGATGCGGGCGTTTTGCCGCATCGTCGAAGTGGGCAGTTTCAGCGGTGCTGCAGACTCCCTGTCGCTGGCAAAAACAACGATCTCAGGCCAAATCCAGGCCCTGGAAAATCTGCTTGGAATCAGGCTGCTGCATCGTACAACGCGTAAAGTTTCACCCACACCCGAAGGGGCCGCCTACTACATCAGAGCGCGTGCCGTGATTGACGATGTGGACGAGCTGGAGGCTTCGACTTCGCAAAGCCGAAATGTCGTGCGCGGGCGGGTTCGCATTGAAATGCCCTCCCCTGTCGGAATCTTGTTTGTGGTCCCTGCCCTTTCCGAGTTCGCCTCGACATTCCCCGAAATCCATCTCGACATCGGCTGCAGCGAGCGTGTCGTTGATCTTGTTCAGGAAGGTGTGGATTGTGCGATTCGTGGTGGAACCATTACTGATCAGGATTTGGTGTGTCGGCCTATTGGCCAAATGCGGTTTTGCTTCTGCGCATCCCCCAGGTACCTGGACAGTGTCGGCATCCCCGACACCCCTTGGGACCTGCCAAACCACAAACATTTAGGGTTCAAGTTTCCTGCAACGGATAGGCGTTTCGTGCCAACCCTCACACGCGGGTCAGACAGTTTCACCTTGGATCATCAGCCATCCATGTACTTCAACAACGGCAGTGCAACTGCCGCCGCCGCGGTCTCCGGGCTAGGTGTTGCCTTCCTTCCAACGGCCGAGGCCGTGCCGCATTTCAAAACGGGTGCGCTGGTGAGGGTCTTGCCTGATTGGCAGATGGCGAGCATGCCCCTTTCCATCGTCTACCCCTACACCCGCCACTTGTCAGCAAGGGTACGCGCCTTTACCGATTGGGTGACCCTGTTGATGGCCAGCGATCCGCTATGGTCGTTGTCGGACTGATTGCTGGCTCAGACGAGGCGACGGATCGATTGCGCCGAGCGCCTGCAATGTCCTAGCACTGATGCAGATGTTTTTTCAAGAAAGCCCGGGTGCGGTCCTGCACGGGATTGCTGAGGATCTCACTCGGTGCACCCTGCTCCACGACCACACCGCCGTCCATGAACACAATCTGATCGGCCACCTCACCGGCGAAACGCATCTCGTGTGTGACGATGAGCATGGTCATATGTTCGGCCGCCAGTTGCTTCATGACCAGGTTCACTTCTTCGACAAGCTCGGGGTCTAGTGCCGACGTCGCCTCATCGAACAACATCACCTTGGGTTCCATGGCCAGTGCACGGGCAATGGCAACCCGCTGTTTTTGCCCCCCAGACAAACGCGATGGGTACTCGTCGATCTTGTTAGCCAACCCAACCTTCTGCAAGTACTCCAGGGCCAACGCCCTGGCCGCACTTTTCGAATAGCCTTTTAACTTCACCGGCCCTATCGCGATGTTTTCACAGACGGTGAGGTGCGGAAACAGATTGAAGTGCTGAAACACCATGCCCATCTGTTGGCGCACCTGGTTGATATGCTGTTCGAAGGCGCGGCCTTTCAAGGGCCGGTTGACCTGGTCGCCGTCAAGCCACACCTCACCACCATTGAGCACTTCGAGATGATTGATCGAGCGCAACAAGGTACTTTTACCCGAACCACTCGGCCCAATGATGGCGACGATCTGCCCACGCGACACCGACAGGTCGATACCCTTGAGCACCTCAAGGTCACCGTAGGCTTTACGGGCACCTTTCACTTCTACCATAGCGTTGCTGTTCATCGTGACATCTCGACTTTTGCTTCAATAAGATGCAACCCAGCCTCGAGCACCAGGTTGGCCACGTAATAGATCACCGCGACGGCGAGGTAGAACTCAAACGGGCTATAGGTTTCGCTGACCGCCAGTTGGGCGCTGTAGACGAGTTCGGCAATACCGATAATCGACACCAGCGAAGTGTCCTTGAGCAACACGATGAGGTTGTTCCCCAGTGGCGCAATGGTTTTTCGCAATGCCTGCGGAACAATGATGTAGCGCTGTGTCATCAGCTTGCTCAGGCCAATCGAGCGCGCGCCTTCTATCTGGCCTGGGTCAACCGACTCGATCCCGGACTTGATCACGTCGGCGTTGTAGACCGCAAAATGCAGGCTAAGCCCGATCACCCCGGCAACCATCGCCGGAATATCGATACCCACTTGAACCAGCCCGTAATAGATCACATACAGTTGCAGCAACAATGGCGTGCCCATCAACAGCCAGGTTACGAAGCGCACGGGCAGTGCCATGGCCTTGGGCGCATACAAGTCAATCAGGGCAAACAGCACACCCACTGCCAGGCTGATGACACTGGAACAGAGAAACATTACAACCGTCCAGCCCAGGCCAGTCGCCAGCATTTCATAATAAGGCGTGATGACGCTCAGGTTTAATCCTTCCACTGACAAGCCCTCACTTGGTCGCGTATCGCCGATCCAGCACTTCCACCACATATTTGACCGCGTAGACCATGACGATATAAAGCAACGCCGACACCGTGAAGATTTCGAACGGTTTGTAGGTTGAACTGATGAAGCGCTGCGCGGTGTAAGTCAGTTCAACCACGGAAATGGCCGACACCAGGGCAGAGCCCTTGATCAGGCCAATGGCATTGACGCCCAAGGGCCTGATCATGAGTTTGAGTGCCTGGGGAATGATGATGAACAACAGCGTTTGCCTGCGGCTGAAACCAATCGACCGTGCACCCTCCTCCTGGCCAGGATCGACATTATCGATAGCACCGCGAATGGACTCGGACATATACGCCGCGATGTTCATGCCCAACCCGATCACCGCCGCGGAAAATGGCTCAAGTTCAATGCCTATTTGTGGCCCGCCAAAATAGATGATGAACAACTGTACCAGGCAGGGTGTGCCGCGAAATACGCTGACGTAGATATTCGCCACCCAGCGCAAGATAAAGACTGGCGATAACCTGCACGCCACCAAAACGATTGCCAGGAGCAAGCCCAGTAATAATGACAGCAACGAAATCTGCACAGTTACCCAAGCGGCTTCCATGAAGTACGGGTAGGTGCGATGGATCAATGACAGGTCCATAAAAACCACTCACAAAATTCAACCAACCCGGCCCGACCTATCGGCCAGGCCACTGCAGGTGTGCATCAGCGAATGTCGCTACCCACCCATTTCATGGAGATTTCTTTATAAGTGCCATCGGCCAGGATCTCGTCCAAGGCCTTTTGCAGCTGGGCCTTGAATTCAGGGTTGTTCCTGCGAATGGCAATGCCCAGGCCTTCGCGACCACCCTGCTCGTCCGGCAGGCTGATGATACGTACTTTCTGCCCGGTCTCCTTTACCGCAACCATGACCGGAATGCTGTCCATAACGACGGCATCGATACGCCCGGCATCCAAGTCCACCAGCATTTCTGGCAAGCCTTTATAGGTGCGCACTTTGAGATTGCCGCGGGCACGCGCCCATTTGTCATGAGAATCGCCCAGCGTCACGCCAACGGTGACATCCTTGAGGTCATCAAGGACCTGGATCGGAGAGTCTTCCTTGACGCCGATGGTACGACCGGCATGGTAATAAGGCCCGACGAAGTCAACGGCTTTCAGGCGCTCGGGCGTAATGGTCATCGAGGCGATGATGGCGTCATACTTTTTGGCCAGCAGCCCGGCAATAATGCCGTCGAAGGGTGTGGTAATAATTTGTAACTTCACACCCAAGCGTTGGGCGAGTGCTTCACCCACGGAGGCGTCGAAACCGACAATTTCATTCTTTTCATTGGCAAAACTGAAGGGCGCATACTGGCCGCTCATGGCCACGCGCAGTACGTTTGATTCTTGAACGGTCTGCAGATCATCGGCTTGCGTTATGCCATGAGAGAACAATGCAGCCGCTGCCACTGCACTGGATACAAGTAGCATCCTGGTTTTTCTTGCCAGCATCGAGGCACTCCTTTGACGTTTCTATTTCTTATTGTCTTGGGCGCTGAGGTCCCTACCTGCACAGTGAGCTTTGCACACTGATACTTTGAAATCACCCTGCAATGTGCGTGTTCGAATGGCACTTTGCCGGAATCGACCGACATAATGCCGGCGCTACTTCGACCCGTGAAAATACTGGAGTAGTGTCTTGCCATGCACCCACAACAAGCAAGCTTTCGGTTGGCCTGCCTCCTGCACTTTTCCGGGGCGGCCGGCCATTTATCGGTGATCAGGCGGGAGTGTCAGCTTTGCGCGAACTAGACATCAAAGATCGGGAAATCCTCGACATACTTTCCAAGGAAGCACGCGTGGCACTCAAGGCGCTGGCTGCCAGAATCGGCCTGTCGCGAAGTGCTACCAGCGAGCGGGTCTTACAGCTGGAGCGTAGCGGGGTCATTCGCGGATATCGTGCGGACATTGGTGAAATCGATGCCAATGTAATCCGGGCGATTATCCTGGTGGCACTAAAACGGACACCGGCACTGGGGCTATTGGACTTGCTGGCACAGAATGCTCAGGTGAAACGGGTTTCGTCTGTCAGCGGGCAACTCGACCTCGTAGTCGAGGTCGAGGCGCGGACGATTGATGATTTGAACCGGGTGCGAGACGCCGTAGCGTGCCATGACTCTGTCGACGACATCACGACGGCAGTCGTGCTACGGCGTGATATCGACCGCCAGAAGGCCTGAGTTCGCACTGTACCTGGGGTAGGCGCTGCCTTGCGCTGCGAAGAGACCATTACAGCCGAAGATGCTGTTGCGCCTTACCGGCCTCTTCGCAGCACAAGGCTGCTCCTACAGGTTCTGCGTTTGCCCTGCCATCAGCGCTGCGCTGAAGCTATCTTTCAGCACTTCGAGAAGGAAGTCGGCATTGGCCCGGGTGAAGATCATTGATGGGCGCATCTTCAGCACGTTGTCATGCGGGCCCTCGGTGCCGATCAACACACCGCGCTCCCTGGCGCCATCTGCAACTTTCCTGGCCAATGCCGTGGCCGGCGCCTTCGACTTGCGGTCAGTGACCAACACGACACCGAGGAACAGACCCAAGCCACGCACATCACCGATCACGTCAAATTGCTGCTGCAGCTTGCGCAAACCATCGAGCAGGTAATTGCCGACGTTCAAGGCATTCTCTTTCAACTGGTCGCGCTCGATTGCATCGAGCACCGCCAGGCCAACCGCGCAGGACACGGGGTTGCCAGCGAAGGTATTGAAATACTCCATGCCGTTGTCGAAGGCATCGGCAACTTCGCGCGTGGTCACCACCGCCGACATCGGGTGACCGTTGCCAATCGGTTTGCCCATGGTGACAGCATCCGGCACCACGCCCTGAGTCTCGAATGCCCACCAATGGCTACCCACGCGGCCAAACCCGACCTGCACTTCATCGGCCAGGCACAATCCACCTTCGGCGCGAACCATGGCGTACACCTGCTTGAGGTAGTGTTCGGGCAGGAACACCTGCCCCGCCACGCTGGGGATCGACTCGGCAAGGAAGAACCCGGGCCTCTTGCCTACCTTGCGCATGGCATCCAGTTGCTCTGCTACCGACTCGGCAAAGCGCTTGCCGTGTTCCTCCACTGGCCAGTGCTCGGGGGCGTAGTAGCTGTCCGGGACCACCGCCTCGTAAACATGCGGCGCCCGGCCCTTGCCGGCCTTGCGTTTGTACTTGTAAGGGCTCAGGTCGATGAGCTCTTGCGTGGTGCCGTGGTAGGCCCAGTCCAGCACGATCGCCTGGTCACTGCCGGTGTAGTTGCGCGCCATGCGCAGCATCAGGCTGTTGGCTTCACTGCCCGAACAGCCAAAGGACGCAACGCAAAGCCCCTCTGGCAAAGTGCCGGTCAGGCGTTCGGCGTATTCGACGATGTTGTCGTGAAGGTAGCGGGTATTGGTATTGAGTCGCGCAGCCTGACGGGTCAAGGCTTCGACCACGTCGGGGTGGCTATGGCCCAGGTGGCAAACATTGTTGAAACAGTCCAGGTAGGCCCGCCCGAAGTTGTCGATCAGCCATACGCCATCACCACGCACGAACTTGATCGGGTCGCTGTACGAAATGGACAGGTTCGGCAGCAGCAATTCCTTGCGCTTGGCAATGATCTGGGCCTTGGTCATGCCCTGCTGGTTATAGGTCTCTGGTGCAATACCGGCCAAGGTCGAGGCATCCGGGAACAGGTCTGCCCACACTTCGCGGTACTCTGGTTCACCAACGCCAATGACCTCACTCGCGCTGAGCTGGGTATCGGTGGTCATCTGCAGATGCAGGTGGGGGATCCAGCCGCCATTTTCCTTATCGGTGCCCATGTAACCGACCAGGTCGCCAGCTTCGAGCTTGTCACCCACCTTCAAGCGGCCCAGCGCCTCATGGGCCATGTGCCCCCACAAGGTCAGAAATGGCGGGCAACCTTGCGGAGCGTGCTCGATCATCACCAGGCCTCCATAACCCAGAGGGTCTGGTTCTACCTCGACGCTTCTGACGGTGCCGGCCACCGGTGCGTACAACGGCGTACCTGCCGGCATCACCAGGTCGACTCCCACATGCAGGGTGCGGCGCTGCCCCTTGATGAAGCGGGACTCGAAAGCACTGTCAGTGTAGATGGTACGTAACTCGCCCCATGGGCCGATGGCCAGCGGCACTTTGTTGGCGGCGGAGAACTCATCCCACCAGCGGGTGGCATCTGCAGGGCGCTGCTCGGCCGAGGCGATGGTCATCTCGTGGCTGGCGTCGCCGAACGGTGCGATTACCTTGTCGAGAATGGCGGCTGACGGGCGCACCAGGTCGGCGAACGATTTGCGGTTATCGGCAATCCAGCGGCGGACTTCGCCTGCACCGTCGATGGCATCGAAACCACAGGCTTTACGCAGGATACCGGTGGCCAGCCGCGGGTTCATCGAATCAAGCTGTTCCAACAGGCGCCAGGCAGGTGCCTCACTGATCGCCAAGTAAGGATTGTCGTCGGTCTGATCCTGCCGAGAAGCAGAGAACGTGACGCTGATCACCAGGCGCATGGCTATCAGGCTGAACAACACATCGAGTTCTTGCGCTTGCAGCGGGTACTTTTCATTGAAGCCGGCCACCAGCGCGGCCGCGGCGCCAATCGGGTCGTCCATGTCGAGAATGGCGTAAGCGCTGGCGATCGCGACCTCGGCAATCAGCACGCTATGCACTGCATCGCCAAAGTCGATGAAGCCGGTCACGGTGCTGGTGGTTTCGGCGTCGACCAGAATGTTCCAGTCGTTGGCGTCGTTGTGGATGACTTGGGCCCGGAGGGACGCCAGCCTGGGCTGAACACTGTGCTCGAACTGGCTGATGAAACGCTCGGCAATGGCTCGTCGCTCGGGGTTTTTGATGTGGTGAAGACGCGAACGGGAGCGCGCAGCATGGCGCAGATCCCAATCCAGGTCACGGACTGCGCCTGGGTGCATGAAACCCTGGAGGGCGCGGTCCAACTCACCGAGTGCCTGGCCAAAGTTTCTCATCAGTGCGAGGGAACGCCTGGCCTCGGCCAGTGGCGTGCCGGCCAGCCAACTGACCAGGCGTACAGCATGCTTCTCACCTGTGGCGCTGGCCACGGACGGCAAGTAGTCGCCAGCCACGCTGGCGCGCAGGTGAGGCACACGCAAATGCGCGCCATGCACGGCCAGGTGATCGAGCAGCGCGGTTTGAAACTCGCTTTCTACCCTGGGCTCGCTGGCATTGATGATTTTCAGGATCCATCCTGCTTCGAGGCCAGTCTCCAGCCGATAATTGCGATCACGCTCCCCATCGAGAGGCGTCGCTGTGCCGGTGACGTTGAACAAGTCTTTTGCGAGGCCCTCTGCATCGCTTGCCGAAAACCGAGGTGCCGGGTGGGAAAGGTCTGTCATATCATCACGTTCCGAGCGAGCAAATTGTTTTTTCAATAGCTTGTCATGCACCGCCGAAACCGACACCCTGCATACGGTCGGGGTCGACAGGCATTATGCCGGTTCCGACCGGCATAATGACGGCGAGCTGATTGGGTGGTGCAATGCGTGAGCTGGACGCAAAAGATCGTGAGATTCTTGAAGTACTTTCGAAGGACGCGCGCATTGCGCTAAAGGCATTAGCCGGCCGCATAGGGCTTTCCAGAAGCGCCACTACCGAGCGCGTAGCCAACCTTGAACGCAGCGGGATCATTCGTGGTTATCGCGCAGACATCGGCGAAATAGACGCCAACGTGATACGCGCGATCTTGCTGGTGACGTTGCAGCGCACGCCTGCCATGGGGCTGCTCGACCAGTTGGCAACCGACGCCCGGGTGCGCCGGGTTTCCTCGGTGAGCGGCCAGCTTGACCTGGTGGTTGAAGTGGAAACCCGGACAATCGACGACCTCAACCAGGTACGCGACAACGTGGCCCGTCATGAATCAGTGGATGACATTACCACCTCGGTAGTGCTGCGCCGCGATATCGACCGCCAGGGCGCCTGATGGTCGGCTGGGGTATTCGAGCGCGAGCAGCATTCGAAGGGTCAGCGCCGCTGCACATTGAACGCTAGAGGTAATCCCTGACAATGTTCGTTCAACTTGTGGTCATGCCAGGCCAATTGGCCGGAGACAATCGTGGTGGTCACGCGATGCCGCAGCCGATGGTGCTGGAATGGCGTCCACTGACAGTGGGCAAGCACCGGGTCAAGGCTGACTGGCCGCGGCTCGGCGAGGCGCTCGATCAGTACGAGGTCCGCCCAGTAGCCCTCACGCAGGTAGCCACGCTCCTGGATCGCGAACAGGTCGGCGACTGCGTGGCTGGTTTTACGTACCAGCTGAGTGATGGGCAGCACGCCCTCCTCGATCAATTC
The DNA here is from genome assembly GCF_048068035.1 of Pseudomonas sp. NY11955. Lineage (NCBI taxonomy): Bacteria > Pseudomonadati > Pseudomonadota > Gammaproteobacteria > Pseudomonadales > Pseudomonadaceae > Pseudomonas > Pseudomonas sp. NY11955. The sequence goes on from NZ_JBLUPS010000014.1 coordinate 150,855, forward strand.
GAACAACGCCGGCAGTGCATGTTGCACCAGAGGCAAACCGGAAGGTGCCGACGCGTACGGGCTGCGTTTCTCTGCCAGGGTATGCGGCGCATGGTCTGTGCCAATGACATCGATGCGGTCGCACAACAACGCCTGACGCAACGCCTCTCGGTCTGCGCGGGTTTTGATGGCCGGGTTGCATTTGATGAGGTAGCCAAGGCGCGAATAGTGACTGTCATCAAACAGCAGATGATGGACACACACCTCAGCCGTGACCCGCTTGTTGGCCAGCGGGCCAGGCTCGAACAGTTTCAGCTCTTGGGCCGTACTTAGGTGCAGCACGTACAGGCGTGTGCCGAACCGGTTTGCCAACTGCACAGCCAGGCTGGACGAGCGCCAACAAGCTTGTGCCTCACGTATGAGGGGGTGCATCGCCGCTGGGATGAAATCACCGTACTGCTCACGGTAGCGCGCTTCGTTGGCGAGGATGGAGGGCGTGTGCTCGCAGTGCGCCAGCAGCACCGTCGGCACACAGGCGAAAAGGCGCTCAAGCACCTTGGGGTCGTCGACCAGCATGTCCCCGGTGGAGGCCCCCATGAACACCTTTACGCCCGCGACTTGTCGCGGGTCGAGCCTGGCGACAGTTTCGAGGTTGTCCTTGCTCACACCAAAGTGAAAGCCGTAGTTGGCAACGGAGGAACCGGCCGCACGGGCCTTCTTGTCGGCAAGGGCTGCCAGGGTCAAGGTCGCCGGGTTGGTATTGGGCATGTCCATGAAGCTGGTAATGCCACCTGCGACAGCGGCCCGTGACTCGCTGGCAATGGTGCCCTTGTGCGCAGCCCCGGGTTCGCGAAAGTGCACTTGGTCGTCGATCATCCCGGGCACCAGCCAGCGCCCTTGTGCATCGATTTCGACAGGGGCATTTATACCCTCGATGCTGCCGGCGATTTTCTCGATTCGCCCGTGGGCAACGAGAACATCGGCATCGAACACCTTGCCTTCGTTCACCAGTCGGGCATTTCTGACCAGGATACCGCTCATGAACGAGCCTCCCTGTGTCTACGGCTCACCACCTGTTCGCCTTTGAGAAACATGATCCGAAACCTGTATCAGCAATGTTATGTTATAACACATTACCGCACCCCGGCATGACCCTGCCACTCATCTTCTAGACACTCAGGTAAGCCCATGAGCGCAACCGCCACCTTCCCTAGCACCACAGGACCCTGCACCGATACCGAACCGGCCTGCCTGGCAGGCGCCAAGGCCGCCCTCTATCGCTGGGCGGCAACGATGGCCACGCGTGACGTTGACCAGGTGCTTGCGCTGTATGCGCCAGACGCCATCCTGGTACCCACCCTATCCAACCAGGTACGGGACTGCGACGACAGCCGCCGCAACTACTTCGAGAACTTCTTGGCCAATGACGGCCTGGTGTGCGACATCCAAGTGTTCAAGAAACGTGTCAGCCGCAGGCTTGGCACCGTGGTTGTCGGCGGGCTTTACACCTTCATTTTCCGCGACAGCGGTATACAACGCGTAGTACCGGCGCGGTTTCTGTTCACCTTTGAACAGATCGATGATCAGTGGCTGATTACCGGGCATCACTCGTCGATCGAGGCTTGAATCGTTCGTTGTTGCAAATGAATCGCAACATCGTCTAAATTGTTACTGTATAACATTCATTAAGGAGTTCGATATGAAACCCGGCATCCATCCCGACTACCGCCCCGTCCTGTTTCATGACGTGGCCGCCAACGCCTACTGGCTGATCGGCTCTACCATCGATACCGACAAGACGCACGTGCACACAGATGGCCTCCGTTACCCCTATGTGACGCTCGACGTGTCCAGTGCTTCGCACCCGGTCTACACCGGCCAGGAACGTAAAGCCAAGGCCGAAGGCCGGGTGGCAGGCTTCAACAAGCGGTTTGCAGGTTTTACCGCCAAGTAGGAACGGCCGCTTTCGGTGCAAGAAAAGCGGCGTTTGCAACACCATGAGCGCGCGGTTTCAGGCTGCCCAGGTTTCCTGAAGCTGGCGCCACAGGGGGCGCCCTGCTTCCATATTGAAGACTGCGGTCGAGATCCGCGTCTTCGCGTGTTGGCCGGGCAAATGGTGCGTCTCGCGATAGCGCACCCCAGCGCCCTGTGGCAATTGCGCGATGATCTCCAACCCAGTGACCTCGATGCGCAAGCCTGGTTGAGCGCCCGCACGTCGCGCAAACAGCGACGCGACCTCGCCAAGAGGAAAGCGTGCGCTAACAGCTCGATCAGCTTGCTGGCAGCGTTCACGTGTGGCGAAGTACAGCCTGTATTTCGCCAACCACCTGCCGCGTTGCCTGGTCGAGGGTGCCTTCATTTCGGCACAGCACCCAGCCATGTTCGGCGACCGCGCGCTCGAACGCTTCGGTGCAGGCAACCTGTTCATCCAGGTTGTGGATCACCGTGCTGCCCAGCCCGCGGTTGCGCGCCATGGCCCTTGCCCATGAGGTTTCAGCGCTGGTGACCACGCCGACATGCAAATCCGGCACTTGCACGCCGCGCTCCAGGTTCAACTGCATGACCCGCGCAAACGGCACATTACGGCGAAATGCAGCGTCAGAGGGGTACCAGCGATCGATCAGGATGATGCTGTCAGCGGGTTGTCTGGGCAGTACCTTTCGGGAAATCCAGGCGCGGCTTTCTGCGAAACGCTCGCAGACCTGATACTCCAGATCCTGGCAAGGGCTTCGGGCGAGCCTATTGACCAGCACCATGGTTTCGCCACGGTTGGGGTCGTTGTTTCTCTCGCAAAGGCGGACGACCTTGTGCCCGTCCAGCCTCAGGGCTTGAGTCACGGCCTCCAGCAGTGTGGTCTTGCCGGTGCCCTTGGGGCCATCGATGGAAACAAACAGCGGGCGGTTCATCTTTCAATACCAATAAGCACAGGCGTGGGATGAGAGCACTTATCACACCCCGCCTTCAAGCGCTTTGCGAAAAGAGCACACTTGTACTCCAGCGGCGAGCAACTCGGCGCCGTTGATGAAACCTGCGTCGAGCGCCCCGCGATGAACGCAGGGAAAGCCCGTCAACCTGAATCAGCCCAGTTGGGCCTGCAGAAACAGCGAAAACAACTCCGACTGCGACTTGATCCCCAGCTTGCTGTACATGTGCTTGCGGTGCACTTTCACGGTTTCCACGGAGATTTCCAGCTTGCGCGCTATCTCCTTGCTGGAACAGCCGCTGAGCATCAACCTGCCCACTTCCAACTCGCGCCCGGTCAGCGGCGACTCCATCTGTTCGACCTTTTGCTCCATGCGGCTTTGCCAGTGGGGTGCCGGCGCAGTGGCTGCTTCCAGCAACTCACGCTCGAAAGCCATGCGCTGGCGCATCAGGCCTGCCACCCACGGTCGCAACAGTTCCAGCAGGGTGACCTGTTCAAGGGTGAAACGTCGTTTGCAGCCAAGTGAAAGACACAGCGTGCGCTGCGCATCCAATTGCACGTTGAACTGAATTTCATCCGCTACCACATTAAGGCGAAAGTAGCGCTGGTAGTAATCGGTCTGTTCGAAGCATTCGGGGGCAACGTCCGCCAGCCGCACCAGGCCGGAGGCCGCAGCTTCGCGGCTGGCCACGTAGAATGGGTCCAGCAGGTACAGGCCGTTCAGGTAATCCTGAAACAGTGGATCAGGGTTGCCGTCCTCGCTGGGGCATTCGGCGAACACCTGCGGTCGCGCCGCCGAAAACAGCAGCGCGACCCAGCTGTCGCAGGGCACATATTCGTTCAGCAGCCGCACCAAGGTTGGCCAGAAATGCGCCTTGTCGAGTGTTTCGATCAATTGGCCCACCGCGCGGTGCCAGGCAATGTCGTGCAGCGTAAAATTCATCCTCTACCCCTGTAGGGTTACCACGCGGGCGTAATACCCCCAGCGTGACCACCACCCCATAATCCGGGCTAGCTTACGCTGAGCGAACCTGTACCGGGATCGTTTTTTACGCCCCTCGTGCCGCTGGCGCGTGGCGGCTGAAGCAGTTAGTCGAGGAATACACATGAAGGTCGAGCTTGTTCAACTGGCCGGTCGCGATGGCGACACCGTCTACAACCTGCAGCGCACCATCGAGGCGATCCACAACTGCCGCGCCGGTACCGAGCTGCTGGTGTTTCCCGAAACCCAGCTGACCGGCTTCCCAACCGAAGACAACATTCGCCTGGTTGCCGAGCCGCTGGATGGCCCGAGCATCACCGCTATCCAGCAAGCTGCGTGCGCGCGGGACGTCGCCGTGGTGGTCGGCATGGCCGAGGCAGCAGCCAATGGCAAGTTCTACAACACCACGGTGCTGGTCACCGCTGAAGGTGTGGCCCTCAGCTACCGCAAGACCCACCTTTGGGCCTCCGATTGCGGCGTGTTCACCCCAGGCGATCGCTATGCCACGACCTTGTTCAAAGGCGTGCGGGTCGGCTTGCTGATCTGCTTCGACATCGAGTTCCCTGAAAGCGCTCGCGCCCTGGGGCAGCTCGGTGCAGAACTGATCATCGTCACCAACGGCAACATGGACCCGTACGGGCCAACCCATAGAACTGCCATTACTGCACGCGCCATGGAAAACCAGGCTTTTGCGGTCATGGTCAATCGCGTCGGTGAAGGTGATGGCGGCCTGGTCTTTGCCGGCGGCAGCGCCGTGGTCGATCCCTATGGCCAACTGCTGTGCGAAGCGGGCCGTGGCGACTGCCGCCTGAACGTCGAGCTGGACATGGCACAGCTGCAGCAATCGCGTAGTGAATATACCTACATCGCCCAGCGTCGTATTCACCTACCAGGTGAACAGCACGAGCACGAAAACGGCCTGCGTGAACTGATCATCCCCGCCTGATCTTCCACCATTCAAGCCCCCTGACGGGCAGGCAAGGCCGCCAAGGACGGCAGCACGTTCGACTCTGAATAACAATCACAAGCTGGAGCAAGCAGTAATGGCCACACTCAAGCGAACACTTTCGCTGGGCTCGGTGGTGCTTTTCGGCATCGCCTACATGACCCCGATCATCGTCCTTGGCACCTTCGGCATTCTGGCGGATACCACCGCAGGGATGGTACCCGCAGCCTATCTTGCAGCCGCCATCGCCATGCTGTTTACCGCCTTGAGCTATGGCAACATGGCACGCGCCTTCCCGGTTGCCGGATCCGCCTACACCTACGTACGCAAGTCGATCAGCCCGCAACTGGGCTTCATCACGGGTTGGGCGGTGCTGCTCGACTATCTGTTCCTGCCCATGGCGATCTGGCTGATTGGTGCCGCCTACCTGCACTCGGCTTTCCCCAGTGTTGCGCAGGCTGTCTGGGTACTGGCGTTCATCGTCGTGACCACCCTCATCAATGTGGTTGGCCTGCGCCTGGCAAAAACCGTCAACGGCTTGTTGATGTTCATTCAGCTACTGGTGCTGGCGGCGTTTGTCGCGCTTGCCGTGCACTACGTGTGGGGTGACCCCACAGTGCCGTTGTGGACGCTTGAGCCGTTCTACAAGGACGGTGCCCAGTTGCCGCTGATCATGAGCGGTGCCGCGATTGCCTGCTACTCCTTCCTCGGCTTCGATGCAGTCAGCACGCTGACCGAAGAAACCAAGGAGCCACGCAAGAACATCCCGAGAGCCATCCTGCTGATCACCCTGATTGGTGGCGGACTGTTCATCGCTTGCAGCTACTTCGTGCAATTGGCCCATCCTTCTACCGACTTCGCCAACGCTGATGCGGCAGCCTATGAAATCGCCCAGAACATCGGCGGCGACCTGTTCGTCAGCGTTTTCCTGCTGGGGCTGATCGTTGGCCAGTTCACCTCTGGCCTGTCGGCTCAAGCCAGCGCCTCCCGGCTGCTGTATGCAATGGGCCGCGACGGTGTGTTGCCCAAGTCGTTCTTCGGCAAGCTCAGCGAGCGCTTCAGCACCCCGGTGCCCAGTATCATCCTGTGCGGGGTAGTTGCCCTGCTCGCCTTGCGCATGGACGTGACCACTTCCACCTCGTTCATCAACTTTGGCGCCTTCCTGGCCTTCAGCCTGGTCAACCTGGCGGTGATCTTCCATTACTGGCTGGCCATGGGGCAACGCGGCGGTAAAGCCGTAATGCTGTACCTGGCATTTCCCCTGGCGGGGTTGGCATCCAACCTGTGGTTGATGGCAAGCCTGGATCACCTGGCAATCTACCTGGGGTTGGGATGGCTGTGCCTGGGCATGCTCTACCTGACCGCTATTACCCGAGGCTTCAGCAAGCAGCCGCCAGAGATGCATTTCGAAGAAGCGCAGTAAAACAAGCAGCGGGTAAAGGCCGGGGTGTGCAAACCTCCCGGCCTTGCTTGCAACAGCCCTCGCATCTGCCGTGCCCAAGTGCGGCAATGCCTGCTAGTCTGACGGACGATGGCAGCCCTGCTGGCAGCCTCCCCTTTAGCCACAGGCATGGGCCAATGACCTTCGACCCCCAAGTAAACCTCACCAACTGCGACCGCGAGCCTATCCAGATACCTGGCAGCATCCAGCCCCATGGCTGCCTGCTAGCCTGTGATGCATCGGCGACCGTGATCCTGCGTCACTCAGTCAATGCCCCGCATTTGCTGGGCGTAGCAGGCGATATCAACGGCCAGAAGCTGCATGCGGTGCTTGGGGATGAGGTAGCCCACACGTTGCGCAACGCGTTGGCCCGTACCCGCGAAGCCTCGCGCCCCGCACTCAGCTTCAGTGTGACGCTGCCCAACGGCCAGGCCTTCGACGTTGCCGCCCACTTGTTCAAAGGCACTGCGATCCTGGAATTCGAACCGGCCGGCGCCAGCATCGCCGAGCCCATCGAGCTGGCCCGTACCCTGATTGCCCAGCTGCGCGAAATCGACCAGACCAACAAGTTATTCCGCGACGCAGCCCGCTTTGTCCGGGCCGTGCTTGGCTATGACCGGGTGATGATCTACCAGCTGGGCAGCGACGGCGCCGGCAAGGTGGTCGCCGAGGCCAGGCGCAGCGACCTCGAAAGTTTCATGGGCCAATACTTCCCCGCCTCGGACATCCCGCAGCAGGCTCGGGCGCTTTACCTGCGCAATCCGATCCGGGTCATTTCCGACGCCCATTTCAAAACGGTGGCCATCGAGCCTGTCCTCGACCCATCAGGCGAGCCGCTCGACCTGTCCTACGCACACCTGCGCAGCGTGTCGCCGATCCATTGCGAGTACCTGTGCAACATGGGCGTGGGCGCTTCGATGTCGATATCGGTCATCGTCAACGGCGAGCTTTGGGGGATGATCGCCTGCCACCACTACTCGCCACGCACACTGGCCATGGGGCAACGGGTAGCCGCAGAGATGTTCGGCGAGTTCTTCTCACTGCACATCGAGACCCTGCGCAGCCGGCAGAAGCTCGAAGCCGCCGTGCGCGTGCACAAAGCGCTGGACAGCATGCTGCGCGACGCCAACCAGACAGCAGACATCGATGGCTTCTTCCACGCTCGCTTGCCCCGGCTGATGTCGCTCATCCCCTGCGACGGTATCGGCATGTCGCTGCAAGGCCGCTGGTCTTGCGCCGGCCTGGCGCCACCCAAGTCGGCCGTGCCCGATTTGCTGCGCCTGGCAGACATGGTCAGTGAAGGCCGGACCTGGGCGTCCAACCGCCTGTCGATGGTGTTGCCTTCGGCCCAGGCGTACTTCACCGATGTATCTGGCTTGCTGATCATCCCGATGTCGCAGCAGCCGAGGGATTACCTGATCTTCTTCCGCAAGGAGGTTGTCGAAACACTCGACTGGGCCGGGGACCCGAACAAGACCTATGACAGCGGAGCGCTGGGCGACCGCCTGACACCTCGCAAAAGCTTCGCCCTCTGGAAAGAAACCGTTCACCAGCAGTCGCTGCCCTGGACCGAACAAGACCGCCAGTTTGGCGATGCGATCCACACCGCCATTGTCGAAGTGGTGCTGCACAACTACGAGCTGCTCGCCAGCGAGCGCTCGAAAGCTGAAGTGCGTCAGCGCATCCTCAACGAAGAGCTCAACCACAGGGTCAAGAATATCCTGTCGCTGATTGGTGCGCTGGTTGCCCACCCGACGTCGGAGAGCCAGACCCTGCAGGACTACGTGGCAACGCTCAAAGGGCGTATCCAGGCATTGTCGCTGGCCCACGATCAAGTGGTGCGCGGTGATGGCGGTGGGCGCCTGGCGATGCTGCTGGAGGCCGAGCTTTCGCCCTATCGCACGGCTGCCGGCGTGATCGAGCTACAGGGCCCGAACGTTATCCTCGATGCGCGCGCGTATTCGGTCATGGCCCTGGTGCTGCACGAACTGGCTACCAACGCAGCCAAGTATGGGGCGCTGTCGCGGGCCGGCGGCAAGCTTTCGGTGAGTTGGGTGATCGACGCGAGCAATGCCTGTGCCATCAGCTGGCGTGAAAGTGCTGGGCCAACGGTACGCCCGCCCAGCCGCAGTGGCTTCGGTTCGGTACTGATAGACCGCAGCATCCCGTTCGACCTGGGCGGTACCAGCAGCGTGGAGTATCACCCCGAAGGCCTGCAAGGCTTTTTCAGGATTCCTGCCAAGCACCTTTCCGTAGCCGAAACGGCAGAGCCTGCCATCCCCGCCTCAACTATGGCCTGTGCGACCGATGCCTTTGCCGCGAGGTCAGGCTTGTGTGTACTGATCCTCGAAGATCAACTGGTAATTGCAGTCGGCCTGGAACAAATCCTCAACGATGCGCAAATCAAGCACGTGATCACCGCCAGCTCCGAAGATGAAGCCATGCAACTGCTTGGCAGCCGCCAACCCGATGCCGCGATACTGGATGTCAACCTGGGTACCGGCACATCCATTTCGGTGGCCGATGAGCTGGTGCGCCGACAGGTTCCGTTCCTGTTCGCCACCGGCTACGGCGACGGCATCAGCATTCCCGAGCACTTGCAGCACGTGCCCGTCACGCGCAAGCCTTATGACGCCAATGCCATTTTGGCCAGCCTGCAAGGTCTGCTTGACCTGAGCGTGTAGGAGCAGCCTTGTGCTGCGAAGAGGCCCGTATGGCTGACAGTAATGTGTCGGCTATACGGGCCTCTTCGCAGCACAAGGCTGCTCCTACAAGGGCACGGCGTCAGCCGTGCCGGTCAGGCGTTACACCGCCAGCGCGCGCTCACGCAGCTCGCTGTTGAGGATGCGGTCGTTCTCGCTGTAATCGACCGGGCAGTCGATCACGTGCACGCCCGGGGTCTTGATGCAGTGCTCCAGCAGCGGCAGCAGGCCTTCGGCGCTTTCCACACGGTGGCCATTGGCACCATAGGCTTCGGCGTACTTGACGAAGTCCGGGTTGCCGTAGTCCAGGCCGAAATCGGTGAAGCCCATGTTGGCCTGCTTCCAGCGGATCATGCCGTAGCCGTCGTCACGCAGGATCACCACGGTGATGTGCATGCCCAGACGCACCGCGGTTTCCAGCTCCTGGCTGTTCATCATGAAGCCGCCGTCGCCGCACACCGAAATCACCGGGCGGTCCGGGTGCACCAGGTGCGCCGCCATGGCCGAAGGCAGGCCGGCGCCCATGGTCGCCAGGGCGTTGTCCAGCAGCACGGTGTTGGGCTTGTGCGCCTTGTAGTTACGGGCGAACCAGATCTTG